>NZ_JAVCWI010000004.1:0-371468 GCF_030846215.1 Chryseobacterium sp. WLY505 | reverse complement strand
CTGTTTAGTTCACTTTATTTTCTCTGGTTCTTCAGAATATAATTATTATCTAATTTATAACTAAATCCTTTTGTAAATCTAAAGGAAAATCTGTGGGAAAAATGAATACGGGTTATTTGAAAAGACTCATATTCAAAATATTCTTGTGTCATTGCGATAATCCAACAAAGAAAACAAGTATTAAAAATATAAAATACTGTCATTTTTAGTGAGCAATCTAAAACAACAAATACATTTTTAAATAAAAAATAAAATGCAACCGATTGATCAAATATAATATTCAACATTATAATTATATAAATATTAATATAGTAAAATATAAAATACTTTAATATTAATACTATAATTTTACACCAAGAACAAAATCACAAAATATAAACTATGAAAACAACGTTCAAAGCGGCCTTATTAACAGCCGCTCTAAGCTCTGCTTTTGCCTTAACCGGATGTGGTCAGGAAGAAATCAACAATGACCTGTCACAAAGCGAACTCAATAGTAAAAACTCTCTTGCCCAAAAGATTGTTCCTCTGGCTAATTGTGTAGCTCCGGGATGGGCATCTCAAAACGGTGGAACTACCGGTGGCGGAACGGCAGCAGAAACAACAGTCTCTACCTATGCTCAGTTAAAAGCAGCTATTGAAAATACAGCGGTAAAAGTGATCAAAGTAACCGGAACCATTACCATCACTACCCGTTTATCACTTCAGGACCAAACAGGAAAAACAATCTACGGAACAACCGGAGCGAAGCTGGTTTCTACAGATCAGACTAAAGACGGATCAGGTATTATCAATATTAAAAGATGTAACAATATCATTATCCGGAATCTGATTTTTGAAGGTCCCGGAGCTTATGACACCGATGGTTGGGACAATGCTATTCTGGACGACTGCCGAAATGTATGGATCGATCACTGCGAATTCAGAGATGGTGTTGACGGAAATTTTGATATCAAGAATAAATCCGATTATATTACTGTTTCTTATACCAAATTCCATTATCTGAAAGCTCCAAAGCCTGGAGGCTCAGGAGGAACGGATGATCACAGATTCTCCAACCTCATCGGATCCAGTGACGGAGCAACAGCTGATGCCGGAAAGCTGAATGTCACTTTTGTTCGCTGCTGGTGGGCGCCTGGATGCAGAGAGCGCATGCCGAGAGTTCGATTCGGTAAAATCCATATCCTGAACAGCTATTTCAACAGTTCTGTAAGCAATAAATGTATTGCGGCAGGGGTTCAGGCCAATATTCTGGTAGAAAGAAATGTTTTTGAAAATGTAAAAGAGCCTATCAACCTGATGAGTGGATTTACAGCGGTAACCCAATCCGGAAGCAGTTTTATCAATGTTACCGGAAATACAGCAGGAAGCGGAACAGCATTCACTCCGCCATACAGTATCACAAAACTTAACGTAGCAGATGTAAAAGCAGATGTAACGGCTAATGCGGGAGCTACTTTAGGAGGCAATGTTTGTGATCAGTTTTAACACAAGACTTCAGTATTAGTAGTCATAAAAGGAAGAGGGCGTCTCAGAAATGAGATGCTCTTTTTTATTTTACAAAAAAAGCGGGCCGAAACCCGCTCCTGTTAAAGATCAATTATTCACTTAATTTATTTTTCTCAAGCCATTTCGGATATTCCTTGGCTAAAAGCTTTTCTGCAAAATCACCAAACCAGCTATATCCGTTTCTTCTTTCCTCCGAAACTTCATTATAATTGTATTTTACACTTCCATCACGGTCTCCAAACAAAGGTTTATTGGTATGAATATCATAGAACCTTGCCCAGATCACGGAGTTTTTATCTTCAGCCAATACTCTTACTGCTTTTCCATTCTGTTTGGTAACATTGTAGCTGTACCCTTCTATTTTATTCTGTCTGAACCATTGTATGGCAGCCTTGATTGATTTTTCAATCTCAGGAGTCACAGGCTGCATCATTAAAAACCTTATAATTCCTACCGATTCCCCGGTGGCTAATGAAATGGGTTCGAAAGCCCTTGCCTTATCCGGCTGCAGTGTAATCTCATGATACTGATCTGCCCAAATGGAAGGAATTCCTTTCTGCAGAACCTGCGTTTTTAAAATACACCCAATTCCTTTTTGTACGGCAATTTTTGATTTTTCTTTTAATGACACATAAACCACATCAAAATTATCCTTTCCTTCCGCTGCGTTATAAAGAACCGTCAAAGCGTTGATCATCGCATTATCGTTATAGGTCACCTGCTTTCTGTAGAGCCCTGAGTTAGGGTAATACTGAGGAAAACCTCCGTTATCATACTGCATAAGAAGGAGATAACTTATTCCTTTTTCCGCTGCTTGTAAATAATCCGGATTTTTGGTTGTTGAATAGGCTTTAATCAACGCATTAATCTCCCTTGAAGTCGCATTATTATCAATCGTAGCATGATCATCCCCTGTTGATTTTATCTTTTTTAAAAGAGCTTTATCAATCGGCAGATTATAATTAACCACCGATTTATCCTGAAGCTGTTTTCCCCAACCGCCATTGGGAAGCTGATAGATCAGCATTTTTTCCGCTAATGTATCTTTAATCTGAGCAGTACAGTTAACCGCCAATATCCCTAATGCCAATGTGTATATTTTTAGATTCATTTTTTATTATTTAAAATTAAACTGAGCATTTCACCCTCAAACACTCCCACCCTATAACTCTCAAACCCTCAAACTCTGTCATCTAATAACTTTCACCACCAAAGGTTTCGCAATAATTTCCGACTGTTTCTCAAGCAATCGCTCCCAATCGCTCTGTGTCTGAACCTGTCCGCTTTTCTGCCACACAAATCCTGCATAATAGGTTAAGACTTTTGAAGGCTTGGTCACAACATACAGATTACTTTCATCTGGAATTTCAGAGGTGAAGGCAAGTGATTTTTCAACAATTTTAGGATCTATTACAATTCCTTCTCCTACAAATGCATCATCAATTTTTTCCCAGTGAAGATAGTATCCGCTTTTATCATTCAGTTGAGTTTTTCCCTCGTTTTTGTGAAGGGTAATCCCGATGGTGTAATTCGGAACAGGTTTTTCTGTTTCAAAAGTGGATTCAAATTTTGAGAAATTGGAACCCAGATCTAAAGAAATTCTTTTGGTTTCTTTCACTCCATATTCGCTCCATGGCTGGTAAGTAAGTTCAAAAACAGTTCTCAAAGGACCTTCGGCAATTGTTTTGGAGGATATAAAGTTTTGGGAAGTCTGAAGTTTTTCATTTTTCCATATCCCGATTCCACCCGTTCCACGGCTGTTTCCTACATGATAAGGATCGTAGCCCTCACCTCTTGTATCTTTATGATAATACATCGGATCTGTGAGATAGCCTTTGTACCATTTGTTGATCACAGGCAGATCTGTTCTTTTCAGCCAGATGTCTACGCCGCTTGAAAGGGTGCTGCTTTTGATTCCCTGTAAAGCTTCCTGCTGGCCTTTCGGACCATATACTCTGAAGGCAATCTTGTCGTTTTCCCAGGCATAATCATCTACCCTTTCCGGAACCAGCCTCGAATAAGTGGAAATTCTGCTTTCCGGAATCTGAACCTTTCCGTTCGCTACAATTGTATAAGAATTCGTCTTCCCTGCATCAATACTCACCTGAAAAAGCAATTCTTCGCCTTTTCCACCTCCATCATAATCAATCCATTGAATGGGAATCCACTTTCCTTTTGCATCTTTTATTCTAAGGTCTTTTTCAGTATGCTTACTTAAAAATGATTTCAATAAAGTTTTGGGAACGGTTACCACTTCATTTCTGGCAAAACTCAAAGGATTTGCAACCTGAATAATGCTTTGAGCAGATAAAAACCCAAAAGCAATGCAACCGATTGCGCAATTTAAGCCTCGAAAGGCAGTTTTTAACATCAACATAAATTTAATCAATTAGTTAATCGATCAAAAATATAAATAATTTGCTAATATATCACTGAAATTCATTTAAACTTTTAAGATTAAATCTATAATAACGATCGTGCTCCATACAACAAATTTCAATCTGTTGATTTCAAGTAAAAGCTAAAAATATCCGCTACTTTTTATTCATCATTCAATTTTTATCAAATTAAATTGTACATTTGTTTTTCTATTATGCAAAAATTTCTCAGAGTCTTTTTTGTTTTTTCTTTACTTCTGATATTTGTTTCGAATGTCAGCGGGGTAACGACATGTCTTGATCATGCCAGACACGCCAAAAGTAAAGTGATCTATAAAAAAGGTTCAAAAGAAGAGAAAATTCCTACTTTTTCTCAGGACGACGAATGTCAGTGTGCGCTTCATCTGCATATGAGCAATGTTCTTCTCCCTGAACCTTTGAATTTGGATTTTGCCATAGACACGACCAATGATAGTGAAATGCCGCAGCCGAAAGCCATTTCATATCGTTGTCTTCTGGACTTTTTCAGTTCCAGAGCTCCCCCATCCGCATTTTCTGTGGTAGCTTAATCTATGCTGCCTTAATATTTCGTTTACAGATTTTTTAGTCTGTACTGTAATTCCGTGGATACCTGTGTCTTCGCACCAGTAAAGCTATCCTTTTTATTAATGGGCAAATTCACTGTCCGTACATCCCTATTCATGATTACCAGTAATTTTAATTATTCGGGAATAATTCATTGTATTTCCCCAAATTCTGTGAAACTTTTTAGTATAAGTTTCATCACAGCAGCATCATTTCTGCATGCTCAATCCCGTTCTGAAGATTCATTATCTACAGTGGTTCAAACTGTTGAGGTCTTCGGGAGAAAGTCTAAAGATTACACTTCCAACTACTCTTTTGCCGCCACCAAGATTGCGATGAAAAACAAAGATCTGCCCTTAACACTCAACACCGTTACCAAAGAACTGATCACCGACCGTCAGGCTTTTCAGCTTGGAGATGTCATGAAAAACGTGAACGGAGTTTCTCCTTCCAGCTACTATAACCAATACAACATCCGTGGGATAAGCCAGAATGAAGAAGGCCAGATCATCAATGGAATGCGGACAAGGCAATATTATTTTCTACAGCCAATGACTTCCAATATTGAACGTGTGGAGGTTTTTAAAGGTCCGGCAAGTATTACCATGTCCAGTGTAGATCCGGGAGGAACGATCAATATGGTTACTAAAAAACCATTGTCAAATCCCCGTCACGAAATCAGTTTGTCAGGTGGAAGCTTTGAAACTTATCGTGTCACCACAGATCTTACAGGTCCTTTAAATAAGAGTAAAACTTTATTATACCGTTTTAACGGAGCGTATCAGAATGCTCATTCATTCAGGGATCATGTTAAAAACAGTGGTATTCTGATTTCACCTTCTATCACTTTTGTTCCAAATGAAAAAACATCTGTGAATGTAGAAATGATTTTCAATGATCTCTATGGAAACCTTGACAGAGGACAGCCGATTTTCGGGGCAGTAGCCGGAAAAACAGATTTATACAGTACTCCAAGAGGTCTGAATTTAGGAGCTCCGGATGATTTTTTTAAAACCAGAGAACTCATAATAATGGGAACGGTTGCCCATCATTTTAACCAATCCATCAGTTTTAATGCTTCCTATATGAAACAATATTGGAGAGAAAACCTGCAGGAACACAGAACAACCAACTCTTTTGTGCCTGATATGGATAACAAACCGGTTTCCAGCCTTGCCATGATGCAGTTTGTACAGAGAAAACAAAACTGGGCCACAGATAACATTAATGCTTATTTTAATTTTAAATTCAAAACCGGTGCTGTGCTGCATCAGGCTTTGATAGGCTATGACAGTCAGATCTGGGAAAAACGCAAAGGCGGACAACAGAATGCTGCAAGAGGTTTTCTGTTGAAGAACGGTTCTGTAGCTTCTTCTTACAACCCTTCAAAAGCCTCTGAATATCAAACAGTTAACTATAATGGAACGATTATTCCTAAACCTAATGTCACTCCATTTGATCTGAATCCGGATGCTGTAAATTATCAGGGTACTGATTTTAATACCCTTAATGTGATTACACCTTTACCTTCTGCTCTTACCACTACGCATGCTGCTTATATTCAGCATCTTTTTACCTGGAAAAAGTTTAAAATCTTATCAGGAATCCGTCAGGAGTGGTTTCAGGATATCACCAATTTTAAAGAAACCAATGAAACCTCTTTTACCAACAACAAACTTCTTTACAGATTCGGTATTACTTATAGTGTAACGGATCATATCAATGTTTACGGGACGTATCTTACAGGTTATCAACCTCAATCTAATACCGTAACGTTGATGCCCAATACCTCCGGTCTTACAGGATCTGCAGCCAGATTTAAACCTTTAACTTCTGATCTTAAAGAATTAGGAATCAAAGCTCAAGTTTTTGACAGAATCTCAATGAATCTTGCTGTATATGAAATCAACCAGAGAAATATTTTAATCAATACCAATAATCCTTCAGAACCTGATGAGCTTGTACAGCGCGGGGCAGACCGAAGCCGGGGATTTGAAGCTGAGTTTTCCGGACATATCCTTCCTCAATGGCATATTTACGGAGGCTACAGTTATATTGATGCTAAAATTCTGGATGATACCAACCTTGATCTTGTGGGAAAGAGAAAGGAAAACACGTCTAAGAATTCGGTGAATATCTGGACGCGCTACAATTTTTCAACAATTGAATTCCTCAAAGACTTTGGAATTGGGGCCGGAATGCTTTATCAGAGTTCTAAAGTTCCGTGGTTTACAAGGAGTTTTGAGCTTCCCGCCTATACTACGATAGATGCTGCTTTGTATTATACTCCGGCAAAATCTGTTCAGCTTTCTTTTAATCTGAATAATATCACCAACAAAGTCTACTGGATCGGAGCTCAGAATTACCTAAGGCTGTTTCCGGGAACTCCAAGAAATTATTTACTAACTGCTACTTATAAATTTTAAACTATGGCTATTTCAAACTTACAATTGATGGTGAGAAAAACCTGGCAGGATTTGTTTAAAGGAAAACAAAATCTGCTCACCACGATTGCCGTACTCCTGTTCTGTATGCTGAGTATTGGCATAGGATATACAAAATACACAGACTCTTTTTCTAAAATAAAAGAATACCGGAAAGAAGTCCGGGAAAGCTGGGAACACCGACCTGATAAGCATCCGCACCGTATGGCTCACTACGGGTACCTGGTTTTCAGAATCGGGCATCCTTTGAATATTTTTGATAACGGACTGGATGATTATCTTGGAAATGTGATATTCCTGGAAGCACATAAACAGAACACTGCCAACCTTTCGGAAGCAGGAAGTTCCGGAACTTTAGTCAGATTCGGGGCGTTTAGCAGTGCATTTATTCTGCAGAGTATTGTTCCATTGATTATTCTTTTTCTGGGATTTGGATTAATTGTTCAGGAACGTGAGAATGCGACTTTAAAGATCATCAGTGTGCAGGGAGCTTCCGGAAGAGATATTATCTGGGGTAAAATTCTGGGACTCTGGCTGTTTTCTTTATGTTTCCTGATTCCGGTTATTCCTGTTGTTTTCATGGCTGCATTTATGTGTGAGACTACCAATACAGCGGATATTGTATTACGTTTATCATTTCTGCTGCCAGCTTATATGATCTATTATTTTTTTATCTGTACGTTAACCGTAGTAGTTTCTGCAAACAGTAAAAGCACCTCATCAGCGTTGATCAGCCTTATTGGTTTCTGGCTTCTTTTTATTATTGTTTTGCCTAAAGGAATTCAGTTTGCAGCACAGAATTTATATCCTGCACCTTCCCGGATTGCTTTCGAAACCACTCTGGAAAAAGATATTTTAAAATCTGGTGACAGTCATAATCCTGATGATCCGCATTTTAAAAAAATTAAAGATTCTTTACTGACAAAGTATCAAGTGAAAACAACCAATGAACTTCCTTTCAACTATGGTGGATTTGTCATGAAGGAAGGAGAGAAAATAAGCTCACATATCTATATCAGACATCAGAAAGAACTGCAGAACATTTACAGTAAACAGCAAAATCTGACAGATTTTTCAGGACTGATTAATCCTGCCATTGCGATCAAAAACTTCTCCATGATTGCTACAGGCACAGATTTCTTCTCTTATAACCAGTTTCAAAAACAGGCAGAAGAATATCGCTATCAGATGGCTCAACATTTAAATGATTTGCAAATTGAACAGATCAGCAATATTAAACCGGAAAACGGCGGGCCACCTGCTGTCATCGACCAACACAACTGGGAAAAGTTTCCGGATTTCCAGTACCGGTATACTTCCGTTCTGGATAGTCTGAAACAACAGCCAATACCTGCTGCTGCATTAGTTCTATGGATGGCTATCTGCATTATTGCGATCGAAATAAGTGGAAGAAAATTAAAATTAATCTAAATGAATCGTTATTTATATACCCAATTTTACCGTAACAAAGCCTATATCATTGCACTGCTGTTTTTATTGATAGCCGGACTGATGGCTATTTATACAGGGAAAAAGTTTTTAGACAGAAATGAAGATATTATCTCCAAAAGCGGAGCTTTCCAAAAAGAAAGTATAGAAAGGAATACAAAATTTCATAAAGATGATCTGGGGCTGGTTCTTTATTATATTAAATTCAATCTGGTAAATGAAACACCCAAACTGGCTGCTTTAAATATCGGAATGCGTGATTTAAATCCTTCTATTCAGGGAGTAACCATCCGAAATCTGGAGGAACAACGCTACAATGCTGATTTTTATAATCCTGCCAATGCAGCGGTTGGAAATTTTGACTTTAGTTTTGTCATTGTTTTCCTTTTCCCACTGGTGATTGTCGCATTCTGTTATAATTTAATTTCTGAAGAAGAAGAAAGAGGAACATGGAAACTACTTTCTGTACAGAGTGGTAATTTGCAAAAGCTTCTGGATCAAAAGATGTTCATCCGCCTTTTGGCTGTGACGGTTGTTTATCTTGCATTAATGATCATCGCTTCGGTTTGGATCAAAATACCTTTAGACTCTTATTATATTGCTTTTATGGTCAGTGGTTGGTTGTATATTCTGTTCTGGTTTGCCCTGTGCAGATGGATTGTTTCTTTCCGTAAATCATCGGCTCAAAATGCATTAATCCTTCTTACTGTATGGGTGGGGATCAATTTTATTATCCCGATGAGCTGTAATATTCTGATACAAAAGATCTATCCGGTTCATGAATCTCTTAAAGCCGTAATGGAACAGAGAGAGGGCTATCACAACAAATGGGATGAGGCCAAAAGTCCCACTATGGAAAAGTTTTACAAAGCCTATCCACAATACAGCAATTTTAAAGTAGAAGAAAATGATGTCTTCACATGGACCTGGTATTATGCCATGCAGCATATGGGAGATGTTGAATCGGCAAAATCTTCAGAACAGTACACTGAAAAAATGCAAAAAAGGAATCAGGCAGCAAATTATTTAGGATATCTCCTTCCGAATCTTCATACTCAGCTTGTAGAAAGTCATCTGGCAAAATCTGATATGCAGAATCATTTGCAGTATGCTGCATCACTCAAGAAATTTCATGAGAAAAAAAGGTTGTTCTTCTATCCTCTTATTTTCTCGGGAAAAAATGCGGAATCTATCAACTGGGCACAGCAAACCATACAGGTATTTACATTCTCCGAACATATACAATGGATAAAAATCCTTCTTCCTTACCTCATCTTCATTGCTTTGTTCATCATCCTTTCACAATACAAATACAGAAAACTATGTTAAAAACAGTCAACCTACATAAAAAATACAACGATTTTACCGCCCTTCATGCTCTTAATCTGGAAGTAAAAAAAGGAGAAATTTTTGCGCTGCTCGGACAAAACGGAGCAGGAAAAAGTACAACCATCAATATTCTTCTGGGACTCATTAAAGCGACTTCCGGAGATGCTTTTATCAATGATATTTCGGTAAAAGAAGAACCACAAAAGATAAAAAAACATCTGGCTTATATTCCTGAAACAGTCCTTTTATATCCTAACCTTACGGGAATAGAAAACCTTGATTTTTTCTCCAAAATCGCAGGATTTGATTACCCGAAAGATGAATTGGCCGCATTACTCAAACGCACAGGATTGCAGGAAATCGCACATCATAAAGCATTGGGAGGATATTCCAAAGGGATGCGCCAGAAAGTAGGAATTGCCATTGCATTGGCTAAAGATGCGAAAGTACTTCTCCTGGATGAGCCCACCAGCGGGCTGGATCCTATTGCTACAGCAGAGTTTACAGAAATTGTACGTCAGCTGGGCAAAGAAGGCAGAACGGTTTTAATGGCGACTCACGACATCTTCAATGCAGTAAGTGTTGCCACAAACATTGGCATTATGAAACAGGGAGAACTGGTACAGAATTTACCTTCCAAAGCATTTACAGCACAGGAATTACAGGAGCTGTATCTGAAAACAATCTGATGATCCTGTTACTTTAGCAAGTAACTTTTCATATTAAATATCAATTGGTTGATGCCCGGTGACGTTTTCGTTGCCGGGCATTTTTCATACTATAATATTTATGTTAGCGCTTTCTTGTATTCTGATAAAGCTCTTTCGCGGGCAAAGGTATGCTCTACGATGGGAGAAGGATATGCTGGCGTATTCCATTCCGGCAGCCATTTTTTGATGTACAATAAGTCTTTATCAAATTTTTCTGTCTGGGCCGTTGGATTAAAGACCCTGAAATAAGGAGCCGCATCACAACCTGAACCTGCTGCCCACTGCCAGTTTCCATTGTTGGCAGACAGATCGTAGTCGTTCAGTTTTAAGGCAAAATAAGCTTCCCCCCAACGCCAGTCGATCAACAGATGTTTACATAAGAAACTTGCCACAATCATTCTTACCCGGTTATGCATACAACCCGTCTGATTCAATTCTCTCATTCCGGCATCTACGATGGGATACCCTGTCGTTCCTTCACACCAATGTTTAAACTCGTCTTCATTATTCCGCCAGTGGATATTATCATACTGCTTTTTAAAAGACTGATGAACTACCTGTGGGAAATGATATAAAATCTGCATAAAAAATTCTCGCCAGATCAGCTCTGAAAGCCATACGGCATTATGTTTCAATGCAAAAGCTACACATTTCCTGATGCTGATAGTCCCAAAGCGTAAAGCAATGCCGAGTTGTGTAGTATGTTGCAACGCTGGATAATCACGAAACTGATCATAATGATCTATAATAGAAGCCTCCAGAACCGGTTTTTTAAAATCAAAATCTGTTTTTTTGAAACCGATCTCCTTTAAAGTAAGAATCTCAGAATATTCCTGTGGAAAAAGGTTTTTAAAATCTACTTCAACAGATTGATAATGTTCAGGTGTTAACGCTTCCCGCCATTTCTTGGCAAAAGGGGTGTAAACGGTATAAGGAGAACCGTCTTTCTTAATGATCTGGTCTTTATCAAAAATCACCTGATCTTTATAAGCTTTAAAAGGAATATTCTTTTCCTTTAAAAAATAATAGACGTCCTTATCTCTCTCAATCGCCTGAGGTTCATAATCCCGATTACAGAAAACACCTTCGATAGTATATTCTTCAGATAATTTTCTGAATATTTCTACAGGCTTTCCATAATAAGTATTGACTTTTGAGTGGTATTCTTTCAATGAAACATTGATATCCGTTAAAGCCTGATGAATATAGTCAACCCTGCGGTCTTCTTTATCTTCCAGCTTTCCCAGAATATCGGTATCAAATATAAAAATGGGGATTACCGGAGCATCAGACTGGAGTGCATGATGAAGTCCAACATTATCCTCCAACCTCAAATCACGTCTGAACCAGAAAAGGGTGATTGTATTTTTCATAAAAGTTCGTTTCAATTCCATGGATCATTTCTGTTTTTAGAAATGCTTTCATAACTATGGATAAATATACAGATTTTAACCTATAAATAATTTTAGCAATTTATATGATTTGGCTTTATCATTACAATTTATATGATAATATGAATTAAAATTTTCCGACATTTGTCCAGATTTTAATTGAACAGAAACTCACCGCAATGGAAGAATTTGAAGTACCGGTAATGTATAAGGGTCAAGAACTGCTTTTCAATGGAAAGCTGGCTACATTCTCTTATGGGTATAAACTGTATGTAGACGTAGATGGAACTGAAGTCGTTATTGAGCGTGATGATCACGGTGATTTAAGGGCTCTTTTGCCGGATACTGCTGCGGAAAAAAATATAGATAAAGGACTTATTGAAGCCATTATAGAAGTATTTAAAGAACTTCAGGTTTTATAATTGGTTCTCAATAAAAAAAGAGACTTTTGAAAAGTCTCTTTTCATTCCAATATATTGAGTTTCGTTTATTCGAAAACTACATAATTGACCTTATCTACGCCCGTATTTCCTGTTTTTTCATGATAGGCATACAGAACAAGTTCATAATTTCCAGGAGAACTGATTGTGTGATTTCCTTCAAATAGGTTGGTTGAAACTAAAGACATCTCTACATTTTTTACAAATTTTCCGTCTTTTTTCAGAATTCCTTTCACTTCAATCTCATCGGAATTCCATACGCCGCCTTTATCAATAACACATCCGCACATCATCACAATATTGGCCTGAAACAGGAAAGGTTTATCTTTAATACTGTTCAGTGCAATATACTGATGGGTTCTGGGTTTCAGAATATCAATAATATACCCCGGAATCTCAAGAATAATTCCTTCCCCCAGAATATGCTTCCCGGGAATCAGCCATAGCTCTGTACTTACCACTGCGTGTGCCTGCCTGCTGTTCAAAGGAGAAATCACTTCTATATTCACAAATGTAGGCTCATCAATATCCACGGCAGCCATAAAACCTCCTGTCTGTTCATCTGCAATGGAGTTTCCTCTGATTTTGGGCGTTTTCATAATCAGATCTGTATTTCCTGTGCTACCAACTGTATTTCCTTCTGCCAGAATTCTTTGATTAAGCTTATTTCTGATGATAATATGAGCGCCGCCCAATGAAGTTCCGATAAATTTGGCATCTCTTGCTTTCGCTCTGATCATGATTTTCGTTTCTGTTGCCGAAATCAAATTCGTGGAAAAAAGAAATGCTGTAATGAGAATGAATGCTTTCATGATTGAATTGATTTTAAATATTCCTGTTTAAATCTGTGATGAAAAGATTCATTTTTTAATTCCTGATCAATATCATCCAGGTACGTGAAAATCGACAGATCTTCTGATAATACCTTCAGGATTGCTTTTTCACAACTGTCCCATATCTGCTCCAGCTGAGGAAGCATTTCAATAGCTTTGGGAGACAATGAAATGATCTGTTTCCGTTTATCTACACTGTCTTTTTTAATAATGAGGTAACCGCTTTCGCTCATTTTTTTAACGATAACCACCACCGAAGGATGGGAATATCCCAACGGTTCCGCAATATCGGTAATAGAAATTTCACCCTTTTGTTGCAGCAGCATAAAAACCAGATACCAATTAGGTTCCACATCAATTCCGAATTCTTTATAAAATTTCCGCACATCATGAGACATCCGGTCACTGATTCTCTTCAATCTGCTATCCAACGCTTTATATCCTAGTTCTTTAATAAAATCAAAATCCATCTGAAATATATTTGCTGTAAATATATAAAATATAAAGTCAACTATATAGTTAACTTTATATTTTTAGAATTAAATTTTAACTTAGTAAAAAGCCCTCTCCTAAAAAGATCTTTATTTAAAACTTTTCCTGTATTCTCCGGGAGTTACTCCTCTGTATTTCTTGAAAAGCTTGGAAAGATGGCTTTCATCACTGAACTGGAGTTCGTAGGCAATCTCACTTAGCCGGATACTGCTGTATTTTAAATAGGTTTCAACCAGTTTTAATCTATAGTCCAGCAGATAATCCTGATAAGAAATTCCGGTTTGCTGTTTAAAATATTCTCCGAAATAATTCCCGGAAATCCCAAAATGATCGGCAATAGTCTGAATTCCGGTTTTCTCACGGTCTTTAATATGTTGTTGAATATAAGTAATGATCTTCATAATGGAAAAAGCTTTCCGGTTTTCCTGCAGATCTGAAGTTTCACTCCGAATGATATTTCGGGCAATCAGATTCAGAAGGATCGACATGCAGTTGCGGATAATTAAATAATCTTCCGCTTTATTTTTGAATTCATTGGCGATCTGCAGAATAAGGGTTTCTGCAAAGTTCTCATCATTTTTATCTCTGAAGACACAGCCCGCTCTTGCATGATAATTATGGCTGATGTATTGCAATTTATGTAAATTCTCACAGCTTTCAATACGGTCCGCTTCCAAACGGATTTTATCAATAAACTCCACCGGGCATTGAATTGTAATAAGCTTAGCAGACTCACTTTCAAAACGATAGACCTCATTTTGTGGAATAATAAAGAGCTTACCCTGCGAAAAATTAATCTTTCGCCCATCATAAGTAAGCGTTCCTTTTCCTTTGACAATATAAACGAATGAGAGAAAAGTGTTTGTTTTAAAAATGATCTCTTCTTTCAGTTCTAATTCTCTTACATCAATCTCTTCTAAAGGCAGTCCTTTCATTACACACTGTATTTTCCTCCAAAAGTACAATTTTAACAGAACACAAAGCGGGTAATTTTGCATAAAAAAATATGAACGTACATCCGAAACGGTGGCAGGCACTCAACTTTCTGATTGCAGGTGCTTTTCTTTCACCACTGGATTATTTTATTGTCAATATGGCTCTGCCTTCTATCAAAAAAGCATTGAATGCCAGTGATCATCAGCTTCAGATGGTTATAGCCATTTATGGACTTACCTATGCTGCACTTGTTGTGTGTGGCGGACGGTTGGGTGATATTTACGGTCGCAAAAAGATATTTATAGCAGGATTGTACACCTTTCTGTTTTCCTCTATTGCCTGCGCTTTTTCTCCGGATGTTACGTGGCTGATTATTTTCAGATTGTTTCAGGGTATTGGTGCATCATTGCTTGCTCCACAGGTATTGGCTTCCATAAAAGACCTTTTCAACAGTCAGGAACAACCTAAAGCTGTCAGTCTTTTCAGCTCGGTATTTGGTCTTGCATCAGTGATCGGACAGTTATTTGGAGGAATTCTTTTAAGCATGCATTGGGGACGATTTTCATGGGAAATGGTGTTTCTTGTTAATGTACCGATTACGGTAATTTGTATTCTGGGAATTCATTTTACCATGGACAATAAGAATAATAAAGAACAAACAGGTATTGATTTTATAGGAGCTTTGTTGTTAATTCTTGCTTTACTCATGCTCATCTGTCCTCTTATTTTCGGACAGAAATTTGGATGGGCTTGGTGGATTTTCGGAATTCTTATTGCAGGAATTGTAGTATTAATTTCATTTTTACAATATGAAACGAAACAGCTTCAAAATAATCGTCCGATTCTTATAGATCCGGCTTTGTTGCAGCAGAAACCTTTTGCTTTAAGTCTTCTGATTATTTTCTTTTACAATTTTACGGCCGGTTTATTCATTTGCTATCCTTATTATCTTCAGCAGTTTCTTCATCAAAATTCAATGGAGACAGGCTTGGCTATTGTTCCTTATGGGCTTGCTTTTTTCATAGCTCCTTTGGTTACTTCCAGAGTACAAATGAAAGCATACAAAATGATCTATCTGGGATTAAGCTTATTGATGACAGGCTTTCTGATGAGTGCGGTTACTTTTTATTTTGAGCAAAAACCCTCTTTTCTTACATTTCTGACATTGTTTATTGCCGGATTTGGACATGGTACAATTATGCCGGTCATGATGCGGACAGCTATTTCTCTGGTTTCAAAAGATAAAGCCGGGCAGGCTTCAGGGCTTGTAAGTATAGGGATTCAGATTGGGAGTGTCACCGGAGGAGTTATTATTGGTACCCTGTTTTTTAATCTGATCCCAATTCTGGGATTCACGGAAGCATTTGCAGCCGCTATAGGAATGATAGGTCTCTTTCAGCTGGCTGGACTTTGGGCAGGAAACAGATTAAGGAACATTATTGACTGAAAGATAAGTTTAAAATCAAAAAATATAATACATTTAACAATGAACAATACAGAAAAGATCATCTGGGAAATAGAAGAATTCCACCGGAATATCGAAAAATGGTTTCAGGGAAAAGCCGAAAATCAGGAAAGTCTTTATCAAGAATTATTATCCGGATTTTCACAAGATTTTAAAATGATTAATGGAAACGGAGATACTGTTACCCTATCGATGCTTGGTGAATGGCTTCCCACCGTATTTGGAAAGTTTCCGGAGCGAAGTATTCAGGTGGAAAATATTGAAGTGAATCATTCTGACCATCATGGACTTGCTACCTATATTGAAACACAAGTCACAGGAGAAGTCATAACTCAAAGAAAATCATCTGCGGTCTTTCTGCTCGATAAAGAAAAAGCACTCTGGCTTCATCTTGTAGAAAACTGGATATAAACCATAACAGCCCTGATCATCTAAGAATGTTCAGGGCTGCCTATTTTTTAAAAGAGCTATTTTCCTATTCTGACCACGGAGAATGTAAAATACAGTCGCAGAAGTTCTTCCTTTCAAAATTCGGGATCATAAAGGCACAGACATCTGCTTTTATATTTCCGAAAGTAGTTTCTGTTTTATGCTCAAAACCGCCGAAAAATGTAGGAATAATCTTCTTTTTGAAATCATTTCTCGGAAAAGCTCTGATAATCTCTTCCCGATGTTCTGCACTCAGGTTTTCATATCCTTCTCCCATCACATCCAATCCCACTCCTGAATACATTAAAGCAACCTCATTTTCTTTGTGTTCTGCAATCCCAATGGTAGTGTGAAGGGCAATGGTATCCCAAACCAACTGAAGTTTATCCTGAGCAATACCATGGCCTTTCAAAAAGTCTCTGGCTGCATTGGCTCCGTCTACCTCAAATCTCAGATCAGGGCTGCTGTAATGAGAAACAAGTCCAAGATCATGAAATACGGATGCCACGTACAATAGTTCCGAGTCGTGTGCTTTGTTTTCACGCTTTGCATTTAAGGAAGAAAACAGAAAAACACGTAGAGAGTGATTGTAGATAAATTCTGTTCCGTGTTCCAGGAGAAGTTCTGTGGCTTCTGTTGCAATTTTACTGTCCGGAATGATAATTCCCGCGACTTCTTTCATACGATGTACTGACATATCTTTATTTAATTTTATCCAAAGATATCCTGATTACATAGGTCTGAGAATAGCAATAAATACCGATGAGATGTCAAAATTTCCGCCGAAACTATACGCCGATATGAATAAACTTGCTGCGATAGTTTGCCGGAGATATTTCTGTATTTTTTTAAAGAAGTGGCTGAACTGTTCCGATGTACCGAAATGAAGCTGATAAGCAATCTCTTTTACAGAATGGGAACTGAACTGAAGAAGTCTTTTGGCTTCCGCAATAATCTGCCCGTTGATGATTTCTTTGGCACTTTTGTCAGAACACCGTTTACACAATTCGCTTAACCTTCTTGGCGTAATATTCAATCTCTTCGAATAATCATTCACAGCATGAAGGGTGTGGTACTGACTGCTCAGTAATTCCATAAACTTACGGTAAATGATATAATCCTGACTGTCAAAAGTTTCTTCTTTTACCATTTTTACATTCGCCAGCTTAATCATGATGATTTTTAGATAAGCAGCCAGCACGTCCATCTGATTGGTATAAGACTCCGTTTTATATTCCGTGAGTAATCTTTTACATAAGCTTAAAAATTCATCTGTTTCGGTTTGATCCGGGATCAGTTTTTGATTCGCAGCAGCATTATTAAACAAAACAGCCTTGCAATTGCTGGCACTGGACGGGACTCTTTCCCAGAAACAGTCTCCAAAGGAAATATGATAGCCATAGACTTCAGAATCATTTTCAAATCTGCAGATCTGGCCTTTGGAGAGTAAAAAAATTTCCTGGTCTGCAATATCAAAAGAATGCTCATCTATCGTCAGTACTCCTTTACCCTTTTCAATAATTACAATGTGATGATAATTAAGTCTCACAAAATCTCCGAAATACAGTATATCATCCTCTAATCGTTTTATGGAAAAAGAATGGTCAATAACAGATTCTGATACAATTCCTGAGACCGGTTTCATAAAAGGAAATTTTTAATAAAGATAAAAAGTATTTTAAAATGCAAGATTAGGTAACGACCGTGAGCCAGAACATGTCAAAAAACGCTTAAAAGATGTCAAAAATCCCTTAAAAAGAAATTGATTATGATTTCCTGAAGACTTTCATCTGACCCGCCATAATCGCCAGTAAAATCCCAAAGCAGGCAAAAAGACCGTATGAATATCTAAGATCAAAACTTTCCGCAATATATCCGATAAGAGGCGGCCCCATCAGAAATCCTAAAAACGATATGCTGGAAACAAATGATAAAGCAATACTTGGAGCCACTGTACTCACCTTTCCTACTGTGCTGTAAACGGATGGTACACTCAGGGAACTTCCAAGACCAATGATCATAAAAGCAATGATGCAGATCCACAGTTCCGGAAAGAAAACACTTAGAAAAAGTCCGCTGCTCATCAATAGCCCACAGCACTGCAGAACAATCTTTTTTCCATATTTTTCAATGATTTTATTCCCGATAAAACGACCTAAAGTCATCATTAAGATAAAACTTGTATACCCCAGTATGACAAGGCTTTCAGGAGCTTTAACTATAGTTTGAAAATAAACCCCGCTCCAGTCGAACATCGCTCCTTCAATCGCCATACTCAGAAAGCCTATAATTCCCAAACCAATCAGTGTAGGATTCACTGCTTTAAAAATTGAACGGGTCTGCGGTTCTGCTTTATGAATAATATTAGTCAGATTTTTTGTACTATAAAACCAAAGTATTCCTACCAGAATGAAAATAACAGCAAAATGGTAAAAAGTTCCTACATGGAGATTAATCATTAACAAACCTATGACAGCTCCTGTAAGACCTGCAAAACACCAGGCGCCATGGTATGAAGAAAGAAGGGTTCTTTTCGTGATAGATTCTATTTCAATCGCCTGAGTATTGATGGCAATATTGCACATGTTTCCTGAAACTCCAAAGAAGAATAGTACAACACCTAACGTCCAGTATGAAGGAGATAAACCAATTAATAACAGGAAAAAAGGATACAGCATAAAGCATCTTTTAATAATTCCGCTGCTTCCGTAGATGCTGATCAGTTTTCCGGCCAGAACCATCGTTGAAAGCTGTCCTATCGGCATGAGAAGTAAAAGTGTCCCCAGCTGTGCTTCATTGATGGAAAGAGCCGTTTTTATGATAGGAATCCGGCTCGCCCAGGAAGAAAAAACAAGCCCATGGGCAAAGAAAAGTAAAAAACAGGCTGTTGGCATTTTGGCATTAAAAGATTCTTTCTCGTTCATTATGACAGTTTGATAAAAATTCCGTTTGCAAATTTAGGCACGCTCACCCATTAAAATCTAGTTCATTTTTGTCATTTTTATGTTCCATTTTAACCAATAATGGAAATGCCGACCTCATTATGGTGGAAAATCACTTTATTTTTTGAATACAGATTTTGATTTTTCATTAATTTCGTTGTATAAATAATGAACCATGAAAGAAAAATGGATTGCTTAT
This sequence comes from Chryseobacterium sp. WLY505, assembly GCF_030846215.1. Classification (NCBI taxonomy): domain Bacteria; kingdom Pseudomonadati; phylum Bacteroidota; class Flavobacteriia; order Flavobacteriales; family Weeksellaceae; genus Chryseobacterium; species Chryseobacterium sp. WLY505. Next base: position 351,937 of record NZ_JAVCWI010000004.1, on the reverse strand, counting down.
CCAACTATTTTGGAAGGAGAAACCGTTGAATTAGTTCCTCTTGAAAAAGAACATTTTGAAGAATTATATGCTGCGGCTGCAGATAAAGAACTTTGGGAACTGGTTCCTACAGACTGTTCAGACAAAACCTTGTTTGATAAAAACTATGAATGTGCATTATCTGAAAGAGAAACCGGAAATCAATACCCTTTTGTCATTCGTCACAAAGAAACCGGAAAACTGATAGGCTCCACACGCTTTTTTGAAATCTATCCCGCAGACCGGAAACTGGAAATCGGATGGACATGGATCACTAAAGAATTTTGGGGAACAGCCATCAATCTTGAATGCAAGCTATTACTCCTCACCTTCTGTTTTGAAATCCTGAAAACCAACAGAGTACAATTGAAAACAAAAGATGATAACTTCAGATCCAGAAAAGCCATCGAAAAAATCGGTGGTGTATTTGAAGGCATTTTACGTAAAGACAAAGTTCTCAGCGATGGTACTACAAGAAATGCAGCTTATTACAGTATTTTGGATGATGAATGGGCCACTGCAAAACTTAAAATTGAAGCTTTGATCAAAGCAAAACAAAATGTGAGCTAAAAAGTATACCATAAAAAACACCCGATATTTTGGACCGGGTGTTTTTTTATCTAGTTGAAAGATTGTCTGTAACTCAGAGGTGTTTTATCAGTTTTCTTTTTAAATAGCTTATTGAAGGACTGCGGATGTTCAAACCCCAGGGCATAAGCTACTTCAGATACAGAAAAACCTGTGGTGGTAAGATATTCTTTAGCCTTTTCAATCAGTTTTTCATGAATATGCTGCTGGGCATTTAATCCCGTGAGATTCCGAAGCATATCACTCAGATAATGAGGCGACAAATTGAGTGTGGAAGCCAGAAATTCTACCGTAGGAAGTCCTTTATTTAAGGTTTCCTGCTGATTGAAATAGTTTTCCAGTACATCATCCATTTTGGTTAATAAATCATTATTAACGGCTTTTCTTGTGATAAACTGTCTTTTATAAAAACGGTTGCTGTAATTGAGAAGAACATCAATATAAGAAACAATTACGTCCTGGCTCACTTCATCAATAGCGGTATTCAGCTCATTCCCAATGTAATCCAGCAGTCCTGTTATCGTCGTCTTTTCCTGATCTGATAAATGCAGTGCTTCATTCGTATCATAAGAAAAGAAACCAAAGTTTTTGATATTCTTTGCCAAAGGATAACTTCTGATGAAATCCGGATGTACCAGCAAGGTGTATCCACAATATTCTGCATTCTCATCAGTAGAAAGAACCTGTCCGGGTGCAGTGAACATCATTCCTCCCTCATTAAAATCATAATATCCCTGCCCATAGCCCATTTTTCCGTTGGTAGAATATTTATAAGAGATTTTATAAAAATTCAGGATAAAACTTCGCTTCAGCATATCCTTTTTGACAGTCATCTTTGTATTATCCACAAGGCTTACCAAAGGATGAAGCGGTTTAGGGAGCTGCAGCATGCTGTGCAGTTCTGATATGGATGAAATTTTCAAAGGAGCATTATCTTTCTTTTCCATGATATAAAATTATAAATTATTTGGTGGAAAAGGCAGCATAAAGAAGATTTACTTTATACTACCTTTAAAAAATCCGGATTAAAGGAACTGTTTTCCTAACTGGTCTCTGAATATTTCATCACCCAATTCCAGGCGCTGAGCATACAAAGCTTTGGCATCTTCTCCGGCTACATATCTCAGATTTCTTTTGCCATCAGTCGCTGCTTCATACACTACTTCTGCAATCTGTTCAGGAGTAGAAGCCACTTCCATCATTCCTCCCATTTTGGAGAATAATGATCCAATCATTTCTCCATAGGCAGGACTTGATGCAGAATCTAAAGAACGGCTTACAAAATCAGTCTTAATTCCTCCTGGAGAAACTGTTTTAATATCAATGCCAAACTGATTCAGCTCAAAAGCCATACTTTCACTCCAGCCTTCCAACGCCCATTTTGTAGCATGGTAAATAGAATTTAAGGGGAAAGCAATCAAACCACCGATGGAAGTAGTAGAAATAAACATTCCGTTCTTTTTCTCTCTGAAATATGGGATGAAGGCCTGCGTTACACGGATAACGCCTAATAAATTGGTGTTTAACTGTCTTGCAATCTGATCATCTTTTAACGCTTCCAATGGTCCCATAAGGCCATACCCTGCATTATTAAAAACCACATCTACATCAGTGAGTTCCAGGGTTTGCTTTACTGTAGACTGTATCTGGTCAAAATTGGTTACATCAAGAGGAAGTACCGTTACGTTTTCCAAAGCCGCAAGATCAGCCGCTGCTTCAGGATTTCTCATCGTAGCGATTACTTTCCATCCTTTGTTTTGAAATAATTGGGCAGTTGCTTTTCCTAATCCTGTAGAAGCACCTGTTATAAAAATTGTTTTCATTTTTCTTGGTTTAAAATTACAGGACAAAGTTCTGCATTAGAAGAAACCCAAGAGTTGCCAAAATGGGGTAAGCTGTAGCCAAAACGGATTCTTCAATACATTTGTTTTTTGTAAGTTTGTCTCCATCTATTTTTATGGCAGAATATATTCTTGACAACATCAATATCAGTACACTTTCCGTCTATGACCTGCTGAAACATATCTCAGACAGTGCATTTATCGGGATCAGGGATTTTCGTGAGATTTATCCTGTTGCTATTGAAAACAACACAGGAATATTTACAAAACAGTCTCCACTACAGGATTTTCCAGTGGTTACCATCAGCAAAATAGGGACTTCATTACTTTGTTCATGTACCTGCGATAATGACAAAGACCAGCTTTGCGCTCATCAGGCGGAAATTATTCACTGCATTATTGAAGATAAAAATTATCGATTGTTTTTTGATGAAATGCTACGCAAGAAAACATTTCTCCCTAAAGCTAAAGGATATGGCCTGGAAAATGAACCGGATCTGGATCAGTATTTTGAACTGAAATACAAAGATGGCCAAATTGAAATATTGCCCAGAATCAAGGAAATGCTTCCTGTAGATGATGTAATGCTGACAAGAGATCTGCTTCCTCAGCATCTTTCTAAGCTGGATGACCTGGCATTACTGGAATCGGGTAAAAAGCAAATATTGGTCATCGGTAAACACCGTTATTACAATCATATGACCTTCTCTCTGATGGAGGCAGAGATCACGCAGACAGGAAAAATCAAAAATCCTGTCACTCTTGTAGATGCTATGCAGCTTATCTGGAAAGCAGAGAAACCGGCAGACATCAAATTTTATACTGCTATCAATTCTTTTCAGAATAATTACAATGAAGATTACAATCCGTCTGAACTGGAAGCTTTAAAGCTCATTGTACAGAATCCTCTGGAGCTGGAAGTCTATTATCACGACCGCGAAATCGCAGAAGCTGTTTCCGCAAAGTCACTTTCCAAGGTTGAATTAAATACTTTAGATGCAGAGGTTCAATTATCTGTATTTAAGAAAGATCCATTTTTTGAAATCACCGGAGAACTACTCTTTAATGACATTTCTGTTCCTTTTAAAAATATTGTTCTCAGAAACGACTATTTTGTCTATAACCGTAACGTTTTCAGCTTTGTAGATGATCCGGATATGCTTAAAATCATCAGATTTTTTAAGGCTAATAATGAGATTTTACTGGTTCATTCTTCGAAATATGAAGCATTTATGCAGAATATTCTCTCCAGCTTAGAAGAGCGTATCCATATTAATTACAGCTACATACACCCCGCAACAAAAGTACAGCTTGAAGATAAGAATTATCAGACTGAAAAAGTCATTTATCTTCGCCAGCAGGAAAATTATATCGGAATTACTCCCGTTATGAAATACGGAGATGTGGAAGTTCCGGTATATTCCAGGAAGCAGATTTTTGATACTGACCAGAATGGAAATCCATTTAAAATAGAAAGAAATGAATCAGCTGAAGCCCGTTTTACTTCATTGGTGATGCAACAGCATCCTGATTTTGAAGAACAGATGGATGGTTATCAGTATTTTTATCTTCATAGGGATAAGTTTCTGGATAACAACTGGTTTCTTGAAGCATTTGAGACCTGGAGAAATGAAGGGATCATCATACTGGGTTTTAACGAATTAAAAAACAACAAATTAAATCCACACCGTGCTAAAATCAATATTCAGATCACCAGCGGACTGGATTGGTTTAATGCCAAATTAAAAGTAGGATTTGGTCCTAGAGAAGCTTCTTTGAAACAACTTCACCGTGCCATTCGGAACAAGAGTAAATTTGTTCAGCTGGATGATGGCAGCATGGGAATTCTCCCTGAAGAATGGATGGAAAAAATATCTGCTTACTTCCGGGCAGGAGAAATTGATGAGGAACTATTAAAAATTCCGAAAATCAATTTTACAGAGGTTACTTCATTGTTTGAAAAAGAAATCCTGAGCCAGGAGATTCAGGAAGAACTGACCTCTTATTCTACGAAGTTTTCAAAAGTAAAAGACATTCCGGAAGTGGCTGTTCCCGCTGAGCTGAATGCTGAGCTTAGAGATTATCAGCATGACGGACTGAACTGGCTTAATTTCCTTGACAACTTCAACTTCGGTGGATGTCTTGCAGATGATATGGGATTGGGAAAAACGATCCAGATCATTGCTTTTATTCTTTCACAGCGGGAAAAACGAGGCCGTACCACCAATCTGATTGTGGTTCCTACTTCCCTGCTTTTCAACTGGCAGGAAGAGATAAGCAGATTTGCGCCTTCTATAAAAGTTCTGCTTCATTATGGTGCAGACCGACCGAAAACAACGGCTCATATGCCTGATTATGAAGTAGTCCTTACCACCTATGGAATGCTGCTTTCGGACATTAAGTTTTTGAAAAATTTTAATTTCAATTATGTATTTCTTGATGAATCACAGGTGATTAAAAACCCCAATTCTGAAAGATATAAAGCCGCAAGACTTCTTCAATCGAGAAACAGGATTGTACTGACGGGAACTCCTGTTGAAAACAGTACATTTGACCTTTACAGCCAGCTTTCTTTTGCCTGTCCCGGATTGTTGGGAAGCAAACAGTATTTTAAAGATATTTATGCCATTCCTATTGATAAATTCGAATACAGCAAACGTGCTATAGAGCTTCAGCAAAAGATAAAGCCATTTATTCTCAGAAGAACCAAGAAACAGGTTGCCAAGGAACTTCCGGATAAAACAGAAACAGTTATTTACTGTGAAATGAATACGGAACAGCGCAAGATCTACGATGCCTATGAAAAAGAACTTCGAGATTTTATTGCCGCCAATGACGATGATGATCTGAATAAAAACAGCTTGCACGTTCTTACAGGCCTTACAAGGCTCAGACAGATCTGTAATTCCCCTGTTCTGATGAAAGAGGGATATTCTGGTGAAAATGCCGTTAAAATCGAAATTCTGATGGAACAGATCCTTGGCAAGTCAAAAGATCATAAAATCCTTGTTTTCTCCCAATTTGTAGGAATGCTGGATTTGATAAAGGCAGAGCTGGAACGTCACCATATTCAGTTTGAGTATTTAACGGGTCAAACGAAAGAGCGAGGTGAAAAAGTAGCTCATTTTCAAAACAATGAAGAGATCCGTGTATTTCTGATTAGCTTAAAGGCTGGAGGCGTGGGTCTCAATCTTACGCAGGCAGATTATATCTATCTTGTTGATCCATGGTGGAATCCTGCAGCTGAAAACCAGGCTATTGACCGAAGTTACCGTATAGGACAGACCAAAAATGTAATTGCGGTAAGGATGATCTGCTCCAATACTGTAGAGGAAAAAATTCTTACGCTTCAGAAAAAGAAAAAAGAACTGGCTCAGAATCTGTTGACCACTGACGGAAAGAAACTTCAGGGATTGTCTAAGCAGGATTTGATGGATTTACTGGGATCTGATTCCTAATACAACAAATAAAAAACCGACAGGTAAAAGACCTGTCGATTAAAAAACAAAAATTGATATGGATATGATTTAGATATGATGTGTCTATTTTTTAATAATCTTTTCTGTGACTGTTTTCTGATTTGTTGTCTGAATTTTAATAAGATAGGTTCCCGGAACAAAATTATCCATTGAAACGGTCATCGAATTACCTTCCAGCATCTTTTGTCCCGACATATTGTAAATCTCGTATTTCTCCAATCCTTCTTTCATCTTGATTGTTACAGAATTTGCGGTAGGATTTGGATATATTGTAACAAGAGTCGATGCCTCTTTAGAAACTTCAATGGTTGAAAGGCTCTCAGGCTGAATATTTAAAGTATAATCCTCTGCCTGACCGATAAACCAATCTGAAGGACACGGAAGATTCTTCAAAGCTCCCATCCATGAATTGGATTCATAGGCTTTTACCAGTCTGAAACGGGTTTCTCCCAACTGTGCTCCTGCCGGAATGGTGATATTACCTATTGTAACCCCGGATTGGTGACCGGAAACCGGATTGGAATTATCCAGATAGCCCAGATTAAATTGCTCATCAGCGTCAAACTGATTATTATGGTTAAAATCAATATAAGCATAAGCAGATACGGTAGTCTGCCCGTGTGTGCCTCCTGTTACACTTATTGGATAGCTATTTCCACGATTCACATTGAAAACGGTTGCTGTAAAGTTTTCAAGAACATCAGAATTCCCGTCAAGTGCACTGTTTCTAACAACTCCGGCAAATTCTACCGTACTGATCTCACTCACGGTTGAGCTTGTAATATTTTCAGTACCGCAATAAGGAGCCGGGAAACTCGCTGTATTTCCTATGATATTAACCGTGTAATCTTCCGTCTGCCCTGCTCTTAAACTGCTGTCACAAGCTGAACTTATAGAATTAGCAGCTGCCGGATTGGAATAGGCCTGAACATTGGTATTTTTAAGAACCCTCATTCTTGTGCTTCCACTGGCAGCATTGGCAGGAATCATGATGGTATTGTTGATGGTAAAAGCATTGGCAGGATTAGCCGCTTCAAGCCTTCCGATATAAAAACTTTCTCCTGCATCATCAAAATTACCATTCTGATTAAAGTCTATAAAAACGACTACATCACTTGGAAATGTGCTGGACGGGCCTTTCACCGAAATTGGGTAAGAACTTCCCGACTGCAGATCTGTAGATATTGTCGTAAAGTTCTCATAAATTTGTGCATTTGAGGACTGAACTGGTGATGAATTATTAATCGTTCCGAAAGTTACATGACTGATCATGTTGCTGTCGGCTCCATACTGAAAGGTTGGCATACAATATTGCAGCTGCGCATTCATCAGCGATGCAAGTACAATACCAGAAAGAGTAGTTATTTTTTTCATTTTCTTTGTTAAATTTCTTGAGACAAATTTATATTTATTTAGAATGAATAAAAATAACAATGCAATGATATTTGTCAGTTTAACAAAAATAGAGCATTTACCTTTCGTTTGTACTCATTGAATATTCTGTTTGATCAATGGATAATCAATCTGTTACCAACGCAAAAGATCTTTCTCAAATTTAACTTTAAGAAAGATCTTTTTTTATATAATAATTGAAATCTAAGGTAATTTATCCCTTTTAGCCTATATTTTCGATAAGAACTGCGGAAGCGCCTCCTCCTCCATTACAGATGGCAGCAATTCCATACTTCCCTTTTTCCTGGTGTAAAACATTCACTAAAGTGTTTATAATTCTTGCTCCCGAAGCACCGATCGGATGTCCTAATGCTACTGCTCCTCCATAAACATTTACTTTGCTGATATCATAATCCAGGATTTTCTTATTGGATAAGATGACTGAAGAATACGCTTCATTAATCTCGAAAAAGTCGATATCAGAAAGACTAAGACCGGTTTGTTTCAACAGTTTCTGAATTGCGATGGAAGGTGAAGTGGTAAACCATTCCGGTGCCTGAGCGGCATCTGCATAGGCAATTATTTTTGCCATTGGTTTTAAATTGTGCAGCTCTATCGCCTCAGAGGATGCTAATAATAAGGCAGCAGCACCATCATTCAGATTGCTGGAGTTGGCTGCTGTAAGTGTTCCGTCTGCTTCAAATGCAGGTTTCAACAGGGAAATTTTCTCCGGGATCAGTTTATCAATATCTTCGTCTTTACCAACGATTGTAGTTCCCTTTTTACTTTCAATCGATATTGGGACCAGTTCACTAACAAACTTACCATTTTGGGCTGCTTCCTGCGCCCTCTGATAGGAAAACAACGCATATTCATCAAGCTCCTGTCTGGTAAGTCCATATTTTTTCACACCCAATTCGGCTGCACTTCCCATGTGAAAATCATTGTAAACATCCCATAGTCCATCTTTGATCAATCCATCAGTAAGATTCATATCTCCCAGTTTTGTTCCCTGACGGATTTTAACATAATGCGGAACATTACTCATGCTTTCCATTCCTCCTGTCATAACAATATGATCTAATCCAAGCTGAATCTGCTGAGCCCCAATCATTGCCGCTTTCATTCCGGATGCACAGACTTTATTAACTGTTGTTGCATCCTTATCAACAGGAATTTTAGCAAAAATTGACGACTGCCTTGCAGGAGACTGTCCCAATCCGGCACTTAGTACATTTCCCATATACACACTATCAATGTGCTCAGGAGAAAGCCCAATACTTTCATAAGCATTCTGAATGGCAAGAGCTCCCAATTGAGGCGCTGTAAATCCGGACAGGCTTCCCATAAAACCTCCTACCGGAGTTCGTTTTGCTGCTACTATAAATACTTCTTTCATAGATTTTATTTTTGCAATATACCGATCAGTATATTTTTAATTAAAAAAATCCCTTTTTATATTGACAAAGGAATCTCACAAAGATAATCAAAATATACCAATCGGTATATTAATAAGATAAAAAAAATCTTACTGCTCTGGTAAGATTCTATTGTTTATGCTCTGCTTAGCTGATCAAGTTTTTTTAGCAGTGTGGGCATTCTGTAATCGCCATGCATCTGTTCTACTTTTAATTGAACTTCATCTACATCTATTCCTTTCGCTGTTACAAAAAGTGGCGTTTTACTTTCTCCACGGAAAACACTTCTTCGCTGGGAATCCGGTGTTGTAAATTCATTTTTTGCAATCCCAACAATAGGATACTTTTCTTCCAGTTCTTCGTAAAGGTGTCCGCCCAAACCAATTTTTCCATCATTATCCAAAGTGACATATCCATCGACAATGATAATGTCTTCTGGTCTTAATGTTATTTTCTTCAACAGACTCAAAATACAGGGCAATTCTCTTTTGTAAAAGGCTCCGCTTTCATATTCTGAACTTACGGGAATCTGTTCTATAAAGACTTCTACTTCTTTTTCAGAGGTCCAGTCTTCAAATGCAATACATACGGTATTGGCATAATCCTCATAATAATAGGTATCAAATGCGTAGATCATATTTCTCTCTTCCTTAAAAAAACTCACCGAAATGCCACAATATCCCAGACGGATCGTGAACAAAACATTCTTTACCCCAATCCATTGTTCTTACAGGAGTGAGTCTTACATTTTCATATTTGTTCGTAAGCCCCAAAGAAAGAAGTTCTTTCCAGAATTCATCTGTATTGGCAACTTCCATAAAGATCATGGTATTATCCACCCAATCTTTTGCGTAATAATCCTGAAGATAAAAACCAATTTCTTCACGTATAAAAAGTGATAATTGGGGCTCCAGAACCACTTCTTCAAAACCCAGATCTTTGTAAAAATTTCTGCTGATCTCAAAGCTTTGTGCTCCGATAAAAGGTCTGATGGATTTTAGTTTTGGGGTCATAGTTTTTCTATTTTTCCAGTTTTCATAAGTCATTTCAAACCTGATTTCCCCGTTTCCATGAGTTCCAGCTTCCTTCCAGCCAGATTTTCTGTAGAAGATCTCAGCTCTTGTTCCTGATGAAGTCCCAAGCCATACGGAATCTTTGTTTTGTTCAAAATACCAGTTGAGCATGATATCATGAAGTTTTCTACCCACTCTCTGGTTTTCAAAATCCGGATGTACAAAAAGTGCCCAGATATTGTTCTCTTTCAGATCTGCAATGGAAAAACCAACGATCTGATCTTCCACCTCACAAACCCAACCTTTTCCTCTTTGGAACAGAAACTCTTCACAGTCTTTATCTGTAACCAATCCAGGATCTGACAGCATGTTTTCTTTCACAAAGTTTCTCACAATCTGTATGTGTGGAATATCTTCTGGCTTTGCTTCCCGGATTATGGTTTTCATGGTAATGTTTTTGTTGGCAAGTTTATGGGAATGATTTTTTTTTAACCCTTGTCAAGGTTTTAAACCTTGACAAGGGTTAGAATCAATCCGAATTAAAATTGGTGATTATTTTCTGTCAACGACAATTCTTTCTTCTCTGTTGGCAATATCCCAGGCTGTGGTAAAAATAAGCTGAGTTCTTTTTTCCAACAACTGATAATCAATTTTTTCAGGATCATCACCCGGCTTGTGATAATCTTCATGAATACCATCAAAGAAAAATGCGACAGGAATATTATGTTTGGCAAAATTATAGTGGTCTGAACGGTAATACAATTGTTCAGGATCATTCAAGTCATCATATTTGTAATTCAGTTCCAGGTTATTGGTTCTTTTGTTCGCCGCTTCGTTGATTACTTTAAGCTGAGAACTTAACATTTCAGAGCCAATCACATAGACATATTGTTTTCCTCTGTTGGCAGGATCATCACGTCCGATCATATCAATATTAAGATCAACAACAGTATTGGCTAAAGGGAAAACCGGATTCTCTGAATAATATTCTGAACCAAACAGCCCATGTTCCTCTCCTGTAACATGAAGAAACAGAATGGATCTTTTAGGTCCTTTACCTGCTTTTTTAGCCTGCTGGAATGCTTTAGCAATTTCCATTACGGCTACAGTTCCACTTCCGTCATCGTCTGCTCCATTGTATACCACTCCATTTTTGGTTCCTACGTGATCATAATGAGCAGAAACAACTACAATTTCCTCCGGCTTTTCACTTCCTTCAATAAAAGCTAAAATATTTTCAGAATCAGGAAGGTTTCCCCCTCCTCTTTTTTTCATGAATTCAGAAGGTACTTTCTGATAGTAAGAGCCTAATGCTTTAGGAGCTGAAATACCTAGATTCTTATAATAATTAATCATATACTCACCCGCTTTTTTCTGTCCTTTGCTTCCGGTGTCACGCCCTTCCATATCGTCTGCTGCAATGACGTACAGGTTTTTCTTTAAATCCTCTGCATTAATCTCTTTATAGGCATTGTTAAATGCTTTGTTATGTTTTGTTGAAACAGGATGTGAAGCATTCCCGTCAGATATTTTTGCCGTTCCACAACTGGTCACTACAGCCATTGCCAATAACGGAATAAGTATTTTTCTCATAAAAGATAAATTTCTTAAAAATAATAATTTTTATTGAATCCCGGCATCAATAATCACCAGGACAAAATAATATGCAATTCATTACAAATCTACTAACATATGGAGTTTAAGTATAATTTTGATATTAAAATTTTATTATATTTGATTAAAATACAAAATAGGTGGATAAAATTTACGGATTTACTCATTATTCCTTTTTTACGGAAATGTCCGAGCTGGCAACCAGGCACGGAAGCTTTGATCTTTCTCTGGGACTTCCCGATTTTGATATTGATGAACGCCTGAAAATATTTTTAAAAGAAGCTGCTGAACACAATACGCATCACTATGAACCTCTTGCCGGCAATCCTCTTCTGATAGAAAGCATTATTCGTTTCAATGCAAAAAGAACGCATAAAATCTCTGTTACAAACAAAGAAGTCACCATTATTCCGTGTGCAACCTTTGCTTTATATACTTCTCTTAAATCTATTCTGAATCAAGGTGATGAAGTCATCATTATTCAACCTTCATACTACACTTATGGACCAGCTGTTGTTATGAATGGAGGAATTCCTGTTTATTATGATCTTGATGGAGATTTTACCATCAATTGGAATTTGTTTAAGGATTGTATTACTGAAAAGACAAAAGCAGTCATTGTCAACTCTCCCCAGAATCCCACCGGAAAAGTATGGAAAAAAGAAGACTGGCATCAGCTCTATGAACTGATTAAAGACCGTGATATTTATTTAATTTCAGAAGAAATATATGATACTTACTGTTATGATGAAACCGAACATTATAGCTCTTTCATCCATCCTGGACTCAGGGAAAAGACTTTCTGCATTTTTTCTTTTGGTAAAATGTTTCATACTTCGGGATGGAAAGTGAGTTATATGCTCGCTTCAGAAGCTTTAACAGCAAGATTCCAGTGCCACCAGCAGTATATTTCTTACAGTGCGAATGCTCCCGCACAATATGCTATTGCAAAATATCTCGATGTATTTGATCCGGATATCAATAAAAAACTTATGCAGAAGAAAAGAGATATTTTTAATGAAATGATGAAGGAAACACCATTTCAGATTGAAAAACAAGCGGAAGGAAGTGTTTTTCAAGTAGTTAACTTCAGGACTATTTCTAAAAGCATGACGGATGTGGAATTTTCCAAGTGGCTAACGATTGAGAAGAAGGTTTCCTGCCTTCCACTTTCTGCTTTCTATAATTCAAGACAAAATTCTGATTATATAAGGTTTAGTTTTGCTAAAAAAGATGAATTGATCATTCAGGCTCTGGAGCATTTGAAAAGGAATCTTTGATGTTGCTGCAGTTGTTTTTCCGACAGATCGCACAGATGCTTTTTTTAACCACGGATTGCGCAGATTTTCACAGATGATTGTAGATATTTATTTGTGTGAGTTTTCGTTTTATAATCTAAAAAAGCACCGCCATTGCGATGCTTTTGTACTATTTCTACATTGATTTTAAAGAGCCAATACTCTTACATCAATTCTTCTGTTTTTTGCTTTGCATTCATCAGTATCATTAGCTTCACATACAGGATGTTGTGATCCATAGCCTTCTGCTTCTATTCTGTCTGCTGAAATACCTAACTCAAGCAGTTTAAGTTTGGCTGTCTGTGCTCTCAGATTGGATAGCTTAAGATTACTATCCTCATTACCGCTATTGTCTGTATATCCGCCCAGTTTTATTTTCAGATCCGGATAAGCATTTAAAATTTCTGACAAAGTAATTAATTGAAGTGCGGATTCTGCTTTCAGATCACTTGAACCTGTTTCAAAATAAAGATTTTCAATCGTGTACCACTTATTTGGATCTAAAGCTGATTTATCTTTTTGTTTCACCACATTATAAAGTTGGTAAAGCTGGCTTCCATCACCCAGGGCAATTGTTTTCCCTCCATCCAGTTTTATTTTCTGAATATTTCCTGTTTCATATACAAAGTCTCCGTTTTCATTAAGGTGCCCTTTAATTTCTCCCGGAATGACCGTAATGATTTTAGAATCTCCATTTACAGTAGGTGCAGAACTGGAAATTCCTGTAAGACTTTCAATTTTTGCTTTTCTGTTGGCTTCAATTTTATCTTTATGCAAAACAGCCAAAGTAGGTGCAATTACCAAAGAAACGATTGACATTAATTTAATCAGGATGTTCATCGAAGGTCCTGATGTATCTTTAAACGGATCTCCCACTGTATCACCTGTTACAGATGCTTTGTGCGGTTCTGAACCTTTATAATACGTCTGCCCATTGATATCAACTCCTTTTTCGAAGGATTTTTTTGCATTGTCCCAGGCACCTCCAGCGTTGTTCTGAAACATTCCCATTAAGACACCACACACTGTAGCACCAGCCAGAAATCCTCCCAATACCTCAGGACCAAAAATAAATCCTATTAACAAAGGAGAAACGATGGCGATCGCACCAGGAAGCATCATTTTTCTGATGGATGCATCTGTAGAAATGGCAACGCATTTTTCATATTCCGGCTGCGCTTTCCCTTCCAGAATTCCCGGAATTTCACGGAACTGTCTTCTTACTTCCTCTACCATGGCCATCGCTGCCTGTCCTACTGCGGTAATCGCCAATGAGGAGAAGATAAACGGAATCATCCCTCCCACAAAAAGTCCGGCAAGAACATCTGCCCTATAAATATCAATACCGTCAATTCCTGCAATACCTACAAAAGCAGCAAATAAAGCCAGTGCTGTCAAAGCTGCTGAAGCAATGGCAAATCCTTTTCCTGTAGCAGCGGTTGTATTTCCTACGGCATCAAGAATATCTGTTTTCTCTCTTACTTCTTTCGGCAGTTCACTCATCTCAGCAATACCTCCGGCATTATCTGCGATAGGTCCAAAAGCGTCAATAGCAAGCTGCATGGCTGTTGTAGCCATCATTCCAGCTGCAGCAATGGCCACTCCGTAAAGTCCGGCACACAGATAAGAACCATAAATTCCTCCTGCCAGTACAATAATCGGAAGTAAAGTGGATTCCATTCCAACGGAAAGCCCGCCGATAATATTGGTTGCATGCCCTGTAGAAGACTGTCTCACAATACTGGAAACCGGTCTTTTACCCATAGCAGTATAATATTCTGTAATAATACTCATTAAAGTTCCTACGACCAGACCTACCATGATAGCTCCAAAAACGCCCATTTTCGTAAACTCATGACCTCTGAGAACCATTTTTTCAGGAAGGATATAGGTTACTAGAAAATAAGAAGCAATGGCGGTAATCACAATACTTCCCCAGTTTCCAAGGTTTAATGCATTCTGTACACTGGAAGTAGACGAACCGTCATTATCATTGATTTTTACAAATAAAGTTCCGATCATTGAAAATATAATTCCTGTTCCTGCAATCAGCATCGGCAAAAGAATCGGGGCAAAACCTCCGAAAGCATCATCAGAAACAGTTTCTCTACCTAATACCATCGTGGCAAGAACTGTCGCCACATACGATCCGAAAAGGTCTGCTCCCATTCCGGCAACGTCTCCTACGTTATCTCCTACGTTATCTGCAATAGTCGCTGGATTTCGGGGATCATCTTCAGGAATTCCGGCTTCTACTTTTCCTACAAGGTCTGCACCTACGTCTGCAGCTTTTGTATAAATACCACCTCCTACTCTTGCAAAAAGGGCAATAGATTCAGCGCCAAGAGAAAATCCTGTAAGAATTTCAATAGTTTTTTCCATTTCATGAGAGTCTACTGTGGCTTCAGGGGCAAAAATCTGTTTAATAATCAGAAATAACGCTCCCAGGCCTAGAACAGCCAGTCCGGCAACTCCCATTCCCATTACAGAGCCTCCTGTAAAAGATACTTTAAGGGCTTTTGACAGTGAAGTTCTTGCAGCTTCTGCCGTTCTCACATTCGCTTTGGTAGCGATTTTCATTCCTATAAACCCTGCTGAAGCGGAGAATACAGCTCCTACGGCAAAAGCAATTCCGATACTCCAGTGTGAATTGGCATTACTGGACCCCATTACTGCCAATAGAATGGCAACTACTACAACAAAGTACGTTAAGATTTTGTATTCAGCCTTTAGAAAAGCCATTGCACCGTCTGCAATATGGCCGCTGATTGTTTTCATTTTTTCATTTCCTGCATTCTGTTTATTGACCCAGTTGCTCTGAAGAAATGTATAAAGCAAAGCTATGACACCAAAAATTGGCACTAACACAAATAGATCCATAGTTTATTATTTTATATTAAAAAATTGAGATTAGTCTTATAAATATAATGAAATTATAAACACATAATAAAATTCACTAATAATTATCTATTATTTCGTAAATTTGTTTCTCACCGTGATTTGAATTAATTATTTATGAAAAGGATATTATACACTATTTTTTTATCTGCAGGTATAAGCAGCTGTCAAAATAAGATTCCACAGGAAAAAGCCGAGATACTTTACTTCGGAGGTCCTATTATCACAATGGAGGATTCTTCTCCACAAGTTGAAGCTGTAGCAATAAAAAACGGGAAAATACTTTTTGCGGGAACAAAATCGGATGCAGAACGTTTTTCAGAGCCAGCGACTAAAATGATTAATCTTAATGGAAACACTCTTCTTCCCGGGTTTATAGATGTTCATGGACATCTTACTTCAAGAGCCGGTATGATGGATGTTGTAGATTTATCTCCTGAACCTTATGGCACTGTAAATTCAATTAAAGATTTACAGACTACAATTAAAAACTATATCAAAGACAAAAAAATTACAGGTCAACAACCCATTATCGGAAATGGTTATGATGATGCAATTATGACAGAACACCGTCATCCTACAAAAGCTGAACTGGATGTCATTAGTACAACCAATCCTATTATTGTTATTCATGCCTCAGGTCATGCCAGCGTAGCAAACAGTGCCATGTTAGAACTTCTGGGAATAACAGAATCCTCAAAAGATCCCGAAGGAGGTCACCTAGGAAGAGACAAAAAAACAGGAAAACTGAATGGAAAATTAGAAGAGAATGCAAGTTTCACCGCTTTATTGACATTAACAGAAAAAATGAATAAGGGAAAAGATACCCAGGCTCATACCATGGAAAATCTGATGAAAGCCCAGAATGAATGGCTCAGCTATGGACAGACTACTATTTGTGACGGGAGAACAATGGGAGAAAGTGTTGCTCTGTTAGAAAAGGCGGCGTCTCAAAACCTTTTTAAGGCTGATATTGTTTACTTCCCTGATTATGAATATTTCAAAAAGGATTTCAACAGTTTCAAACCAAAGTATATGAAATATGAAAATCATCTGAAATTAGCCGGATTCAAATTTTCTGATGACGGTTCTCCACAAGGTAAAACGGCCTGGCTCACTCAGCCTTATTTAGTTCCTCCAGAAGGTCAGTCTAAGGATTATAAAGGATTTCCTATTTTTACGGATGAAACCTTATATAACGACCTAAAAGTCCTTTTCCAAAATCACATTACTGCCCAGCTTCATGTAAACGGAGATGCCGCAATTGATCAGGCCATCCGTGTTATTCAAAGGTTGAAAGATGAAAACATTTACAAACCGGAATTGCGGGCAACATTAATTCATGTACAGAACAGCCGCCCCGATCATATTCAAAAAATAAAAGAATTAGGGGTTATCCCTTCTTATTTTTCTACGCATGCTTATTTATGGGGAGATTGGCATTATTCGAGTGTTTTCGGCCCTGAAAGAGCTGCTTTTATCAGTCCGGCCAATTCAGCATTAAAAGCAGGAATTATTTTTACCATTCATCATGATGCTCCGGTTACACCACCCGATCTGATTACAGCCGTATACGCAGCAGTGAATAGAAAAACGCGATCTGGAATGATTTTAGGTCCTGATGAAAGAATCTCTCCACTTGAAGCGTTAAAAGCGATTACCATTAACGGAGCTTATCAATTGCAGGAAGAAAACAGAAAAGGGTCTATTAAAGCTGGTAAAATAGCTGACTTTGTTATTCTTGATCAGAATCCTTTAACCATAGCTCCTGAAAACCTCAGAAACATTAAAGTTCTGGAAACGATAAAAGAGGGAAAATCAGTGTATAAAAGAAATTAACCTGCTGATACAGAATAAAATATTCACAAAAAAAGCAGATGAAAAATCATCTGCTTTTTTATTATTCTAGGGAAGGACATCTTATCCTCCGAATTTATCTGCATAGTCTGTTTGAGAAGCTTTGATCACTTTTCTTGCGTGTTCAGCTCCGTAAACTTCCTGGATTCTGCATTTTGCAGGCTCATCCGGTAAGTTTTTATATGTCAGGAAGTAGTGCATCAATCTTTTTACTTCTGCTTCCGGTAATTCAGAAATATCTCTGAAGTGTCCGAAAGCGTGGTCATTGATCATTACGGCAACAATTTTATCATCTGCTTCACCTCCGTCGATCATTTTGAAACCTCCGATTGGAATAGCTTCCATCAACAAACCTCCCGCATGGATATTGTGAGAACTTAAAACACAGATATCAAGTGGGTCATGATCACCCATAGTAACGTCAGTAGCACCTGATTCTACAGCAAGTCTCATCACTTCCTTATCACAGTATGTTCTTGGAACAAAACCATATAAAGCCGGGATAATGTTAGAGAATTTCTGTGGCCTGTCTACCTTTAAGTATCCTGTTTCTTTATCTACTTCATATTTAATAGTATCTGAAGGAACAATTTCCACAAATACGTTGACAACATTTGGCGCATCTTCTCCTGCAGAAATTCCGTGCCATGGATGTGCTTTAAAATTTGGAATCATTATTTATCTGTTATTTTTTAAGTTATTATTAAAATTTCTTTTCTTAAATCTTCTATGGTTTCAGCAATATAGTCGTTGCTTTCCATATAATTCATGATGAAAATCGTTTTGAATTCATCCAGCTGAACTTCTCCTTTTAATCCATCATAGGTTTTGTGAAGCAGTTCTATAATTGCATTCTTTGAGTCTACGATATTCTTCCATGAATTTTTTGCGATATATAACTGTTGTGAAGAGTTATACTCAAATTCTTCATTGATTGCCTTTTCAGTCAGGAAAATAAATTCATGAACCGCCAGTCCCCTGTCGAACCTCTGGATAAGATTGGAGGGTTTCATTCTGTCCAGAAACAAGGTCATTCTTTCATAAGAATGTGCTTTATTCTCTGAATTTGATTTCACGGTAAGCAGTTTGATTTCCTGGTTCTTAAGCGTAATGTATGAGTGTACAAATTGTCTGAGCAAAACCAGAAAAGGAATTGCAATAATCAATGCAAATGCATAGGGTAAATATCCTGATAGACTCGTCATAATTTTAGACTGCAAAATTACTAATTATTTTCCGTCTTCTAAAGAGTTTTTAAAGATATCCACTTTAGAAATTTGTATATAGACCAATGCAAGCATGATTATCAGATAAAAGCCAAGCATCATCCTGTTTACGAGAGACGGAAAAACCAAAAATCTCAACAAAACAGTTCCATAAATAATTGCAAAAAACAAGGCCTGGGACTGGTTCTTTTTATTATGAAATGAAAAACGATTCGCCAGAATGACTACAATAAAAATCAACAGGCCTGGAAAATAGGAAGTATTGAACTCCAGCATGATATTACTTTTAATAAAACGAAAATAATCTGCAAAGGAAAATGGATCAGGCTGCGATACAGGATAAATCTGAACTTTCGTAAACTGATTCATAAAAAGCGTAGACCACGAAACCTGATTGAAAGCCTGTATCAAAAAGAAGGATAGAAATATATACCCGTATGATATCAATAATGAACCTGTTTTAACATGAAGGCTATCTCTATAAAAATAAATAACGGCGTACAGGAATGAATAAAAAATAAAATACTCAGGTCTTGTAAGCACACAAAGCATAGCCAATATGCCTGCGAAGAAGAAATTTTTTCTCAGTAAAAACACATAAAAGCTCAAAAGAAGCAGTAAACATGATAACGAATCTGCTGAAACGTGCCGGGCCGCCTCTGGTAAAGGTTTAAATAGTGAAATTAAAATTGTAAGGACAAAGGCAAGAGGATAATTTCTCAGAATTTTTATCAAAAAGCTGAAAATCAGGATAAGAATTAGTGCGTAAGAAATAGCTGAAATCAAAGAGATGGAAGCAGAAGCACTGAAACCAAGCTTAAACAATGACCAGCCGATAAAATTATAAAAAGGTTTTACCACAAAAAGTTGTAGCTCTTCTTCGTAGGCTTTGGGATTTTGTGAGATGATTTTATAATAAGTACTCTCCCCTTTTGCTACTTCCTCAACCATAGGATCAACGGGGCCAAGGCCTGCAAAATCGGGATTCTTTTCCCTCAGTTCGTCATATACCTTCTGATGAATTTCTTCAATTTTCATTTCAGGATATTCCGTTTTATAAATCAGCCCCATATACGCTTCCATATCAGTGTTGTAATAATGATGGGTATACAGGTAGTATGACATCATGCATACATAGATTGAAAATATAAAAACAAGAATATTCTTCTTTTTTTCCATACACTGATATTATAAGAATACAAATGTAAAAAAACTATCTTTTTAAATCTGTATTTCTATAAAAAGCTTTACGAAGGGGAATCTTTTGTCTTAAAGTTCAAACAGTGCCGGCCTCTGGGTTACTTCATGGTAGCATACACTGTTTTCATCGAAGAAATGGTAAACAAGACTTTTTCTCGTTCTGTTTTTATCCGTGTGAGGTTCTCCGCCGTGCAGAATATTGGCATGCCAGATTAATAGATCACCTTTTTTGGCTTTAAAGATTTCTTTCTTCAAGCCTAATTCTTTTACTTTATCCTCCAGGAAAGTTTCATAAGCTCTGTAGCTTTTCTTACCAATTTTCAAAGCTGTCCCTTCATTATCATAATCAGAATTCAGGAAATAAGGCAGTTTATGGCTTTTAGGAATATAATGAAGTGCTCCGTTATTCTCATCTACATCTTCCAGGGCAATCCATACACCTAATAAACCGCCTAATGGATAGGTGGTCATGTGAATACTGTCAGAATGGGTTTTCTGCTGGCTGCCATTGATAAAATTGATGCTTTGGAAAAGTTTGGATTTTCCATCCAGCAGAACAGATAAAAAGTCTAACAGTTCCGGATCACTCCCAATATTTTTAATGATTTCTGAATGATGGATTGCAAACATCAGCTTTCCTCCGTATATGAACTTCAAAGTCCCATCTTTCATCAGTTTATCAATTTCAGTATTGATTTGATCCGCTGTTTCCGGAGTTATGAAATTTCTCAGAATCATATAGCCATTCTCATCATACTGAAGAGCACTTTCTTTATTTTCGTCAGAAAGCTTCTTAAAAAAAGGACTTTCCCTAAGTTTTGTATCATCCAGTATTCTTTCGCTAGCCGGAAGGTGTGCAAAATCTTTACTTGAAATACTTGAAAAATAGTTCTTATTGATTCCGTATTTTTTATATAAAGGAATATTATGCTTTAATTTATTCTTTTTAAACAAGTTATAAAGCATGTATGATAATTTGTACTGACGAATCTGTTGTAACATAACTGTTTTACTAAGGATTTTATAAAGTTACGGAATATTACTTAATTAGAACCGGTCTAAACAATGCTTTTCATCATAAAAAAGACTTTCCTCTTAATACAAGATATCCTAACTTTTTGAAAAGGTTCTTTTTTGAATTTTCAATAATTCCATAGGGTCTCAGCTCTGGACGAAATCCCCTGAAAAATTCTTCAATATTAGGTAATTCTCCTCCTTCAAAATCAAAAATATGAGTTTCTATATTTTCTTTAATAAGATGATCAATCAATACGGATGCTCCTGATAATCTGACATAATCTTTATCATTAAAATTTCCTAAAAGCGCTATCATATTACCATCAGAATACGTAGCAATCACATTAACAATATTTTGCTGATAATAAAAAGCTGTGAATTTCAGATATCCGGACTTATAAAAACTTTCAAAAATTCTCATGAATTCAAACAGATCATGGTCTTTATTCAATCCTATTGTATTGGATTCAATGAAAGCTTTCGCTTTCTCATAAGGGATTACTTTGATTTCTGATTCTTTTAAAACAGCTTCATCTAACCGAAGTTTTCTTTTTCTTTTAGGTGAATATTTCGAATAGACTTTCTCATAAACCTCAGGATATAATAAAAAGTTCTTTTTGATTCTGATCTTTGTACGAAGCTGATTGACATCATTGAAAGGATATGCCCTGATCATATAATTTTTTTCCAGATATTCTAAAAATGCCTCATTAAGATCAACATCATCTTTGCCGGAAAAAACACCAAGCTGCTGACAAAGCTTAGGATTATGTACAATTTTCATCCCGTATTTTCTTACGAAAGGAACAGGCATTACTGCTTCGTAATCTTTGTAAACAAGAATTTCCCAGGGCATTGTAGAAGTTGTGTCTAAAAAATGTTTTGCAGCAGAATATTTTCTTTGTTCGGAATTTTCTAAACATTGAGCATATTTTACAAAATCAATTTCATGGTATTTCAATCTTCTAATCATAATAATCCTGCGTCTGAAAAACTAAAATACGAATCCTGCGTGACAATAATATGGTCCAAAACCTGAATACTTAATGTATTTCCCGCTTCTTTTATTTTCTGTGTGATATTGATATCTTCCCGACTTGGTTTTAAACTTCCGGAAGGGTGATTGTGGGCTATAATAATGCCAGTTGAAAAATGATCCAATGCTGCCTTATAGAGCGTTCTCACATCTACAATAGACTGACTGATCCCTCCCTGCGTGAGTTGAGAAACATGAATCACTTTATTGCTATTATTAAGGAAAATTGCCCAGAATTCTTCTGTTCTGAGATCAGAGAGCTGGTTTCTGAGAATCGCATAAGCGTCGTGACTGTTTCCAATAATTGTTTTTTCAGGAATTTCCTGTACCGCTCTCCTTTTTCCGATTTCTAAAGCTGAAATAATGGAAATGGCCTTTGATTCTCCAATACCTTTGAATTTCATCAGATCTTTGGCGGAAAGCAAGCTCAAGTCATGCCAGTTGTTATTCACAGAGGCTAAAATTTTTCTTGCTAATTCCAACGCATCTTCTTCTCTATTTCCACTTCCCATAATAATTGCCAGAAGTTCGGAATCAGAAAGTGAGCTTTTGCCTTTCTGCAAAAACTTTTCTCTGGGTCTGTCATCTTCGGCAAGGAGTTTTATGGCCATGGAAAAAAATTATAGATGAATATGATCAATTAATAGAAAGCATATAAAATGACAGGTTTTGTAGACTTATCAATATATTTTGCTGTTTCTTTTAGTGCATTGACGGAAAGCATAGGGCATCCTAAGCTCAGACATGCAGGAGATTTTGATTCTGCATCAGGAATACATCCATAAGAATGAAGAACTATTGCTCTTTGCATGGCATTGCTATTGGTTGCATCCAGTCCTGCAAGGCGGTACGCTTTACCAAACTTCCCTATATAACTTTCTCCAATAATATATTTTCCAAGTGATGACTGATAAGATCCTTCAATATTACTGAATTTCAAAGCATCCGATTTTGGAATCACAGAACCTGAACCATGAGAAACTACAGCCTGCTGAAGAATTGTATTATTTTTCAGGTTATAAATAAAATAACGATACTTCCCGGAATGAATTTTAAAGTTGATGAAAACAGCCAGTTCCTGATTGTACTCTTTTCCTTTAATATAATTTTTAATCTCCGAAATTCTTGTCTGAGGAATAGCCAATGAGCTCAACTGCTGGGATTCAGCTTTTGAACATGAGATTACAATTAAAAAAAGAAAAATAAAGTGTTTCATCATCCGGTTTTCTATACTACTCTATGATCATTCCGTCTTTCATAACGAGCTTTCGGTCTGTAATTTCGGCCAGATTCGGGTTATGCGTTACAATCACAAAAGTTTGGTTGTATTTATCTCTAAGATCAAAAAACAAGCGGTGAAGATCATCCGCATTCTTAGAATCCAAATTCCCTGTAGGCTCATCTGCAAAAATGATTTTCGGAGAATTGATTAAAGCTCTTGCTACAGCTACCCTTTGTGCTTCTCCACCTGAAAGCTGGTTGGGTTTATGATTCAGTCTCTGTTCGATCTTCAGATCCTCAAATAAAGCATAAGCCTTTTCAAGAGCTTCTCTTTCGTTGGCTCCTGCTATTTTTGTCGGAAGCAAGACATTTTCCAGCGCTGTAAACTCCGGAAGAAGCTGATGAAACTGAAATACAAAACCTATATTCTGATTTCTGAATTTTGACAGCTGCTTATCATTCATATTAATAAATGATTCTCCTGCAATTTCAATTTCAGTATCATATTTATTAGATTGACTAGGGTGATCCAAGGTTCCCAGAATCTGCAGCAATGTAGATTTACCAGCTCCTGATTCTCCTACAATAGAAACCACTTCTCCCGTTTTGATTTGAATATCAACTCCTTTCAGTACTTCTAAATTCCCATAAGATTTATGGATATTTCTTGCTTTAATCATGACTCAAAAGTAGTGAATTGCCTGCAAATAAAAAACCGCTTTTTGAAGCGGTTTATATTTTATTTTAGATTTATCTGAATTAGATTTCTCTGATCTATTCATATAGGTCTTTTCCATTAATTTTTTTAATTATTACTGTCTTATTTTTTTGTAAAAATTTTTGTAATATACACTTTTTTCTAAACCTATAAGGTTTTTGAAACCTTATAGGTTTTGTTAGCTATCTCCATTTCCATTTCAATTTCCATTTACTGAAGAAACAAAAAAACCTCCCGATTTGGGAGGTTTCCATATTTTCAATTCAGAAAATTACAGTAACAAAGTTAATGGACTTTCTAAATAAGTTCTTAATGTCTGTAGGAACTGAGCCCCTGTAGCACCGTCTACCACTCTGTGGTCACAAGCCAATGAAAGTTTCATCGTGTTTCCAACTACAATCTGACCATCTTTAACGATTGGTTTCTCGATAATGGCTCCTACTGAAAGGATTGCAGAGTTTGGCTGGTTAATGATACTTGTAAATGTTTCGATTCCGAACATTCCTAAGTTTGAAATAGAGAATGTAGATCCTTCCATTTCATTAGCTTTAAGACCTTTACTCTTAGCTCTTGAAGCCATATCTTTTACAGATGCAGAAATCTGAGTATACGTCATCTGATCTGTATTTTTCAATACCGGAACTACCAGTCCGTCTGGAATAGCTACTGCCACACCAATATTGATATTTCCTCTGTGGATGATCTTATCACCTGCCCAGCTTGAATTTACCTGAGGGTGTTTTCTTAAAGCAATTGCAGTCGCTTTAATAATCATATCATTGAAAGAGATCTTAGTATCAGGTAAAGAATTGATTTCTTTTCTAGCCTCAATCGCTTTATCCATATTGATCTCCACCATCAGATAATAGTGAGGTGCAGAGAATTTACTTTCAGAAAGACGTTTTGCAATAATATTTCTTACCTGAGAGTTTGGAGTCTCTGTATCTTCACCCTGTACGAAGCTTACTGCAACAGGAGCAGCGCTTGCTGCAGGAGCTGAAGCAGCTGGTTTTGCAGATGGCTGATAATTTTCAATATCTTTTTTAACGATTCTTCCGTTTTCACCAGAACCCTGAACACTGTTGATATCCACCCCTTTATCCTGAGCCATTTTCTTAGCCAACGGAGAGATTGCTACTCTGTCAGAAGATGAAGAGCTCGCAACCGGAGCAGCTTTTTCTTCTGTTTTAGCTTCTGCTTTTTGTTCAGCTGGTTTTTCAGTTGACTGACCGGCAGCTTTTGGAGCTCCTACAGCGGAAACATCTGTTCCTGCAGGGCCAATGATTGCCAATACGGAATCAACCGGAGCAGCACCTCCTTCTTCTACACCTTGCTTCAATAATACACCATTGAATTCAGATTCGAAATCCTGTACCGCTTTATCTGTTTCGATCTCAGCAAGGAGATCTCCTTCTTTTACTGTATCGCCTACGTTTTTGTGCCATTTAGCAACCTTACCTTCTGTCATTGTATCAGAAAGTCTTGGCATTGTAATAATTTCTACTCCTGCCGGAACTTCTGCAGCAGCTGGCGCAGCAGTTTCTGCTTTAGGCTGATCTTCTGATTTTTTTTCTTCAGTTGCCGCAGCGGGAGCAGCCGCTCCACCTGTTAATCCTGAAATATCTTCTCCTTCATTCCCGATAATAGCTAAAACAGAGTCTACAGCAGCAGCACTTCCTTCTTCTACACCTACGTATAAAAGGGTACCTTCTATTTCAGATTCGAAATCCTGAACTGCTTTATCAGTTTCAATTTCAGCTAAAATATCTCCTTCTTTTACTTTATCACCTACTTTTTTATGCCATTTTGCCACCTTACCTTCCGTCATTGTGTCGGACAGGCGGGGCATCGTAATTACTTCTGCCATAATCTATATTGATTTGAGATTCGAGATTTGAGATTTGAGATTTCAGAAATTTCAAACTTCAAATTTCAAATAAATTTTTATTTTTTAGTTTTCTAATTTGTCTAGGAATGGATAATCTTCCTGAGCATATACATACTCATAGATTTTTTCTGCATCCGGATACGGAGAGTTTTCCATAAATTCGATACACTCTTCAACAAAGTCTCTGGATTTGTTATCCATAGCTTCCAATTCTGCTTCTGTAGCCCATCCGTTTTCTAAAATTCTGTGTTTTATCAATTCGATTGGGTCATCATTTTTATGAAGCGCTACTTCTTCTTTAGATCTGTATGGCTCAGCATCAGACATAGAGTGTCCTCTGTAGCGGTAAGTTCTTGCTTCAATGAACGTAGGTCCGTCTCCTCTTCTTGCTCTTTCAATAGCTTCGTAAGCAGCTTCTGCTACTTTTTCAGGATCCATGGCATCTACAGCAAGGCAAGGCATTTCGTATCCTAATCCTAATTTATAGATATCTTCGTGGTTGGCAGTTCTTTTTACAGAAGTTCCCATTGCATATTGGTTGTTTTCTACAACAAATACTACAGGAAGTTTCCAGTTCATTGCCATGTTGAAGGTCTCATGTAAAGAACCTTGTCTTGCAGCTCCGTCACCAAAGAAACAGATGTTTACTGCTTTTCTGTCGAAATATTTATCTGCAAAAGCAATACCTGCACCTAATGGAATTTGTCCTCCAACGATACCATGTCCTCCGTAAAAACGGTGTTCTTTACTGAAAATGTGCATAGATCCACCCATACCTCCGGATGTTCCGGTAGCTTTACCACAAAGTTCCGCCATGATTCTTTTAGGATCTACTCCCATCGCCATTGGATGGATGTGACATCTGTAAGCAGTAATCATACTGTCCTTTGTAAGATCCATTGCATGTGTAAACCCGGCAGGGATAGCTTCCTGACCGTTATACAAATGTAAAAATCCTCTGATCTTTTGTTTTAGGTAAAGAGAACGGCATTTGTCTTCAAACCTTCTCCACATTGTCATATCTTCATACCACTTCAGGTATACCTCTTTAGAAAATTCTTTCATGTGTTAGCTCTTGCTTTTTTATGATGAAATAGTTGAGCAAAATTATGAAAAAAACTTTGTTTTTATTCTATACATAGATAACTTTTCGATTTTTCTGCAAAATCTATTTGCGGGCTGTATGGATTATTCTTAATTTCCGACCCCTTGGAAGAAGGATACAACTACGTTTTATCCGTTACATTCTTTCTATCAGATTTCAGAAATCGTCCTATCCATAGGGATTTTCCGAAACGACACATGATTCGGAGATATCAGGATTCTTTACATTTTGTTCCCTATTTTATTCCTCTTTAATTATTGTTAATATATATTTTGGTTATTTCAACAGCTTCTTTTCCGGTGAAAAATCTGTAAGTTTCGGGATTCTGGCTTCAGTTTCATTAACGAAATTACCGTATTGCTTTGCGGTTCTGGCTTTAATTTCCTTCCAACTCTTTATCTGTCACTAGCAGGTAAACAAATTCTGTTTTTTCTCTGAATTCCGATTCCCAGCTCGACACCATGGTAAATCCCTATTTCATGATTCTCAATGCATGATCTAGGAAGCGGTCAAGAAAAACCCGTTTATTTTCCTTTCGAATTTCATAGATCCTTAATTGATGGACAGGTTGTGGTGTAACACTATTTTCCCGGGAAACCTTTTGACCAAAGGCTAAATAACTTAACAATATAAATAATAAGAATAGATGCTTCATGATACTGATGATTAAAACTGATCAATTAAAATTAAACATTTCATTTTATCAAAAACAACTGGTAATCAAACAACTTATCCATTGATTCAACGATTCCATCTCATGGTTTTCATTTGATTTTTAAGGTTATAATAGTATATTTGGTTTTTAAACTTGATTATGGAAGAAAAACAATCTTCATTATTACACAAAATTTCAAAAGTCATCTCTGATTTTTTTAATCCTTTGGTCTCTCTGATCATTTTCTTTATCTACATGAGCATCAGAGAATATTCCCTTAAAGATTCTATGTTGTATTTTCTTCCTGTATTATTGATGATCATTATTCCGGTGGTGATATGGCTGGTGTGGAATGTAAAGACCGGAAGATATACCAATATGGATGTTTCCAACCGTGTCCAAAGGAAAACCTTATATATATTTATTGCAGTATGTGTAATCGCTTATCTTCTTTTTAATTATATCAGAAACGGATATATTGATCTTGTCATGCTATTTATTCTGGTGCTTCTTTTCGCTCTTCAGATCAGCAATCTTTTTATCAAAAGCTCGATGCATACGGCGTTCAATGTATTTGTAGCTGCGCTCTTTTTCTCACTGGACTGGAAAATGGGTCTTGCATGGCTGGGAATCGCTATTTTGGTCGGAATCACCCGTATTATTTTAAAAAGACATACCGTAAAAGAAGTATTTATGGGGGCTGGAATAGCTTTTCTGGTATCTTTTATCTATCTTTATTGCAATATTCAATTTCAACATTAGAATACTCTATGAAAATAAATCATCTTACTGCCGCAGAAGAAAACTTTATGAAGCTGTTTTGGAAAATGGAATCTTTCTATCTGAAGGACGTTATGGAGCAGCATCCGGAACCGAAACCACACCAGAAT
Source organism: Chryseobacterium sp. WLY505 (assembly GCF_030846215.1). NCBI lineage: Bacteria > Pseudomonadati > Bacteroidota > Flavobacteriia > Flavobacteriales > Weeksellaceae > Chryseobacterium > Chryseobacterium sp. WLY505. The sequence continues at coordinate 323,565 of NZ_JAVCWI010000004.1, read as the reverse complement.
ACGGTTTCCACTTATTTGAAAATATTAGTTGAAAAAGGCTATCTATCCACTGTAAAAGAAGGAAGAATCTTCAAATACAGCGTGCTTGTTCCTTTAGAAGAGTATAAAAAATTCCTATTAAAAGAGCTTTCACATAATTTTTTTAATAATTCAGGGAAGGAAATCCTGGAGCTTTTATTAAGTGAAAAATTAATTTCCAAGGAAGATATGAAGGGCTATTTTGATCTAAAAATCGAAATAAAGCCAGCCAAAGTGGAAGAACCTAAGTTCGAAGTTGCTGAAGAAATCCTGAATCCTAAAAAAGAAAAGAAAACCAAGGGAAAAGAGAAAGAAAAAGACAAGGACAAAAAGAAAAAAAAGAAAAAAGATTAATCTAAACCTTAAAAACACCAAATCATGAAAACAAAATTCCAGGAGACTCTAAGCCGGGCCAATGAAGTCATTTTCCGATATCCAATGATTTTGGTCATGGCTTTATTAGCTTCTATTGGGACCATATGTATTGTGGAAACAGAGCGCAGTGAAATTACTTCTTATATAAAGTTCACCATTTGTACATGTCTCGGAATTTCTCTGATGTTTGCATTAAAAATGTTGTCACAGAGGATCGGGAAAGAGATATTACTACAGGCATCCGGTATTATTTTTCTTATAGGTTTTTATTTTATTCTGCCTGATAAGAAGAATGGGTTTACAGAAGTTTATGGATATATCATTGCTGTTACTGCTCTTCTTTCCCACTTACTGGTATCATTTGTTCCATTTCTGGAGAAAGACAGAGAGCTCAGATTCTGGCAGTATAACAAAAATCTTTTTATCAATATCTTTCTCACTGCCGTATTTACAGGAGTTCTGACAGGCGGTGTGGAATTAGCCATCTTAGCGGTTGATAAACTTTTCGACTTTAATTTTCATGACAGAATTTACAGAGATACATTCTTTGTTCTCGCTATTTTTGGAAGCAGTTTTATTTTCCTTTTATTTAATGATAAAGGCTTAAATAATCTTGAAAAAGATGGTACCTATCCTGTTGTTTTGAAATTTTTCACTCAGTTTATTTTAATTCCGTTACTCCTTATCTATGTAACAATTCTTTATTTTTATTCTGTTAAAATAGTAATCAACTGGCAGCTTCCAAGAGGCTGGGTTTCTTACCTTGTTTTAGCCTATAGCATTGTTGGCATCCTTGCATTACTTCTGGTTCATCCGTTGAAAGAAGAAAACGCAAAATCCTGGGTCAGAATATTTTCAAAAGCATTCTATTATACCATTGTTCCTTTGATCATTCTGCTTTTCACTGCTATTTTTACTAGAATTTTAGAATATGGTTATACAGAACCAAGGTATTTCGTTCTCCTGCTTGCCCTATGGCTGTTAGGCACTGTTGTCTACTTTATTTTCAACAAAAAAACTACGATAAAGTTCATTCCTGTCAGCTTATTTTTATTTGGTGCTTTTGCATTGGTTTTCCCATACCTTAATGCATTCAGTGTGGCTAAAAGAAGTCAGAAAGCAGAATTGATGAATATTTTAAACCAGCATCAGCTAATGAGTGCCAGCAAGATTAATTTTCAGAAAAAAGTTACAGATACTGTTCGCAATGAAATTGCTGATAAATTTGAATTTCTGGCTGAGAGAAAGCAAAGTGAATTTCTATCAACGCTGCTGAACGAAAAAGATCAGGCTGAATTAGCCGACAATATTAAAAATGGAACATTTTATAGCATCAATTACGATATTCAGAATAAGTTCTCAGATGTGAATGTCACCGTAAAAAACAGAGCATATGAAATGAAAAGACTCGTTCTTATTCGTAAAGAACAGGCTGTAGAAATCGGAAATTATCAATATTTAATTTCTTTCCATCGGTATAGCAGGGATCCCCAACAACTGAATAATGACCAGTTTGAGCTGACAGATGACCTGACAGAAAAATCCTCATTAAAACTCAGTTTAAATGATCAGGAAGAAATAGATTTCGGACCACAGATCATTAAACTATTTGAGGAAAATAAAAACAAGAAAGGAAATGTAGTAATTCCTGAAATTGCAATGGAATCTGATTTAGGTAAATATCACGTTAAACTTATTTTCAGTGAAATTACAAGAGAAAAGTACTCTGAAGATGACAATGCCAGTATTTATTACGAAAACGTTTACATCCTTATAAAATTAAAATAAGCATAAAAAAGAGACTATCTTGTGGATAGTCTCTTTTTTTTTTCGTGTTGTATGATTTATCTGTTGGTTCCGGAGCTCCAAAGCGGAGAATTTCTTCCGTAGATCACAAGATTTCCATCATTTTGTACTGTAAGTTTTACAGCACCTCTGTTTTCTGTATTTGAACTCCACACGGCTCTATTATAAGAATCATATACTACAAGGTTTCCGTCACCCTGAAATTCAGCTTTGCTTCCTCTATTATCTGTTCCTGTAGCCCAAATAGCATTTCCGTTTCTATTAGCTAAAACAAGATTACCATCATCCTGGAAAACCAGATAGTAACGTCCGTCTGAAGAATACAATTTTGCATCTTTGCGGAATCTGTAGCCTGTTGAAACATAATCATTGCTTCCGTAACGGTTACGGTTTCCCCAGCCATTATTATTTCTGATACCGCCTTTAGATGCCCATAAAGGACTGGAACCATTATAGATAACAAGATTACCGTCATCCTGAACGGATAACTTGTCAGCACCTTTACCATCAGTATTGGAACTGAAAGCAACGCCATTTCCACGGGTATACACTACAAGATTACCATCTTCCTGAAAAATTGCTCTTACTCCTCTGTTGGTGGTCTTTGATTCCCATGCAGGTGCACCGGATCTGTTATAAAAAACCAGATTTCCATCATTCTGAAAGATCAGGTAATATTCATTATTATCTGCCCAGTATTTTCTGTCCTGTCTTATGGTCTGTCCTGCATAAATGCTTTGTGCGTTGACCAGCAACCCACCAAACACCATCATTAATGCTAATAAATGTTTTTTCATTATAATTATTTTTTGATTGATTGATAATTTCTAAAATTATGCCAAAACATCATCATTTTCCAACCCAAGTTATAATCAAATGATTCACTGGAAATTAAATTCCATAAAAAAAGCGGCTAAAAAGCCGCTTCATATTTTTACCAACGATTTCCGCCTCCGCCACGGTTGTTACCATAGCCTCCGCCTCTATTGTTGTTGTTACCATAACCTCCACCTCTGTTGTTATCGAAGCTTCTTCTTGGCTTCTCTTCTCTTGGCTTAGCTTCAGATACGTTTAGAGTTTTTCCGTTAAATTCTTTTTGGTTAAGAGCTTCAATAGCTTGCTTTCCTTCTTCATCACCCATTTCTACGAAACCGAAACCTCTGGAACGACCAGTTTCTCTGTCTGTAACGATTTTAGCTGATGATACATCCCCAAATTCTGCGAATAGATCGTGCAACTCATACTCTTTAGTTGCGTAATTGATGTTTGAAACAAAAATGTTCATTTTAAATAAATTAAAAAATTAATAAAAATTTGGTATATAAAAGAAAAACAACATAAATTAATGAACAAATATTGATTCCAAATATAAACGTATGCAAGATACAATTAAAAATTTCAAATCAAAGCTTTTTTTAAATATTTCTCACATTATGTTGAATCTACAAATAAAAAAATTGCATAAAACTATTTTAATAAATTGAATACCAAGCAATTACACAACAATACATTTTATTATAAAATTAGTTAAATATTTAAAGCAAATGCCAACGCTGAGTCCTCAAAATCAAGTCAATATGACAGACTATAGTCTATTGATCAACTTCCTTACTTCCCTGTTATTCTTAAAATTTTAAATACTGAAACCAAATATGAAATCTTACACCACAAATTATACCAATACATTCATTGAAGCAGCCGAAGACTGTCCTGTTTTCCGTGCACAGATTCCTCCCGAAAAGAAGGACAAAACACTCGCCAATCTCCAGTATGAGAAACTTATAAAAAGTCCTTACCAATATTCCTCTGATGATCTCATTTTTGAATGCTATGCCATTAAAAATGAAATTCAGGAAAATGAACAGGAGTTTGAAAGAGAAAAGTTCTTTTCCAAAGGCCAGCCCTGCCTCCGATGTTCTCCCTTAGCGAAAAAATATGGATTTGGATTCCATCATAATATAGAAGGAAAGGTCGCGCTCATTGCCATAGAAAGTGAAGAGTATCAAACATTGCTGAATGACCCTTCCATAGCAAAAACGAAAGCCATGCGTTCCAAAAGAAAATGATTGAGAAAATGAATGATTCTTTTCAGATCAATAAATACTATTCTTTTGAAAAGATCAGCTTTTAACACTAAATTTGTACTGCAAATTATTAAAAGATATGAACTACCATACCAGAAAATGGGTGAAACCCGAAGATTTAAACCCCAATCATTCACTTTTCGGAGGAAGACTTCTTCAATGGATTGATGAAGAAGCTGCGCTTTATGCTATTATTCAGTTGGAAAACACAAAAGTAGTCACAAAATTTATTTCTGAAATCAACTTTGTCAGCTCAGCCAAACAAGGCGATATTATAGAAATAGGAATTGAAGCTACTCATTTCGGCTCTTCTTCCATTACTTTAAGATGTGATGTACGAAACAAAATGACTCATCAAACCATCATTACCGTAGAAAGAATTGTCATGGTAAATCTTAACGATGAAGGCAATCCTGCTCCTCATGGGAAAACCCAGATAGAATTCGTAAAAGACAGGTTAAACAACAGCCTATGAAGATTTTCATAAAGAATATGGTCTGCAACAGATGCATTGCGGCAGTAGAAAATATTTTCCGTAATGCAGATGTAAAGATCACAAATATCTTACTGGGAGAAGTAGAAACGGAAGCTGATGTTTCTCCTGAAAAAATGCAACTCATAGAAAAAGGACTGCTTGATACAGGTTTTGAAAGGATTATGGATTCTGCGCATCAGACTGTAGAAAAAATCAAAAACCTGATCATTGTAAAAATAAGCGACCTTGATATCCCGGAAGACTTTCTGCTTTCCGAATTTCTAAGTTCAAAACTTCACAAGGATTACAGTGCTCTCTCCAAGACATTTTCTCAAAACGAAAATATCACATTAGAGCAATTCTTTATTCTTCAGAAAATAGAAAAGGTAAAAGAACTTCTTTTATACAACGAATTCAACCTTACTGAAATTGCAGGAAAGCTTGGTTATAAAAGTGTACAGCATCTTTCTTCCCAGTTCCGCAATGTGACCGGATTCACTCCCACTGAATTCAAAAAACTCAAAGAACACAATCGCAAAGCGCTTGATAATCTTTAATACGTTTGAGTGTTTGAGCGTTTAGGGGTATAGGAGTTAAATATTCCTATCACATGTACAAACACTCAAACACTCAAACACTCACACCCTACAACACTCAAACTCTTATACTCTCAAACTCTCCCACTCACCTAATTTTATAACTATTATCCTTAAATTTATAACAACCTTAGGTTTCCATTTTGGAAATTTGTAGTATAAATTTAAGAATCATGGAACAACAGTATAAAATACTCGGAATGACCTGTTCCGGCTGCCAGAAAAAAATTTCAAATCAACTGAACAGTGTTGATGGTGTTAAAGCCGATGTAAATCTGGAAACCCATACCGCCACCATTACTTCTGATCATGAAGTGAAACTTTCAGTATTAAATGATGCTCTGGCTGAGATAGGAAAATACAGACTTGAAGATCCCGGTCATCCTGAAACAGCCTTTGTAAAACCTCAGGACCGTGTATCTCCATCTTCGGTATACTATTGTCCAATGGAATGTGAAGGAGATAAAGTATATTTCAAACAGGGCGAAAGATGTCCTGTATGCAAAATGTATCTGGTTCCTATTGAAGAAAAGCTGGCTAAAGATCCTAATCACAAACCAACCTATTCATCAACCAATCTTCCAGAAAACTTTAAAGATAGTATCGGAAAGCATTATTGTCCGATGTTTTGCGAAGGGGATAAAGTATACGATGAGAAAGGCAGCTGCCCTGTCTGTCATATGGATTTAGAGCCAATTACTGAAGAACTCGCTCAAAAAGCAACCTCACATCAGCATCACGCTCATTCCCATTCTCATTCTCACCATCATCACGACCATAGCCATCATCATGAAACTCCTAAAGTAACTGATGAAATGGCAGGCAGGTATTACTGTCCAATGTACTGTGAAGGCGATAAAACCTACGACTCCAATGTAGGATGTCCGGTTTGCGGAATGGATCTTGTAAAATATCCCGAAAAGAAAACCGCAAAATACACATGTCCTATGCACCCGGAAATCATCCGTGACGAACCGGGAGACTGTCCGATATGTGGAATGGATCTCGTAAGAATGCCTGACAGCGGTGATGATGACGAAGATGAAACCTATACGATATTAAAAAGAAAGTTCATTCTTTCACTTGTTTTTACCATTCCGGTTTTCATTCTTTCAATGGGAGGAATGTTGATCAACTTCCCTTTCTCTCATCAGATCCAGGGATTTATTGAACTTGCTTTAACAATTCCGGTGATGTTTTATTCAGGATGGTTTCTGTTGAAAAGAGGATGGGTTTCCTTCAAAACATGGAACCTGAATATGTTCAGTCTTATTGCTCTGGGAGTTGCTGCAGCATTTATTTTCAGTATTGTTGCTCTGATATTTCCAGACATTATTCCACATGAAATTCGTGGGCACAATCATGAAATCCCGTTGTATTTTGAGGCAGTCTGCGTGATTCTAACCCTTGTCATTTTAGGCCAGCTGATGGAAGCAGCAGCTCATAAAAAAACAGGAAATGCCATCAAAGAATTAATGAACCTTTCACCTGATGAAGCCAACCTGATGGTAAACGGTGAAGAAAAGAAAGTGCTGCTTTCTCAGGTAAAAATAGGCGACTTATTAAAAGTAAAACCAGGCGAAAAAATTCCTGTGGACGGAAAAATTACCGAGGGAAATTCTATTGTAGATGAAAGTATGATTACCGGAGAACCTGTTCCTGTTGAAAAAAATGTTGACGATAAAGTATCTTCAGGAACCATAAATGGCAATCAGGTATTCATTATGAAGGCAGAAAAGGTAGGTGATGAAACCCTTCTTTCCCAAATCATTAAAATGGTGAATGAAGCCAGCCGCAGCAAAGCTCCTATCCAGAAACTTACAGATAAGGTTTCAAAAGTATTTGTCCCTGTAGTCATTCTTATTGCAGTTCTTACGTTCATCCTGTGGCAGTTTTTCGGTCCGGAAGGAAAAAGAACCTTATTTGCTTTTGTAAATGCTGTTGCAGTTTTAATTGTGGCTTGTCCCTGTGCCCTTGGACTGGCCACTCCAATGTCTTTAATGGTTGGAATCGGGAAAGGTGCTAAAAACGGAATCCTGATCAAAAATGCAGAAGCTCTTGAGCAGATGAATAAAGTAAATGTTCTGATTACCGATAAAACAGGAACTTTAACAGAAGGGAAACCTTCAGTAGAACATATTGAAACCATAAACGGGGATCAGCATCAGATTTTAAAACTGGCTTTTTCTTTGAATCAAAATTCTGAACATCCACTTTCCAATGCCGTAATAAAAAGAGCAAAAGAAGAGAATCTGACGGCTGAAAAAGTAGAACAGTTTGAGAATATCTCCGGAAAAGGAGTGAAAGGAAATATCAACGGTAAGATTGCTTATCTTGGAAATGAAAGTCTCCTGACCTCCCATCAGATTATGATTCCTGACAGCTTAAAACAGAAAGCAGTAGAAGTTCAGTCTAAAGCCCACACGATATCCTATATCGCACAGGATCAGCAGGTACTGGGATTCGTAAGCTTTACAGATAAAATCAAAGAAAGCTCGAAAAAAGCTGTTAAGCAGTTGCTGAGTGAAGGAATAGACGTTATCATGATGACAGGAGATAATGAACATACCGCAAAAGCTGTTGCTGATGAATTAGGAATCAAACATTTCAAAGCCAACTGTCTTCCTGAAGATAAGCTGAATGAGGTAAAGAAACTCCAACAGCAGGGTAAAATCGTAGCGATGACCGGAGACGGAATCAATGACTCTCCTGCCCTTGCCCAATCTGATGTGGGAATTGCCATGGGAACAGGAACAGATGTTGCGATTGAAAGTGCTGAAATTACTTTACTGAAAGGAGATATCTTAGGCGTTGCAAAAGCTAAATTGCTTAGTGAAAAACTTCTCAAAAACATTAAAGAGAATCTGTTCTTCGCATTCATCTATAATGTACTGGGCGTTCCGGTTGCGGCAGGATTATTGTATCCATTCTTTGGAATTCTTTTATCACCAATGATTGCAGCTGCAGCCATGAGCTTCAGTTCCCTGTCTGTGATACTGAATTCATTGAGATTAAACTCCGTGGATCTGGATATAAAATAATAACATGACAAAAGAAAATCTTTACATAGGATGTTCGGGATTTTACAATAACGACTGGAAAGGGTCTTTATATCCTGAAAATGCCCAAAGTAAAGATTTTCTTTCTTTATACTCAACCACATTCAATGCCGTAGAAATCAATTCTACTTTTTATAGAAAACCAACTTCAAAAACACTGACGAAGTGGCATGATGAAACACCTGACGATTTCAGATTTTTCATTAAAATTCCAAAGGCTATTACGCATCAAAACCGGCTTGAAAATTCCAAAGATGAGATTGCTCTCTTCTGCAACCACATTCAGGACAGTCTGAAAGATAAGCTTTCCGGATTTCTGTACCAACTTCCTCCTTCCTTTAAAAACACAGCAGAAAATACAGAGCGGATCATTGATAATATTGATCACAGATTTCTTAACGTCATTGAATTCCGCCACAACTCATGGTGGCAAAAGGAAATTTTTGATCTTTTAAAAAAGCACAATATTATTTTCTCAGGGGTCAGTTTTCCCGGCAATCTTCCCGAAGATCTTATTATTAATCATCCGGAAATACTCTATTACAGGCTTCATGGAAAACCTGTTCTTTACAAATCAGAATATAGTAAAGATTTCATGGATGCATTAGCCGAAAAGATTAAAAATACCACGCAAACCTCATTTATTTTCTTCAATAATACCTGGGGAACAGCAGCTATCAAAAATTCCCTGTACTTAAAAAGCATTCTAACATAATAGACGGGCTGTAATGATTTGATTTTGTTAAAATAAAATAATTCCCCGTCAATTGAAGAATATTAAAATCTTAACAGACATAGAAAAATACTATCGTTTTCACATTTATAAATGTTAAATTTTAAAGAAAAGAAAATCATAAATTTACAATTCGTCAGGTAATGGAAATCTCCCTTAAAATAAAGTTCTTAAAATAAACTTAAAAAGAAAAAACACTGCACAGCTTGGCATATAATTTGTTAATTTTCAACTGTTATTTTTAACGATTTTTAACAATTTAAATTCCATTATCTTTATGAGAAAAATTTTTGCGGGAAAGTCAAGAAATATGACTTTTCTCGGGATGGTTGCATTGATGAGTGCAACTTCAGCATTACTGAACAGCTGTAATTTCAAAAATGAAGTGAATACTGACCCCGTCGTCAGTTCACAGGAACATCCTTCCGCAGAAATAGTCCCCGATAATAAGGAAGAAGAAAGTGTAGACCCGGATAAAAGAGTAATTTATCTTACTTTCGATGACGGCCCCAATCAGGGGACAGAAAACCTTTTAAAAATCCTGGACAAGAGAAATGTTTGTGCCACTGCCTTTCTGGTAGGAAAACATGCTTATGGAAGTAAAAGACAAAAAGACGATCTTCTGCTTTTGAAGCAGAACCCTCTTGTAGAACTTGCCAATCACAGTTTCACGCATGCCCATAACAAATACACTGATTTTTATAAAAATGCACAGGCTGTAGTTCACGATTTTGATATCGCCAAAGACAGTCTGAAGCTTACCGATAAAATAGCAAGAACTCCGGGAAGAAATATCTGGAGACTCAACAATATTAACGTAACAGATATCAAAAGCTCAACAGCTGCAGCAGATGGTCTTAAAAAAGCAGGTTACAAAGTAATTGGCTGGGATCTTGAATGGAGACCTTCTCAAAAAATGACTTTAAAAGGAAGTCATGAAGCCATGATCAAGAAAGTAGACAGTATTTTCCTGAACGACCTGGAAAAGACTTCAAGACACCTGGTATTCCTTACCCATGACCAGTATCTGAGAGATGCAGACTCTATCAATGAACTGGATATGTTTATTGAAAAATTGCAGAAGAGCAACAAGTTTGTCTTCAGAAAAATCTCTCAGTATCCCAAGATCAATGAGGTTTTGAATTAATAACCACTTCAGACCTGATATCACTACACTTTGAACATTCGGAGAATTTTCGGACATTTGTATTATGAGTATTAAAGAGAACTACAACGCTATAAAAAACCAGCTGCCATCCAATGTGCAGCTGGTTGCTGTTTCTAAAACCCATCCGGTTTCTGCAGTACAGGAAGTATATGATCTTGGGCAAAAGGTTTTTGGAGAAAATAAAGTACAGGAGCTGATGGAAAAAGCCCCTCTCCTTCCTCAGGATATCCAATGGCATGTGATTGGTCATTTACAGACCAACAAAGTGAAGTACATTGCTCCTTTTATAGATACCATACAAAGTGTGGATTCTGAAAAATTATTGACAGAAATCAATAAAGAAGCAGGAAAACACAACAGGAAAATTAAAGTTCTCCTACAGGTAAAAATTGCGGCAGAAGAAAGCAAGTTCGGACTTGAAATTTCTGAGGCAAAAGATCTCTTCCAACAATGTATTGCAGGTAATTTTCCCAATGTGGAAATGACTGGTTTAATGGGAATGGCAACATTCACCGATGACCAGCAGCAGGTTAGAAATGAGTTTTCAACCCTTAAGAAGCTTTTTGATGAATTAAATCAACTAAAAACACTAAATACCTTATCAATGGGAATGAGTGACGATTTCCCGATAGCGATCGAGTGTGGAGCTAACTCCGTGAGGGTTGGATCTGCCATTTTTGGGAGAAGAGACTACTCCAAATAGAATATTTAGGTACAGTTTTTGCTAATAATTGAAACAAAAAATTTAAATTTGCAACTATGCAAAAAATCCTTATAGTAGAAGACGAAAAAGCAATCTCGGGAGTACTTCACAGTATTCTTTCGGATGAACTCACCGATTATGAATTTGTTATTGCCGAAGATGGCCTTGAAGGTTACAAACAGGTAGAAAAAGAAGATTTCGCATTGGTGATTTCTGATATTAAAATGCCAAAGCTTTCAGGAACCGAGCTTTTGAAACAAAGTCTTGCCTTAAAACCAGAAACTACTTTTATCATGATCTCAGGACACGCAGACATCGATTCCGCTGTTTCCTGTTTGAAAGAGGGTGCATATGATTTTATTTCCAAACCCATTGATATCAACAGACTTATTACAAGTGTAAAAAATGCATTGGTGAAAGAAACCCTGAAGAAAGAAAATAAGAATCTTCAGACGGAAAATAAAACCTTAAAGAGAAAAGTAAGTAAGAAATACCAGATGATTGGTACTTCTCCTGCTCTGCAAAAGATTCAGGATATGATTGAAAAGGTAGCAGCTTCTGATGCGAGAGTTCTGATTACAGGACCCAACGGTGCGGGAAAAGAGCTGGTAGCTCATGAAATCCATAATCAGAGTGACCGTGCAAGAGGTCCTATGGTGGAGGTCAACTGTGCTGCTATTCCTTCTGAACTTATTGAATCTGAACTTTTCGGACACGTAAAAGGATCTTTTACCGGGGCTATTAAAGATAAACAGGGAAAATTTGAGCAGGCTAATGGTGGTACGATCTTCCTGGATGAGATTGGAGATATGAGCCTTATTGCTCAGGCTAAGGTATTGAGAGCACTTCAGGAAAGCAAAGTTTCTCCTGTGGGAAGTGATAAAGAAATTAAAGTTGACGTAAGAGTAATTGCGGCAACCAATAAAAATATGCAGAAAGAAATTGAGGAAGGAAAATTCAGAGAAGACCTTTACCACAGACTTTCTGTTATTGAAATCTATGTTCCACCGTTGGATGAAAGAAAAGAAGATATCAAATTATTGGTTGAGCATTTTTCGGGTATGATTGCTGATGAGCATGGTACTGCTGCGAAAAAGTTTGACGATAAAGCTATTGATGCTTTAAAAGCACTTTCGTGGACTGGAAATATCAGGGAGTTAAGGAATGTTGTCGAGAGGCTGATTATTCTTGGTGGAAACACTGTTTCCGAAGGTGACGTTGCAAGTTTTGTAAGGAAATAATACCTTATTATTTACCATATTATAAAAATTTGCAGTGTTACCACTGCAAATTTTTTTTTTGACCTTATTTGAATAATAAACTATATGAATCTTAAAATATTATGAACTTTTTAAACAAAAATTATACAAAAGAATGCCTGACTTTGGCTCTGCCTGTAATGCTTACTCAGGTGGGGCAAGTTTCAGTAAACTTATTTGATAATATTATTGTCGGTAAATTGTTGGGTGCTGATGCCCTGGCATCAGTTTCATTGGGAAACGCTGTGTTTTTCTCCATATTTGTATTAGCACTGGGCTTTTCATTTGCGATCCCGCCATTGGTTTCGGAAGCGCATTCAAAACAGGATCACGCTACAATCAATTCTGTGTTCAGCCACGGTTTTATTATCAATATGTCGGTTGGGATTATCCTGATGGTCATTCTCCTTTTAGGAATGCCGCTGCTCTATCATTCCGGACAACCCGCTAAGATTATTCCTGATACGGTAAGCTTTTTAAGCATCATGGTGATCAGTATGATTCCATTCATGGCATTTCAGACGCTTCGTGAAGTTTCTGAAGGTTTATCCTATACCATTGGAGTGACCAAAGCAACCATTATTGCCAATATCATCAATATTGCCTTAAACTATGTCTTCATCAAAGGACTTTGGGGAATTCCGGCAATGGGGGTAAAAGGATCTGCACTGGCTACTCTGATTTCCAGAATTTTCATGGTGGTTTTTCTTTATTTTGTTTTGGTGAAAGAAGAAAGAACAAGACGTTATATCAAAGATTTCTCTTTAAAAATTCAGGATTTCTCAAAGCAGATGTTTGATAAAATGGTGAGACTCGGATTACCTACAGCTTTACAGATGTTTTTTGAAGTAACCGCGTTTGCCGGAGCAGCATTTATCTGTGGACTGATTTCTGCTCACGATATTGCTTCTCACCAGATTGCTTTAAGCATGGCTTCATTTACCTTCAATTTATGTGTAGGATTCAGTGTTGCCTCTACGGTCATGATTGGTAGAAAACTGGGTGAACAGAATTTTGTGGAACTGAGAAAGGTAGGAATCAACAACCTGAAAATTGCCTTTATTTTTATGTGTATCTGCGGATTGGTATTTATTTTAGGCAGAAATATTCTTCCTACCTTCTTCACCAAAAAAGAAGAAGTAGAAGTTATTACCCTGGCTGCAAAACTGATGATCATCGCTGCATTATTCCAACTTTCTGATGGAATTCAGGTAACCGCTTTGGGAATGCTGAGAGGGTTACAGGATGTTAAAATTCCTTCTATTTATACCTTCATTGCCTATTGGGTAATCACTATTCCTTTAGGATACTTCTTCTGTGTTACTTTGGAAATGGGTGCATTCGGAATGTGGATCGCACTGGGACTGGGATTAACGGTTTCCGCTGTTTTCCTGGTGAAACGATTCCTGAATATGTCTGCAAAAAGAATTAAGCAGAATTCATAAAAGCAAAAAAGCTGTTTCAATTTGAGACAGCTTTTTTTATTCTTCTTAAAACAGAACGTTGAATTATGTCCTTTCTTACATCTACAGGATTATGTGTATTTTCTAAACACCAATAGCACAAATTAATTCACAAATAGACACAAGGTATTTATTTTCATGTTCTATTTAATCTATCCTCTTCCCTAAAATCTTCAGACTTCTTTCCACACCATCCAGAATCGCTACATTAGGAAGACTTCCCCAATCTTCAAATCCAAAATGCCTGAATAGTTTTAAACTTGGCTCATTATGAAGGAAAATAAGCGCTACAAGGTTTTTTACTCCAAACTTTCCAGCGTTATCAATGCAATACTGAAGAATGGTTTTCCCATATCCTTTGCCTCTGGAGGTTTCATCCAGATAAATGCTCACTTCTACCGTACCACTGTAAGCTGCTCTTTCATGGAATGAACTGAAGCTTACCCAACCAACGGTTTGCTTCTGGTCATCTTCAACTATCCAAAGAGGTCTTGTCTGAGAATTATGTTCTTCAAACCACTTTAACTTGCTTTCTACAGAGACTTCTTCCATATCTGCAGTGACCATTCTTGAAGCAATGGTTGAGTTGTAGATGGCTACGATTTTATTTAAATCTGCCAACTCAGCATTTCTGAATTTTAATTTTTCCATGAATATTAGATTCAACTAATTCTAATACAAAAATACAAATTTTTAAAAACACCCTGTAGATTTCATGTATTTTATCCAAATTTTAATATTAAAACAGAAAAACCCCTTGAAATAACACCAACACCCACATCTCTTTTAATTTTTTTTGAAATAAGCAAGGCGCAATAAGATTGAAAGCTAGAATATTTTTAAGGCGCAACGATTTTACCTCGCATAAAATTAAATTCTGATCATTTTATTGCTCGAGGATTATGCTGATTAAGATCGCTAGTGAAAAATCTGCGCAATCTCCTCAATCTGTGGGAAAAATTACCGTAATTCCATTAGCATATTCAACAAAATTATTTCAAATCTTTTAAAATTCTATTTAAACTTCTTACTGCAATTCCGAGATAGGCAGCCATATCTTCTTTGGAAATTTGAATATTTTGCTTAGACTGCATTTGAAGCAACTGTTTCAAAGTATGTTCTACCGTATAGAGTTGCTGATAGGATGCTCTGCTGGATGTATTAATAATCCGTTCTGCGAAAGACTCTAAAAGAAGATGGTTCAGCACAAGATCATTTTTAATCAAAGATTTAAAAGCAGGAATCTTTACAGCATATACGGTAACTTCCGAGAGCGCTTCAATGCTGCATAAGCAATTGATATTCTTGATAAGCTCTACTTCTCCTATTACCTCACCGCTTCCCAGAAATTCTACAATGTATTCTTTTCCATTCTCTTCCACGAAATAACATTTGACAATGCCTTCTTTGATCAGCATGACATGAGAAAGCTGATGATCCTGTACCAGTATTCTATCCCCTGCAGAGAAAGGTTTTACTATAATATCATCACTATCATTCTGCTTTTTATACAGTTCATCCAGATAGTTTAAAAATGTCTGATTCGTTCTTAGCATATTCACCCGGGACAAATGTCCTTTTCTTATTGACTTTTTATATTGAATTTTGCGGACAGAAAATTACAAAACAAAAATGAATAATCATATTACTACGATTGCCTTTGATGCAGATGACACGCTTTGGATCAACGAACCTTATTTTCAGGAAGCAGAAAAAGAATTCTGTATACTCCTTGAGAATTATCTTCCACAACATTCGGTATCACAGGAATTGTTTACAACAGAAATGCAGAATCTCCATTTGTATGGCTATGGCGTAAAAGGATTTATGCTGTGTATGATTGAAACCATCACTAGAGTTTCTAATAATACAGCGTCATTGGAGTTGGTTAACAAAGCTATTCATCTGGGTCAGGAGCTTCTTCAGAAACCAATAGAATTATTGGATGGTGTTACTGAAACCCTTGAAAGCTTAAAGGGAAAATATAGACTGGTTGTTGCCACAAAAGGCGATTTGCTGGATCAGGAACGTAAACTGAAAAATTCAGGATTACAGGATTATTTTCATCATATTGAAATCATGAGTGACAAAAAAGAACACGACTACAAAAAGCTTTTGAAACATCTCGACTGCCAACCTGAAAACTTTCTGATGCTTGGAAATTCTATCAAATCAGATGTTCTGCCGGTATTAGAAATCGGTGGTTATGCTGCTCATATTCCTTATCATGTCACCTGGAGTCATGAACAGCATGATGTAAACCTGGAACATCCTAATTTTATAGAGCTTACAAGTATTAATGAAATTCTGAAGCATCTTTAATTTTTAAAACCATTAAGTTTTATTAAGAGGATAAGATCATTAAGATGAGCTTCACTTTAAGTTTTAATACAACTTCCTTATTATATTTTTTAATCAAAAAAAGAGACTGTTTATAGCAAACAGTCTCTTTTGTCATTTATTTCTTCAAACACTTTTCAAGGAACTGATCCTGTTCCCATAAAACGTGTAAGATATTTTCTTTCGCCTGGTAACTGTGGGCTTCTTTAGGAAGAAGAACCATTTTCACCGGAGCTCCAAGATTTTTCAGTGCCTGGAAGTATCTTTCCGTCTGCAATGTAAATGTTCCCGGATTATTATCTGCATCCCCATGAATCAGAAGAAGCGGTGTCTTCATTTTGTCTGCATGCATGAACGGAGACATTGTGTTGTAAATTTCCGGAACATCCCAATAATTTCTCTGCTCACTCTGGAATCCGAATGGTGTCAGCGTTCTGTTATAAGCACCACTTCTTGCAATTCCACAGGCAAAAAGGTTAGAATGGGTCAGAAGGTTTGCCGTCATAAATGCACCGTAGGAATGTCCTCCTACAGCCACTTTCTTTTTGTCGATATATCCTAAATGGTCTACCGCATCAATGGCGGCCGCTGCATTGGCTACGAGCTGAGGAATAAATGTATCATTAGGTTCTGTTTTTCCTTCTCCGATAATCGGGAAAGCAGCATCATCAAGAACAGCGTACCCTTTCGTCGTCCAGTATACAAAAGATCCGTAGTAAGGAAATGTAAAATCGTTAGGGTTTTGGGTATTCTGCCCTGCCGTATTTTTATCTTTATATTCTGTAGGGTAAGCCCAAATTAACAGAGGAAGTTTCTCTTTTTTTGCTTTTCTGTCATAATTGGCAGGAAGATAAAGAGTTCCCGTTAACGTAACACCATCATTTCTTTTGTAAGTAATCACTTCTTTGTAAACATCTTTGATGCTTTCAAAAGGATTGGCAAAGTTGGTGACAGCTTCTGCTTTGCTGGATTTAATATTCTTTTTAAAGTAATTAGGGTACAGGCTTGGTGACTGCTGAGTTGTAAGAATTTCACCTTTTGATGCATTAAGAATATCAATGATTTCTTCTTTACCATTTTTTACATTCGAAGTGTAAAGTCTTTTCTTTTTCAGGGATTTTACATCCATTTCATCAATAAAAGGATGCTGTCCGTCTTTGGTAAACCCATCTCCTATCAGATAAGCTTTTCCACCTTTCATATCAATCACATATCTTCCGTACTGATTCTTCGTAGTGTTAAAGTTTCCGGGGTCACTATAAACATCCTGGTAATTCCGGTCATCGAAAACTTTAGATTCTCCGTTGTTGAGATCCAGCAAATATGATTTTGTATTTCTTGTGTCATACCAGCCTTCAGAAACAATGGCATAATGATCATTAGTCCAGACTACGTCTCTATATCTTTGTTTTGTTTTGAAAAAGGATTTAGGAGATGCTGTAAACGGAGCTTCCCAGGTAAATATCTCATCTCTGAAATCTGCGCTTTTAGACTGATCTCCTCCATCCAAAGCTTCAGCAAAGGTAAGAGTGGCAGGAGCATCACTTCTCCATGCCATACTTCTTTTTCCGGTTCTTACAGAGGAGAATCCTTTTGGCATGATTTCATTCAAAGGAACATCATTTACTGTTTTTACAGTATTTCCTTTCATATCATAGACCAATGTTGCTGATGGAAATCTGCTGAGCGGCACTATGTAGGAGAATGGTTTTTTAATCACGGTAGCCAACAGGTAATTTCCGTCCG
The DNA here is from genome assembly GCF_030846215.1 of Chryseobacterium sp. WLY505. NCBI lineage: Bacteria > Pseudomonadati > Bacteroidota > Flavobacteriia > Flavobacteriales > Weeksellaceae > Chryseobacterium > Chryseobacterium sp. WLY505. The sequence continues at coordinate 305,740 of NZ_JAVCWI010000004.1, read as the reverse complement.
GAGAAAAACTTAAGCCGGCATACATATCCTGATCTTTCAGTTTCTTAAGATTTCCTGTAAGATCTACATTATAAATTTCAGAAGCAGTAAGGGTTTCAAAATTCTTTTCATCCTGAGGGTTCTTCAAAAGATCCTGATAGGTTCTGTTTTGAGAGACTTTACCATCAGCTGTAGAAACAATCGGACCTGTCGGAAGATCTTTGTCTGCATCTATAAGAGCGGCTCTGTTTTGTGGAAGAGTTCTGATCAGAAAGTTTTGAGAGTCATTATACCAAATATAAGGCATTCCTAAGTTGGCGTTCAGATTATCGGCTGTAATTTTTTTGGCAGCTGCAGTTTCCATATCCACAATCCAAAGCTCCACTCCTTTAGCTGTTGTATTGGTAAATGCCAGTTTCTTTTCGTCTGGTGAAAAGGAGACGTAAGCAATTTTTGGATTGGAAGGCAGGTTTTTTACCTGAATCTCATTTTTATCATCGATCTTTCTGATCTTCAGATTATTTGAGTAGGTCATACTGCTTGAAATATTGGTTACCGGATTGATTCTCAGTCCGCCAAGCTTCATTTCATTCTGACTGAGATCTTCCAATGTTTTATATGTAGGGCGATAAGTAAACACTATCCAGTCTTTTTTGCTGTTCATCAGAACACTTGGAGGTCTTTCATAATCTGCCAGTTTTAAAATCTCAGCAGAAGGTTTCTGATACGTAATATTTTCCTGTGCATCGTAAAAATTGAGAAATGCCAGAAGGCAAATAGTCAGTTTTATCTTCATATAAAATTCATTTTCTACGAATGTAGTGAATTTTAAAAGAATTTTAACATTAAAAATAAGACTCCTTTTGGTGTCATATTTATTTTTTGTTACATTGATCTTACAAATTAAAATAATATGAAAATTATCAAAGGTAAATTTAAAAAAGATCAACGGAGGAAGTGCTCCATTATGCGATTCAGGCTTTATGGCCTGCAGAGTAAGAGATGAAAACGGAGCCCTGATCTGGGAATGTTTGCCTAACTGTAATTATTGATAAGAGAAAAGGCACTTCATTTCTTGAAGTGCCTTCCTTATTTTGTATTGTTGTAAGATTACCAGTCTGAAGCTCTTTTTCTTCTTTCAATCATATGATCTACTGAAGCTTTTCCAGCTCCGATTACCATAAGCAAAAGATAAACGGAAAGATAGATAAGGCTCATTTCTCTTTTTTCGAATGGATCTGCTCCATGCACTACAAAACCTGCAATAATCATTGTAAAGATTAAAAATCCCAGAGCAACTCTTGTAAAAAGCCCCAATATGAGGAGTATTGAACAAACAAATTCAGCAAAAACCGTAAGGATCAATGACACCTGCGGTCCCAATCCCAGAAAATCAAAAAACTCGATTTTACCACCTGCCAGCAGCATCTGAAGTTTTGGAAAGCCATGAGAAAGCATGGCAAAACCTACAAACACTCTCACCACTAATAAAACAATATCTTTAGGTATTGAGCTTGAATTTGAATTATTATAGTTCATGTACTAAAAAATTTATACTAAGGTAGTAAAAAATCTTTTAATACAACGGGATTACAAGCTATTTTAGTCTATCTGTAACCGAAATTTTTAAGATCTCTGTCGTTCTTTCGCCAGTCTTTTTTCACCTTTACAAAAAGGTTTAAATGAATTTTTTTGGTGAAAAACTTCTCAAGGTCTAATCTGGCTTCAGTTCCAACTTTTTTAATCGCTTCTCCTTTGTGCCCGATAATAATTCCTTTTTGGGTATCTCTTTCTACATAAATAATAGAGTCTATAAAGATAATTCCTTCTTTCTCCTTGAACTGTTCAGTCACAACTTCTACAGAGTAAGGAATCTCTTTATCATAGTTCAAAAGAATTTTCTCACGGATGGCCTCATTAACGAAAAATCTTTCAGGTTTATCTGTGTACTGGTCTTTATCGTAGTAAGGTGGATTCTCAGGAAGCAGAGATTTTATTTTAGGTAAAATAACTTCTGTATTGAAGGCATTCAATGCAGAGATAGGTAAAATTTCAGCCTTTGGAATTCTGGCATGCCAGTCTTCTACCAACTTTTCAAGACCTGCCTGGTCCGTCTGATCTACCTTATTTAGGAGAAGAAGTACAGGAACAGGGATTTTATTCAATTTATCAATTAAAAATTCTGATGGTTCTGCTTTATCGGTAACATCTACAATAAACAGGAAAACGTCAGCATCCTGCAAAGAGTCCTTTACAAAATCCATCATTTTCTCCTGCAGTCCGTATTTTGGATCCAATACTCCCGGAGTATCAGAAAATACAATCTGAAGATCATCTTCATTATAAATACCAAAAATTCTGTGGCGGGTTGTCTGAGCTTTCTGCGTTACAATCGCCAACTTCTCTCCCATCAATTGGTTAAGCAAGGTCGATTTTCCCGCATTGGGCTTTCCAACTATATTTACAAATCCAGCTTTGTGCATAAAAATAATATTACGAACTGCAAAGTTAGTAAAACAAAATTGGTCTTTACAGTTAATCTTGATTTTTAAAGAAAAAAGAGAGTTATATTGTGAAATACAGGATTGTAAAAGCTTAAACCACCCCGTCAAAAATTCTTTGAATTTTCGCCACCCCTCCAGAGGAGGGGAATTTTGCTCTTTCCTTTGTAATTTTGACGATAAATAAGTTGAATTCGGAATAATTTTATTACAATATTTCTAATAAAAAATATCCAATAATTTTGTATTGCATTGTCTAAAACTGATATTTTTGACTATTAGAATTCATCTTTATGAATATAGACCAGATTCTTGATAAGGTTTACCTTCTTCCTGAGACCTCAAAAAACAGTTTAAAAGGGCATATCACCGAAGTTTCCCATCCTAAAGGCTTTTGTCTGATGGAAGCTGATAAAGTGATTCCTTATCTCTATTTTATAAGAAAAGGGATCGCACGCGCTTATTCTTCAACAGCTGACAATGATATTACTTTCTGGTTCGGAAGTGAGGGACAATGTATTCTCTCGATGAAAAGCTATGTAGAGGACAAACCTGGCTATGAAAGTATTGAGTTACTTGAAGACTGTGATCTGTACAGAATGGAAACAGAAAACCTAAGAAAACTGTTCAATGAAGATATTCATATTGCCAACTGGGGACGAAAGCTGGCAGAAGCAGAAATGATAAAATCTGAAGAACTGATTATTTCCAGGCAGTTCAAAACTTCTCTGGAACGTTATAAAGATATTATTAATTATCAGCCGGACTTACTTAAAAGAGTTCAGCTGGGTTATATTGCTTCTTATCTTGGAATTACGCAGGTGAGTTTGAGTAGAATACGGGCCGAAATCAAGTAGATTAAAAAATTCTTTGATCCTTAATTTATGTTTGGGCTAAAGCCAACGGAATGATCTTTTATATTATAAGCGGACTAAAGTCCGCTCCTATTGATCTGATGGCAGCCTTCTATTCAAATCCTCCAGCTTCCATCTTCCTTCCTCACAACTATTCTCAATTTCATTTTTTAACAATTGTAAAATTTTTTCTCCTGTCAAATTCTGAAATTTGCAGTAGTAAAATTTTAAAAAATGAATTGGTTAATATTAGTTATCGCAGGATTATTTGAAGTTGCCTTCGCATCATGTCTGGGAAAGGCAAAAGAAACATCCGGAACTGAAATGTACCTTTGGTATGCAGGATTTCTGATCACAATGACAATCAGTATGCTTTTACTGATCAAAGCTACTCAAACTTTGCCTATTGGTACTGCTTATGCTGTATGGACGGGAATCGGAGCTGTGGGAACTGCCTTAATGGGAATTATATTCTTTAAAGATCCTGTAAGTTTCTGGAGAGTATTTTTTATTGTAACGCTTATTGGCTCTGTGGTAGGATTAAAGGCTGTTTCTTCCTCACATTAAAAAGCGCATAAATTTCTATCTATATTTAAAAATGGGAACCGTCTTCGTACTGAAGGCGGTTTTTTTAATCATTTTCAGGTTTTGATTTATTTGACAAGAAAAAGAAATTCTTTTATATCTTTACCGGAAACTTTTAACCTATGAAAAAAATTCTATTCCTTTTAGCAGGTGGTTTACTGACTGCCCAGCAAACCTCCGAATTGCTTTCCAACAACTGGTATATTTCCAAAATGGTCACAAGCAGCGGGCAGACTACCAATACACCTTTAATAGATAACGGAGTTCCCGCGACTACATTTAATTCGGCGGGAGGAACGAGCTATGTTATTAATTCCAGATATTACAACACTTCTATGATGGGTTTCGGGATTATGCCCGGAAGCAACAATCTGATCCAAACGTCAAGCGCATGTACTCTTTTGTTCTATAACGGAGGAAATGCAGCACCTGTGCGTGCCTATGATCAGAAAAACTGTGACATTTATGGCTTAGGAGCTTACGCCTCAATATACAGTTATCAGATCACAACCAACGGAAGTGTAAAGACTTTGGTGATTACAGATCCTTCGGGAAATAAAATCTACTATAACAATACTGACCAATTGAGCACTAAAGAAGCTGCTGCAGTAACGAAAAATTTCAAAGCATACCCTAACCCTGTAAAAGAAGTTTTGCATCTTGAAAATATTGAGAAAAACCTTCCTCTTAAGATCTACGATTTGTCAGGAAAACTAGTGTTTGAAACCACAACTAACGGCAACAAAACATCACTTGATACAAGCAGTTTACAGAAAGGGCAATATATTGTAACGATAGAAAATTATAAGACCTACCCTTTTGTTAAAGAATAAAAACAGAACATTTCATGTATATAAAAAACCGTTTCAGTTATTGAAACGGTTTTTATCTTATTTTTTATAAACTACAGGTAAGATTTCATTATGTCTTAGCCCGAATTTTTTTATTTCTTCTTCAGAGAATTTCTGTGAATAGAAGTTGGGGTCTATTTCGAAGCCTGCTTTTCTTAAGCGGTCAAAATAATCCATTCCATACCAACGAACATGATCGTACTGTCCGAAATGTTTCTGACGTTCTTTTGGGTCTTTTATCGTGAAGTCTTCGTAGGTTTTCTCCAACGAATTTTTCATCGGAACCTGAAGAATTCCCCATCCGCCAGGTTTCATTACCCTGTACAGCTCGCTCATTGCTTTGGCATCGTCTTCAATATGTTCCAGCACATGATTACAGAAAATGATATCAAAACTGTCATTTTCGAAAGGTAAATCCAGAATATCAGCTTTCACATCTACAATGGGAGAATAGAGGTCTGCTGAAATATAATTCAGGTTGCTCATTCTCTTGAACTTTCTCAAAAATTCCTGTTCGGGAGCAATATGCAGCACTTTATAATTTTTAATAAAAAAATCGGTTTCGTTCTGAAGATACAGCCACATCTGGCGGTGTCTTTCCAAACTCAACGTTCCGGGAGAAAGTGCATTTTCTCTTTGTTTTCCATATCCGTAGGGAAGGAATTTTCTGTAAGATCTTCCATCAATAGGATCAAAGAATTTGTCACCTTTGAAAAACTGATAAATAAGCGGTCTTGCCCAGATGCTCATTTTAATAAGCATAGGGCGTGGAATTTTATTCAGTAAAAGCTTCGTTACCTTTTTCATTAAAAATCCAGTTGGAACTGCTTTTCTTCATCACTTACAATCCCTAAAGCTTCGTATACATAATCAAATGTAGAAAGCAATACGGGCTTACCGTTGATCACAGCTACATCATGCTCGAAGTGAGCAGATGGCATATTATCTAAAGTCGTTACTGTCCAACCGTCATTATGGAACTTTACTTTTTCAGTTCCCATGTTAACCATCGGCTCGATTGCAATGGCTAAACCATCTTTAATTACTTTTCCGCTTCCTTGTCTTCCATAGTTAGGAACTTGTGGATCTTCGTGCATTTTTCTACCCAATCCGTGTCCTACAAGCTCTCTTACTACTCCATATCCTTCTTTTTCACAATGTGTCTGGATGGCATGGGAGATATCTCCAATTCTTTTTCCTCTGACAACCTGCTCAATTCCTTTGTATAAAGATTCCTTGGTAACCTGCAATAATTTTTTAACCTCAGGTTTTACTTCCCCGATTTCAAAAGTATAGGCATGATCTCCTACGAAACCGTTAAGAATAACTCCACAGTCTACAGAAAGAACATCTCCTTCTTTCACTACATCTTTGTTTGGGAAACCATGAACTACCTGCTCATTCGGAGAGATACAAAGAGAGTTTGGAAATCCTCCGTATCCTAAGAATGCGGGTTCAGCACCATGATCTTTAATAAAATCATGAGCCAGTTTATCTAAATATAAGGTAGTAATCCCCGGTTTAATTTCTTTTGCCAACATTCCCAATGTTTTAGAAACCAGTCGGGCACTCTCCTTCATCAGACGTAATTCGTCTATCGTTTTTAATTGAATCATTGTTGTATAGATGTTAGATATTAGATGTCAGAAGCCAGCGTTATGCTTATTTTTACTTCCCACTATCTAATGAACTTTCTCCTATAAATTATAAAAGACCAAAAGCACTTGATATTAAAAACTAACCTCTAATATCAGGCTTCTAATTTCTATATTTTACCAAAAAAGTCCTTTTTTCTTTTCTTTTTTAAGTTTTGAATAAGCAAGAACTTCTTTTCCTTCTACTCGGAATTCTATTCTTTCCTGAATGATGTTGTAAATTTCGCCCCATCCCGGAAATCCTCCTAAGTTTCTGTCATCAATAAACCAGTCTGCATCTAATTTTCTGGACTGATTTTCAGGATCAAAAACTTCTCCTTCAAAGCTTGAGTTCACAGAATAGAATTCTATTCCGTTTTTTTTACAAAATTCTACTGCTTCATCTAACGTTTTTCCGTGTCTGTAAGTCCAAAGTATCAATCTGAATCCTTCAGACTGAAGTCTTTTCAAAGTTTCGAATGCAAAAGTTTTCGGTTTTCCAATGGCCGGGTAAGCGTCATCAACAATAGTCCCGTCAAAGTCAACAGCAATCTTTTTATTATTTAACATTTTGTTCTTTTTTTAGCTTTGCAAAGATAAGAAATAAAAAGAGTGCCAAAAAGAAAGGCACTCAATACTTTTATATTTTAAATAATAATAAAGATCTTATTAGCTTTTTACCCAGCTAAACTGGAACTGAAGATCCGGAGTAGAAACTCTGTCTGTGATCTTCTGCAGCCTTGCAGGAAGCTTCATCAGGTATTCCTGAGCTTTTTCTGCTTTTTCTGTAAGTCCTTTTACGTGCTCAATTTTCCATTCATCTAAAAGGTCTTTCATAATATTGATATAATCCTGACCTGTGTAGACCATACATCTTTGTGCGGCATCTGAGAAATGTCCCCAAAGCTCACCCGCTTTTTGTCCGGATTGTCTCATTAAGTGAGCAGGCATTACAATTTTCTTACGCATCATATCTTCAAAGGCAAGAATCATTTCTGAAGGGTCAACTTCAAGGATTTTTGCTACGAAATGTTTGTATGCTTTAGCGTGTCTTGCTTCGTCTGCAGCAATTACCCCGCACATTTTTGCTAATTTTCCGTTTCCGGATTGTTTTGCCAATGTTCCTACTCTTCTGTGAGAGATATTGGTAGCGGTTTCCTGGAAGCTTGTATAAATGAAGTTTCTGTAGGGGTCCATACTTGTTCCCAGATCGAATCCGTCATTGATCAGGTATTGAGTCGTGATTTCCACTTCTCTCATGTTTACTCTTCCACACAGATAAAGATATTTGTTTAATAAATCTCCGTGTCTGTTTTCCTCAGCAGTCCATGCTCTTACCCAGTTGGCCCAGCCTACTTTTTCTTCCTGATTGATTCCGTCAACACCCATTAACCAAGACTCATAAGAAGGAAGTGCTTCTTCTGTGATACAGTCACCGATTAATGTTACAAAGAGATCGTAAGGCATTTCACGGGCAAAAGTCTGAATTTCTTCTAAGTCGTGTTTAAACTCATCGCTTGAAGGATCTGGTAAATAATCGGAAGGCTGCCAGATTTTTTCAATTGGCGTTAAAAATTTATCAAGAAAAGAACCTACTTCCTTTTCCAATAATCCCATTACTTCTTTCCTAACAAGCTTTTGATACATTTTACTATTCAGTTTTAATTTACAAAGATATGATTTATTTATTATTTAACGCATAATAAAGTATGCAAGTCATACCTTATCTGACATAAATCATAAAAAAAATGCCGCTACAAAAGCATAACGGCATTTTTTTAACAATATTATTGAATATTAATTAACCAAAACTTCTCCAGTCATTGCATCTGGTATTTCAACACCCATTACTTTAAGGATTGTAGGGGCTACATCACCCAGTTTTCCTGGTTTTAAATTCCATGTGTGGTCTTTATCCATAACGATAAAAGGAACCAGATTTGTAGAGTGCTGAGTATTTGGAGTTCCGTCTGGATTGATCATTACATCCGAGTTTCCGTGATCGGCAAGAATGAAAACAGCATATCCGTTTTCATAGGCAGCTGTAGCTACTTTTTCAATGCACTGATCTACCACCTCAGCGGCTTTTACAGCGGCTTCAAAAACACCTGTGTGTCCAACCATATCTGTATTGGCGAAATTCAAACAAACAAAATCAGCCGTTCCCTGCTCCAGTTCCGGCACGATAGCATTAGTGATATCATAGGCTGACATTTCCGGCTTCAGGTCATAGGTAGGAACGTCTTTCGGACTTGGGCAAAGAAGCCTTCTTTCTCCTGCAAATTCCTCCTCTCTTCCTCCTGAGAAGAAGAAAGTAACGTGCGGATATTTCTCTGTTTCTGCAATTCTGATCTGGGTTTTTCCATTTTTTTCAAGAATTTCGCCCATGGTTTCCGTCAGTACATTTTCATCAAAAACAACCTGTACATTCTGAAATGTTTTATCATAGTTTGTTAATGTGATGTAATACAGGTTCAGTTTCTTCATTCCAAATTCCGGGAAATCTTTCTGGGAAAGAACTTCTGTAATTTCTCTTCCTCTGTCTGTACGGAAATTGAAGCAGATCACCACATCATCTTCAATGATTCTTGCTACCGGTACTACATTTCCTGTAGCGGTGGTATTCATGAGAATAATAGGCTTCAGGAACTCATCGGTTACATTATTATCATAATACATCTTGATTGTTGCCAAAGCATCCGTTGTCTGTTCTCCTATCCCTTCTACAAGGGCACCGTACGCTAATTTTACGCGTTCCCATCTTTTATCTCTGTCCATGGCATAGTATCTTCCTACCACTGTTGCCAGCTTTCCGGTAGTGGCTTCCATATGCTTCTGAAGCTCATCGATAAATCCTAACCCTGAATGCGGATCGCAGTCTCTACCGTCGGTAAATGCATGAACAAAAACATTCTCATTCAGTCCGAATTCTTTTGCAGCGGTCAGTAATCCTTTTAAGTGATTGATATGGGAATGTACACCTCCATTGGAAACCAATCCGATAAAGTGTATTTTTTTATTTTCTCTTTTAGCATATTCAAAAGCATCCTGGATCACTTTTTCCTGCCCTAATGTTCCGTTTTCAACAGCCATATTCAGTTTTACCAGGTTTTGGTAAACGACTCTTCCGGCTCCCAGGTTCATGTGTCCCACTTCAGAATTTCCCATCTGTCCTGCTGGTAAACCTACAGCCAATCCACTTGCTTCAAGCGTAGTATGGGGAAATCTTTGGTAACAGCTGTCTATGAATGGTGTATTTGCTTTATCTATTGCAGAAACGTTGGGGTTTGTTCCCAATCCCCATCCGTCAAGAATGGCCAATATTGCTTTTTTCGACATTTTGTAAAACTTTTGTTAGACAAATTTACCTAATTTCCTATGAATAGAAGAATTTGAAGACTCGAATTTTATGGATTACTGATGATCAATTGATTGCTTTTGAAATTTTAACCGTGTCAAGGTTTAAAACCTTGACACGCTTCATACAATAATTACCCGCAGTAATCCATTTTATTCTTTAAAAAAATCTTCGAATTTTATGTTTTTTTGCTTTGCATATTCTCTGATATACTGATCCAGAAAGCCACTCTCCTTAAGAAACAGAAGAGGATTCTGAATATGTAAGATGTCGTCAATAGCTTTATGCTTATCTGACTGTTTATTAAAATACGCCTCAGAAATCTTATATCCCATCCAATAGCCCAGATCGTTAGGCCTGTTATCTTTTTTACTGGTTCCGTACAGCCAGTCTGTAGGATCATTCTTCTTTAATACAGTTACAAATTCTTTATACAGTTTATCAGAATGGGCCTCTCCATATTGATAAAATGGGCTGTTATTGGTTTCTCCAGACACCAATTCACTAATAAAATCGGCACTTCCTTCGCTTAATGTGTATTTTAAAAGGTTATCAGTTCCTTTGATATCCTGTTGGAAATGAATCGTCTCATGGGAAACAAGTCCTGCAATGCCATCCAGATTCTGAAGAGTTTCTGTACCGATCATAATTCCGTCTTTAGAAAATGTTCCTCCTGTATTAAACCTTCCGTATACAAAATATATTGGTGGAAATTTTGCCTGTGGATACCAGTATTTCAATGCACTGTAAACAGCCCTAATTCTTTTTTCTTTCCGGTTGATTCCTGCCAGAACATGACGGCTTTTCAGATAGTCGTCTTTTCTCTTTTTTACCATGATATACAAAGAATCAGCATTGATTATGCGGTATTCCATAAAACCTTTTACGCCTTGAGATCCGTTGTTGATATAATCTCTAAAAGGGTTTTCTTTTGAGACATCCATTTTATCAAATGCTTTCCAGAACCGGTCTGTATCTTTAGTTTCGAAAACTGCATTCAGTGGATCGGTGGAGAAATTTGTCTGTGCTTTTATAATTCCGGAAGCTAGAAGAAGACATGTAAAGATGTATCTGGTTTTCATATTAGTTTTTAAAGATATCTTATCAAACGGTTAAAAATATAAAAACTTATACAGAATCGAAATTAACTTGTATCAAATTTTTTGTGACCTTGACAGGGTTAGAAAAATTAAAATTTCGTTGATTATTACCCTTCATTAATCAGTAAATCTTTTTAATTTTGCAGTATGGATTTACGAGATCAATTGAAGAATCTTTTTCCTGATCATGAAGAGCAGGATTTTGAGATGCCTGAAGAGCAATTCAAGCAGAAAGAGCCTTTGGTATGCAAATTTGAGAAAAAAGGAAGAAACGGTAAGCCTGTAACGATTGTTGAAGGCTGGGAAGGCAGTGAGGAAGACCTGAAAAAAATCTCAAAAAAAATAAAAACCACCTTGGGTATAGGCGGCTCTGAGAAGGATGGAACGATTATCATTCAAGGGGATAACCGTGATAAAATCATGAATATCCTTAAAGAAATGGGCTATAAAACCAAACGTGTTGGCGGATAGTTCTAGAAATAGATCTGGGTTCCCGACAGTAAGGTTTTTAAGTTTTCAATGGTAGATTTTTCTATAGGATTTCCTGTAAGAATCAATGTTTTCAGATTTTTAAGCTGTTTGATTTCTACAGGAATGTCTTTCAGATTATTGTTGGCCAGATTCATGCTGACAATATTTTTCAGCCCTTTTACTTTGGGCGATATTTCTGTGATATTATTTCCACTTACATTCAAAAATTCCAGATTCTTTGCTTTGAAAAGGTTTTCCGGAAGTTTCATAATAGCATTCTGTTGCAGTTCAAGATATTTTAAATTGTCAGGAAAAGACAAATTCCCAAGGTCATTGATCTGATTATCTGAAAGGTTGAGAAATTTCAGGTTTTTGATCTGATTAAGTCTGTCTGCAATAAAGCTGATCTGGTTTCCCTGAAGGTTTATTTCTTCCAGTGTGGGAATTTCCATAAGGGCTTCGGGAAAAGTGTTCAGATTATTGGCGTCAAAATGGACAACTTTTAGGTTCTGAAGTTTTGCGAGATTAGGATTAATACTTGTCAAACTGTTCAGATTCATTGAAAAAGTAGTCAGTTTCTTCAGATTGCTTACCTCATCCGGAATATATTTAATGCTGTTTTCATTCACATTTAAAATTTCCAGTTCTTTTAAGGTAAAGAGCTCATGATCCATTTTCTCAAGCTTATTGGCCATGATATTCAAAAAGAACAATGAATTCAGTTTTACGATCTGAGGAGGAATATTAAAAAGACCTTTCTCTCTGAAACTCATGCTGTAAACCGTTTTATCACTCCTTAAAGCCTCTTCAATATTGGTAAAAGTGGGATATTTCACCGGATCAATCTGTGCTTTGATCTGAGAAAGTGAGAGGATGGAAATCAATAAGAAAAGCTTTTTCATAAAAATAAAAGGTCTGCCAGCAACCCAAGCTGCCGACAGACAAGAATTATAAATAATTTATTTCTTTACAAGTTTAACTGTTTTCTGGAATCCTCCTTCAGCTTCAATATTTAAAACTAAAACTCGTGATCCTTCCAACTGCTGTGTGAAATCAAGGTCCAATACTTTGTTCGTTCCGTTGAATTTCTTTGTGTAAACGATTTTCCCATCCATGCTGTAAGCTGTTACAGAAATATCTTTCAATCCTTTTACAGAATTGATTTTTACGATTCCTGAAGTTGGGTTAGGTGCTACCGTTACTGTATTTTCTGCAGTTTTGGAATCAATAGTTCCTAAAGTACCTTCTGTTCCAAGGTTATTTTTAAGTGCAATGACAATCGTTGCTGATTTTCCTCTGTAATCAATTGTATTCCCTGTTGCATCTACATCTGTAGAGATTGTAGAATCCGGGTGTTGAATAGAGAAGAAACCAAATTTATGATCTGGTGTGAAAGTAAGACCTGTAGGCTCTGAACCTGCCGGCATAGAAGCAAACAATCTTACTTTAGGGTTGGCTTGTGTATGATCAGGAGCAATTACCCAGATATAGTTTTTTCCTCCGTCCTGAAGTACCCAAAGGTTTCCAAGTTCATCGAAAGTAAGGTTGTCATTTCCGTCTCCCCATGCTTCAGACTTCATTCCCTGAGCGGTATTGAAAGAATATACCGAAGAACCTCCTCCTACAAATGTTTCTACCTGAGAAGCCGTCGTTCCGTTATCCTGCAGACGATATACCCTGTCTAATCCTTTGGCTGTAAAATAGATTTTACCATCCAGCGGGCTGATATCAACATCCTCTACTCCATTAAATTTTGTTCCTCCCAAAGTCAGAGCATTGGTATTGGTATTATTCTGATCTGCTTTTTCTTTATTCGGAACCTGAATCCATGTTGCTGTAGTTCCTACCGGATCTCCTGCAGCCGTTAACCCCTGATCCAGTTTTAATACATAAAGGTTTCCTGAAGATAGATCATTAGGAGTATCCATTACATATTTGTACACCAGGTGAGTTCCACCGTCTTCTCCATAATAAGCTATAGTTCCTGCATTATTAATCACTACATTCTCATGATTCATGATGCCCATCTGCCATAGTTTTCCTTTGGTACCGTCAGCATTTTTAGAAATAACCTGTGCTGTAGCAGGATCAATTTCTACCAACCAACCGTAATCTTTGTGACCGTCATTGTTCACATCATTAGAAGTAACAGATTCTTCTGCCGTTACCACTGTTCCCCAAGGCGTAATTCCTCCTGAACAGTTTCTGATGGTTTGCACCAAACTTGGATCTGAGAAACTTACGGCTCTTGATTTTGTCAGCTGCCAAAGTTTTGAAGTCGCATTATAGTTAATTTCAGCCATGGTAACTCCTCCAGGATTCGTCTCATGGTTTACAGATAGATATCCATTGGTACTGCTTCCTGTTTTTGGAACATAAGCGGTAAAGTCATTCTGACCACCAACCAATCCTCCGCCTTCAGTATAGTTGTCTCCTTCTTTTAAAATCAGCTGGTATTTGTGTTCAGCAGGGAGAATTAATTTATTAGTCTGTGCTGTAGGAACAATGGAAGTAAAGCAGCTGATGTGTGTTCCGTTACAAGCTACAGGAATAGTTGTATTGGTGGTTGTTTTCAGATAAGCATCAATTCTTAAATCTGAACTGGTGGTACTTCTGTTGTGTAATTCAATAGAAAATCTGTTAACACCATTTACAAACTTGGATTTTGGAATAGAGAAAATGTTATAAACACTCTCTGCTGCCCCATCAATAGTAGTACTGGAGAAAGTATTGAATGTAACTGCACCTGCAGGCATATTATCTCTTACAACTTCTTCTCCGTTAAGGTACACAATGATACCATCGTCTCTCATTACTCCAAGTTCCATCGTATCGGAAAGTGTTGAAAGATCTACTGTAAAATCTTTAGCAAAATAAGCTGTCGTAAGCCCTGAATTGATGGTAGTAGTTACAGGATCTCCATATCCTAGCGGACCGTTTCCTACTGCCCATGTTGAAATGTCATACGTCTGAGCATTCCAACCGGCTGGCTGCGCCTGGTTGTTATCTTTATAGCTCCATGACGCATTCTTATTGAATATCAAGGTCTGCGCCTGAAGACCAGAACTGGCCAGTATAGCCAAAGCTCCCACTGTTAGTAGTTTTTTCTTCATTTTTTATTTGATTTATTAGACCTTGCAAAACTATTTTTTTAGAGCTTTTTCTCTGTTAATAGGATTTTAAATCTAAATCACCCAATATTAACTTATCAAAAACCTAATGTTAAGGGGATTAATTTTGTGTTAAGCGGTGAGGAGTTCGAGGGTTGGAGTGTGGGAGGGTTTTAGAGTGAGAGTGTTGAAGTTGCGGGATACAAATTGTGAGATGTGAAGTTTGGAATACGAGGTGCGAGGTTTTGGGTTTGATGCATACATAATTTGGAATGAAGTGTAATTATTTTATTTATAGATTGATGGCAAGCACAATATATTCGACATAACAAATCTGTAAGAGAAAGGAAATTTTATTCAAAAACATGAGTATTTTAGAAGATAATTTATTTTAAAAACGAGCTTTATTCTTATCTCTTAAAACTTTATATTTGTTATTATGATTGACACAGCTATGCAAAACAAAAAAATACATCAGGGCAGAAATATTAAACGTTTCCGTGAAATGCTTGGTATCAAGCAGGAAGCTTTAGCTTTTGAATTAGGTGACGACTGGAATCAGAAGAAAATCTCTCTTTTGGAACAAAAAGAAGTTGTAGAGTCTGATGTTTTGGCGCAGGTAGCTCAAATTTTGAAGGTTCCGACAGAAGCTATTGAGAATTTTGATGAAGAACAAGCGATAAATATTATTTCTAATACAGCCTCTTTTGATAATTGTCAACAACCAGCCTTTTTTAATAACCAACCCACTTTCAATCCTCTTGACAAAATGGTTGAACTGTATGAGCGTATGCTAAAACAACAGCAGGAAATGATTGATAAGCTGGAAAAGCTGATCCAAAACAAATAAACAGACAGGTTGATCCAATCTGTACAACTTTAGGCTAAATTCTGAAACCTTCGTAGATCACATTTACACAAGTTTCAAAATTTAGCCTATTTTTATTAAAACCCTATCATTCCTACCGAATCTCGGTTCTCACAAACCCGAAATCATGAATCTCTACACTCTCACTCTCAAACTCTCCCACGCTCCAACCCTCAAACCCCGTAACCCGCCTATTTCGCTTTACTCACATCCGTAAGAGCATTCAGAAAGGCGATGATCTGCTTTATTTCTGTTTCGGTAAGGTTTAATTTATCCGGTGCCAGCGTCTGGTTTTTCATTTTTAATCCCAATCCTTCTCCCCCGCCTTCATTATAAAAATCCAGAACTTCTTCTAAGGTATTGAAAGCTCCGTTATGGAAATACGGTTTGGTAAGGGCAATATTTCTCACCGTTACGGTTTTAAAAGAATAATCATAAATCCATGATTTTTCCTTTTTTACAGGGCTGTTTCCTCTTCCTAAATCCTGATCAAGCTCTACAGGAAGCTGTTTGATTGGCCTTGTAGTTATTCCTAGGACTTCAGATTCATTTTCATTAAAAAATGGAGGTACCAATCCGGAAAATGTGGGTGCAAAATGACAGGTTGCACAATTGGCTTTTCCCATAAACAGGTTGAATCCTTTTTTCACATCATCGGAAACATTTTTTTCATTCCTCATAAAACGATCAAAATCGCTGTCAAACGAGTACAGGGAAGCCACATAAGAACTTAATGCTTTCGAGAAATTTTCTTTGCTGATTTTTCCATCCTTGAAGGCATTTCGGAATGCTTTTTTATACTCAGTTTTTGTTTTTAATTTCTGGATAATGCTTTCATAGCTGGTATTAAATTCCTGTTCATTATAAATAACATGCTCCGCCTGTTGTTCTAAATAGAAAGCACGAAGATCATAGAAAAACCTCTTGGCAAAAACAGCATTATATAAAGAGGGCGAATTTCTCAACACTGTTTTCCCTTCAACATTACTTTGTGATTTTGCTTTCAGATCTGTAAAGGCATTTTCCTGAAGGTGGCAGGTTGCACAGCTCATTTTCCCGTTACCACTTAAGTTCTGATCGTAGAAAATGGATTTTCCAAGGTTTCGGAGTTCAGGATTATCTTCAGAAGATTTCAATAAGGTATAAAAATAAGGATCCAAAAAATCACTGCTGAAAAAGTTTTTGTTTCCCACATTCCATCCTGAGAATTCTTTAAGGTCATCTGGTCTGCCATCCCATTTCCCGAACTCTTCGTATAAAGGCTGTACATATTTCTTATAAAACTCAATTCTGTCGAAAGTTTCAAAATCGGTATTCTTTGAAAGATAGCTGATAGCTTCTGTTAAAATCTGGTCAGCCTTTTCAGTATTATAATTTTTAAAATAAAGATCATCATTAATGTATTTCTGTATTCCTGCAAGAGCATGGCTTGTTTCCTCAGAAATATTCAGAGAGCCTGGAGTATCAAAACCAGAAACCCCAAGGGAATAGATTCTGATCAGCTCTATACGCAAGGGCAATGTTTTGTTGTTGCCCTTGCTCAACCCATTTTTTAAAGCACTTAAATAAAAACCTGAATAGCTGTTATATAAAAAGGTGGTAATGGTTTTGATCTTTTCTTTCTCATTTTCTGCTTCCTCTGAAAATATAAGTTCATCAAGCACCTGCAATCCTTCCGGGGGAAGTGTATATGAAGATGTTCCAGCCGCCTCAATGTGAAACAAAGGTGCTGCGTTAAGATGGGTTTTGGTAAATTCAGGATAATGATAAGCGATATAGAATTCAACTTCTTTGAATGAATTTCTTGTACTGCTCAATGATTTTTGCAGTTCTTCCAGGGAAATACGGTCTTCGGAAAACTTATCAACATCTGATTTCAGCTGTTCAAGCTTGGTTTTAAAGTCGGACAACCCTTTATTGACAAATGTATTTTCACTTTCTTTTCCTTTATCAACAGGATTAAAAGACATTACTGCAAATCCTATCAGAAGGACGATTACAAGCAGTGGATAAGATCTCATGAATTTTTAGCGGCAAAAGTATTCATCTGATGTTATCTCAGTTTTAATAACAGATTAAATAATGTTTATATTTCTGGTACAATATTTTTCACTAATTTTAAACCCCGAAATCAAATTCATTATTCTAAAGAGAACGGTTCTTCGAAATACCGGAAAATAATGGCTGGAGATTATTGGGAGAGGATTTTTTAAAATTAAATTCAACACATCAAAAAAACTAAATAGGAGTATGAAAACAAAACTATGGTTTGCTGTTATGGCAAGTTTCCTTTCTATGATGGCATTTTCCCAGAAAAAAAGCAGCCGGAAAAGACATCCGGAAAGCCTCAGGAAATGGCTGTATATGCAGAGAAAAGAGGATCTGATTATTATTTGGTCCGCCTGGAAAAAGATAAAAATATTCCCAATGTCTATGTACATTCCAATGGAGTAACCAAGCCTTATAAAAACTATTCTGATCTGAAAGATATTGTTACAGAGTTCCCCGGAATGATGACTTCCAACAATTCAACAAAGGAAGAACTGCTTTCTATTCTTAAAAAGGATGATCACTTCTACGAAATCACTTCACAGAGGAAAGACCCTAAAAACATTGAAAAGACAGTTATTACGGTGTATGAGGTAATGAACGGCCAGAAAAGAATTGTAAAAGAATACAATGACATTTACGGGGTGATGGCATCTCCTTATAAAGAAGCCATTATGATTAATTAAAAAAACAAAAAATATACATATTATGCTAAACAAACTTGCTGCCTCAGAACTTGTTCTGAATGAAGACGGAAGTGTATACCACCTGAATCTTTTACCTGAAGATATTGCTGACAAAATCATTCTTGTAGGTGATCCTGACAGAGTGGCAAAAGTTTCAAAATACTTTGATACTGTAGAAATCAAAAAAAATAAAAGAGAATTCTATACGCATACAGGAACACTTCGTGGAGAAAGAATCACCGTAATGTCTACCGGGATCGGAACTGAAAACATCGATATCGTGATGAACGAACTGGATGCTTTGGTGAACATTGATCTTCAAAACAAAGCATTCAAGACTGAGCACAAAGCGCTTGAGCTTTTCCGTATGGGAACTTGCGGAAGTGTAAACCCTGATGTACAGGTTGACAATATGCTGGTAACGCAGAATGTTGTAGGTTTAGACGGATTGATGCACTTCTACCAGGACTACAACTTCGAAAATGAGTTTTCTAAAAGCTTCATGGAAAAATTCCCTTACGAAAGAATCAAGCCGATGCTTTATTTCTCAGACTGGGCGGAAGAAATGGGAGCATACTACAAAGATGCCAAATACCACGGAAATACAGCTACATTCCCGGGATTCTATGCTCCACAGGGAAGACAGCTTCGTTTAAAAGCGGTAGATGATCAATTCCTTGAAACATTGAATGATCTTGGAATTACCAATTTCGAGATGGAAACTTCTGCCATCTATGCTCTTTCAAAATTATTAGGACACAAAGCCATTACGGTGAATAACGTGATTGCCAACAGAAGACGTGGAGAATTCTCTGCAGACCACCACGCTTCCGAGAAAAACCTTATTGAATGGGTATTGGAAAGAATTATTAAGTAATTATTTATTGATAATAAAGATAAAACCTCCGGAAGCAGATTCCGGAGGTTTTTTTATTAGATTTTGGCTGAAGCCGATGGAATTTTATCTTTTTTGAAAACGGGCTAAAGCCCGTTGCTATTGAATTGTATCTTGCTGAAAATATTGATTCTTTCACGATGAATAAACTTACCACTCACCTTTCTCATTCTGTAGAGATCCAAATATAGAAGTTGAAAAACAGTGTCGGGATTCCTACGGAATGACAAAGGTGGTAAAGGAAATTCTGTAATTAAAATGAAACAAATACCATAGTTATAAATGAAATGTTCTCGGATCCGGATACTGAAATACGTAATCCAGTTCTGAGACCAGCTTTGAAGACAGAACCTTCTTCCCTTTCACCTCAAATACTTCATCATCTTCAATATTTTTCTGTGCGTTAATCACCTGGCTTTTTGCCGGATGAATGGGGGCGGTAACATTATATAGTTTTGATTCACTTTTCTGTTCAATCATTTCTGAGATAATCCCGCTGATATCAGCATAATGAATATGATTTACAGCGTGATCCAGATTGCTCACATTATAGTTTTTCAGAAGTCTGTTATCTCCCATCAAACCGCCAAGTCTCAGAATATTGAGCTGCGGAAACTTATTTCTAAGCATTCTTTCCCCTGATACGTTCACTAATGGAACATCTTCCTCTGTAAATTCTTTGGCAATATCGGGGTAAACACCTGTAGAACTCATCAGAAACATCTGCCCTTTAAAATCACCGATAAAGGCTGACAAATTCTGAATTCTGTTATACAAAGAACTTACACAACAACTTTTTTCAGAAACAGGGATTGTAATAATCAAAGCGTCCATATTATTTATTTCTTCCCATTGAGAAAGAGGCTCTGCCAGCTGATAATCCGGAAAAGAAGCTATCACAGCATGTATTCCTTTTGCACTCAGCTGATTTACCTTGTTTTCGGTGGTTGTTGTCGCTGATAAAGTGTATTTTTCAGATAAGAAAGCAGCAAGTCTTTCTCCCAGCCAGCCATAACCTATGATTCCTATTTTCTTCATATTTCAACAGAGGTTTCATTTTTTTGATGATACAAAAATATCAATAAGTTATCATTTTCTGATAAAGCAGCTTTTTAAATGATCATTGACCATTCCTGTAGCCTGCATATGGGCATAAATAACTGTAGAACCAACAAATTTGAATCCTCTTTTTTTGAGGTCTTTGGAGATCAGATCAGAAATCTCTGTTGTCGCGGGAACGTCAGACAATTTTTCAGGTTTGTTATCGATGGGCTTTCCGTCTACAAAACCCCAGATATAGCTGGAAAAGCTTCCAAATTCTTTCTGAATATCTATAAATCTTTGAGCATTGGTAACTGCTGCCATAATTTTAAGTCTGTTTCTGATAATTCCCGGATTATCCATCAATTCCTCAATCTTTTTGTCAGAATATGCTGCTACTTTTTTATAATCAAAATGATCAAAAGCGTTTCTGAAATTTTCTCTTTTGGATAAAATCGTATACCAGCTTAATCCGGCCTGAAAACTCTCAAGAATCAGGAATTCAAATATTGTTTCATCATCATAAACAGGTGTTCCCCACTCTGTATCATGATACTTTCTATAGAGGTCATCTTTTTCACACCAGCCACAGCGGATAGTTTCCATAATTATCATATTTTATAGGTTAAAGTTACTACTGATTTTGAAAAATATAACAAAACATTATGAAAAGTTTAACAATGACCTTCAGTTTTAGGAATGGTTATTGTTTAATTACTTATACCAAATTAAAATTTATACTATTATGAACAATTCAGAGTACAACAAAGCGGAAAATGCAGTAAACAATGTAGAAAATTCTTTACAGAATGCAACGGACAAAGCCAAATGGAAAATCGATGAATTGGCAGATAAGGCTAAAGATTATATCAATGAGAAGAGGAATAATGATCAGGAAGCGAGCCAGGAAGACTGGCTGGACAGGGTAAAAGCTAATGTATCCGATGCCTGGGAGGATATTAAGGATAAAGCAGATGAAGCATGGGAAAAAACCAAAGATGCAGCGGAGGATGTAAAGGCAGAATGGAATAAGAAAACCAATTAGTAATTCAGTCATATAAATATTTTCAATAAAATGGAGTCTTAAATTGATAAGGCTCCATTTTTTATTATGCCATAAGCACAATTATTGTTACATTTGTAGTATAATAAACATTAAAAAATTATGTCATACGGTTTACTTAAAGGCAAAAAGGGAATTATTTTTGGAGCCCTTAATGAACAATCTATCGCATGGAAAGTTGCTGAAAGATGCCATGAGGAAGGTGCTGAATTCATTTTATCTAACGCTCCTATTGCTTTGAGAATGGGAGAACTTAATGGTTTAGCAGAAAAAACAGGTTCTGAAGTAATAGGTGCTGATGCTACTTCTATAGAAGATCTTGAAAAACTTTTTGATGCCGCTGTTGCAAAATTTGGAAAAATCGACTTTATCCTTCACTCTATCGGAATGTCTATCAACGTAAGAAAAGGAAAACACTATACAGAAATGAATTACGACTGGTTGGAAAAAGGCTGGGATATTTCCGCTGTTTCTTTCCATAAAGTAATGCGTGTAGCTTGGGAAAAAGACTGTATGAACGAATGGGGAAGTATTTTGGCCCTTACTTATATTGCAGCTCAGAGAACATTCCCGGACTACAATGATATGTCTGATAACAAAGCATATCTGGAAAGTATTGCAAGAACTTTCGGAAACTATTGGGGCGAAAGAAAAGTACGTGTAAATACAGTTTCTCAGTCTCCAACAATGACTACTGCCGGTAGTGGTGTGAAAGGTTTCGGAGGATTCCTTGGATATGCAGAAGATATGTCTCCACTAGGAAATGCTACAGCTCTTGAATGTGCAGACTACTGCGTAACTTTATTCTCTGATCTTACGAAGAAAGTAACGATGCAGAACCTTTTCCATGATGGAGGTTTCAGCAGCTCAGGAGTTACTCAGAGAGTAATCAGCAAGTATGATGCTGAATAATCATCATTCCTGAAAAAATAGCGAACCGACAAAGTTTCGCTCACAATAAATAAAACTCATGAAAAACTTCATGAGTTTTTTGTTTGTATCACCTTGATAATTATCCTTATAAATAAATCCGGCGGCCTCTTCGAGGCCGCCGGAACTGTCAAAAATAATATTAAATTAATATGAATTTATAAAATTACGGTCTGTATAGAGTGTGCGGGCGCATTCAGCTTGGCAGCCATTCCTTCTATCCATAGATTGGTTTCAATATCATTGTCTGAATCGTTCATGATAACGGTTACCAACTGTCCGTTTTCATTCATAAATGCGGAAGACGTCAAAGCTGCTCTGTTGGAAGAACTTCCAATTCTCTGGGCATTCGGCTTAATGTATTTAGAGACATGTCCTATATAATAGTATTCATACGTATAGAACACCTCTCCTGTTTTGGTGTCAGCAATAATTGGGGCAAAGCAGAAATTTCCTTTGTGATTAGGTCCTCCGGTTTCATCCAATAGAATATTCCAGTCAGTCCATAAAGCATTTCCTTTATTGAAGTCGTTCAGCATATTTTTGCTGTACAGTTCTCCGAGGCTTACATCATATATTTTATCCATATTGAACTGTTCTTTGCATCCTTCGGTAAAAGCCAGGAATTTATCCGGAAAAGCTCTGTGTGTTTCTGCTAAGTTGTCAAAAAGCTGGGTTTTGTTATTCCATGTTTCGTACCAGTGATAACCGATACCATGGGCGTATTTTGAGGTTTCCGGATCACTTAAAGTGGTGGTTGCTCTCTGATAGATCAAGTCTCTGTTGTGGTCCCAGATCATTACTTTTTTATCTTTATATCCGTTTTTCCAAAGCGTTGGGCCAAGGTTCTTTTTCAGGAACTCTCCTTCTTCTTCAGCAGTATAAATACATGATTCCCAGCTTTGGGTAGCCATAGGCTCGTTCTGAACGGTTAATCCCCAGATATTAATTCCTCTTTTTTCATATTCTTTGATGAATTTGATATAATAATCTGCCCAGGTCTGGTAGTATTGATTTTCCAATCTTCCGCCTTTATACAAGCTTTTATTTGATTTCATCCATGCTGGCGGGCTCCATGGAGAGAAATAAAAGGTAAAATTATTCCCAATGGCTTTCTGAGCTTCTTTAATCATCGGGATTTTATACTTTTCATCATGAGCAACATTAAAGGTCTTTAACGAAGTATCATTATCTTCTACATAAGTATAAGAATCACTGGAAAAGTCACATGAATTCATATTGGTACGAACAACAGTGTATCCCAATCCGTTTTTTCCGAAATAAGCATCCAGAATTTCTTTCTGCTTATTCTTTGGCATTTTATAAAAAGTCTCTGCTGAGGCATCTGTAATCGCCCCGCCAATTCCTATCAGTTTCTGATATTTAAAGTTGGGAGCTACAAAAATACAGGCATCCGTTTCTTTAGGCTGTCCGAATTGCACAAATTCAACCGCTCCTTTATCCACCATCTTCTCATTCACTTTCGAGTTGGTAAGGACCACTTTAGCTGTTTTTCCTGCATTTTTTTTCCAATAATTCTGAGCATTGATATTGATGGCAATGCCTACTACAAAACAACTTACAATTAGTTTTCTCATGATTTTTTTTCTGTTTCCGGACCCATTCGGTCCTCATTTTCATTATTTATTTTGATAAACTCTTACATAATCTATATAATACTTCTGTGGAAAAACCGTATCATCAATGCCTTCTTTTCCACCCCAAAATCCTCCTACGGCAAGATTTAAAATGATAAAGTAAGGTCTGTCGAAAGGCCATGCTTCATTCTTTCTCTCTTTATTTTCGTAGGTGAAAAATTTCTTATCATCTATATAAACATCTATTTTTTCCGGTGTCCAGTCTGCTTTATAGACATGGAACTTTTCGCTTGCATCCTTCACAAACAAGGTATCTGTTTTCTGCGTTCCCTGGATATGATTATATTTTTTGGTATGAACGGATGCATGAATATAGCCTTGGTGATAGCCCACATGTTCCATGATATCCAGTTCACCATCATCCGGCCATTTCTTCATATTTTCACTCATCATCCAGATAGCAGGCCAGGTTCCACGGCCTTTAGGAAGTTTTGCCCTGACTTCTACTGTACCATATTGAAAAGCAAATTTTCCTTTGGTTAAAAGTCTTGCAGAGGTATACTTATTGTTTTCCCAATTTTCTTTTTTAGCTTCAATAATGAGATTTCCTTTTTCCATTCTGGCATTCTCAAGTCTGTTTTTGGTATAAAACTGAGCTTCTTCATTTCCAAAACCGCTTCCTCCGGTATCATAATTCCATTTTAATGAATCCGGAAGTCCTTTGCCATTAAATTCATCATTCCAGATCAGTGTTCTGCGGGAATCTGGCTTGTTTGAAGCACAGTTGAAAGCAGAAAGAAAGAATATTCCTATTACACAGGTACTTATTGTATTTCTGAATTTGATTCTCATGTGTATTAAGTTTTGGCTAAAGCCGTTCTTTTTATATTTTCATAAGTGGGCTTCCTTCGTCCATACTCAGGATTATAACCCACTCCTATTGAATTTAATTTATTTCGTCCAGGTAATTCTTTTGGTCTGAACATGTTGAGAATCCGTACCGATCATAATATCAAATTCCCCGCCTTCCCAGTCAAAATTCAAGTTATCATCAAAGAATTTCAAATCTTCCGGTGTTAATTTAAAATCGATCTTCTTACTTTCTCCTTTTTTGATGAATATTTTCTGGAAGCCTTTCAGTTCTTTTACGGGTCTTACTACTTTTCCAAACAAATCTCTGATATACAGCTGTACCACTTCTTCCCCGTCATATTTTCCTGCATTGGAAACAGTAACACTGATGTTCAGCGTCTGATTTCCTGTAAGGTTTGTGGAACTTAGAACCATATCAGAATATTTAAAATCAGTATAGCTTAAGCCATATCCAAACGGATATTTCGGATCATTATCAAGATCTATATAGGCTGAAACATAGTTTCTGTCTGTATTATTTTTTGCCGGTCTTCCTGTATTATAATGATTGTAATAGACAGGAATCTGACCTTCAGTTCTCGGAAACGTCATTGGAAGTTTCCCTCCTGGATTCACCGTGCCGAACATAACATCTGCAATAGAGTTCCCCGCTTCTGTTCCCAGCCACCATGTATACATAATGGCAGGAATATTATCTGATGCCCAGTTGAAAATTAAAGGTCTTCCTGCATTGATCATAAGAATGATGGGTTTACCTGTTTTGGCAATTTCTTTTAACAAATCTTCCTGAACACCTGTAAATCCGATATTACTTCTGCTTTTTGCTTCTCCGCTCATCGCATGGCCTTCTCCCAGCGTCATGATGACAACATCTGCTTTTTTTGCCGTTTCTATGGCTTCAGCAAACTGGCCTTTATCCTGATCATCCACATTGCAGCCTTTTGCATATAATAAGGTAGAATTTTTATCCAGCTGGTTTTTAATTCCGTCAAATTGCGAAACAATTCTTTGATTATCATCTTTGAAAGCAACAGACCAGAAACCGTGATTAGCTACTGTTTCTTTACCAAAAGGGCCAATCAGAGCCACTGTTTTTGTCGTTTTTGAAAGCGGGAGAATATTTCCCTGGTTTTTAAGAAGAACGATACTTTTTGATCCGAATTCTCTCCCAAATTTTCTGTTTTCCTGATTATCGGTCTGTTCTTTCTGTCTTTTCTCATTACTGAACCTGTAAGGATCATCGAAAAGACCCATTTCGAATTTCTTGGTTAAAATTCTTCCCGTTGCGTCATCTACGAGTTTAGGATCTACTTTTCCTTCTTTAACCAATTTGGGAAGTTCTGCCATATAAACACGGCTTTCCATATCCATATCGCTTCCGCCCTGTATTGCTTTTTCAGCAGCTTCGGCACCATCTTTAGCATAACCATGAGGAACCATTTCTCCGATGCTTCCCCAATCTGACACTACAAAACCTTTATAATTCCATTTTCCTTTTAAGAGGTTTCTCTGTATATATTGGTTGGCCGTTGCAGGAATTCCGTTAATATCATTGAAAGAATTCATGAAAGTGGCAACTCCTGCTTCCGCTGCCGCTTTGAATGGTGGAAGATACGTTTCATTCAATTGTCTGAGACTCATATCTACAGAATTGTAATCTCTTCCGCCTACAGCGGCTCCGTAGGCTGCAAAGTGTTTTGCACAGGCCATTACCGCATCAAGACTTCCCAAGCCTCGGCCCTGAAATCCTTTAATTCTGGCTAAACCTATTTTTGTTCCAAGATAAGTGTCTTCTCCTGAACCTTCCATTACTCTTCCCCATCTTGGATCTCTGGCAATGTCTACCATAGGAGCAAACGTCCAGTGAATACCGTAAGCGGCAGCTTCTGTTGCTGCAATTCTTTCTGACTTTTCGATCATAGCCAGATCCCAACTCGCTGCCTGTCCAAGATTGACAGGGAATGTGGTACGATAGCCATGGATAACGTCCTGCCCGAACAATAAAGGAATTTTCAGTCTGGACTGCATCGCCAGCTTTTGAAAAGCTCTGGTTTCTTCAGAACCTGCTACATTCAGCATGGAACCTACTTTTCCTTTTTTAATTTCTTCTAAAACAGCAGCTGAATTGGAGTGCTGTGGTCCTGTGGCATATTCAAAGCCGCTATATTGTACCATCTGTCCAACCTTTTCTTCCAAAGTCATTTTAGACAATAGCTCTGCTACTTTCTGATCAATGGTCTTTTGTCCGTAAGCATTCAATCCCAATGCAGAAAATGCCAGTAAGAAATAAACTCTTTTCATAGTATCCGATTAAAAAATATAGGTTGCTGTAGAACGTCCTGAAATTGTTACTGCAGCGGATTTGCCGGCAAATTTAATATTAAAATTCTCATCTGCCTGATTATCGTTCTGTACAATTAAAACTATTTTCCCAAATTGAGTCTTAAAAGCAGCCGTTGAAAGTTTATCCGTCTGCGTGGAAGCGATGCGCTGAGAACCTGCAGGAATAAATTTTGAAGCGTGTGCAATAATATAGTAGGACACATTTCTGGTGAAATTTTCACTGTCGGAAACCGTTATGGCTCCTTTACATTCTGTACATCCGCCATCTGTATGAGGGGCAAATTTCGGATCGTTGGCAAGATTCCATTCCAGCGCAATTTTACTCCAGTTTCTCATAGATCCGATGATCACATTTTTTGTATGCCAGTTCAGATCTTCGGTAAAAGTTCCTTTGGAACCTGTCCATTGCTCGGTAAAATATAAGTTTTTATCAGGAAAAGCATCATGTACTGTACTTAAAGCAGAAATATCTCCTTCGTACAGATGAAAAGCAGATCCATCTATATATTGATTGGCTTCAGAATCTTTTAAAATATCAATCGCATACTCAGGTTTGTTGCAATTGTGATCATACACGACAATTTTAGTAGTGATTCCGTTGGCTTTAAAAACCGGACCAAGATGGTTCTTAATAAAATCTCCCTGCTGCTCAGACGGCATATACAAACTTGGATTATTTCCAGGATGTAATGGTTCATTCTGAGGAGTTACAGCATCAATGATGATGCCTTCTTTTTTCATTCCCTGGATGTATTTTACAAAATATTGAGCATACGTCCCATAGAATTCAGGTTTTAAACTTCCTCCTTTTGATTTGCCGTTGTCTTTCATCCAAACCGGAGCAGACCATGGGGCAGCAATGATTTTAATAGAAGGATTGATTGACAGAATCTCTTTCAGCATTCCAATCAAAGCTTTGTCTTTTGAAAGACTGAATTTTGAAAGCGAAGGATCAATCTGCCCTTCAGGAAGATCATCATATGAAAACACTTCACCATCAAGATCAGATGCGCCTATGCTTACTCTTAAATAACTGATGGATATTGAATTTTTATCATTTCCAAAAAGTTCGTGAAGCAGCGCTTTTCTTTTGGAAGGTGACAACCGGTTGATTACCTCAACACTTCCTCCTGTTAATGTATAGCCAAAGCCATCAACATATTGAAACTTTTGAGTATCGTCAATTTCAATATTCTGAAAGCTGTTGGCATTGTTTACAAATTTAACGGAAGTCTGCTGTTGTAATTTTACACTTTCATCCCCTTTGGTAAGCCAGTACTGCACTTCGTTTCCTTTATTGGATGTCACTGACGTACATGATAAAGGAAAAAGGGCCACACCACTAAGTAGTGCGGCACCTCTAAAGAAACTATATAAGTTGTGAAACTTCATATTTTAGTAACCAGGATTTTGTTTTAAAACTGTATTCGGCAATTCGTTGAACGGAATGGGAAGAATTTCATTTTTATTAGCTTTAAATCCTTTGAAAGCAAGCTTAGAAGGCGCATCTCCCCATCTGACAAGGTCGAACCATCGGTGTCCTTCTCCTGCAAGCTCTCTTCTTCTTTCATCTTTAATAGCCTGTAAAGAAACCGGAACTGATGCTAAACCGACTCTTGTTCTTACTGCATCTAATAAAGCCTGAGCTCTTGCTCCTGAAGCTCCTAAAGCTTCAGCTTCCATCAGATAAGTATCTGCTAATCTTATTGCAATATAATTCTGTCTGAAATTAAGTTCTGCCGGACCTGGAAGTGAGGTTTTTAAAGCATTTGTAGGTAAATATTTATTAAGGAAATATCCGGTATCTGCAAAAGCAGGCCCATACATGACTTTACCTTCCGCTACCAGTTTTTTAGCATTAAAAACAGTCACATTCAGTCTTGGATCTCCCTGCATAAAATTGACATAATTCTCTGTTACGGTATTAAATGCCCAGCCAGAATAGATATCTGGTGCATCATTATTTGGAATGCTTTTTAATGAATAAGAACGAGGACCCACCATCACATTGATAGAATTTCCTTCATCTCTACCCTGCCCCCAGAATCCCCAATCAGAGCTTCCTTTGTTGGTATGCATTATTTCAAGAATAGATTCTGATAAAAATTTATATTTATTTGGATCCGGATCAGATTCCAAAGCAACTTTAAATAAATCTGCATAATCTGCCACGAGTTTGTATCCATACTGACTGGTTCCTCCAGGTGTACCGTTTACCTGGGCAAATTGTGCAGCGGCTTCTGGCATTTTTTTATCATAAAGATAAATTTTACCTAATATAGCTCTGGCTGTTCCCTGTGTAATTCGTCCTTTATCACTGATGGCAGGTGTCATCATCAGATCTGGAATAGAAGCAACCACATCATTTTCTATTTGTGCATAAACATCACCTGGTTTTGCCTGTGGTATATGCCAATAATCATCTGAAACAGTTATACTTTTAAGAATCAAAGGGATATTGCCAAACATTCTTACGAGCTCAAAATAAT
This sequence comes from Chryseobacterium sp. WLY505, assembly GCF_030846215.1. Classification (NCBI taxonomy): domain Bacteria; kingdom Pseudomonadati; phylum Bacteroidota; class Flavobacteriia; order Flavobacteriales; family Weeksellaceae; genus Chryseobacterium; species Chryseobacterium sp. WLY505. Next base: position 276,462 of record NZ_JAVCWI010000004.1, on the reverse strand, counting down.
ATAAAGAGCGAAGAACTCTGGCTTCTGCAATATATCTCTTCTTAAGATCCTCATTCATATTTGCCCCAGGAACTTTTTCTATTACAAGATTAGCCCGTGCAACTCCCTGATAGTAATCTTTCCAGTAGCTGGCTGGCATTGTATTCGGGTTGATCATATAATTATTCATTCCCTGAATACCTGCTCCATCACTAGAGCTTCCTCCACCGGAATAAAAGTCATCAGATCCTGCATTAAAGAAAGTAACGGTATTTTCAAATCCTGCAGAATATTTCCTTAAAACATCATATACGGAAATCAGTGCACTAAAAGACTGCTGTTCATTTTTAAAATATGAATCAGTACTAAATGCCCCGGAATTCTCTACTTCATCCAGATAGGAATCACTACAACCGATATTGGTAAAACTCAGACCTGTCAGAAACGCAACGGCAAGTCCTTTATATATAAAATTCTTATTTTTCATTTTGTTGGTCATTAAAATTGAATATTAGCTCCTATAAGGAATGTTCTTGCTTGTGGATAGTAAGCTCTGTCTACACCGATAATATCCTGCTCAGAATTATTTCTTCCCGCAATTTCAGGGTCATATCCTGTATATTTTGTAAAAGTAACCAGGTTCTCTCCTGTGATGTACAGTCTTACCTTGCTCATTCCAAAACGTTTTGTAACATCCTGAGGAATAGTATATCCTAGCTGAACAATTTTGAGACGCACATAATCTCCTTTCTGAAGGTAGTAGTTAGACATCCATGAATAGTTGTGGTTAGAATCAGTGCGGGTAAGTCTTGGATTATCATTGGTAGATCCCTCACCTGTCCATCTGTCTAAGATTCTTGTCTGGTAGTTGGCATCAGGCAAATCCAATCTTCTCAGCCCCTGGAAAATCTTGTTACCAGCCTGTCCTTGCGCAAACATCATCAGATCAAAATTCTTATAGCTCATATTCACGGTAAGTCCAAAAGTATATTTTGGTATAGAGCTTCCTAAGTTTACTTTATCATTGTCATCAATTTTACCATCTCCATTATTATCCTGCCAGATAAAGTCTCCTGGTTTTGCATCCGGTAATAATTTTACACCATTGGCATTTACATAATTATCAATTTGTGCCTGATTCTGGAAAACTCCGCTATATGTTTGTCCGTAAAATGATCCGTAAGGCTGCCCTACTGCTACTCTGGATACTGCTCCCATAGTCTGGAAAGAAGCCAGGTTGAAGTATTCAATATCATCTTCTAGTCTAAGAACTTTGTTCTTTATTGTAGCAAAGTTACCATTCACCGAGATGCTGAAATCCTGCCAATTCTTTTTGTACCCCAATTCAAGCTCTATCCCGGTATTCTCCATATCCCCTACGTTTGACCAAGGTAAATTAGGAACTCCCACATAACCTGGGATATTGATTTGTCTAAGAATATCGGTTGTTTTCTTTTTGTACCAGTCTGCGGTAAGGGTAAAATTATTGAATAATTTCAAATCCGCAGCAATATTCAGCTGGCTGGTTTGCTCCCATTTCAGGTTTGGATTTTCAAGCGTACTTGGTGCATAACCAATGATGATATTATTACTGGAGTTGGTATAATTACTTCCGGAAACCATGAAACTTGCATATCTGAAGTTATCCATTTCATCATTTCCTAATACTCCATAACCTCCTCTTAATTTTAAGTTATTTACTACTTTATTCTCCGGCCAGAAGTTTTCCTTATGTACATTCCATCCCAAGGACATCGATGGGAAAGTTCCCCAATGCTGGTTGGTAGCAAATTTTGAAGAACCATCTCTACGAATCGTTCCTGTGAATAAATATTTGTCTGCATAATCATAAATAATTCTACCGAAATAAGAAGCTTTACGGGTTTCAATTCCATCCCATCCTTTCGCAACAATATTATCCGGAGAAGTATCGAAGTTGAAGGAAGCATCCTGCCAGTTATCAATAGGCAGGTTACTATAAGTCAAACTGGTTCCCCCTGCAATATTGTATCGGTAAACTCCCTGACCCACCATAATGTTGATATTATGATCACCAAATTTATTCTGGTATGTCAGCGTATTTTCCATACTCCACTCGAATTTATTTTCCTCCACCTTATTCAAACTGTTGAAGTTGGTATTATTGAAGTTAGGACTTAAATAATATTTCGGTGTAAAGGAGCGGCTTCCCCAATAGGATTTCTTACCATTTAAACTTGTTTTGAAGGTGAAGTGATCAAGAAACTTAAGCTCTGCAAAAACATTCCCCACAAAATCATCAGACCAGTTATAATTGCCTTGTTGTATGTGACGGAAAGCCTGCGGATTGGTCATCTCGTTATTTACATATGGAGAAATTCCGTAAGGACGTCCCTCAGAATCACGAATGATATAAGGATTACTATAACCACTTGGTTCTACCATAGACCAATCTGTTACAACAACCGGAGTGATAGGGTCCAGGTTAACGGCTGAAGCCAGAGGCCCACCAAATTCTTCGTTTGCACTTACTCCCTGAGATTTCACATGGGTATAGGCAAAGGTTTGCCCTATGGTCAGGTAATCCGTAACTTTATGGGTTGAGTTGAATCTCGCGTTGATTCTCTTGTAGTAAGAAATATCACTCAATACAATACCAGACTGATCAAAATATCCGAATGATGTATAGTAGGTGGATTTTTCATTACCACCCGTAATGCTTACTTCATGAGATGATTTTTCACCTGTTCCGAAAATAGCATCCTGCCAGTTGGTTCCTTTTCCAAATGATTCAGGATTAGAAAATCTGGGTGCTTGTCCATCATTAACGAAACCTTCATTGATAATTTTAGCATATTGTGTGGCATCTAGGAGATCCAGTTTTTTAGAAGCATTGGAAAAACCGTAAAACCCATTATAGGAAAGGGTCAGTTTTCCTTTTTTTCCTTTTTTGGTTGTAACCAGGATTACCCCTTTTGCAGCAGAGACTCCGTAGATCGCGGATGAAGCACCATCTTTTAAGACTTCAATACTTTCTATATCCGACTGGTTAAGCCATCCGATATTATCCACCACAATACCGTCTACTACCCATAACGGACTGTTACTTCCCGCTCCAAAACTGGTAATTCCTCTTACACGTACAGTAGCAGCAGCACCGGGCTGTCCTGAATTGGTAACAACAGAAACACCAGCTGCCCTTCCTTGTAAAACCTGTTCCGGCTTACCAGATGGAATATTCTCTATGTCGCTCGCTTTAATACTCGCAATAGCTCCTGTCACGTTACTCTTTTTCTGAGTACCGTAACCGATGACTACTACTTCGTCTATTTTGTTTTCTTTCGCAAGTGTGTCCTTCGCCTTGGTGGTCTGGGCACTGAAGTTGGCCGTAAAATAGAGGACGGCAACCACTCCTACGCTTCTTGATATTCTTACATTCATATACAGTTATTGTTTAATTCTCAAATTGAGACAATAAAAATATATTTTTTTTTAATTAATTAACATTCTATTCATAAATATTTTAATTTTTCTTTTATTTTTCAGGGTTAGAAGCCCTATCTTCGCATCAATATTTCATAAAACATCATAAAAAATTAATAAAGTTATCTCCCAAAATGATCGTCAAGCCCTCCAAAATTTCTCTCCCGTTAAAACTTACCTTTCTCATTTTTTCAATGGTTTTAAACTGCATGGGCCTTGTGATTCTGCAGTTGTCAGAAGAGAAAATCACCTATGGAGAACTGGGGCTTTTAGAATCTTTTAAAGATCTGCCCATTGCCTTTATTTCACTTTTTGCCGTGAGCTTTATCAACAAAACCGGTCCTAAAAAAGCATTGATTCTGGCCCTGGCTATTGTCGGATTCTGTTCCTGTCTTCTTCCTTTTGTAAAGGTCTTCTGGTTTTATAAACTATGGTTTGCTATTATAGGAGCCTGTTTCGCTATTGGTAAAATCTGTGTTTTTGGGATTATAAGAAATAATATTTCAGATGAAAAATCCCTCGCAAAGACAATGAATAATGTAGAAGCCTCTTTTATGATCGGAATTTTCGTTGTGAATACAGGTTTTGGATGGGTAATTTCCAGCCAGTATTCGGAATTCTGGAAGTTTGGTTTCTTGCTGATTGCTTTATTATCAGTATTTACCATTTTTCTGCTTTCAAAGATAGAAATAGTAGAGTCAAAGCCTATGGAAAGCAAAAGTATTCTCTCAGAACTATCAGGATTTACCTCACCTGCAGTAGCTTTGTTTTTAGGAGTGGTCTTTTTTATCGTCTTTGTAGAACAAGGATTCAATTCATGGCTTCCTTCTTTTTATAAAAACCACCTGAAAGTCAATTCTTTTTTTGCGCTTCAGGCCACTTCTTTTCTATCCATTTTTTCTTATGCCGGACGAACGGTTACTGCCAATATTATCAAAAGGTTTTCATTACCCAGGTATTATATTACTTGTATGGCATTTATTATTACTTTACTGATCATTATACTGGGGATACAGTATTTTGATTCCGAAGATTCGAGATTCTTACTTTTTTTATTTCCGGTTATTGGCTTGTTCCTTTCGCCCCTCTACCCAGTGATCAACTCAAGAATGATTGCGCAGGTAGATAAAGATAAGATCAATCTTTTCACCTCTCTTATTGTTATTTTTTCTTCTCTGGGCAGCTCTGTAAGCTCTATTATAATGGCTGTTCTGTTTGAAAAGCAATTGTTGAATTATTATCCATTATACATCTTATCTTCTGTAATTCTGCTTTTTGTGATTAGTTTTATATATTTTACTGTCACAAATAGAAAATAGTTTTATTTTTACTCCCATGAAAATTAAAGACACAAAAAGTAAAGAAACGCTACAGGAACTCATTGACACGAAAGATTTCGTAGCGCATATTTCCGTTGACTGCACCATATTCGGCTTTCATAATAACATTCTGAAAGTTTTGCTTTTAAAATATCATGACCTGGATCTGTGGTCACTTCCTGGTGGTTTTGTTTTCAATGACGAAGACCTTCGGGAAGCTGCTGAAAGGGTTTTGTTTGAAAGAACCCATCTTAAAGGATTATTTCTTAAACAGTTTCACACTTTTGGAAGAATAGATCGTACAGAAAACAATGTACATCAGATTCTCCTTAAAAATAAAGGAATAACCGTTCCTGAAGATCACTGGATTTTCCAGCGATTCGTTACAGTAGGATACTGCAGCCTTATCGATTTTTCACTGACTGACACTTTCCCTGATGCTTTCAATGAAAGCTGTGAATGGTTTGAGGTCAACAATCTGCCTAAAATGGCATTCGACCATGACAGAATTATAGAGACAGGCCTTGAATACCTGAGAATGAATATCAATACAGAGGTTGCAGCCAGTAACCTGCTTCCGGAAAAATTTACCATGAAAGATCTTCAGGCTCTTTATGAAACTATTTTAGGACAGAAATTCAGAAGAAATAATTTTCAGCGAAAGATTTTAAGTTTAAATATTCTGGACAGAATGGAAAAACTGTATGACGGCTCGGCCAATAAAGCCCCTTATCTGTATAAATTTAAAACTAAAGTTCATAATTCTACCAATCAGTATCCTATCTCTAATGATGAGGAGTCATAAAAATATAAATTTAACTAAAATCATAAACAAAGTAGCAGTAGCCCTCTGAAAATCAATAGCAAAACAAGTTTTTAAAAAAATTTTCAAGACATCACGAAAAATGTTACTTTTAACCAAATCAAAAAATCATGTCATATTATCCTCTTACAAGCATCCCTGATTATTATGGAATTGATGCTTTACTTACTGAAGAACATAAACTCATCCGCCAATCTGTAAGAGACTGGGTGGAAAGTTTTGTAATGCCGCAGATAGATCAGGCCGCTCAAAATCATACAGATATTCCTAATCTTATGAGAGAATTGGGGAAAATCGGAGCGTTAGGACCTTATATCCCGGTTGAGTATGGCGGTTCAGGATTAGACCAGATTTCTTATGGTCTGATTATGCAGGAGTTGGAAAGAGGAGATTCTGCAGTACGTTCTGCAGCTTCGGTACAAAGTTCATTGGTGATGTTCCCTATCAACGAATTCGGTTCTGAGGAGCAAAAAAAGAAATATCTTCCGAAACTTGCTGCCGGAGAAATGATCGGATCTTTTGGATTGACTGAACCTAATCATGGTTCCGATCCGGGTTCTATGGAAACTTATTTTAAAGATATGGGAGATCATTATCTTTTAAATGGGGCTAAAATGTGGATCACCAACTCTCCTTTATGCGACATCGCTGTAGTATGGGCAAAAAATGAGGAAGGAAAAGTACAGGGATTAATCGTTGAAAGAGGAATGGAGGGTTTCACCACTCCTGAAACTCACAATAAATGGAGCTTGAGAGCTTCCAAAACCGGAGAACTGGTATTTAATGATGTAAAAGTTCCGAAAGAAAACCTTCTTCCTGGAGTTACAGGATTAAAAGGACCTTTATCTTGTCTGAACTCTGCTAGATATGGAATTTCATGGGGAGTCATTGGTGCTGCCATTGACTGTTACTGTACTGCAGTTCAGTATTCCAAAGAAAGAAAACAGTTTGGAAAACCAATTGGTTCGTACCAGCTTCAGCAGAAAAAACTGGCCGAATTCCTGACAGAGATTACAAAAGCTCAGTTATTATGTCTTCAGCTAGGAAATCTTAAAAATGCCCACAAAGCAACGCCTGCTCAGATCTCTATGGCTAAGCGTAACAACGTACATATGGCCATTGAAATCGCCAGAGAATCCAGACAGATCCTTGGAGGTATGGGAATCATGGGTGAATTCCCAATGATGAGACACGCTGCAAATCTTGAGTCTGTAATTACTTATGAAGGAACGCATGATGTTCACTTGCTAATCACCGGATTGGATATTACAGGAATCAACGCTTTCTAAAAAAGATAAAAATATAAATAGAGAGTCTGGCCAATGGTCAGACTCTTTTATTTTACTCACTTTGCAGAGAATTTATATTCAATGAATAATTATTGATATCATAAAGTTTTTGTTATTTTATTAAAATTATTACTTTAATACCACACAAAAACAAACAATATGAGAAAAATTACAACTTTTTTATTAACTCTTACCGCTTCACTTTACTTCGCACAGCAGGCTGGTGATGTTGTAAGTGCCGAACAGAAACTGGATTTAACTCCTCAGGGAGTCATTAATTTTATCGCCGGTAATCTGGGTGATCAGAATACTCCGGAATTTGCCAACTACCTGAACAGCTTCAATCTTGGGCTGAAAGGTTACAAAATCACTTATTACACCAAAAATGAAAACAATGTTCTTGTAAAAGCTACAGGACTATTGATGTACCCTAACGTACCCTTCAAACTCTCAACAGTAGTATCCGATCACGGAACAACAGACAGCAGGCATAATGTTCCTTCTAATTTCAAAGGAGCTTTAACCGCTGGATTTGTTGTTGAGCTTTCCTATGTACTCAACGGATATATTTTGATGGCACCCGATTACGTTGGGATGGGAACTGGGGACGGAACTCACCCTTATGTAGATTACGCCACAGAAGCAGGTGCCACCATAGATTTTATAACCGCCGCGAATAAAGTATTGGCACAGCTGAATATTAAACGTTATGACGAATATTTCTTAGCCGGATATTCTCAGGGCGCTCATGCTGCGATGTCTACCTTAAAAAGATTAAGCATTTCAAATCCCAATAATATAAAATTTAAATATGCCTACATGGGTGACGGGCCGTATGATTTCTCAGGAGTAACTTTAAATAAAGGAGTTCTGGAAAAAGATATCTACCCTTTCACCTCATTCCTGGCCAATGTCCTTCATACCTGCAACAATACGGGATATAAAACCTATAATAATGACATCTCAGAAGTTATTTCTGCAGAATATCTCGATAAATACAACTATCATGTCGTTCAGGATAACGGCGGACTTTTGTGGGGCCCTGTTATATGGAGAAAGCTGTTTACCACCAACTTCGTCAATGATGTCACCAACAATCCAAACAATAAGCTCAGGCTGTGTATGAAACCTAAGGATGTCTATGACTGGTATAATAAAACACCTATGACATTAGGCCATTCAACCATAGATTTAGCGATCCCGCCTGAAAATACTTCTAAAACCATTGATGTTCAGCGTGGCTATTATCCATGGTGGGATCTGAATAAGTATAAACTGGATTCTTTTTATTGGGGACCACTGGGCCATGTGGGAGGAATTCTTCCCTTTACATTAGCTTCCAATGCTAAATTCAATACGTTGAGAAGCGGTGGGCTTCTAAATGAATGGGCAATTGCAGGATCAATTTTCGGTAAACAATCAGCTGAGAAAATATCTGAAAAACCTTCCCTTCTTTCTTCACAGATCAAACCGGATTTAGGCAACATGCAACTTGTTGAAATTACAGATTTCAATAAAGAAAAAGCCCAGAGCAGAACGGCCGGTAACCAAAATTTATCAACTTTAAAAGACGGAGTTTATTTATTGAAAGTATCAGAAAACAATGAAAATAAAATTATTCCATACATCAAAAGCACACCTCAGGAAGTTACCGAAAACGAAATTGTACAATCTGTGAGTGCATCGGTTTTGCAATTAAAAGTAGATCAGGAAGAACTTACTGCAGTGAATATTTTTGATGAAAACAAAACCCTGATCAGAAGTATTTCCCAAAAACAATATCGTGAAACCGGAGGAATCAACGTTCAGGAGCTGGAAAACAAAAACTATACGTTTGAAGTGGTTACTCCTTACTACAATCTTCAGTTCAGTAAAGCGGTGGGAGGAACAATATCATCAGAAAACAGCACTGATATCTATGTTCAAAGACAGCAAATTGTAGCTAAATCCGGCAATGAAATTAAAAGCATTAGTATTTACAGCATTTCCGGTGCTCTGATTGTTCAGCAGGAAGTAAACAAACCAGTATTTGAATCCAGAAATCTGGAATCGGGAATATATCTGGTGCAGATAACTCTTTCTAATGGAAAAACCATTAATAAAAAAGTAAAACTATAAATCAATCACTCCTCTATATCTTTATTTCAAGTTAATTTTTGGCACTTCAGCAATGAAGTGCTTTTTTAAGGATGAATAACTCCACTAAAAATAATTGGAGATAAATTTCATCTAAAAACATTTAAAATTACGTAATCCATTATTGTTTATCAGTTTACAGCATCCATTTTAAACTTTCATCAAAAATTATATCAAAATAACATAAATGATTCTTGTCATTTATTTTGAATTATTCTAAATAAAATTAGTAAACTTACATTGAGGACGCTACTTTTGCCGAAAGAATAATGCCAGATGGTACATCATGACTCCCGCTTTCCTTTGAGGCTTCGATTTTTCAGTTTTCTTATTTTTATCATTACGATGACAGCCGTAAAGGCACAAAACCTCCAATTCACCATCACTTTTGAAATAAAGAGTCTTGATTCAAACTTAATCAATGGCTCTGAAATCAGGATCTACAATGAAGAAAATTCCTATTCAGTTTCTACGAATGAAAAAGGAATAGCAGTAATTCCATTGATTCCCGGAAAATATAAAACAGAAGTCTGGAAAAATGAAATCCTTGAATATTCCGGTAAAATATCTATATCGAAGACAGAAACATTTATTTTATCCGTTCAGGAGAAACTCAACACGATCGAAGAAGTGGTGATTACCGCCAAAGAAGGAAAAGGCCTTACCTCTTCCTCCATTATTAATCAGCGGGCTATGCAGCATTTGCAGCCGTCAAGCTTTTCCGATCTTCTGGAACTTTTCCCAGGGGGAAGATCCAATGATCCGGTTCTTAATCAGGCCAACAAAATCAGTCTCCGTGAAACCGGAAGGCCTGGTACTGATTACAACACTTCTTCCATGGGAACTACCTTTCTGGTGGATGGTGCTCCTTTAAACTCTAATGCTAATCTTCAGTATTCCTATGATTTTTTAGATAAAACCAATAACGGACTGAAGCGAAGGCTTACTGTAAACAGTGGTGTCGATATGCGAACCATTTCTACAGATCAGATTGAAAGTGTGGAAGTGCTCCGTGGAATTCCTTCCGTAGTCTATGGAAATCTGACTTCAGGAATTGTAAAAATCACCAACAAATCCGGATATACAAGATGGAAAGCAAGATTCAAAGCAGATGGTTACAGCAAACTCTTTGCAGTGAGCAAAGGTTTTGAAAATAAAGAAAAAGATCTGAAAATCAATACAGGACTGGATTATCTGAATGCAAAGACCGATCCAAGAGACCGCTTGGAAAGCTATAAAAGAATCACCGCCCATCTTGGTATCATTAAAGAAAAAAAATATGATCATGGAACGGCAAAATGGCAAAGCAATCTCAGCTACACAGGCTCATTGGACGGTTCAAAATCTGATCCGGATATCGATTTATCTGAACTCAACTCTTATGAAGTGAATACTCATTTTCTGAGCCTTTCCAATGTATTCAATTATACTAAAAACGAACCGTCATTCTACCGCTCCACTGAAATTCAGGCAACGGTTAACCAAAGATTTGACAAAATAAAACAAACCAAGTTTATCCAGCTTGAAAATGCAACGGCCTTTCCTTTGTCTACAACTGCGGGAGAATATGACGGTTACTATCCTGAACCACGCTATATTTCAAATTATACAGTAGACGGAAAGCCTCTTGATCTTTTTGTCAAAATGATTAATAATTTTCAGCTTAGCTCTCAATCGATGACGCATGAGTTCAATGCCGGATTCGACTGGCAAATGAGTAAAAACTGGGGGAAAGGACAATTATTTGACATCTACAGACCTATTGATCCTAAGGCTACCTTCAGACCGCGTGCGTATCGTGATATTCCTGCTTACATGACTTCTGCATTGTTTCTGGAGTCTATCAACTCATTGAATGCGGGTAAACACAAGCTTACACTTGCCCTAGGATTAAGAGGAAACACCATGATGAATTTACCTTCTTCTTTCAAGATGAACGGAAAGTGGTATGCAGATCCCAGAGCCAATTTTCAATGGGAACTTCCCTCTTTTGAGTTGATGCACAAAAAGACAGCCATAGCTTTAACCTTAGGATATGGTAAGCAAAGTCTGTTTCCCGACCTCAATCTCTTATATCCAGAGCTTATTTATAAAGATATCCAACAGTTAAATTATTTTCACAACAATCCAAACTACAGAAGAATCAATTATAAAACATTGATTTATAATCCGCAAAATCCAAACTTAGAACCGGCTATGAATGAAAAATTTGAAGCAAGAGTAGATTTCAGCCTCGGCGCACATCAGCTGTCTGTGACGGTTTTCAAAGAAAATATGCGTAATGCATTCCGTTCTATGAATGAATATGCTCTGTATCAGTATAAAAAATATGATACTTCAGGGCTGAATCATGATGCCATCACTTCCCCGCCGGACGTGAATACACTTCCCTATCATACAGTGAATGAAAACTTTCTCTATACGACTCAGCGAAATGGCAGCAAAGTAGATAAAGAAGGGATTGAATTTCAATATTCTTCCAACAGAATTCCCGTGATCAACACAAGGTTTACATTAAACGGAGCCTGGTTCCGGACAAAATATGGAAACAGTCTGCCCGTATACAGAGGACGAGATTTACTGATCAACGGAAGACCTTACCCTTATCTTGGATTATATGAAGGGATGGAACCCAATTCGGTGAATGAAGTTTTGAATACCAATCTGATGCTGGATACTTATATTCCCCGTCTGGATCTTGTTTTTTCTTCATCATTCCAGTTTTCCTGGTATTCTACGAGACAAATTCTTCCTATGAGCGGAATTCCAAGTCATTATGTTGATCAGAATGGCACTGTTCTCCCCTATAATCCGGATTCAGTAAAAGGAACTCTTCTGGAAAGCCTGATCATTGCTCAGAATGAGGATGTATACAATGCCACCAGAAGACCTATGGAAATGAATCTCAATCTGAAAGTAACCAAAAGCTTCAGAAATAAATCAGTGATCGTTTCCATGTTTGCGAACCGATTATTCAGTTATTATACGCCTTACAATATCAACGGATTTACCATCAACAGAAAAGGAGCTTATGATCCTTATTTCGGAATGGAAATCAATTTCAACTTATAAACAATTTTAATTCAATAAATTATGTTAAAACATGTATTAAGAACACTGTTCGTATTGTGTGCAGCTTTCGCCATTACAGCCTGTTCTTCAGATTCCAATGAAATTTCGGAAGCAAAAACCTCATTAAAGCTGGAACTTAAAGTAGTTCCTGACCATATTCAGGTTAAAGAATATAAAAATATTACGATCAGCTTCAAAGAGTTAAACTCCGGATTTACGATTACTCAGGAACTTAAAAATAACAACATTTTGCAGGTTGTTCTTCCTTCAGGAACGTATAACATTACTGCCGAAGGAAGCATTGTATACGGTGACAGCTCCGGATCGGTAGAATCTAAAGTTGCCGGTGTACAAAACGGAATCGTTATCAATGGTAATGAAACCAGCAAAACGCTGGATCTCTCTTTGAAATCAGGTAACAGCAGTGATCTGATCTTAGAAGAAGTCTTCTTTACCGGAACAAAAACACCACAGGGAGCCATGTATTTCGGTGATCAGTATTTTAAAATCACCAATAATACAGATAAGACCTTGTATGCAGACGGTATGCTACTAATCCAATCCAGTTTTATGACCAATGAAAAACAGGATTACAGCCCGAATATCATAGGAACTACTCTATCTGCAGGTGCTATCATCAGAATTCCGGGAAATGGAACAATGTATCCCGTAAAAGCCGGAGAATCTATTATTATTGCAGAAGATGCTATTAATCATAAAGATTTTAATCCTTCTTCTATTAATCTATCCAATGCCAATTTCCAGATTTTCAAGGAAGACTCAGATGATATCGACAATCCTTCTGTTCCGAAAATGGTGAATGTTTTTGATAAAATGGTGATTCATACCCAAGGATATTACGCGTATGCATTGGCACGTATGCCTCAGGGAATGACTAATGAAGCTTTGGTTGCTCAAAACTCTTATACTTACACGTATAACCTTACCATTAACGGTGATGTATATCCTATGGACGGAACCGCGGTTAAAATCCCCAATGAATGGATTACAGATGCCATTAATTTAAGTGTACAGGATTCATTCCAATGGCTGGTAACGTCACCTTCTTTGGATATGGGATGGACTTCCGTAACTACTTTTGACGGAGATAAAAACCGTTTCGGAAAAGCTGTCCGCAGAAAAGTGACAGGAAAAACAATAGATGGTAAAAATATCCTTAAAGATACCAACAACTCCACTACAGACTTTGAACATGGTGTAAAGCCATCTTTATTCAATTAAAATGAAATATTTTCTTTCCATATCGATCCTGCTCTTCTCCTTTTCAGGGATAAAAATGCATGCCCAGATCAATGACACTATCACAGAGAAAGTACGCGAAGAATACAGCTTTCAAAGGCTTATCAAAAGCAGTCTTACCCTCAATCCAGCCAGTTATGCAGGAGCAAGGAAGCACAGCATCACAACCTTTACTATATTGACAGAAAAAAGCAACACTCCCAATCAGCTGCAGCAAAAAGGAAAAGGAAAAAACTTATGGGGCGCAGAAGTGTACAGCTTACAGAAGCTTGATGATAAAACATCAGTCTGGGGAAATGCTTCTTACACACAAGGGAAAAATAAGCAGGTGATATGGAATGAAAATTCAGATTATGACCTGATCTACCCTTATGTAGCTGCAGACAGCGTGGGTGGTGATATGAAATTTGAAAACTATAGTTTTTCAGGAGGGTATTCTAAAAAAATCAATACCTATACTCTAGGGATTACAGGAAGTTACCAGGCAACATTGAATTACAGAGATGCAGATCCACGACCGAAAAATACTGCCGCTCATTTTTCTCTGGCAATGGGAGCTGATAAGCTTATGTTCCAGAAATTCAGAGTCGGAGCTCATGTACATGCTGAAAAATATACTCAAAAACATTATCTGAGCTTTGTCAGCAATCAGGGATATCCTATGATTTATAATATGAGCGGACTGGGAAATTACAATGAACTGCTTTCCGGAAAGCTTCGTCAGGCCTATTACGAAGGCTGGTCTTACGGAGGAGGTTTACAGATCTTTGAAGCAGACAACAGAAACTGGTATCTGAATATTGGTCTTAAAAAGTTTAATCTTGATAAATTATTGACAGAGTACGCAGATCTGAATGCCTCAAAAATTGATGAACAGCAGTTTACCTTTTCGGCTGGAAAATTCTTTGATTCGGGGAAAACAGTCTGGGGAATTTCTGCAGAAGGAAACAGTACGGAAAGAAGAGGAACAGAAAACCTCTTTCTGAACGAGAACTCAAGAAATTATATACAGATTGGAAGTGTGGAAAAATACAACCATAAGATCAATACTATTATTTTCAAAGGACTTATACAGATGGGCAACGAAAAGGCAAAATCGTCTCTGCTTCCCTTCTTTGGATGGATTCAGGAGAAAGAAAAGTACAGTAGCCCACTATCAAGAATAGAATTAAGTAAGCTTATGTATGGAGCGGATTATCAATGGCTGAAAACATTCGAAAATCTACAGACACTGTCTGTTATAGCCGGACTTTCAGCAACCAATGTCTATCAAAAAGAGGCGCTTTTCAATAATTCCGGAAAACCGTCCATCAATACGATGCTTCAGGAAAACTATGCCTTCCAGTCTTCGGATTTCTGGCAGGCAAAACTTGATATTCATTTTCATTTTAACTTCCCTGTCGTGAAAAATGCTTTCGTAGGAGGCAAGATGATTTACAGTAATTTTAACAATGGCAGCAATACTTTGTTTGCTATCAGTATAGGAAGTATTTTTTAAACATATGATGATAAAATTTTCAGATATTAAATTAGCCGTTGTTCTTGGAGGAATTTCCTTGTTTTTTATGCAATACACCCTCCAAAAGTACAAGGTAGATTATGGAGAGGCTGTAGAACAATATAAAAAGCCCATAAAATACTGGCCCAAACCTGCAGTAGATGCAGAAGTCAACTGGAAAGAATTTGAAGCCATAGAATGGGATTCCAATTATTATGACACACAGGAACTTCCTGAAGTAATGCTTGGGAAAAAACTGTTTTTTGATCCTAAACTGTCACAATCCAGCCAGGTATCCTGCAGCAGCTGTCATAACCCGGAACTGGGTTGGGCAGACGGTCAGGAAGTGGCGCTGGGAACCGATCATTTGCAGGGAAAAAGAAATACACCCTCTCTTTTCAATATTGCAGACCGCCAGTCCTATTTCTGGGACGGAAGAGCCAAAACATTGGAAGAACAGCTTGTAGGACCTATTTCGGCTCATAACGAAATGAATATGAAACCGGAAAAGCTGGCCGGAAAACTTTCAAAATTTAAAGAATATAAAAAGCTTTTCAAAGAAGTCTATCAAACTGATAAGATTACCTTTGATAAAATCGCCAAAGCACTGTCTACTTTTCAAAGGACCATCAGAAGCCAGCCCAGCAAACTGGATAAGTTTATCAAAGGGGATTATAAAGCCATGAGTGATCAAGAAATCTACGGAATGCATCTGTTCCGTACCAAGGCAAGGTGCATGAACTGTCACTACGGAAAAAATCTTACAGACGAATCTTTCCACAACATAGGACTCACCTATTACAAACGGGAATATGAAGATCTTGGCCTCTATCATATCACTAAGAATTCTGATGATACAGGTAAATTTAAAACTCCTTCCCTGAGAGATCTTGATTACACTGCCCCATGGATGCATAACGGACTGATGGATGATATGCACGGCATTGTCAGTTTATACAACAGCGGCATGCAGATGATTAACCCTACTCCGGAAGAAAAGAAAGCCGATCCTAACTTTCCGGTTACGGATCATCTGATAAAACCTTTACATCTGAATGAGCAGGAAATAGATGCTATTGTAGCATTTTTAAAAAGCATGTCCGGAAGTTATTACAAAATGCCAAGACCGGAAATCCCAAGAAAACAGATTAAATAATTGATTCTATAAACAGTAAATCCTTTTATCTGAATAGTACTTTAGATAAAAGGATTTTTACTATCTTCTAAATTGATAAAAGTTTTGTTTAAAATTTGAAGCCGATACTGAAATAGATCCTTGAAAAATCAAGCTGGCTGTTTCTGGAAATATTCAGACCAATAGGACCAATGAGAGATTCATAGCCAAGGTTTAAACCGTACCCAAACATATCAAAACTGTCATTAAAAGGAGAAAGCTCTTCACTTACCTTTCCATAACTGAACGAAGGAGTAAGGTATAGTCTTTTCATAATTCTGTACTGAAATGCCACCGAAGCCTTAGCCACCGAAGTCATCGGAAGCTCTTTCTGACGAAGCCCGTTGAATTCTGGGCTTAGTAGATCATAATTATATTCGCTTCCTCCCAGATTATATTTTTGATTCAAAAACAGATAGGGAACCTGATCTTCTTTCTTTGATCCAAAGCTTGTCCCCAGAAACACATTAGCTTTTACCGTCAGTCTTCTTGTGATGGGATGGAAAAAGTTCTCATTTAAGGTGAATGAAACAAGGTTTTTAGGTTCGGAATAGTAAGATTCTTTCGGGTTAAGGATCTGATACAGGAGAGGCTGTACAACGTTCAGATCATAAAGTTCATACTGATCTCCATAATAAAATCTTGTACTTACCTGCAGATGATTCCCCCTTGTTGTAAAATATCTTTTATTAAGATTGTTCTGCTCAAACTTAAGGAAAGTATTAAAATTACTATGGTTATACAGTTTTTTACTGTAATTATCTACTTTCGACTGGTCTACTTTATCCAGTAAGCTGTACATTCTTTCCGTACTGAATTCCGTTCCCAATGACAGATAGGCGTTTGGATTAATATTGTAATTCAGAGCAATCTTTCCGGTTATATTGCGGTACATGTGGTTAGGAAAACGGTCTCCTCCATCTTCACTGATATCATACAACCTGAAGTTCAGGTCATTACTCTTCAGATGAACCATCTTAGCTTCCAGATCCAGCCATAAACGTTCTCCGCTATCCAGGAACTGCTGGTAAGCAAGTTTCGCTTTGAAACGTTCGGAAATATCTACTGTTGCGAGAAACCTGGATCTGTTCAGGAGAATATTTCTGTATGTATAATTGACAATAATTCCTACAGACTGTTCTGTATCATAGTGCAACGCGAGTTTAAATGCCCCTTTTTTCGCTCTTTTCACAAATACATTCATCACAAGACCATCATTCACATTCGTGTAGGTATAATACACTTTAACGTACTGACGCATCCCAAAAACGCGGTCTATAGCTTCATTAACGGTTTTTGCATCGTAATACTTCCCTTCCGTAAGCCCCATCTGTTTTTTCAGTACTTCGATTTCAGCCGTATCAGTAATAGGCGTTCCGTCTTCTTCGTTAAAAGCGAATTTTGTGGTAGGCAGTTTTACCTCTTCAATCATCGTATGCTCATATGTAATTCCGGCTTTTCGCTGCGCTTCTGCCAGAGCTACAAACTCAGGAAGATGTTTTCTCGCTTCAATCTCTCCTATTTTGATAATCTTTCTGTATCTGGCAAAATCCTTCGTGGTAATCTCTCCCAAAGGATCTACAAAGTCTACAAGAATATTGGAGAATTCTTTTTGATGCTTAAAGTCTTCCACGGAACGGATGGCATGAGTCTGATAAATCATCTTCATCGGGTTTTCAATCTCCTTTTTCGTAAAAAGCCTGAATCCGGTATAGCCTCCAATAACAAAATCAGCACCCATCTCACGAACTTCATTAGCTGGATAATTACGGTCCAAACCGCCATCTACCAAAAGCTTTCCATCGATATAAACAGGAGCAAACGCTGCAGGAATGGCCAGTGTAGAACGAATAGCCAACGGTAATGATCCTTCTTTCTGCATTACCAGACCTCCGTTTTCAATATCGGAAGAAGTAAGCCGCACAGGAATTCTCAGTTTGCTGAAATCATTAATATGTTTGGCATTGAAAGTAAGGGTATTAAGAACTTCTCCCATGTACTGCCCTTCAATATAAGAACTTGGAAGAGTGGGAAATCCTTTGACAACAGGAAACTCAAGGATATACTTATCGTATTCGTCTTTTTCACTGATATTGACTTTATTATAAGGAATTTTATTACTTAAAATCCTGTTCCAGTCCATTTTATAGATCGTATGTTTCAGCTGGTCTGCATTATATCCCATTGCATATAAGCCTCCCAGAATTCCTCCCATACTGGTTCCAGTGATATAATCTACTTTAATTCCCAATGAATCAATCATTTTCAGAATTCCGATATGGGCAAACCCTTTTGCACCGCCACCACTGAGGGCAAGACCAAATTTGGTATCCTTCGTTACATTCTGAAGGGCCATATTCAGAGAATCATTCTTTTGCTGAGATTGGACAATAAGAGAAAAAGCAATAGCTAAAAATATCAGGATCTTTTTCATTGGTGCTGCTTAATGTATCTGATTTAAACTTTAAAAGTTTTTAATAAGTAGTAAAGATACACAAAAAGTTACCTGATTTTAACACTGCATGGTATGAAGTAAACAATTCTAACCCAGCTTATTTATTAAGAATAAACAGAGAGAAAAAATCTACTAAGACTAAAAATTTTTAATATGTTTTTATCGTTTCCACGAAATTGATATCCGGATTCAGGATTTCAAGAATAAGACTTTTAACTGATTTCATCGCATCATCAATATTTCCTTTATCAAACTGTAAGGAAACCATTCCCTTCTTAGCATCTGCAAAGCTCCATATTCCTGTTTCAATCGGGAATCCCCAAAACTCAGGAAGATGCTGAACAACGTAATGATAGATACAAAGCTGAAGTGCCTGTTTTCTGTCGCTGTTATGAAAATATTCATCTACATTATCCTGATCAATCTTTACATTGAGGTTTTTAATTTTCGCTGTTTTGTAATCAATAATTCTTAGAGTACCATTCAGCTTGTCAATCCGGTCAATGAATCCGAAGAAAGAAATTTTATCATTTCCATCAAGAGGAAAATCTATATTTTCGAACCTTCTTTCAATATCAATAATCTCCAGTTTATTGCCCTGCCTTATGAGTTCAAGATCATGATTCAATACATTTTCAATCACCTTTTTAGCAATAGCCTTATGGATATAATTCATCCCTTTTTCATAGAATTCCGGCTGGTGTTTCAGTTTTTCAATAGCAATATTGATATATTCATCTACTGCTTTAACTGAATTCTTTAAATCACTTTCTTTTAAAACCTTACCCTTCAATACCTCATACACTTCTTGAAGTGAATAATGAACCAGATTTCCATAATTTTTTATCGACAGTTCTTCTTCAATTTCATCCGTTTCCGAAGTGTTTAAAATCTTGGAAAGGTAAAAATCAATCGGATTGTAAAGATAACTCGTCAGGTGGGAAGCAGATACTTTTTCCTTCCATTTTTGAAGACGCTCCTGCACAATTTGTGTCTTGGAAATTTCTATCGGTTTGGTGGCGATAGGTTCAGAAGAATTTTCAATAATGAGATGTTCGATCTCATGAGAACTTTCCATTTCGATCTGGGTAATGAAACGGCTCTTCTCTCCGGTATTGACTCCGGAACTTAAGGCATTGTATAGTAAATGTACATTCTTCGCATCCTGAATCAGTCTGTAAAAGTGATAGGCATAAATGCTGTCATTTTCAAGAAAAGTATGAAGATCAAAGAACCTTCGGATATCAAAAGGAATATAGGTATTCTGAGAGTTTCCAAGCGGAAGTTTTCCTTCGTTAACTGAAAGCAGAATAACGTTTTCAAAGTTCAGAAGACGCGTTTCCAGTAATCCCATGATCTGAAGCCCTCTCAGAGGCTCTCCCTGAAAGTCAATACTCTCAGAATTGATATGCTGATTGATCAGAATTTCCAGCGTTTCCATTTTGATCTCAATATTGTAGGGAGTCAGCTGGTTTTTGATAATTCTGAATGCGTTTTCAAAGTGAGAGACATTCTCATACTGAATATCGTCTATGTCAAGCCATTTTACCTGCTGGCAGAATTCAATAAGCATATCCAGATAACCGTTGGTACCTGTTGCTTTCTGAAGAAGGCCATAATAAGACAGCCCGCTCAGCAGTTCATGTAAAAGTTTCCTGGAAATATAAACGATATTCCGCTCTTCTACTTTAGCTTTAAACTCATTGATAATCTGTTCATCTTCTACAGATTTCGGCAGTTCTTCCAAAATAGGGAAAACATCTCTGTAATAATAAGACAGTTTGTTTTTTTCCAATTGTTTCTGCAGGTAGAAAAGACGTTTAACCGCATTGGAGAAAGATAAGTTTTTCAACGGGAATCCCATTGTAATATTCAAATTATCAACGCCATGCATCACATCAAGACTGGCGGGAAGAAGATTTTCATCCAGCAGCACTACCGCCGTATTGGAGTAAGTTTTATTATTGATCTCTTTAAAGATCTCAGGCAGTACTTTAGTCTGGGTCACATTCCCTGACACTTCGTATACCTTAATTTTTTTAGGTTGATTAAAATCGTCTTCTATCCATTGGAAAGCTCTGTTATCATCAAATTCTTTCCAGGTTTTATGATTTCTCAGAAATTTTCCGGCCTCCTGTCTTTCATCATTGAAATAATAGCGGTCTGCCTGAAAGAAACACTGCGCTTTATTCCACTGCAAAAGGCTTCTTACAAGCTTTTCTTCTACGGGAGTAAAGGCATTGAAACCACAAAAAACAAATTCTTCTTTGGTGTTTTTAGCAAAATCAACAATCCTGGCTTTAGCCGCCTCGTGAATCATTCCGGAAGTTGCCCAGTTTCTCTCCTGCAGTCTCTCCTTGAGCACAGGAAGAAAAACGTTCATATTCTGCCAGAAATTAAGAAACTTCTTTCTCGGGACATCATCATCCTCTCCAAGGTCCTGAGCCCATTCTTTGATCCTTTCCTCATCAAACATATACTGCAGAACTGCCTGATCACTATCCGAAAATTTGAGAATATCATCCCAATCTTTCTGTAAGGTGGGAAACCACTTCAGAAAATCGGAAAAATCATCTCTGGGGATAAGATTCAGGCTTCGGTACACATCAAAAGAGAAAAGCCACAGCGGAATTCCCTGAATAGTCTGATGGTCCGCTATTTTATTGATAAGCTCCTCGATGGTAAAAAAGTTGGGAAGAAACCCTGAATAGTTATTTTCCTCCAGAATCTGCCTGATAAACACAATGGGACGTTTTCCGGGCAGAATGATATTAAACGCAGAAAGGTCAGTGTTTTGTGCCAGCAGTTCGTGAATGATCTTATTGAGGAATTTCAAAGGGTTCTATAGCTTTTTAAATTGTCAAGTTGTTCAGAAATTGACTGATTATATTCGGTTTGTTTTTCTTTATCGATTCCATGGCGGGTTTCCCTGTCATAGGCCATCTGGAAGTTTTTATAATCAACGGATATCCCGTCATAAATAGATTGGAAATATTTATTATAATCTCCGGAATTTTTAATTCTCTCCGCAACTGCTTTTCTGAATTTTCGCACAAATAATTCTGCAATATCAAAATGCTTTTGCTCATGAAGAAGAATATAGTCATCCATTTTTTTAACATCTTTCCATGATTTATCTTCATGAAAAAGTGTTTTAATGGTAATTGTAACCGGCGCCTTCGGATTCGAAGATTTTTCAGCATAAAACTCCCAGCCACAATGGGTGTAAGCCGCTACATCAGGATTCTTTTTCTTGTTAACCGGGCTTTTAAAGTTCTCCCATGTTAATTTTTTGCCTTCTTCCCAGATAATTTTCTGTCCGGATACAGCCTGCGCTGCCAATAAACATAATACAAAAGTCAATCTCATTATTCCACTACAATTGTTTTGGTAATCCAGTTATTTCCTCCATTCCAGAATTTAAAAGTATAAGTTCCTTTTCTCTGAGGGCTGAAGTTGATTTTATTTGCACCCACGTAATTCCCTTGCGTACAAGGTCCGTTGGTGATATATTTGTAAGAAGTAACTGTTCTTTCCAGATTGGTATTGTAAACATAATCATATCCGTAAAAACCCTCACAATGAGACGGATAAGTGGAATACGTTTTGATGCTCTGTACAGCAAAAACATCCATGGTATCATTGACAATTTTGACACTGTCTATCTTGATTTTACCAATAGATTCAATGGTATGATAGTCATCATCATTACACGAAACCAGAAGCATGCTTAACAC
The DNA here is from genome assembly GCF_030846215.1 of Chryseobacterium sp. WLY505. Lineage (NCBI taxonomy): Bacteria > Pseudomonadati > Bacteroidota > Flavobacteriia > Flavobacteriales > Weeksellaceae > Chryseobacterium > Chryseobacterium sp. WLY505. Next base: position 254,258 of record NZ_JAVCWI010000004.1, on the reverse strand, counting down.
GAATACTGAAAATCCAATATTTAAAAGTTTTTTCATAACCTTTACTTTTCTGATTATTAACAAATATTAGCAAAAATTATTCCTTATTTACATAAAAATCAGGAATTAAAATTACCTTTTGATACATAAACTACTTTCTTCGTATCAAAAAACTCTTCATCAAAATAGTGTTTAAGATTGAAAATTTCACATTTAAGTCCGGCAAGTTCTTCTGCGAGATCGCCTCCTTTCAAATATAAAATTCCGTTATGTTTAGGGTTAAACTGTTCTTTTTCAAATTTCCCTTTCAGCCATCTTAAAAATTCCGGCATTTGAGTTACCGCTCTGCTGACTACAAAATGGAATTTTTCTTTAAGCTTTTCTGCTCTTCCATGGATAGCTGTTACATTGGTCAATCCTACTCCATCTGCTACAGCCTGTACCACACTGATTTTCTTCCCAATAGAATCTATCAGAGTAAATTCTACCTCAGGAAAGAGGATCGCTAAAGGGATACCTGGAAAACCACCTCCTGTTCCAATATCCAAAACTTTGGTTCCCGGTGCAAATTCCATCACTTTTGCAATTCCCAGCGAGTGCAGAATATGCTTTTCATACAGTGATTCCATATCTTTTCTGGAAATTACATTGATCTTTTCATTCCATTCATTATACAGATTTTCCAGTTTTCCGAACTGTTCTTTCTGTTTTTCAGTAAGATCCGGGAAATATTTTAATAGTAACGATGCAGACATGTGAATTATTATAAAACGCAAAAATAAGTTTTATTTCTCTTGTATTCAAATCTACTTTTCCTGATCCGGCTGTAAATTCTGGTTTCCAGCACAATCCATCACTTTGCAATTCCTGGTATAACAGGGACACTCAGATTTCCTGACGGGCTTACGCTCTGTACAGCAAAAATATAATTGTCTTTCGAAAGCGGAATTTTCATAGAAAGTCCAGTGGTAAATATTTTTTTCTGCCATACCGCACTGTCCGTTTCTCTTGCCAGCACATAATATCCTGCGGGGATTCCGGATTTTGGTTTTTCCCAATGTAAAGTTGTTGAATTTGTCAGCTCTTTCACATCCATTTCAACTTTCTCCGGTTTCGAGGTAGATTTTGCAAGACTTGCCAACACGGCAACATTGGCTGCGACATTCTTTTTCAGGTATTTAAAATCTATAAACTCGGGAAGATCACCATACTGCTTATTGTTTTCAATTCTTATGTCCTGATGCTGATGATCGTAATTTTCATAATATTCAGTCAGTCTAACAGAAGGAAATCCGTTATTCACAAAGCTGGTATGATCTCCTCCACGCAAAAATCTGTCATTCCTATAGATCAGTTTAATTTCCAATCCTTTCACATATTGTTCTGTAATTTCTTTGATATAACGAGCCAGCTGCCTGGATTCACTATCATTTTCAAAACCAAGATTTCTGATTGTCATTGCTTTTTTATCCAGATCTTTGTAAGGCAGACCTTCGCTGAATACACGAAGCATACGGGTATTGATTTCTCCCGTTTCTCCTGCTTTGGGATTACCGATCATATCATTGTTCAGAACCGCTTCCAGCTGTCCATTTTCTCTTTTAATTTTCCCGGCCAATTGCTTGGAGCCTAACAAAGATTGTTCTTCTCCCGAAAAGGCCACAAAAATGATAGATGCCGGAAACGAAGATTTGCTCAGTATTCTGGCAGATTCTATCACAGCACTTACTCCACTCCCGTCATCATTGGCACCAGGCGCTTTGGAAGTTCTGTTCATCACATCCGTTACCCTGGAATCCAGATGTCCTCCGATCAGAAAAATTCTCTTGTCATTCGGATCTGTTCCTTTCAGAAAAGCAACAGCATTTCCAAGATTTACAGGTTGGTCAATTCGTTTTCCATCCGGCTGAACGTCTTCGTGCTGCAGATACACTTCCATTCTTCCACCCGAATTTTTAGCATAATCATTGAATTTTTTGATCACCCAATTCCTTGCTGCACCTATTCCATGCTTAGAATCATCTATCGAACTCAAGGTATGCCGGGTTTCAAAACTCACCAACTTTCCGATATATGATTTTAATGAATCTTCATTCACCTGCGAGACATATTTTTTCACTTCGTCATCTTTTAACTGCTTCTGAGAAAAAACAGTACAGGAAATCAGTAATAAAAAAACGGAATATTTCATAGGACGGATCTTAGATTGTTTAAAGATACAAAACCCTACGCTGTAAAATCATTCCTTATAAGAATTTATTCCAATCTCTTTCAATAGATTTAGTGCCATTTTCAACATTTCCCGCATTGAATATCTTCTTCGCCGAATTAAGTTTTTTTGTTAAAATAAGATTAAAATCAGTCTTATACATCAAAAGAAAAGATTTTTATAACCTAAAAGAAGATTTGACTAAAACCTGACAAAAATCTTTAAAGTCCCCCTACTTTTATTACCTACACACCACGTTTTTATTATATATTTGTTAAAATTCAAAAAAATACAATGGATAAACTTTCAGATAGAGTAAAAAGATTAGGATACTCCCAGACATTTGTAATGTCTAACAAAGCCAGAGAAATGAAAGCCAGCGGAATAGATGTAATTAGCTTAACTCTTGGCGAACCGGATTTCGATGTTCCGGACAATATCAAACAGGCAGCATTCGATGCCATCAATCAAAATTACAGCCACTATTCTCCTGTTCCGGGATTCCTGGAACTGCGTGAGGCTATTGCATATAAATTAAAAAGAGATAATAACCTGGAATACAAACCTACCCAGATTTGTGTTTCCAATGGAGCTAAGCAGGCTATTATCAATGTTCTTGCAGCTATTATCAATGACGGTGATGAAGTTTTGCTTCCTGCACCTTATTGGGTAAGCTATGATGAAATGGTAAAAATGATGGGTGGAACTTCTGTAATGCTTCCTACCTCTTATGTTACCGATTTCAAAGTGACTGCCGAACAACTTGAAGAAGCAATTACAGAGAAAACCAAAGCTGTACTTTTCAGCTCACCATGTAATCCGTCAGGAGGATATTATACGTATGACGAATTAAAATCAATCGCCAAAGTAATTGCCAAATACCCTCAGATAACGATTATTTCTGATGAGATTTACGAATATATCAATTATGAAACGAAAACCACTTCAATTGCTCAGTTTCCCGAAGTATATGAACAGACAGCCGTAATCAACGGAATGTCAAAAGCATTCGCGATGACCGGATGGAGAATCGGGTATTCTGCATGTCCTGAGTGGCTGGCAAAAGCTTGTGAAAAAGTACAGGGACAGATGACCAGCGGAGCCAATACCGTAGCACAGAGAGCTTCTATTGTTGCCCTGAAAACAGATCCTTCCGAATACAGATATATGATTGATGCTTTCAAAAAAAGAAGAGATCTTGTCTACGAACTGATCAAAGAAATCCCAGGATTCAAAGTGGTACTTCCAAAGGCTGCCTTTTATTTCTTCCCGGATATTTCGTATTATATCGGAAAAACTCTTAATGGTACCGAAATTAAAAACTCTGATGACTTTGCCATGTTCATCCTGGAAAATGCTCATGTCGGATGTGTAGGCGGATTCTCTTTTGGAAGTCCGGAATGTATCAGATTCTCTTATGCCGCTTCTGAAGAAGATTTAAGAGAGGCAATGAAACGAATTAAAGACTTATTGGAGAAATTCAATTAACAAACTAATAACCCCAAATAAAACACGACAGCAATGAATCTGTTAAAAAAACTAACCATCGCGACAAGTATTGCCGCTGCAAGTTTCGCAGGATATGCTTTTGGCCAGGATTTCCAGTGGAAAGAAGCTACTTCCAATGGCTACAAGTATAAATATGTAACCAATGACCCAACTTCCGCAAGGTATTACACTTTGAAAAACGGATTAACGGTTATTCTGAGTCCTACCAATAAAGACCCGAGAATACAAACGTATATTGCAACAAAAGCCGGAAGCAAAACCGATCCTGCAGACCACACAGGTCTTGCCCACTATCTGGAGCACATGCTTTTCAAAGGAACCAACCAGTTTGGATCTAAAGACTGGGCAAAAGAAAAACCTCTTTTGGACCAGATTGACGCTCTTTACGAAAAGTACAACCAAACCAAGGATGAAGCCAAAAGAAAAGAAATCTACAAAGAAATTGACAGGGTTTCCGGAGAAGCGGCAAAATTTGCAATCGCAAATGAATATGATAAAATGATGGCCGGTATGGGAGCTGACGGTACCAATGCCTTCACTTCTTTTGAACAAACAGTGTACACGGAAGATGTGCCTGCGAATGTTCTTGACAAATTCCTTGCTGTACAGGCAGAAAGATTCAGGGAACCGGTTCTGAGACTTTTCCACACGGAGCTTGAAGCGGTATATGAAGAAAAAAACAGATCTCTTGATGATGACGGAGATAAAGTTTTCGATACCATGTTTGCCAACCTTTTCCCTAACAACAATTATGGAAAGCAAACCACCATCGGAACCATTGAACACCTGAAAAACCCTTCTCTGCATGCTATCAGAGAATATTATAACAATTATTACGTTCCGAATAACATGGGAATCATCATGTCCGGAGATTTTAATCCGGATGAAGTGATTGCAAAAATTGATAAGGCGTTCTCCTATATGAAGCCTAAAGCCATTCCTGAATATAAAGTAGGACAGGAAAAACCTATTACCGCTCCGGTTGTAAAAGAAGTGGTAGGACCGAATCCTGAAAATGTAATGCTTGGTTTCAGATTTCCGGGAGCTTCTACCAAAGATGCCAGAATGCTGAACCTTGTTGGAAATATGCTTACTAATGGACAAGCCGGGTTAATCGACCTTGATCTGGTAAAAAAACAGAAATTACTGGGTGCGTACGCTGGGTCTTATGCATTGAAAGATTATTCCGTTTTACTTTTACAGGGTAAACCCACTGAAGGACAATCTCTGGATGAAGTAAAAAACCTTCTACTTCAGGAAATTGATAAATTAAGAAAAGGTGATTTTTCTGATGATCTTATCCAGTCTATCGTCAACAACGAGAAGAAAGGTATTATTCAGAAAGATGAAAAATATTCGTCAAGAGCAAGTATCCTGATGGATGAATTCACTTCGGATATTGACCACAAAACATCGCTGGAATATGTGGACGAAATTTCAAAACTGACGAAAAAAGATATCATGGATTTTGTATCCAAATATCTTCAGAACAATAACTACGTTGCCGTTTACAAAAGAAAAGGAGAAGACAAGAGCATTGTAAAAGTTGACAAACCAACTATTACACCGGTTTCCGTGAACAGAGAAGACCAGTCTCCTTTCCTTAAGAAGATTGATGAAATGCCTGAAAACCCTATCGCTCCGGTATGGTTGAATTATGACAAAGACATCGCTAAAAACAAATTAGCTGCTGTAGATGTACTTTCTGTAAAAAATACGGACAATGCTTTATTCAGAATGTATTATCACTTTGATTCAGGAAAATGGAACAACAAAATCCTTCCATTGGCAGCAGAATATCTTCAGTATTTAGGAACGAAAGACAAATCTTCTGAAATCATCAGTAAGGAATTCTACAAACTTGCTTCAAGCTTCAATGTAAGTGCAGGAAACGAAGAAACTTACGTGTCACTGGAAGGTCTGAATGAAAACTTTGATAAAACCATTTCTTTATTTGAAGATTTAATCAAAAACTGCCAGGCAGACCAGGCTGCTCTTGATGCTTACAAAGTTAGGTTGAAGAAAGCCAGAGCGAACGCAAAACAGAATAAAGGAGTCATCATGTCCGGGTTGAGAAGTTATGCTCAATATGGCCCTCAGAATCCTTTCAACAACGTACTAAGCGATGCTGAACTTGATGCATTAAAAGCAGAAGACTTAATTAATGTTCTTCATGATTTGTTCAATTTCAAGCACAAAGTATTGTATTATGGACCAAAATCAGGAAATGATGTGGTAGCAGCTTTGAAACCTGTCCACAAACTTCCTGCCACCCTGAAAGATCTTCCTAAGTCTAAAACTTTCGCTCAGATTCCAACTGATAAAAACAAGGTTTTATTTGCTCATTATGATATGGTACAGGCAGAAGTATTCTGGGTAAGAAATTCTGATCCGTACAATGCATCCACTACTCCGACGGTAAGTTTATTCAACAACTATTTCGGAGGCGGAATGGGATCTATTGTATTCCAGACGATCAGAGAATCAAAAGCACTGGCTTATTCTACCTATTCTTATTTTGCCCTTCCAAGTAAGAAAACAGACAAAGACATGGTGATGGCTTATGTAGGAACGCAGGCAGACAAATTCAATGAGTCTACAACAGCTATGAATGAGCTTTTGACTACTCTTCCGAAATCTGAGCAGTTATTCGAAACAGCGAAAAGCGGATTGAAAAAATCAATTGCTTCTGAAAGAATTACTCAGGATGGAATCATCTTCTCTTATCTGAAATCTCAAAAGCTTGGAAACAACTTTGATATGAGAAAAAATGTTTACGAACAGGCACCAAAACTGTCTTTCACAGACATCAACTCATTCCATGATAAGGAAATGAAAAACAAGAACTACACCTACTGCCTTGTGGCTTCTCAAGACAATGTGAATGAGGCCGATATGCAGAAATTAGGCGAAGTAAAAAAACTTAATTTAACTGAAATATTTGGTTATTAAAATAAACAAAAAGCCCTGATATCAGGGCTTTTTTATTTAACAACACACCAAAAACAATTATAGATTTTATTTATCGATTTTAGTTTGTTCGATAGATGAATCTTTCATATATTTGCATAAGAAATTTAAATATAAAAACAGAAAAATTATGTCTTTAGTAGGAAAAAAATTCCCAAATTTAACAATTGACGCAATGTCTGAAATGGGTGACGATTTAAGAATCAACATCCTTGATGAAGCAGTAAACAACCAGCAAAAAGTTCTTTTATTCTGGTACCCTAAAGATTTCACTTTCGTATGCCCTACTGAGCTTCACGCTTTCCAGGAGGCTTTAGGTGAATTCGAAAAAAGAAACACTAAAGTAATCGGTGCATCTTGTGATACTAACGAAGTACACTTCGCTTGGTTGAACACACCAAAAGATAACGGAGGAATTGAAGGAGTAACTTACCCACTTTTAGCTGATACTCACAGACAATTGGCTAACACATTGGGAATTGTTGATCAGGACTTCGAATATGACGAAGATGGAAATGAAGTTTTCACAGGTTCTAACGTAACTTACAGAGCAACTTACCTTATCGACGAAACTGGAAAAATCTTCCACGAAGCGGTAAACGATATGCCTCTGGGAAGAAACGTAAAAGAATTCTTAAGATTAATCGACGCTTACACCCACGTACAAAAGCACGGTGAAGTATGCCCTGCAAACTGGGAAGAAGGAAAAGATGCTATGAAAGCTGACAGAACTTCTACAGCAGAATACTTAGCGAAGAACTAATATAATGTGTTAATTTGAAAATGAGATAATTGGAGAATTATCAAAAATTATCTCATTTTCTTTTTACAAAGCATTGACACATTTTCAAATTAACAAATTTCAAATTACAATCATGTACACAGAATTAACCGAAGATACATTACAAAATATAGTGAACGACAATGAAAAAGTAGTGGTTCAATATGGCGCAACATGGTGCGGAAACTGCAGAATCATGAAGCCGAAATTCAAAAAATTAGCCTCTGAAAATGATTCTATTCCATTTTTATATGTTGATGCTGAAAAGCTTCCTGAAAGCAGAAAATTAGCAAAAGTAGATAACTTACCGACTTTCGCCATCTTTAAAAACGGAGAATTGGTCAACCAGGTTCAATCTAACCAGGCAGAAAGTTTAATTAACCTTTTTAATGAATTAGCATAATGAAATTACCCGTAATCAGACAGTTTTATCAGAATCAGACTCCTGAAAATCTTGAAAAGACTTTAGAAGTACTGGAAAGCTTCTGCGAATTCAGAGGAACAAGTGAAGAAGATCTGAATGTTGCAGGAGAATTGATCACCAACATCTGTGGAGCTCTGGAAGTTCACGCTAATGTACAAAACGGAATGAGCGAGAAAGATGCTTTAAACTCTTTTGCTCAGAAGGTTTTAGGATCAATTGACAAATAAATTCTTTCGGTTATTTTTAACCAAAAGAATGTAAAAACACAAACTATACAATACCCGAGGTTTTCCTCATTACTATACTTTTTTCTATTCTTTAAGAATCTTTTCTTTCAACTTAAAATGTACTTCAAAGGACTTTAACCGGTCACATGAGGCTGGAAGTTGTATGAAAAATTGTAAAGGATAACCCATTAAAATCCCGGTGATATTTTCATCAGGATTTTTTTGGTTTTTGGTTTAAAACACTAATAACACAAATGTTTTTCAAAAATTTCACAAATATTAAAATTCGTTTAAAAAAAAAATATACGCAATCATCCGTGTCAATCTGTGGAATCAGTGGGATACATATAAATTTCGGCTAAAGCCATTGGAAAAGATTCATTTAAAATAAACGGGCTAAAGCCCGTTCCTATTGATATTATTGAATTCGTGTTATTCGTGAAATCATTAGTGGCATTTGTGTTTAATTGTAAAAACCACAAGTAACACAAATGTTTTTCACAAATTTCACAAATATTAAAATTCGTTTTTAAAAAAAAATATACGCAATCATCCGTGTCAATCTGTGGAATCAGTGGGATACATATAAGTTTCGGCTAAAGCCATTGGAAAAGATTCATTTAAAATAAACGGGCTAAAGCCCGTTTCCTAATTGATATTATTAAATTGTGTTTATTCGTGAAAACATTAGTGACATTTGTGTTTAATTTTTTAAAAACCACAAGTAACACAAATATTCCATCACAAATAACACAAATAAATTACACACAATCATCTGTGTCAATCTCTGGAATCCGTGGTATACTTATAAGTTTCGGCTAAAGCCCTTGAAACGTAACCATAAAATATAAAATGAGCTAAAGCCCATTCCTATTGATATTATTGAATTCGTGTTATTCGTGAAATCATTAGTGACGTTTGTGTTTAATTTTTTTTAACCACAAGTAACACAAATATTCCATCACAAATAACACAAATAAATTACACACAATTATCTGTTTTAATCTCTGGAATCCGTGGGATACTTATAAGTTTCGGCTGAAGCCCTTGAAAGGTAACCATAAAATATAAAATGGGCTAAGGCCCATTCCTATTGATATTATTGAATTCGTGTTATTCGTGAAAACATTAGTGACATTTGTGTTTAATTTTTTTAAACCACAAGTAACACAAATAAATTACACGCAATCATCCGTGCCAACCTGTGAAATCTGTGGTTAAAAACAAACTAAAACCATTCCTATTGAATTCGTGTTATCCGTGAAATCATTAGTGACATTTGTGTTTAAATTTTGCATTTAAATAATAAAAAAATCCCGATGAAGAATCACCGGGACTATATTTTAAAGCTAAGACAACTTATCAATTAGCTTCTTCTATTCATCAAAATACTCAGAATATACCAGAATAAAAGCATAATCGAAGCAAAAAGCTGTAATGCCGCTCCTACATACTGATTAGTTCCAAATGAATCTTTTAATTTACTTGTCTGATAAAGAATAGTAACAGATGCTAAAAGCACCATACCTACCGAGAACCACAATCCAAGGTTAAAACCGAAGATCATTCCCGCTACAATCAGTCCTATGGAAATAAATCCACCGATTACAATGAAGTTTCTCAGGAAGGAAAAATCTCTTTTAGAAGTGAATGCTACCGCAGAAATACCTGCAAACATAGCAACCGTTAATGTAGCAGCCTGAAAAATTATGTTAGCTCCGCCTTCAATTCCGGTTGCAATAAAAAGAAGTGGTAAGAAGATAATCGCTTCCAGTAAAATATAAAAACCTAATCCCATATATTGGGTAGATTTACTCTGTGAAAGTGACCACTTGGAAGCTAAAACAGAAGCCAACCAGAAAACCCCGATAATCAGCAGCCAGATGTATCTTTGACCGAACATCATGGCAATTAATTCTACCGGAACAGTTTTTAATAGTATCGTTTCAACTCCAATAAATGCAAGAATCGATAAAGCAACATGCAAATACGTCTTCTTGTAAAAATTCGCCTTCTCCACGTCCGAAGAATGAGCGACTAAAACATCTGTCATCATAGTTAATATTTTTTTAGTTAATCGAAAACAATTTCATCTATTTCGCAGGCAAAACACCCAGGATTTTTCCATCATCTTCAAATACTGCTGTAATGGCCTCTTTCGAAGATGATTCTCCTGCATACTTATATTTAATACTTGGATGATTAGTACCGTCCATCGTTTTATAATACCCCGCTTTTAAAATTTCAAGCTTTTTATTGGGATCAATGCCGGCTTTGACCTTTTTAAGCACATCATCCGTAACAATTTCCTTTACCTTATCAGAAAGCAATCCATTAATGGCTGTACGGTCAGAAGCCTGCAAAGCCTCAACAAACTTAAGGAAGTTATCATTGTATACACTAACCTTCTCCTTACTTATACTGGCCTGCTGTTCTTTTTTGGGACTGTTTTCAACCTTTGCACCTGTTATCTTCTGTGCAAAAATCAGCTGTCCGCCCACAAGAGCAAGTCCCAGCAATAATTTTTTCATAATATTCATTTTTGTTCTGGTGAAATAAGTGATGGAAGATACGAAAATCAGACCAGTTCTAAAAATTTCATTGTATCTACATTATCTGCATACGTATCAAGGCCTGGATTTTGAGCTTCACCAAAAGAAATAGCATTCAGTTCCAGCTCTTCCTTTGCTACTACACACTGAATATTTTCTTCATTTTCTGCGATAAAACTTTTCACTTCATCCAACGATTCATATCTGCTGAAATTGATTACAGAAAGCGGACTGAAGAGTTTGTCATCCTCTTTCAGCATTACAAAATTATTATCCCAGAATTTATCCTGATTTAAAAGATAAACCGCTCTGTTATAATCATAATTATTCGCATATTTATTATGATTGATAATATCCTGAAAGCCTAAGAAGTTTTCAAACAACCTGTCAATTACAAAATCCTGCGGAATGAAAATTCTCGTCACATTTCTGCATCCTAATCCAAAATACTGGAAGATGTCTTTTGCCAGAAGCTGCAGTTCCTCATTCGTTTCATCCCCTTTCAACACTGCAACAGAAGTTCTGTTCTTACGGATAATATTTAAATGATTTTTAAAATAATATTCCAGATATCTTGCTGTATTATTACTTCCTGTAGCAATAACGGCATCAAAATTTTCTAATTTTTCAACAAATTCAAACGCTACATTCTCATTGGAAAACTCATTCCACTTCTTTAATAAAAACGGAATCACGTACTTATCCTTTGAAGACAGCTTAATGACAGGAATGTGATTGCTTAAAACAACAGACATGACATCATGAAACCCTACCAAAGGAATATTTCCAGCTAAAATAAGTCCAACTCTTTTAGAAACTTTAGAGATTGAATAATTTCCAAGCCAGTTTTTGATGTTTTCTTCAGTCAGAAGATCTGTCCATTGCTGCAAAGCAAATTTCTGATTATCAATAGTAAACCATGGATTTTCTATTTCTGATCTTTTTAATAATAATTCAATATCAGAATCATCTTCATTGTGATCTTCCGGTTTCTTCGCTAAAAACGCTTTTATATAACCACTTAATTTAATAAGTCCTAAAACTTGATTTTCGGTATTCATAATTACTTTAAAATTGGGTAAAATTTTGTAATTTTGTGCAAATTTAAAAAAAATTAGCGATGGCTATTAAAATAACTGATGAATGCATTAACTGTGGGGCTTGCGAACCGGAATGCCCAAACAATGCAATATATGAAGGAGCTGTAGATTGGAAAGCTTCTGACGGTACGGCTCTTCAAGGTACAATTACGATGCCGTCGGGACTTACTGTAGATGCCAATTCACCACAGGAACCTGTAAGTGATGATGTGTACTTCATTGTAACAGATAAATGTACAGAATGTAAAGGATTCCACGAAGAACCTCAGTGTGCAGCGGTATGCCCTGTAGACTGCTGTGTGCCGGATGAAGATCATGTAGAATCTGAAGAAGCTCTTCTTAATAAAAAAGCATTCTTACACGGCGAATAAAAAATTCCGTCTCATCATCTGTGAGGCGGTTTTTTTAACCCAAAATCCAATTAAATCAAAATAAAGCAGAAGGATATTCATTCCCAAAGCACCCAAAAAATAAAAATATGAACAAAAAGCACAACTTCAGCGCAGGACCATGTATTTTACCACAGGAGGTATTTGAAAAATCAGCACAGGCTATCCTTGATTTTAACGGTATTGGATTGTCTCTTCTTGAAATTTCTCACAGAAGTAAGGATTTCGTTGCGGTAATGGACGAAGCGCGTGCCATTGTAAAAAGATTGATGAATCTTGGTGATGATTATGAAGTACTTTATTTAGGTGGTGGTGCCAGCCTGCAGTTTGCAATGGTTCCTTACAACCTGATGAAAGTAGGAGGAAAAGCAGCTTACCTGGATACAGGAACATGGGCAGCCGGAGCTATTAAAGAAGCAAAAAAAGTAGGAACAGTGGATGTAGTAGGTTCTTCAAAAGAAGAAAACTATTCTTTTATTCCTAAAGATTATACGGTAGGTGCAGAATACGATTATTTCCACTGTACTTCCAACAACACCATTTATGGAACTCAAATGAAATCTTTCCCTGAAGTGGATACACTGATGGTATGTGATATGAGTTCTGATATTTTCTCAAGACAACTTGATTTCTCTAAATTTGACCTTATCTATGCCGGAGCTCAGAAAAATATGGGACCTGCTGGTGTTACTCTAGTGGTCATCAAAAAAGAAATCCTTGGTAAAACAGGAAGAGAAAACATGTTCTCTATCCTGGATTATTCTCAGCACATTGCTAAAGAATCTATGTACAATACACCACCGGTATTTCCTGTATACGCTTCTTTGCTTACCCTTCAGTATCTTGAAAGAAACGGAGGTATTGCTGCTGCAGAACAAAGAAACGAAGCTAAAGCTAAGCTTTTATACGACGAAATCGACAGCAATCCGTTATTCGAAACTTTCTGTGTAAAAGAAGACCGTTCACTCATGAATGTTTCCTTTAAAATTACAGACGAAAGCAAGAAAGAAGAGTTCGACAATGCATGGAAAGCAGCAGGAATCAGCGGGTTAAACGGACACAGAAGCCTGGGCGGATACAGAGCTAGTTTATACAATGCCTTACCTATCGAAAGTGTACAGGTTTTGGTGGATGTAATGAAGTCAATAAAATAGCTTATATTAGGCGACCGAAAAATAAAAGGATATCAGACAAAAGATGTCAGATAACAGAACTCAAAATCTAACCTCTGACATCTTCAATCTAACATCATACAATAACTCATGAAAGTTTTAGCAAACGACGGAATTTCAAAAGCAGGAGAAAATACTCTAAAAGAAGCCGGAATTGAAATTCTGGACAATAGAGTGGCTCAGGATCACGTTATTAATTTTATCAACGATAATAATGTGGACGTTCTTCTGGTAAGAAGTGCAACGAAAGTAAGACAGGATCTGATTGATGCATGCCCGGGCCTTAAGGTTATCGGAAGAGGCGGTATCGGAATGGACAATATTGATGTAGAATATGCCAAAAGTAAAGGCATCAAAGTCATCAATACGCCTACAGCATCTTCAAAATCAGTTGCAGAACTGGTTTTCGGACACTTTATTTCATTGGCAAGATTCCTTCACGAATCGAACAGATTGATGCCTCTGGAAGGAGAAACTCATTTCAACGCCATGAAAAAGTCATTCAGCAATGCGTATGAACTTTCAGGAAAAACATTGGGAGTAATCGGCTTTGGAAGCATTGGTCAGGAAGTTATAAAGATTGGAATTGCTTTAGGAATGAATGTAACCGTTCTTACAAGAAGCCCGAAGACAGAAGTTCTTACGCTGAACTTCTTCAACGGACAGTCTGTGAACTTTGAAATCACTTCCACCAATGATATGGATGCATTCCTTAAAGATGCAGATTTCATCAGTATCAATACGCCGAAAACGAATGAGTATATTATAGACACCCCTCAGTTTGAGAAAATGAAAGATGGGGTCTATATTGTAAATACTGCAAGAGGAGGTGTCATCAACGAAGTGACCCTTATCGATTTTATCGAGTCAGGAAAAGTAGCCGGAGCGGCACTGGATGTTTTTGAAAACGAACCCAACCCGGAACTGCCTTTACTGATGAACCCTGCATTATCACTTTCCCCTCACGTAGGCGGCAATACAGTAGATGCGCAGGAGAAAATCGGTATCGAACTTGCAGAACAAATTATTAAGCTACAAAAAGAAACTATAAGATAAATATGCCTGTTTTTAAACCTTTCCGTGGAATAAGACCTCATAGAGACTTTGAGAGTACTTTCCCTACCCATCCACTGGATAATTTCACCCAGGAAGAGATCGCAGAGAAGGCTCAAGTTGAAAATACTTACATCAATATGATTAAACCTTATGTTGTAAGTAAATCTAAAGATATTGACCGGAACCTTCGAAAGATCCGTTCTACATTTGAAGAACTTCTGGAAGAAAAGAAATTGGTCCAGGATAATTCAGCCTACTATCTTTATGAGCAGATCTATCCCAACAAACAGATGTTCAGAGGACTTCTGGGATTGGCAAGTATTGAAGATTTCTGGAATGGGAAAATCAAAAGACACGAAAGTACCATTCCTCAAAAAAAGGAAAAACTGGCTCATTACCTTGAAAAAGTAAACCTACAGGCTGAACCTGTACTTCTTACCTATCCTGCCAATTCAAAAATTGAATTGCTGATGAATCATGAGGAAAAAAATGTTCCTATCTTCAATCATGTCGATTCTATGGGGATCAGACATAAAATCTGGAGAATAGATAACCGCCTTAAACTACAGCAGTTTAAAGAAGTGATTGATCAGATTGATTCGTTTTATATTGCTGACGGACACCACAGAATCGGTTCCACCGCAATCAATGCAAAATATCATAAGGAGAAAAACAAAAAGCATAATGGTACGGAGCATTACAACTTTGTATACAGTTTCATTGTTTCCAACCAGTCGATAAAGATTCATGATTACAACAGAATCTTGCATGACCTGAATGGTATTTCTCCGGCAGATTTCCTGAAAGAACTTGAGAAATATTTCCTTATTCACGAAAAAGGAGAAGCATCATACTACCCTTCTCAAAAATTCCATATTTCAATGTATATGGATGGGAAGTTCTACTCTCTTCACGTGAAACACGATCTTCGTTCCAAAGAAATGTCTCTGGATAATCTTGATCACCATCTTTTGGATAAATATATTTTCAAAAACATTCTGAAAATTGAAGATCCGGACAGCTCTGAACTTATTTCTTATGTAAAAGGAACTTCCAATATCAATGGAATCAATCTTTTAAAAGAAAAAGTAGACAACGGTGAAGGTAAAGTTGGTTTTGGAATTTATCCTGTAAGTTTTAATGACATGATTAAAATTTCAGACTTAAAATTAAGCATGCCTCCGAAATGTACATTTATTGAGCCAAAATTGATTACAGCCCTCTTAATGTACGATATGAAACCTTAATAAATTACTATTTTTTCCCTACTTTTATCAACGGAAAAGATAAGTAAATAATAAATGAAAAAAATATTCATTATACTTCCACTCTTTTTGAGTGGATTTTTATTTTCTCAGAAAAAACCACAAAAGGGCCCTGCAAAAAAAGGTACTGTTGCCAGATTCAATTATCATGATGAATTCAGAAAAATTTCAGATGAAATTATGACAAACGGTACTGCTTACGATAATCTCGGAGAACTCACCAAAAGAATCGGTCCGCGTTTCAGTGCAACTCCCGGTTATACCAAAGCCGTAGAATGGGCTGAAAAAAAATTCAAGGAAATTGGGATTAATATGATCTGGAGGCAGGAAGCCAAAGCTCCGGTCTGGATCAGAGGAAAAGAATCCTTACAGATCAAAGCAGGAAATGGAGATTGGAAAAATATCAGAATGCTTTCTTTCGGAAATTCTGAAGGAACAGGCGGAAAAGACCTGGTAGGTGAAATCGTTTTAATCAATTCCACATCAGAACTTAATACCATGTCACTGGGGCAGTTAAAAGACAAAATAGTTTTTGTGAATGTTCCTATGGACCCGAAAATTATCAATACCAGTGACTCTTATTTACAGAGTGCAAAATCAAAATTAATTTCCGCTTCTGTGATTGCTAAAACAGGAGCAAAAGCATTAATTATAAGATCACTGACCACTGCTAGTGACGATACTCCTCATGCCAAAATGATTTACTACGAACCAGATGATAAAATTAAAATTCCGGCTTTATCAATTGGAGTAAGATCTGCAGATGAGCTGGAAAAAACATTGAAAAAACAGAAAGTGACTGCGAAAATCAACATGACTGCAGAATCAAAAGGTGACACTACCAATCCCAATATCATTGCTGAAATTGGAGGCAAAAAAGATTCAAAAGTAATTGTTTTAGGGGCTCAGCTGGATTCGTGGGACATTGGTGAAGGTGCAGTAGATGACGGAACAGGGGTTGTGCAGTGTATTGAAGTGTTAAGAACCCTGAAAGCACTTGGATATGAAAACAACCATACGATCCGCGTAGTTTTGTATGCCAACAGTGAAAACGGAGGCCAGGGCCGTGAGATGTATGCTGCGTACGTAAAAAAGAAAGACGAAAAACATATATTTGCTTTAGGAACCGATGCCGGAGGCTATTCTCCCCGAGGGTTTTCCCTGGATATGTCTCCTCAAAGAAGAAGACTCGTGTATCCGTGGAAAGAATATTTTCTTCCTTATGGCGTTTATGATTTTGACCAGACAGAAGCCATTCAGGATATTTCACCTTTAAAAAAACTGGATATCCCTCTAGCAGAGCTTGTAGTAGATACCCAGAGATATTTTGATTATCACCACTCAGAACTGGATACTTTTGACAAAGTGAACAAAAGAGAACTTCTTCTCGGAGCTGTCGCCATCACACAGATGATTTTTATGGTTGATAAAAACTGGTAACAATGAAAAAGATAGCAGGAACAACATTATTACTTTTCGGTATGGCCGTTTTGGGCCAGACTAAAGATGATTCCATCCAATTCAAAAGAATTTCCACTGAAATTCTGAACAACGGTCAAGGATACAATGAACTGAGAGAACTTACCAAAACAATAGGCAACCGTTTAAGCGGTTCCGAAGCCTACGAGAAATCCGTACAATGGGCTGCCCAAAAGCTTCGTGATGCAGGAGCCGATAAAGTGTGGCTTCAGGAAGTGATGATCCCGGTTTGGGTAAGAGGAAAAGAATCCTTGCACATCAAAACATCCAACGGAAAATGGAAAAGTATCAAAATGCTTTCCCTTGGAAACTCTGAGGGAACGGGCGGAAAAGATGTTTCCGGAGAAATCATCATGGTAAAATCACTGGAAGAATATGATCAACTTCCCGCTGAAAAAGTGAAAGATAAAATTGTGTTTTTCAACTATCCTTTTAATCAGGGAAATGTACAGACATTCATTTCTTATCGTGATGCAAATCCCTACAGAAGAACTGCCGCTTCATTAACGGCTAAAAAAGGAGGAAAATTTGCCATTGTCAGGTCTCTTTCCTCTGCTTTCGATGATGTTCCACACACAGGAAACATGCGTTATGACGAAAATATTTCCAAAATACCAGCCGTAACAATCGGAAATACATCAGCTGATGAACTTGAAACAGTATTAAAAAATCAGAAAGTCACCGCAAAGCTTAATTCCAACTGCGGGATGAAGGGAGAAAAGCTTTCCCATTCTGTGATTGGAGAAATTACCGGTAAAAAAGACCAAAGTGTTATTGTTGTTGGTGGACATTTAGATTCATGGGATGTTGGAGAAGGTGCTCATGATGACGGAGCCGGCATTGTTCAAAGTATTGAGGTCTTAAGAACCTTTAAAAAATTAGGTATTCAGAATAATCATACCATTCGCGCCGTTTGTTTTGCCAACGAAGAAAATGGCACAAAAGGCGGAAAACAATATGGTAAAGTTGCCAAAGAAAACAACGAAAAACATCTATTTGCTATAGAATCGGATGCAGGAGGATTTTCACCACGGGGAATTTCCCTGGAAATGAACGAGCCTCAAAGAAACCAGATCAAAAGCTGGATAAATCTTTTTTTACCTTATGGCGCTTACAATTTTGAAGGTAAATATTCCGGATCAGATATCGCCTCACTTCATGAAATGGGAGTTCCCACTGCTGAACTGGTTCCGGATCCGCAACGCTATTTCGATATCCACCATACCGAAGAAGACACTTTTGAAAAAGTCAACCGAAGAGAGCTATTGCTTGGTTCTGCGGTGATGACACAACTTATTTATATGATTGATAAAAATTGGTAAACAATGAAAAAGATATTAGGAACTTCATTATTGCTTTTTGGAATGGTCGCTTTCGGCCAGTCTAAAGAAGATTCTATCCAGTTCAGAAAAATCTCAACAGAAATTCTGAACAACGGAAAAGGATACACAGAGCTTAGAGAGCTTACAAAAAACATAGGCCACCGTTTAAGCGGTTCTGAAGCCTATGAAAAGTCTGTAAAGTGGGCTGAACAAAAACTTCGTGATGCAGGCGCTGATAAAGTATGGCTTCAGGAGGTCATGATTCCGGTCTGGGAAAGAGGAAAAGAATCTCTGAACATCCGGACTTCCAACGGAAAATGGAAAAGCCTTAAAATGCTTTCTCTTGGAAATTCTGAAGGAACCGGAGGAAAAGATGTTTCAGGAGAAATCATCATGGTAAAATCTATGGAAGAATATGACAAGCTTCCGGCTGAAAAAGTGAAAGATAGAATTGTATTCTTCAATTATGCGTTCAGCCAGTCATTTGTAGAGACTTTCAAAGCCTATGGTGATGCCGCCAAATACAGAACGACTGCCGCTTCTTTAACCGCTAAAAAAGGAGGAAAATTCGCCATCGTAAGATCACTGTCCTCTGCTTTTGACGACGTGCCTCACACCGGAGCAATGCGTTATGAAGACAAAGTTTCCAAAATACCGGCAGTTGCTATCGGAAGCACAACTGCAGATGAACTGGAAGCTTTACTGAAAAACCAGAAAGTTATGGCAAAACTCAATTCCAACTGTGGAATGAAAGGAGAAAAACTCTCCCATTCTGTGATCGGAGAAATTACAGGTAAAAAAGATCAAAGTGTTATCGTTGTAGGTGGACACCTTGATTCCTGGGATGTAGGTGAAGGCGCTCATGATGACGGAGCCGGAATTGTACAGAGTATTGAAGTATTAAGAACCTTTAAAAAATTAGGTATTCCAAACAACCACACCATCAGAGTGGTTTGCTTCGCTAATGAAGAAAACGGCGTAAAAGGCGGAATTCAATATGGTAAAACCGTAAAAGAGAAAAACGAAAAACATCTTTTTGCCATTGAAACAGATGCCGGAGGTTTTGCACCAAGAGGTATTGCCCTGGATATGGATGATGCGAAAAGAAATCAGATTAAAAGCTGGTCGAATTTATTTCTTCCCTACGGAGTTTACAATTTTGAAGAGCGGTTTTCAGGAACAGATCTTTATCCGCTTCACGATATGGGAATTCCAGCTGCTGAGCTGATGCCGGATTCTCAGCGATATTTCGATATTCACCACACAGAAGAAGATACTTTTGAAAAGGTGAACCGAAGAGAGCTTTTATTGGGAGCTACCGCTTTAACCCAGATTATTTATATGATCGATAAAAACTGGTAAAATATGAAACCGTCTTTTAAAGGCGGTTTTTTTTTATTTTAATAGTAATGACTCATTAGCTCATAATGAATTTCACCGTATTCCATTAGTGACATTTGTGAAAAGATATTGGTGGTATTTGTGGTTCTTACGATTAAACACAAATGTCACTAATGTTTTCACGAATAACACGAATTCAATAGGAATGGGATTTAGCCGAAACTTAAGATTTTTATAACCACGGATTTCACAGATTGACACGGAAGATTGCGTATATATATTTGTGCTATTTGTGAGGGAATATTGGTGTTACTTGTGGTTTTAAAATTAAACACAAATTACACGAATGATTTCACGAATAACACAAATTTAATAATATCAATAGAAATGGGCCGAAACTTATATGTATCCCACAGATTCCACAGATTGACACGGATGATTGCGTATATTTTTTGGTGTTATTTGTGAAATCATTGGTGTTATTAGTGTTGTAAACTTTAACTCAAAAAAATCCTCATGATATCATCATCTTACGATCAGTAATTACCCATTCAATGATCTTTAAAATCTTTCTGATTCATTTTTAAAATATTCTGGAATGGTATCAATTTACAGAATTATAATTTCTCCGAAATATTTTCTGCGTAATAAATTATTCCTTGCCAAAAACAGAAAATTTTTCTTCGTTTAAGGAAATAACAGATGAAAACACGCTTCACTACAGGTCTCGCTAATCCCGTGAAACAATGTGTTAATCGTAAAAGCAGAACTTTGGCATGAAATTAGCATGTAAGTTATTGAGAAAAAATTAAAAAAACACTAAGGATGAGAAAAGAGGTTTTCTGTGGATTTTCAGTTTTTCCACTGATTCAAGTTCATATCTAGTATATGAATCCTTTTTTTTCTACGATGCCGTAAAAGATACGGGCTCGTGATTAATTAACCCCGTTAGTTTTTCACAGCAGTTTTGCACCCGTATCTGACTGGTATCACAATAAGCAAGAATCTTTATTGATTCGAAAAAACAAAAATATCCCGGACTTTCAGCCCGGTGTTATGATATAAATAAATGGCAAAGTCATCGTGAACCTTAGCCCAGTAAAAGAATGTATTCTTTTTACCGTGATGAGTGCGCCTTTATCCTATTAAGTAATGTATAACCCTTAAAATGTTAGTAATGATGAGAGCCTTTTTTGAAATGATTTTTAAGAGAAATGAAGATGCTGCAAAATTGCATATATGGAGCCTAATGCTGGTGTTAAGTTTTGCTGCATTTTCTGTATTGGTATACGCCTTAGAACCAAGCTTTAACAGCTTAATTATATACCTGACGGCGTTTGCCGCTTATATCGGGTTTGGCCTTGTATTCATCAGTTCCTTAGCCGGAACGAGTATGAAGAAAAGATAACAGAACATATAACTTTCAATTTATTTTTACTGAAAAAACCGTCCTGTTTGGGGCGGTTTTTTGCTTACAGTCCTACTCCATTATTATATCATCAGTATTTCCAGCAAAAAAAAGCCACTCCTTCCGGAGCAGCTCTGGCGATAACAAAGTTATCTTAACATCGTAAAAACTTATTCTTTAAATAGATCCTTCATCATTTCTTCAAGGATCTTTTTGGTTTCTTCTTCAATCATTTTTCCTGACTTTTCAACCAGTTCTTCTCTGAAAGGTTCACAGCAGGCTTTTATTCCGAAACCTTCGTCTGTTTTTACAAATTCCGGATGCATGCCATGTTCTTCGCATACTTCGGATTCTATTTCTGTCTTTATCTGGTCGTAATTCAGGTTAAACATATTCTTTTATTTTGTTCTTTTAAGTGCATGATAAAGATAGAAGTAATAAAGCCTTGCCGAAATCCGTATTTCTACGGTATTTACACAAACAAAAAACCGACTTTTTCAAGACGGCTATTTTAATATAAAAAATTAATACTTTCAACTTTAAAACTTATCCAGAATTTTCTTAGGTAAAATTTTCACAAGTTCTTTTTTATATTCCTTTTCAAGCATCACAAATTTCCATGCCTTTTTATCTTTTGAAACCGCACAGGCTTTCATACTGGCATTGATGAGATATGCACCTTCGTTGGCCAGGTACTTCACATTATTTGCACCATATTTGGCTGTTAAAGCACTGGTCATTTTCTTTTTCATCTCATCGTTTAAGGAACTGACATTACATTTCAGTTTCAAAATATAAGGGGTAATAGAAAAATATTCACCGGTAATGAGTTCAGGTTTCTCAATATTTCCAAAATTTACATCCTGTACTTCAATTTTCATGAATGGATTATTGTAAGTCATATTCAAAATCTGCGTCATCTGCTCTTTTGAAACTATGGTGAAGAATTTTGGATAGATACAGCTTACTGCCTGCTCTATCTGTTTAGATTGAATACTGTTGACAAAATAAGTAAGTGATTTTTTTATCGTTGGGTCATCAGGATTGGTCTTAGTCTGTGAAAAAGTCATAGATGACAGCAGAACAAACAGAAACAGAAGTGATTTGGTTTTCATGGTTGAATGGTTATTATAAATTTGAAAATTACTTTTACCGGAAAAGCTGTTAATCTTTCCAGCTACTAAAATGTGTCGTAGCCTGTATGCCAATAGTTACAGAATGTATTTGAGACCCATAAAAAAAGCCATCCTTTCGGACGGCTTTTGATACTATTTTGAAGATTCAATTATTTTACTTTTACAAGCTCAACATCGAAAACTAACCAGGAATTTGGCGGGATCACTCCTCCTGCTCCTCTTTCTCCGTAAGCCATTGCTGGCGGGATCAATAATGTAGCAGTTTCACCTTCTTTCAATAACAGGATACCTTCATCCCATCCTTTGATTACTCTTCCCATTCCGATTGGAATTTCGATTGGTTCGTTTCTCTTGAATGAAGAATCAAATTCAGTTCCATCTACCAATTTACCTGCATAGTGTACAGATACGTTGTCACCAGCTTTTGGAGCTTTACCATCAGCTGTTTTTGTGATTTTATAATAAAGACCAGATTCAGTTTTTTGCATACCAGCTTTCAGGTTTTCAACCAACTTCTCCTGGTTAGCTTTGAACTCTTCTTCTCTTTTCTTTTTTTCAGCTTCTTCTTTAGCAATGAAAGCTTTGTTGTTTTCCGCGATTTTAGCTTTTCCTTCGTTGAAAGTTTTAGCTGCATCGTAATGCTTATACTCATCACCTTTGCTGAAAACAGAAACTTTTTCTAAAACGATATCCGTTTTAGGTTTATCCTGAGCTCCTTTTTCAACGTTAGCAATAGCGTCAATTACCTCATTTCCTTTTACCACTTTTCCGAAGATCGTATGTCTTCCATCTAACCAAGGCGTAGCTACTTCTGTGATAAAGAACTGAGATCCGTTTGAATTAGGTCCGGAGTTCGCCATAGAAAGAATACCTTTCCCTGTGTGTTTAAGGTCGTTTCTTTCGTCTTCGAATTTATACCCAGGATCTCCCATTCCAGTTCCCTGAGGATCACCTCCCTGGATCATGAAATCTTTGATTACTCTGTGGAAAATAGTTCCGTCATAGTAAGGAACTCCTTTAGCCTTAGCTTTGTTGTCGATTTTCCCTTCTGCAAGACCGATAAAGTTGGCTACAGTTACTGGTGCTTTTTTGTCTTCAAATTTTACAATCAGGTTACCTTTTGTAGTTTGAAGATTGGCATAAAGTCCGTCATTAAGACCTTCGTAAGTTTCTTTGTCTACGTTCATTTTTTTATAAATTGGGGTACAACTCATCAGCGAAATACTTGCCGCTGCCAGAATTATATTCTTGTTAAACAATTTCATGTATTATAATGCTTTTAATTTTATGATTAATGGAATATCGTTGTCTATTTTTTTTTCGTCTCCGTACGTTCCGTAGGCCAAAGAAGACGGTACCAAAAGAGTTACTTCCTCTCCATCACGTATAAAACGCAAAGCGTTTTCCACTGCTCTCAGTTCATCAAAGTGCCCGAATCTGGCATCTCTTCTTTCAAAAGGCTGATCGTAGATTTTCGTCTGATCAAAATCATACAGATCATAAGAATAGGAAATTGTAGTTTCATCTTTCCTTCTTTCTCTCTGATCATAACCTTCTACCGTTACCCAATAATTAAGCTGCGTAGGATAATACTTCACAGACTGACCACTGATCCAATCCTGAATCTGCCCTCTTTCTATGACATTCAAATTTTTCATCCTGTTCTTAGAAACATCCAGATCTTTTTGGCTTAAAACCCCGCCTACAGGAGGATGGGCCGTCTGTGCATTTCTGTTGCAGCTCAACAGGCTTATGGCTGATATGAAGAGTATTTTTTTCATAAACTTTTGCGAAAATACACATTTCGCGAATCAATTACAAAACTTGACCCAGAAATATGTGAATGTTGTAAGGCATTGATCTCCGCCAAAACGTTTCGTATATTTTACGTACATACATAGATACGAAAAAGCCGGGAAAAACCCGGCTTTCATATCGTTATATCAATACTATTATACTGTTTCCAAAGCGTGATCTACCATCACTCTCCATCCGAATGGATCTTCAGACAGGTTGTTTTGAAGATCTACCAAATCTTTCTTAAGAAGAGCTGCGTAGCTTTCTTCATCTGACAATCTTGGAAGCTCAAGTTTTTCACCCTGGTATCCTAAAGCCTGGAACTGTGTAGTTACTACTGCTGTACCTACACCCCATACTTCTTTAAGCTCGCCATTCTTTAAAGCTTCAATCACTGTTTTCACAGGAATTGGTTCTACTTTTACTTCAATACCTCTTTTCTTAGCTAACTGGATGAAGCTGTCTCTTGTTACTCCGTCAAGGATTTTCTCAGACGTCGGAGGTGTATAGATGGTATCGTTAATTCTTACAAATACATTCATTGTACCACTCTCTTCAAAATATTCGTGAGTAGCATCATCCGTCCAGATGATTTGCTCATACCCTTCTTCAATGGCCAACTGAGTTGGATAGAAAGAAGCAGCATAGTTACCTGCAGCTTTTGCAGATCCTACTCCTCCGTTTGCAGCTCTTGAATAGTGATCAGAGATTTTCACAGATACCGGCTCAGAATAGTAGCTCTTCGCAGGTGTTGCAACGATGGCAAACATATATTTATTAGATACTCTTGCTTTCAAAGCTTCTTCTGTAGCAAAAATCAAAGGTCTGATATAAAGAGACATTCCTTCCCCCTGTGGAATCCACTCTCTGTCAATATCTACTAACGCCTTTAATCCGTCTAAAAACATTTCTTCAGTCACTTCCGGCATAGCAAGACGCTTCGCTGACTTATTGATACGTTCAAAATTCTTTTCTGGCCTGAAAAGGAAAACCTGCCCGTCTTTGTCTTTATAGGCTTTCATACCTTCAAAACAAGCTTGTCCATAGTTTACTCCCATCATGGCAGGTGTAAATGGAATCGGACCGTAAGGAACTAATTTTACATCACCCCATTTCCCATCTTCGTACTCACAAATGATCATATGATCAATAAAAGTACCACCAAATGAAAAATTGTTAGGGTCAAATGTAGAAATTCTGGAGTTTTCAGTTTTTTGAATTATCATTTTTTAAAATTTTTACGATGTTCTACAAATTTAACATAATTTTCTAAATATAAAAATTTTAGAGTAAATTTGACAAAAAAATAGCTTGAAAAGAGAAATAAAGACCACAAACGACGGAAGTAAAACATTGTTTATCAATGATTTAAATGAAAACTACCATTCTCATCACGGAGCCCTGCAGGAAGCCGAACACGTGTTTATCAAAAATGGACTTAATTTGATAAATGATTGCGAAATTAATATTTTAGAACTCGGTTTTGGAACAGGTTTGAATGTTTTGGTAACAATTAATGAATATTTAAAAACTGACAAAAATCATGTCATCAATTATTTTTCGCTTGAAAAATACCCCATAAATGAATCCGAAGTTAAGGATTTGGCTTACTTTGAACTTTTCGATAACCCAGAGTTTAAAAATATTTATCAGAAAATTCATCTGGCAGATTGGGAAAAGTCAGTAGAAATCATTAGTGGATTCAATTTAAAAAAGATAGAATGTGATTTTTTCGACCTGAAAGACATTGATCTGCCAAAAATCAACCTCGTCTATTTCGACTGTTTTGGAGCCAGAGTACAGCCAGACCTTTGGGAAAAGCCATTATTCGAACTGGTTTCTGACAAAATGGCCATTAACGGATTATTAACCACCTACTCATCTAAAGGCAGCGTAAGAAGAATTCTTCAGGAGCTGAATTTCCAGGTCGAGAAAAAACAGGGACCTCCAGGAAAAAGAGAGATGATTAATGCAATTAAGTTGTAGAAGGAAGCTTGAAGATGGAAGCTGGATGTTTACAGCCGAGTGCTAAATTAATTTTGATTTTTTATTTTAAAATAATAATCAATATAATATGATTCAATATTATTAAATGGTATTAAACTTCCAGCTTCAAGCTTCCAACTTCCGGCTTTTTCCAACAAAATTCCTTACATTAGCTATACAAAATATTATACATTATATATATGATAGATAAGATCAACATCAGAGTGTATGCATGTGCAGTAAAAGATAAACAAGTTCTGACTCTATTTGAAGAATATGCCGGTGAGCCTTTAATGAAATTTCCGGGCGGCGGATTGGAATACGGTGAAGGAGTACTGGAATGCCTGCATCGCGAGTTTGATGAAGAACTGAATGTAAAAATCAATGTGCTGGAACATTTCTATACTCAGGAAAACTTTCTGGTATCGCGTTTCAAAGAAAATGAGCAGCTTCTTACCATATATTATATAGTAGACATCGTTAACGAGGAAGACTTTATTATTTTGGATCCCTGCATCGAAAAAACAGAATGGATTGATATCGACAGACCGGATAATCCTTTTCCTCTGCCCATAGATAAAATTGTATTTGACAAATTAAAAGAAAAATTCCTGTAAGTATTCTTACAGGAATTTTATTATATTATTTCTTTACTTTAAAATCGTTCGCTCCGGGATAAGGCTGGAGATAACCGGAATTCCAATTAGACTGCAGTAATGATTCTATGAATTCATCACTTCTGTTGCTATGAGGATCATAGCGTTCTTTCAAATCAATATCAGCCATTTTTCCTTTTACATTCCACCAGAAAGCACTCCATCCGCCTCTTAATTCTTTGATAATCTCAAATACGTTTTTTCCGGTTGCTCTGTTCATCAGCTTTGCAAAAACCTGCCCTTCAGTAGTTGTAAGATCTCTTAATTGTTTTTCATATTGATCAGCAAGCATATTTTGTCTTTCTCTTACAAACTTTCTTTTGGCTTTGCTGTCCAGATCAGTCATATCTTTCTGTATATCTCTGTACTGCTGCAATGCGGTAACAAATAACGGATATACTCTGTAGAGCTTTTTATTCAGAAAATAATAGTAATTCTTATCCAGCTGATTGTTAAACCTCGGTTTATTAACCAAAACCAGCTCATCTAATACTACTACCGGTTCGCCATTGATCTCATACACTTTGATCTTTTGCTGTTCGTCGTAATAGTATTTATTCCCAAATTCATCCACTTTCAGGGATTCAGGCGGATACTGATTGAGTGGTTTTGCCACTATTCCATCTTTCTGACCAAAAACACTGACTCCAAAAAAGAAGATAAAAAGGCAGATAATCTTACTAAAATTCATTATTTTTACACTTATAAGAAGAAAAATTAAACGCAAAAATCATTCCTTTTTATGAAATTTGAAAAGAAATCTTTGAAATTTTTAGAGAAATATTTAAACACATCATCTCCAACAGGTTACGAACACAAAGGACAAGAAGTCTGGATGGACTACATCAGACCTTATGTGGACAAAATAGAAGTAGATCATTACGGAACCTGCTACGGAATCATCAATCCTGAAGCTGAATTTAAGGTAGTGATTGAGGCACACGCTGATGAGATATCATGGTATGTCAATTATATTACAGATGACGGATTGATCTACGTCATCAGAAACGGAGGTTCAGATCAGACCATCGCCCCTTCAAAAGTGGTTCATATTCACGGTGAAAACGGAATTGTAAAAGGAGTATTTGGATGGCCTGCGATTCATACCAGAACCAACCAGAATGAACCGACTCCAAAAATCGAAAATATCTTTATCGACTGTGGCGCTACTTCTAAAAAAGAGGTAGAAGAAATGGGAATCTTTGTAGGATGTATGATCACCTATCCGGATGAATTCTTTGAAATGAATGACAGATATTTTGTCTGCAGAGCCTTGGATAACAGAATCGGCGGTTTTATGATTGCTGAAGTTGCCAGACTTTTAAAAGAAAATAAGAAATCAATCCCATTCGGGCTTTATATTACCAACTCCGTACAGGAAGAAGTAGGTTTATACGGAGCAGATATGATTGCTGACACTATCAAACCGAATATTGCCATTGTAACAGATGTTACCCACGACACTACCACTCCGATGATTGAAAAGAAAAAAGAAGGAGATCAGAAATGTGGTGCCGGGCCGGTAGTATTCTTCGCTCCAAGCGTTCACCACACCATCAGAGAACTGATTATTGGTACTGCAAAGACCAAGAAAATTCCTTTCCAGAGAGCTGCCGCCAGCAGAGCTACCGGAACTGACACAGATGCTTTTGCCCATTCCAATGGTGGAGTACCAAGTGCTTTAATTTCCTTACCTTTGCGATATATGCATACTACGGTAGAAATGGTATCTAAAGAAGATGTAGGTAATGTCATCAAACTTATCTATGAAACAGTTCTTAAGATCAAGCCGGAAATGAAACTGAAGTATCATTAATTACAATGAAAAATGTCTTTTATCATCTGATCCGGAAACCAACTTTTATATCGGTTTTAACTGCTGTCTTTTTTAGTTACATCATCTTTCTGGCTGTATATAAAATATTTGATCCTCCCAAAATAGGGTCGGCATATAATATGATTCTTGAGATGTTGTTAATTGTCAGCGTTGTGCCTGTAGGATTATTTATAATTGACAGATTATTAGTTATTAAAATTAACAATATCAAATTAACAATCATTGAGGCTATTCTATTCGGAGGTATTTCTCTGTATTATTTTTTGGTTGTTAATCCATTTTAAAGAAAGAAATCTAAGTAAAAGTATAAAAAGTAAAAATGAAAACGAAGCTTATTGCTCCATCCCTTTTATCAGCAGACTTTGGGAATCTGCAGAGAGACATTGAAATGCTGAACAATTCTCAGGCCGACTGGTTCCACATTGATGTCATGGACGGAAGATTTGTTCCTAACATTTCTTTTGGTTTTCCGGTAATGAAAACCGTTCAGCAGCATGCTAAAAAATTTGTAGATGTTCACCTGATGATCGTGGAACCTGAGAAATATGTTGATGAATTCATCAACCATGGTGCTGATCTTGTTTCTGTACATTATGAAGCATGTACCCATCTTCACAGAACTATTCATCACATTCAGAGCAAAGGAGCAAAAGCAGGTGTTGTTTTAAATCCTTCTACTCCGGTATTGATGCTTGAAGATATTATTGCAGATGTGGATCTTGTATTATTAATGAGTGTAAATCCAGGATTTGGAGGACAGAAGTTCATTGAAAATACTTACAAAAAGATTGCAGAAACCAAGGATCTGATCTTAAGCAACAACTCTACAGCGCTTATCGAGGTAGACGGAGGAGTAAATCTTGACAACGCTTCTAAATTATTTGAAGCCGGAGCAGATGTTCTTGTTGCAGGAAATGCTGTTTTCTCAGCGGAAAGTCCGGAAAGAACCATTGAACTTTTAAAGATATAAAAGGATCAAAATAATAAACAAAAGGCAGCCAATGGCTGCCTTTTCTCTTGTTTGGAAATTTAAGTCGTCTTGGTTATAATCTTTTTTTCAACTTATTTGAAAATGTTTAAAACTATCTTGCTAACAACACAAAGATCTGAATAAAACCAGACGCACACATCGGTAGAAATACGTAATTTAATAATAGGTATTTTCACTTAATCCATTATAATTCTTTATGCCAGACACAGGCGCAAACTACAAAAATGATCGAAATAACTGAAAAGACCGTTCTGATATTATTCAGAAAATTCCATCTGTTTTCAAAATTTTCCCGCATCTGTCTGATGGCTTCTGCTGTAGAATTGGAAATATCAAATTTATCTAAAGCGTCATTCATCGGAACATTTCCGGCAACTGTTACACCGAAAACACCAATCAGATAAGCCAGTGTGGCCAAAAGAAGAAAGATAAAAACAGGCTGCTGGCTCCGGAGCAAAAATGTAGCTACAGGAAGAAAAATCACCGTTCCCATAAAGCTCATAAAGAAAACGGGGTTCAGAATTTCACGGTTAATATTCTGCATCGCCTTGAGATATTCTGTATCAGAAAGTTTTCCCAGTCCCAGAACAACCGAGCACGAATAAGCATAGAAAAGTCCTCCTATCAGAGCAGTGAGGACAGCGGTAATGATCAATACTAATGTTGTCATTTTCATATATTTTGATTTTGGTTATCAGAGAATAGAATTAATAGGGATTCCATTTTTTAATGATATTCTGGGCAGTAAGAATCATTTCAGCATCCCAGTTTTCTGTTTTGAAATAATGAAGGTCCAGATCCTTAATGGTTTCAACATTTGCATTATCATACAGAAGTCGGGTAAGCTTTGACTGCTCTTCATGTAAAAGCAAATCTTCCAGAGGTTTAGCAGAAAATTTAATTTCCTCTTTACGCCAACCGTTTTGTTCCCTCAGCTTCAGGTCTGAAGTTTCAATGATTGTTCTGACTTTATTAAAATCTTCCAAAAAATTATTCCTTTCTTCTTCTGTTTTCAAAGTGTGCCCTAGTCTTTCAATGATAATATATTCCAGATTTGGGCATTTTTTCATCACAGAGGGCAACACAGAAAGGATATCTTTAGGGATGACATCATCATGAGTATCCCTTCTCACCTGCTTTTTTCCATATACGCTATCCTGCCAGCTTCCTCCGGAAAGATGAATTTCTTTTACCTTGTCCAGTGGATACAAATCAATGATTTCGTGCATCTCTAATTCGAAATTACAGGACTGGCAGTAAATATTATGAAGATCAAGAATCAGAAAGCCATGGGTATCTTCCGTAAGCTTGTCAAGAAAAATGCCTTGTTCTTTAACATCTTCAATAGAAAATGAGAATGCCAGATTTTCTATCCCGACAGGAATACTTACAGCATCCTGAAGTCTGTATAATCTGTCTTTTCCTATTTGTAAAGTTTTGGAATGTAAAGATACCGGTAATGGTACTCCCTGATGAAAATTCTCAGTGTTCATGAACCCAAAATGTTCCGTGATATGATTGTATTTCCGCAGGCGC
The DNA here is from genome assembly GCF_030846215.1 of Chryseobacterium sp. WLY505. Taxonomy (NCBI): domain Bacteria; kingdom Pseudomonadati; phylum Bacteroidota; class Flavobacteriia; order Flavobacteriales; family Weeksellaceae; genus Chryseobacterium; species Chryseobacterium sp. WLY505. The sequence goes on along the minus strand of NZ_JAVCWI010000004.1, from coordinate 223,136 downwards.
ACTTCTTCTTTAAGTTTTTTTAACCATTCTTCCTGCCTTTCATTCCATGTTGCATCAAATAAAGAATAATAAACCCCATGTCCTATCAAGCGGTTATTTTCAGCGTAGAAATTCAACAGATCCCGAAGCCAATCCGGCTCATTGGTATGATAAAGGGTATCAAAAGACCATTCCATCACTTCGATGGAATTATCCTGTAATAATGGCAAAATAGCAGAAACAAAATCTGCTTCCGCCATCATTGATACTCCTAACATTGGCTTTCTCATCTTCTACCCCATTCCGCAAGCAGGACAACCATGACCACGAAGCACAAGGGTATCTTTTTTAACAACCGGCTTGGGTGTTCCCGGTTTTTTCTTTTCAACCGTATCCGTGGAAGTCGCTTTCTTTACTTTTTTAACAGGCTTTTTCGTTTTAGCTTCAGGTTTAGTAGTCTGTGCAGATACCCCTACCGCTAATAAACTCGCCATTAATATTGCTGGAATTTTCATAATTTCTTTTTTCAGATAATTTTACAATAAACGTTCCATTTATAAAAATACAATAATAAGAAACGTTTTGATAACAATTATCAGTAAATATCCGAAACTATTCTACTCTGTAATGTTTTCTTTATCTATATTTAATGTTAAAATAAATCTATATATGAAAAGCAGTCTGATTAAAGCTGTTTTCCTTGGATTGATATTATCTGCACATAGTATCGATGCACAGGTTCAGGCGGTTGACAACAGCAAAAAAATGGAATGGTTCAACAAGGCAAAACTGGGTATTTTTATTCATTGGGGAATCTACTCTGTCGATGGAATCTCAGAATCCTGGTCATTCTTCAATAATTATATTAATCACGAAAATTATATGAAACAGCTGAATGGTTTTTCAGCTTCAAAATACCAGCCCAAGCAATGGGTAAACCTCATTAAGGAATCCGGAGCAAAATATGCTGTCATTACCACAAAACATCATGACGGAGTTTCACTATGGAATTCAGGAGCAGAAAAAGCAACAACTATCCCTCAAAATTCTTTGGCTAAAAAAGATGTGCTAACCCCTTTTGTTTCCGCTCTGAAAAAATCAGGATTAAAAACAGGGCTTTATTTTTCGTTGCCGGATTGGAGTCATCCGTATTATGACATCAATACCCGGACAAAAAAACGCTACGAGCTCAAAAATGATCTAAAGCGCTGGCAGAATTTTATCAGCTATTATCAAGGTCAGCTCAATGAGCTTTCTTCCCAATATTCTCCGGATCTTCTTTGGTTCGATGGAGACTGGGAGCATACTTCCGAAGAATGGAAAGCGGCTCAGACCCTGGATTTACTCAAAAAATACAATTCTAATATTATCATCAATTCAAGGCTCAATCATCACGGAGATTATGATACTCCTGAGCAGGGCATTCCTGTTGTTCCGCCACAAAATCCATACTGGGAGCTTTGTTATACCATGAATGATTCCTGGGGATATCAGCCTTTTGATAAAAATTACAAAACCCCCAATATGATTGTCAGAACCCTGGCAGATGTGATCAGCATGGGAGGAAATCTGCTTCTTGATATGGGTCCGAAATCCGATGGAACGATTCCTGAAGAACAAATTGAAATTCTGAAAAACCTGGGACGCTGGACGTCAAAAAACCAGCATGCCATCTATGAAACCACCCGCGGTATTCCTTTTGACAATTATAAAGGGAAATCTTCTTTGTCGACCTCTAAAAAATCTTTATTCCTTTATCTGGAAGAAACCAAAAAATTCACAAAAATTTACGGACTGGCAACAAAACCTCTTTCAGTAAAGATCATCGGAGATCCGGCAGCTGTTATTACAATGGATTATAATGCTGAGAAAACACTGACACTGAATTTCTCCAATGTAAAATTTGACAAAGATGTCACTGTGGCAGAAATTACTTTTGACAGCCCTCCTTCATTTTTGACCGATTTTAAGAAGGAAAAATATTCTCTTCCCGAAATACTGGAAAGCAAAAATACCCAGGAAGCCGTCTATGATATCGCCAATGCTCTGAACGATGATCAGAATTTAGTTACCCATGAAGGTCTTACCCAAGATGGCCTTGACATGAAAATTAAGAAAACGTCTAAAACAAATCCGGAAACCATCGAATGGATAAGCAAGCATGCTGAAGCTTTATTTGAGACAGGAAAAGGACTTCCGGCTGGTCATTACTCAGGATTGAGCGCTTTATCAAAAGATAAACAGACGCTTTATCTTTTTGTGGAAGGAGCACCTACCGGTCCTATTGCTCTGAAGGGAATAAAAAATGAGATTGCCAGAATAAGAGTAGTTGGCGAAGGTACTATGCTGCCTCATACCATCTACAACAAGCTGTACTGGAGCGACAGACCGGGAATTATTTATATTGACGTTCCAAAGGAAAAATTGGATAAGCAAATGACCGTCATTGCTGTCTTACTGAATAAACCTCTGGAACTCTACAGAGAAAATGTGGGAGCTATTGAAAACAATCTTTAGTATATCTTAAAGATCAATTCATATAAAAACAAAATCCGGAGAAAATTCTCCGGATTTTTTATTTTGTAAGATGATTTTCTTAGAAAATCTCTCTTCCTGAAAAATGGAATTGAGCTTCGATTAATGCATTCTCGTCAGAATCTGAACCGTGAACAGCATTTTCTCCGATGCTTCTCGCAAACATTTTTCTGATAGTACCTTCTGCAGCTTCTGCAGGGTTAGTAGCACCAATTAATGTTCTGAAGTCTTCAACTGCATTATCTTTTTCTAAAACTGCAGCAACGATAGGACCAGAGCTCATAAATTCTACTAATTCTCCATAAAATGGTCTTTCAGCATGTACTTCATAGAATTTTTTTGCATCAGCAACTGTAAGCTGAGTTAATTTTAAAGCTTTGATTTTAAAACCTCCTTCAGCAATCTTACCTAATATAGCACCGATATGTCCGTCAGCAACAGCATCAGGCTTAATCATAGTGAATGTAATGTTAGACATAAATGTATATTTTTTTAATGGCGCAAAATTACAAAAAATATCTTTGATTTTTATTTTAATTTTTTTTTAACATAAAAATAACTTTTATTAAGAAATCGTAAACTAAACTTTGGCACAGTAATTGTTTATTCTATTCCGATTCTCATGTTTAATTTGAGTTTTCATGGTTATTAGTTTTTACCCAGCTTCGGCTGGGTTTTTTATTTGCAAAAAACAGCCTTATTTTTTATTAATTATATAATTTTACAATTAATATTGGATCATATTTAATGATTTTCTCCATTTTGTTTCAATTGGTGAAATAATTTTATTTTTTAAAAATCCAATCTCATGGTGGTCAGAAATATGACAAAAGTGGAGTTATCTGCCAAAATTGTAAAGTTGAAAAGTAGAGTTATTTAAAAACGAATATTTTTTCATTTAAAATTAAAAAAAATAATTACAAGAAATAAAATATCCAGAATACATTAAATTGATCTTTAAAAAAAATAATAACAGTAAATATTATTCTTTGAGAAAGTGACCCTTGTCAAGGTTTGAAACCTTGACAAGGGTGCCATTTCGGCAAAACAGTTCTAAACAAAAAAAAGAGACCATCTAATGATAGTCTCTGTATTATTTCTAACAAAATCTGTCCCTGTTAAATAAAGGATTTTATTGATTATTTTTGGGAAGCTTCTTCTGCCTCGTCCATCAGTTTAATGTAAGTAGCGTAACGCGAATGCTGAATCTCGCCTGTTTCAAGAGCATCGATAACAGCACATTTCGGTTCATTGATATGAAGACAGTTGTGAAACTTGCACTCTTCTCTCTTTTTAAAAATTTCAGGGAAGTAATGCTGTACTTCTTCTTTTTCAATATCAATCATTGCAAATTCACGAACCCCCGGAGTGTCGATAACGTTTCCGCCAAAATGCCAGAAATGCATCTGGGCGAAAGTTGTGGTGTGCTTTCCTTTCAGGTGAGTGTCAGAAATCTCAGACGTTTTTAAGTTTAATCCCGGCTGCAAAGCATTCACTAAAGTAGACTTTCCACAACCAGAGTGACCGAAGAACACTGAGGTTTTATCTTTAAGAATATCCTGAAGCTGATCCAGATTCAATTTTGAATAGGAGGAAATTTCCAAAGTATCATATCCAATTTCCTGATATAGGAATTCAATGTCCTTTACAATTTCAATTTCTTCTTCGTGTAAAACATCGATCTTATTAAAAAGAATCAGTGGAGTAATATTATAGGCTTCACAGCATGCCAGAAACCTGTCCAGAAATCCTAAAGAGGTTTCAGGATGTTTCAGAGTAAAGATAAAGCAAGCCAAATCAATATTGGACGCAATAATATGGGCTTCTTTTGAAAGGTTTACTGATTTTCTGATCAGATAATTGGAGCGCGGTTCAATTTTTGTGATCCATGCGATATCATCTTGCTCCAGTTGAAACTCAACAAAATCTCCTACTGCAAGTGGATTGGTAAGTCTGGTTTTTATTAATTTGAATTTCCCCCTGATTCTGGCCTCGAAAATTTTATGTGTTTCCAATTCCAAAACCTGGTACCAACTGCCTGTAGATTTAATGATTTTTCCTTTCATAGATAATGCTGGTGCAAATATACGCAATTAGGGCTTAGCATTCAGGAAATAGGTTTAAAAACACATGTTTCAATTGCCCTAAATGCTGATGTCTAAGCCCTAATTTATTTTTTAGCTGAAAATTTAGTAGAAGTATTAGTCTCTTTTACTTTTCATCTACAGCTTATCTCTCAATCATAATATTATTCTGAACCTCAATAGACTCTTCGTGAATTGCCTTGAATACTTTTTCAATAAACTCCTGAGACATCCCTGTTTCTTTTGCTTTTTGAGTAGCGTACTCAGTGATCACTTTCCAACGTTCAGGCTGGAAGATCGCAATGTCGTTCTCTTTTTTAAGTTTACCGATCTTTTCAGAAATTTTCATTCTTTGAGAAAGAAGTTCAATTAACTGGAAGTCAAGATCGGAGATCAGAGTTCTGTGTCTTCCCATCTCTCCTTCAAAACCAGCAAGATTAGAACTTCTCACTTTCAGATTTCCGATAAGGTCTGCAAGAACTTCCGGAGTAATTTGCTGTGAAGCATCACTCCATGCTTCATCAGGATTGCAGTGAGATTCAATGATCGCTCCCTGGTATCCCACGTTAAGGGCTTCCTGTGTAATATCAGCAAGACCAGTTCGGTTTCCGCAGATGTGAGAAGGGTCGATTAACATTGGAATATTTGGAAACTGACTCTTGAAATCAAGGGCAATCTGCCAGTTCGGGTTGTTTCTGTATTTTGTTTTCTGGTAGGTTGAAAATCCTCTGTGAATAACTCCCAGGTTTTTAATATCCTGTCCTAAAAGCCTTTCCAAAGCACCAATCCATAATGCAAGATCCGGATTAACAGGGTTTTTCACGAATACAGGCTTATCTGTTCCTCTTAAAGCCATCGCAATTTCCTGTACTGTAAACGGGTTCACTGTAGAACGTGCTCCGATCCAAAGAACATCTACATCTGCTTCAAGGGCTGCAAAGACATGGTGTGCGTTGGCTACCTCAGTCGCTGTTTTAAAACCGTACTCTTCTTTTACTTTTTTCAGCCAGTTCAAACCGATCACTCCTACTCCTTCAAAACCGTTTGGTTTGGTACGGGGTTTCCAGATTCCTGCACGGAATACGGATACATTGGCATTGGATTCTTTAATTCTCCTGGCCGTTTCAAGCATTTGAGCTTCACTTTCCGCGCTGCATGGTCCTGCAATCATTAGAGGCTGTGTAAGCCCATCGATCCACTCATTTTTTAAATCATTTAAATTCATTATTCTAAATTTTATTGTTTTTTTATATAATTTTTTCGTTAACAGCAATAGCCCTTTGGATTATAAAATTTAATTTATAATTCTTTTCAAAAAATGCCGTTCAAAATTGTTTAAAGGAATCAGGAAAATAATAGGGCTCTACTTCTCCTGTATTTTTTGGAAAGAAATTCAGTTAACAGTACCAATAAAATCGGTAATACGTTCTGAAATTTCTATAATAAGAAGCAGAAAAACTAAAATAACCGCTAAAAAAGTAATTAGCGGGTGCAAAAAAAGACTGATATGTGTTAGTCAAATTTTCCATTTTATTCTGGAAATGTCTTTATTTAGCGTTTCTGTTTATAATTTGTTTTTGTCAAAAAATGATTTTCGACAGAAATATTTGACAAATATATAAAAATTATGTCAAATCAAACTTCATTAAATCATCAAGATCTTTCAAAAGTGGATTTTTTTCTATAAATTTTTCAAACATTTTTCTTTTCGTCACCACCTCAATCTTCAGATTTTCAACGTCTCTGACGTATTCTATCTCAATAATATAATTCTGAATTTTTCTTTTAAAATGATTAAAAAATTCTCCACTTATTTTATCAAATTCTACTTTTGCAGAATCTGAAGGGAACAAAACTTTGATTTTATGCTCTTCAGCTTTTACCAGTTTGAAGGTCTTGACAGCATTAAATACAAAATTATTTTTCACCTGAAGCTGTTTAAGCATAATTTTCCATTCCACCTGCAGGTCTGTATCTGTAAAATGGTTCTGAGGAAGATTATCAGTTTTTACCACAACATCTTCTGTTGTTTCTGCTTTATCTTCTTTATTCAAAAAGGAATTGATGCTGAAACCGGAAGAGATTCCCGGTCTAGATAATGGTTTGTTGGTTTTTGCTACTGAAACTTCCTGAACTGTCTGGGAAGCTGCAGGTTGTAGTTCTGCTTTAACTTCTTTCTTCTCCGGGGCTTTTTCCGGCATCTTCACCTCCTGCTTCTCACTGAGAAACGGAGCCAGTATCAGGAACTTTTTTTTTTAGTATCGCCTAAATTAGCTGTCAGTGAAGCCAGCTGCATTAAAGCAATTTCAACCGTAAGTCTTGGGTTTTTGGAATTCTTATAATTAATATCTGCATGATTACAGATTTCAATACCATCTATAAGCTGCTGGGCGGCCCACTTCTGTCCTTGCTCTACAAATTTAGCCTTGGTCTTCTCTCCCACTTCAATGAGTTCCATGGTGGAAGCATTCTGCGCCATCATCAGATCTCTGAAATGATTTCCTAATCCGGCAATGAAAATATGGGGATCAAAACCTTTCTTTACAATCTCATTGAAAGCGAAAAGCACTTCAGGAATTTTGTTTTCATTGGCGAGATCCACAATGTTCAGATATTGATCATAATCCAGAATATTGAGTACTTCGGCGGCTTTTGCGAGGGTAATATTTTTCTGGGAGAAGGTAGAAAGTCTGTCGAAGATAGAAAGTGCATCTCTTAATGCACCGTCTGCTTTCTGGGCAATCAGATACAGGGCATCATCTTCGTACTGGATGCTTTCTTTCTGGGCAATATTTCTCAGATGATTCTGTATGTCTTCAATAACAATTCTCTTGAAGTCATAAATCTGACAACGGGATAAAATTGTGGGGATAATTTTATGTTTCTCCGTGGTTGCCAAAATAAAAATAGCGTGGGCAGGCGGCTCTTCCAGTGTTTTAAGGAAAGCATTGAAAGCGGCAGAAGACAGCATATGAACCTCATCAATGATATATACTTTGTATTTACCAACCTGAGGTGCAAAACGTACCTGATCTATAAGTTCTCTGATATCATCTACAGAGTTATTGGATGCAGCATCCAGTTCATAGATATTGTAAGCAAAGCCATCTTCTGAAACCGAGCCATCTTTCTCATTGATCTTTCTTGCCAGAATTCTGGCACAAGTAGTTTTACCCACACCACGAGGACCGCAAAAAAGTAATGCCTGAGCTAATTGACTTTCTTCAATTGCATGTTCTAAAGTATCCGTAATATGGGATTGTCCTACAACCGTATCAAACTCCTGAGGACGATATTTTCTTGCAGATACTATAAAATTTTCCATTGGTCAAAAATAAGAAATATAGTTTTAATTTGAAAATTAAAAGTTTTCAAATATCAACAAAAACATATTTCTGCTCAAATCGGAAAACTTTTAACTTCTACTTTTTTTTGCTGTATGCAAAGTCAATTAACTCAACAATAGCGCCTTCAATCTCTTTTCTGCCTTCTTCAGTTTTCAGGTCAATCCCACAAAACTTATTGGCATTGTATCCTGTGTAAAGGTTAAGATAGTAAGCTCCGGAAACAATCAGAGCCATAATTGCTCTATGTCTTGTAGCTACCCCTTCACCAAAGTAAGGATCTGAGATGTTTCCAAATAAAACCTCTCCTACTTCTTCACGTTGTTCTACGAGTTTCTTGAGAATAGGTTTACTTTCCGAAAGCTCCCAAAGGATAATCTTCTGAAGTTCTTTATTTTTCTTCAGGTTTTCGAACTGGTTCAATACAACCATTTTAGTAAGTTCGTGCCCACCGTCCGAGAAATCCATATCAACATCCTGGTTGACCTGGCTCCAGTAATCCTGAGATTTGATATACTCATCGATCAGTTTATCTGTACTTCCAAAGTACTCATAGATCAATTTTTTATCAAATCCGGCAACGGCAGCAATCTTGCTTACTTTTAATCCGGAATATCCTTTTACTCTTAAAATTTTACCAACTGCAGCAAGCAGTTTCTGCTTTGTTTTTTCTTTGTCCCTAATGGGGCCCTGCACTACTTTTCTAGGCATAATTATTATTTTTTCGCAATATGCAATTTTTTATTAATATCATCAAACGCATTAAGCGTTTTGTCGAGATGTTCTTTTTCGTGTCTTGCCGTTACACTCATCCTGATACGTGCGTCTTTTCTTGGTACAGCCGGGTAAAGAATCGGATTGGTATAGATTCCTTTTTCTATTAGTAGTTTTCCGGCTTCACCTGTTACATAAGGATCTCCAATTTTTACGGGAATAATTGCAGAGCACGTAACACCTGTATCTAACCCTAAATCGTCAAGTCCTTTTTTGAAATAATTGATGTTATCCCAGAGTTTTTCTCTCCAGATTGGTTCTTCGTCAATTAAATCAATGGCTTTAACAATTCCTGCGGATGATGGTGGAGCTGTAGCGGAGAAGATCTGCTGGCGGGAATGGAACCTGATGAATGCAGCTATTTTTTTATCTGCAATGACATATCCTCCCAGATTTCCAAATGTTTTGCTGAATGTACCTGTGATGATGTCTACTTTATCCAATAACCCAGCCTGTTCCAAAGTACCTCTTCCGGTTTCTCCAAGGATGCCGACACCATGTACGTCGTCTACCATCAGAAAGGCATTGTACTTTTTCACAAGGTTATAGATCTCATTAATACGGGAGGTATCACCATCTTGGGAATACACACCATCCACAATAACGAGTTTCGTACGGTACAGATTTTCAGATACCTTCAAAATGTGTTCCAAAGATTCCAAATTATTGTGAGGAAATGTTTTTTTATTGGTAAAAGCACATCCCTCGTGCACGCTGGCATGTACAGCCATATCTAAAATAGCAAGATCTTCTTTCTGCATTAAACATTGTAAGCTCGCACTATTAGCGGTATACCCTGTTGTAAATACTACGGCTTCATCTTCTGTTCTTTTAAAGAAGCTTGAAATTTTCTTTTCTAAAGCATTGTGGTAATCAAAATATCCGCCAATAAGAGGAGTTGCTCCTGTACCGGTACCATATTTTTCTATTCCCTCAATAGCAGCTTGTTTTACTTTCGGGTGCTGCGTAAACCCTAAATAATCACTTGATACAAAACTAACAAATTCTCTATTGTGATCTGCAATATTTACGTTCAGTATTGCATTCGTTCCTGAAGTATTCTTCAGTCTGTAGTTCATGTGGCCATTAGACTTTACAAAGTCTAAATATTCATAAAAAATTTCAGCCCTTTGAGCCATATCATTATCTGGTATATTCTCAAAGTCTTTAATAGTTGCTGTTGTGAAATTGATGCTCATCCTTAATCTTGTTTGTTGTGGTTTAAAAGAAACAAATATATAACTATTTAAAAGGCCTAAGCGTCTCCGCTAAGATTAAATATTATTAAAGACACAATATTTATCTCTTATTATCTGGAAACCAAAGTATTTAAATATACATCTATCTTTTTTAACGTTTTTCGCTTTTGAATTAATTAGTTTTTTCTTACCTAAATTTAATAAAAAAATCAAACAATAAAGAAATTTTAATACATAAATAATAAAAAAATGTAATTATTTTTCACAAACAGCTCATTTATAAAAGATTATTTTTTTATTATTTTAACATTTTAATTCACTAAACAGCTTTAAAAATACAACAATTTGAGCGTTCAAATCCCTATCCTGAGATAAAAACCAGCGCAAATCTCTTGCAACAACAATATTAAACAAAAAAAGTAGTCAATTTAAACTTTTTTGGAATTTCTGAAATTTCCGGGAGTAAAGCCGGTCATTTTTTTGAAAAATTTTGAGAAATTGGAAGGATCATAAGTAAAAATACGGGCAATTTCTGCCACAGATTGGTCGGATCTCACCAGCATTTGCTTGATCTGATCAATAATTTTTTCATCATAGAAGGAACAAGGGTGCTGTCCGGTTTCTTTTTTAACGGTATCAGAAAGGTGCTTATGGGACACAGCAAGCTCTCTGGCAATTTCATTCAGTTCCATAAATTCAGGAACAGCTCCGGAAATAACGTCCTGAATATGCTTGTCTAAAAAAGTAAAATACTGACGGGTAATTTCTTCGCTTCTTTTCATCATGTCTGGTTCTTGCTAATCTGTATTCAAGATATAAAATTAGTCATAAGAGACAAAATAACACGGTGAACTTTTCGGATGTTTGAATCTGAATATTTAAGAAAAACTGTCTTTAAAAGCCTGGGTAGAATTTTTTACTTTCAGCTTTTCCAGGATATTCTGACGGTGTCTGTTTACTGTATTAATGCTTATAGAAAGAAGATCTGCAATTTCTTTGCTTGCATAGCCCTCTCCAATACATTTTAAAATCTCCAATTCTCTGGCACTTAATATATTTTTATAATCGAGTTTATCTTTTACCACCACTTCCCCTTTTATGACATTAACAATCATAAAATCTGAAACATTAGGTGAAGTCAATGCCATATTATAAAGACAAAGCGCCAATCTTAACCGTCCGTTATCGGGAGAATAAACATAAAACATACGATGTTTCACCCACCTGTATATCTCATTTTTATCCTTCATTCTTATTTTTGAAACGACACTATATGCTTTACGTTCGCTTATTTCCATGAGATCCAGTAATTTGAAAAAACGGAGTTCATGGATGTATTTTTTCAGACGGTCATCAGGATGTATTTTTTTCAGCATCTCTTCTTCCCATATGGAGTCTATTTCTGCAGGGTTTTCATCCATTTTTAGCCCGAGTTCATCTGCAGCGGCAGATTTGTAAATAAAACTCTTATTCTCCTGCATATCACTCAGTACACATATTGCACCTTCCATCTGAGAGTATGCTAATGCTCTCTGTTTATAGATCTCCAGATCAAGCCGGCATTTTTTTGAACTGTTATCAAGTAATCTGTCACTAAGCTGTTCGCGGATTTTCATAATGGTTATTTATCAGTATTGACGGAAATGAGGTTTAATAATACTTTTGCTAAAATAATAATTTACCCTTAGAAATTATCCCCAAAGAGAATGAAGAAACTGATTATCGGCCTATGCACCTTATTCCTGATTCAAAAGTTTTCCGCTCAGAGCCTTGAAAAAATGAACTGGTTTAATGAACCTGAAAAATGGGAAATCAAAAACAACAGCCTTTCTATGTTTGTAACACCCCGAAGCGATTACTGGAGGATTTCCCATTATGGATTCACGGTAGATGATGCTCCTTTCTATTATGCTACTTATGGCGGTGAGTTTGAGGCAAAAGTAAAAATAACCGGCAGTTATAAGGCAAGGTTTGACCAGATGGGACTTATGCTGAGAATAGATCAGGAACATTATATCAAAGCCGGAGTAGAATTTGTAGATGGCAAATACAATCTCAGCACGGTGGTCACTCACCATAAAAGCGACTGGAGCGTCATTACGTTAGAAAAAACGCCTCCTGCCCTATGGATAAAAGCGGTGAGAAGATTGGATGCTGTTGAGATATTTTATTCTTTTGATGATAAAAATTATATCATGATGCGGAATGCACCTCTTCAGGATAACATTCCTGTAATGGTTGGGTTAATGGCAGCCTGTCCGGACGGAGAAGGGTTCAATGCAGTTTTTGAAAACTTCAGGGTAAAACATCTGCCGGATCAGCGCAGACTGAAGTGGCTTGAAACCCATCAATAACGATTGAATTACACTTCAATATACAGTCAATTTTATTCACCTCCCATCATTTCCGGGAGGTTTTTTGATTAAAAAGGGGTTCCGGGAGTTTGACATAAAAAAAGAGACTGTTTACTTTTTGATACAGTCTCTTTTGTTTTGAGATAAAAACCGTTTGTGTTCTTAGAATCATTATTTTAACAATAAAGCTTCTATACTTTTGTTGTGAGAATATTTTTGCAAAAATATGAATATCCATAAGGCCTGACAAAGTTATCATGTAGAATAAACCGTCTTTTTTTTGTCAAACTTTTACTACAAAACTAAGAATTGGACAAAACTTCAACTATTAATTAAAAAACTAAAAAAATTATTCAGACTCAATAGTATTTCTCATTTATAAAATTTTAATACAAACCACAAATCCATTGCAATACGGACATCTACAAATAAGAATTTAAAATGAATACAATATAAATTTATCACTTATTGTTGAAATATAATAATGCAGTAAAGAAAATTGAATGATTTATAGCCTGCAATACATGATAAAACTTATAGAAAACAAAATACCCAATACTAATTTTTCTCCATAATTTCACTATTTTTACACGATCAAAAAATATAAAACACAAAAGACCTGAAAACTTCAATGATAAAAATTTATTTTCAATCGTTCCTGCCCTTTAAAAAAACTTTGACTTGTACAAATACTATTATTAACCGTCTATTGCAATAGCAGCAGATATAGATCAGTTTTGCACATATATGAGAGTTTGGGCATTAATTTTTGCTTGCATCTATCTAAACATTTCCGGGCAGCATTATACGTCTACGTGGTACAACATAGACAATGGGCTTCCACAAAGCAGTGCAAAGGCCATTGTTAAAGACAAATATGGCTTCATCTGGATTTCTACGGAAAACGGACTGGTACGGTATGACGGAAGTTCTTTTATTACCTTTAATAATTTCAGGGTAAATAATCTGCATTTTGGTGAATTCATAGGAGATCCGTGCCTTGACAGTATTACCGTTCTTAATAATTTCCAGGAAAGTAAAATCATTATCAGAAACAGGTTTCCCAAACTGGCCAGCCTTACTGCCGGTGACAAAATGACCTATTCCAATGGTACAGATATTCTGCATCGTATTGCCAATAATATCATTACATCGGATTTCTATAATGACACCCAGTATTTTATTCAGCTTAAAAATTCTGTTTATCATTTTACAGAAAAGAATGCCATCATTTACAAGGAAGGAAAAAAGGAAATAAAAATTACTCTCCCTTTTACCCATAAAGATCTGAACTATATTTTTGTTCTGAATAATCACCTGTTCATCAATGATCTGAAAAAAAGAAAAACCTACTCTATTTACAGGGGACATCTTTCTGTTTCAGATCAACCTACACTTTTTAATCATCCCGACACTAAAATTTATTGGCAGCAGATTACCAATCAGACTTTTATTATCAACCATGACAATATTTATCTTTTAGAAGGAAATGAAAAGGATCTCCGTTTGAAATTTCTTGTAAACTTCGAAGAAATAGGGAATCACTCTTATTGTTCTATGTACTACGATGAGAGTTTCAACAAATTGTATCTGGGAACTCTCAATAATGGATTGAATGTGCTGCAGCTTTCCAATTTCTATATTGCAAGGAAAGAAGCTGATTTTTCCAGTAATGTCTATTTCGCGTCCCTTCCTTTCAGTCAAAATACAATTATTGCTGAGGACGGAACAGAGTTCGGAAGAAAGGGTATCGTGAAAAACCATCTTTTTGGAAACAATGACAATTATCTGATGATGTATGACAATTCCGGAAATATTCTGATCAGAAAGCGGAACCGTATTATCAGGTTTTATAAAAATTCAGGATATAAAAAGAAGGATTCCATTTTTATTAAAAAGGGGCTTGAAACGTTTATGAAAAGCGGAAACCTTTATGGAACAACCTTTACAGACCTTTCTGGAACACAGCTTCATCTGTACAGGAAAGATATATTTAAGCAACCGGATTTCACCTATACTTTTAAAAGCTTTGTCAATGTTTTTTATCAATACAACGACAGTGAAATTCTGACAGGAAACAGCGACGGACTTTATTCTATAACACTTGGAAGCAATACCATCACTCCCATAGTGAAAAATATTCATGTCAAAAGTATTATCAAAACGAAGGATCATCTGATATGGATTACAACAGAGAAAAACGGCTTCTATCTTTTCAGAAATCATAAGCTTATCAAGATGCCGAATGACATGAACGGTTATCTTCAGTCGGCCCATTATATTCTTGAAGATCAAAAAGGGTATTATTGGATTTCTTCAAATAACGGGATGTTTAAGGTTGCAAAAAAGCAATTGCTGCAGTATGCAGAAAACAAAAATACTCCGGTTTTTTATTATCGCTTCACCAAAAAAGAAGGTTTTCTCACTAATGAATTTAATGGAAGTTCAGAACCTAATGCCTACGCTCTTGAGAATGGAGATTTTGTATTTCCTTCAATGGACGGTTTTGTGTTTTTCAATCCTGAGAATATTCAGACTTATTATCCTGGAAGAAGTAAAATTTACATTGAACGGGTAAAAATCGGAAATTCTGAACCTCAGTATTTTCATCAGATTCTTGATTTGAAAAACGACTACAAAACGGCAGATGTCTTTATCGATATTCCTTATTTTTCCAATCCTGAAAATCTTTATATTGAAGCAAAAATATCAGGAAAAGAAAATACTGAATGGGAAAAGATTGCCACAGGAAAAGAATTAAAATATACCATCAGTAATCTTTCTCCCGGAGATTACACCCTGAGTGTAAGGGTATTGATTTCTGCTGACGGAAGATATGAAGAAAAGGCAATACGTTTTAAAATTCAGCCTCTTTTTTATCAGACATTGCTTTTCAGAGTGTCTGCGTCCGTTATTATTCTTATTCTCATCATCATTATCGTTCAGTTAACCACCAATTTTCTAAGGATAAAAAATAAGGCTTTAAAACAAATTGTTCATAACAAAAACTCTGAACTGAAGGAAACCTCTCTTCATCTGGAGGTCGTAAAAAACAACCTGCAGAAAGAAACAGAATATCAGAAAAAACTGGTGGAAACCATCAGCCATGATATTACCACTCCCATCAGATTTATTGCTATGCTGTCCCAGAAACTTCATGAGTCTGATGATGTGGAGCTTCAGAAAAAATATTTTGACAGTATTTATAAATCTTCTGAGCAGCTGTATCAGTTTACCCTGAATCTGAAAGAGTATACTGAACTTTATAAGGCTGAAAATATTTTTGAAGAAAAAGAATATCCCATCAACAGAATTCTGGAAATCAAGAATAAATTATTCTGTGAAATTGCAAAAGAAAAAGGGACTACCATTACCAATCTTACAGAGGGCCTCATTTATTCTAAAGTAAATGAAAGTATTTTAACAGCCATTATTCATAATATTCTTGATAATGCGGTGAAAAATACTTTTGAAGGAAATATAACCCTTACTGTTACAGAAAATCCACAACAATCCACCATACTCATTACTGATACAGGAACAGGAATGTCTGAAGAACAGATTTCTGTTTATATGAACCTGTTCAGAAATCCTAAACTGGAAACCCCCAGTTTTAAAGGAAAAGGCTTGGGTCTGCATATGGTTATCCATCTGGTAAAAAAGATCAATGCTGAAATGAACTTCAGACAAAACCATCCTAAGGGAACTGTTGTGGAAATAACACTCAAAAAAAACTAATCTTTATGAATGAAAGAATTTTAATCGCTGATGATCATTATGTGGTAAGGGCAGGAACCTCTCTGGTTCTTGAAACTGCTTATCCGGGACTGAATATAGATTTTGCGGAAAATTATGACCAGGTAAAAAAGAAGCTTGGAGATCAGCGGTATGACCTTATTATTTTAGATATTGACATGCCGGGAACTCAATATAAGAAAATGGTCCCGGAGCTTAAAGATATACAGAATGATCTTAAAATCCTCATATTCTCAGGATATGACAAAGATGTTGCCATTCAATACATCAGAGAAGGTGCTGAAGGCTATCTGAATAAACAAAGCAGTGAAGAAGAAATTAAAAATGCAGTGAAAACAGTCATTGAAAAAGGTTATTTTTATCCTGCAGAGCTGATTGGACTTATTATTCAGAACAAAAGAAATAATCCGGTAGAAAAATTATCATCCAGGGAATATGAAATTTTCAAACTTCTGGCAGATGGGAACGGAAATCTGGAAATTGCCAACAGACTCAATATTCAGATGTCTACCGTAAGCACTTATAAAAAAAGGATTTTTCAAAAGCTTAGTGTCGGAAATATTGCAGAACTGATCAAAGTTTATGAAATGATGCATTAAGAAAACGGGGCCGGAATTTAATAGTATTCCAGCCCCAGAAAAAACACAAATCTTAGATTTTTAAACAGCTAACCCATTGATTTTGTATATTTTTATTAAATCATTGTATTTTTAGAATCTTCAGGCGATTAATTAATAAAGCCTTTGTACGGAGAGAAACAACTCTCTTGTATTATCTGAAGTATTGGAATCTGTAGTTGTAGCATCACTGCTTCCCGTTGTAGATTTATTATCTACGCGGAATGCATAATACACTCTGTACCATCTTGGCTCCGGTTCTTGTACTGTAATATCGAATGTTACGGTTTCATTATGGGTCTGAGTAAGATAAACACCATCATCAAACTGCCGGTAAGCTCCTGGTGACAATTTAATATTTCCGTTGTCGGAGTCACCGGTATGGGTCGACATTTCTGAAACCCAGATTTTCACATCAGAAGTTCCTACATTATAGAGTCTGGGATTAAAAGTGGTAGCCGCTCCGGTTCCAGCTGAACTGCTGTTAAATTGTGCATCAAGTCTTAGGAAACCTCCCAAAACCGGAAGGTCAGTAAGATAAGTACTGGCTAATGTGGCGGCACCTGAAGTACCTGCAGGAATGCTCCCATGATAATAGATTAAATCTCCAATGGTAATATCATCATCCTGTCCCCCAAAAGCAAATTTCCAGGTGGTCCCGTTAAACATATAATAACCGGCTTTATCTACTTTTGCTGTTTTTACAGAAGGTGCTGTTACAGCCTGGGTTACATAGACCAAAGCTCCGGTCTGGGCTGCCAGATAGACATTATCTTTAGCTCTTAACTGATCTCCAGTCATTCTGGGAGCCATCACTCCATCAGCCGCAGTAGCCACATCGGGCTTTCCTTCTACATGTAATGTTACTTTAGGAGAATCTGTATTGATCCCTACTTGGGAAAATGCAGCTATTGAAAAACACATCATTATGCTGGCAAGAGGTAATTTTATTTTTTTCATTTTAGTATATTTGTTTAAAAATTATTTGATTTATTTAAGAATTGAATAAATCGTTTAGGGTTAATTGACAGATCATCAATCAGCCTATGTTGAGCTAGCTGGTGCAAAGTTATGTGCATTGATCAATCAAACTCAGCCATAATCAATGAAAAACCGGAAACGGCTCAACAAAACACAAACAACTAATAATCAGAATGTTAACCAAGTCATTTTTTGAAAATTGACTGTTATGGAAATATATTGAAATGATTTAAAATTACCTCTTACCACAAATGACCACTGAAAAAGACATAAAAATTGAACAGTACAAAAGACAGCTCGTTTATTATTATAATATTCTGATGTCTGTCATCCTTGCTGTATTTGGTTTGATATACACCTTTATCATTCCTGATAAAATAATGGCATGGTATCTTTTTGGGGGACTTTTTTTAATGGTCTATACATATCTGATTGTACGCAAAACCTACTCGGTGAATGTCATGGTGCATTCTTACATCATTATTGCGACACTTTATAATTTTTATATTATGCTGGCTTTCTGGAACAACTCTATAGCGAGTTTTGTCTGGCTTATCCCCATTCCCCTGGCAGCCTATGTTTTCTTTGAAAGAAAATATGTCTTTATTTACAGTATGTTTGTTTTGTTGAATATTATTGCAGGATACCTTATTTCCAAAACCTTCAGCTTTAAATTCCCGATACACAGACCTGAAGATGTGAGAATTACCGATACGATCCTTATGATTTCCAACGTTGCTGTAATATCACTCCTGCTCTATTTTAAGGATAAAATAAAACGTGTTGAAATTTACCATGAATTTGAGGAAAAGAATTCAAACACAGTAATTCAGCCGGTTTCCGTAGCAGAGAAAGCACCATTTGCAGACGAATTGTTTGAAAAAATTGAATCGGTGATGAGAGATAAACAACTGTATAAAGATGTTAATTTTAATATTTCAAAACTTTCTACAGAAATGGATATTAACAGCAGTTATATCTCTAAATCAATTCGTGCAAAAGGATATCCCAACTTCAATAATTACCTGAATATGCACAGAATTGAGTGTGTAAAAAGGTTACTTCATGAAAATGATATTGAAAAAGTAACTCTTATGTATATCTATACTGAGGCTGGTTTCTCTAATCAGTCTACCTTCAACAGGGTTTTCAAGCAGATGGAGAATATTACTCCTTCAGAATATATCAACAGTCTGCAGCTTCATTGATTTGTTTCACCAATCAAAATCATTGAGATAATGATTTTTAAATCCGGAAAATAATCAGGAAATTTACAAGACTTAATTTTTCTGTCAAACACTGCATTGTAATTGCAAAAAAAATCATGAATTCATCTGAAAAAGCACTTCAGGGAAGCTCACGTTTCCGATATATAAAACTTTGTATTTTCTTTTCGGGACTCTCGGTTTTTGCACAGCTTTATCTTTTCCAGCCGATGCTCCCAATGGCTGCAGAACAGTTCGGAGTGTCTGTAGGTGATACTTCCCTGCTGGTATCATCATCCACAATAGGTATGGCAATGGGATTACTGTTTTTCGCTTTTAAAGCGGACAGCTATTCCAGAAAAAATCTCATGGTTTTTTCGCTGATTTCATCTGCTGTACTTACTATTATTTCTACCTGGATCCCGAGTTTAAGCCTCCTGATTGCTATCGGAGTACTGAAAGGATTCGTGGTTTCAGGTGTCTCAGCAGTTGCCCTTGCCTATCTTACCGAGGAAGTGGATGCTCTCGCAGTACCAGCAGCCATCAGTATGTATCTCAGCGGAAATACAATCGGAGGAATGAGCGGAAGGATAATGGCGACTCTATTTGCGGGAGAATTCGGATGGCGCAATGCTGTTCTTCTGATCGGCGTAGAAAGTTTTATACTCGGTGCTGTATTCTGGAAGCTGTTTCCGGAATCAAAATTTTTCAATCCTCAGAAAACAGATTATCATCTTAAGGTAAAACAGATGAAGTTCTTTCTTACCAATCCTTACATGCTCCGTTTATATTGTACCGCAGCATTATTAATGGGTGTTTTCGTGAGCGTTTATAATTACCTGACATTCAGACTGGAAGCCAAACCATTTGCATTAAGCCACTTTATCATTGCCTTTATCTTTCTGATGTATATTTTTGGCGTTTTCGGAACGATGATCGTAGGCCGCCTTTCAAGGAGGTTTCCCATGAATAATATTCTTAAAGCATCCATCCTGTCTATGATTATCGGAGCTGCTTTACTGCTGTCTGAAAACATTTATATCCTTATTTTTGGACTCGGGCTTTTCACCCTTTCATTCTTCGCTGCCCATACTATGGCCAGCCAGATGACCGCACTGTATGCCAAACGAGGAAAATCTTCGGCTACTTCTATTTACTGGCTTTTTTATTATTTTGGTTCAAGTATTCTGGGAAGTGGTACCGGTTATCTGCTTCATGCCTATTCATGGAATATTTTTATAGGAGTTCTTATCATATCCGTTATCATAGCTCTGCTTCTTACCACTTTTAATACCAATCCAAAAGTGGCAATAAAAAACTAATACCACATAGATACCACATCCAGTATTTCATGATTATGTGACAATTCACGTACAGTGTACTATTTTAACGTATTATTAATTTTTTATATCAAAAATTTAACCTAAAATCATTCAAAACAAGATTTAACAATGCAATGTCGGGCATACTATTTGCTATTTTACTAAAGACAATATCACCATTTAAAATCAAAATATTATGAACGTAGCAGATCTAAAAATCAAGAACTTGGTTGAGTATAAAAATCAGATTTATACCATTACTGAGATCTTTCAAAATGTCGAACAGGCTTATTTTGTTAAAATTGAAAATGATATTCAAAGTATTTCAGTTCCGGCAGCCTCCATCAAACCTATTAAGATCACTGAAGAATGGCTTGAAAAGCTTGGATTCTTAAGAACGTACAGTTCCGAGCAGAGTATCCGGTATGAAAGACCGGAATCTTTCATAAAATATGACATAGACCTGAGTTCCAGAAAAATACTGGAAGGATTAAAGATATACGGGAACGCCATAAAGTGTAAATACATCCATGAGTTTCAGAATATTTTCTCAAGCTTATTCGGAAAGGAAACTGTTTTACATTATGGTTATTTGAAAACAGAATCGTAGTTAAATAGTTCTTAGTTGAGGAAGACCACAATTTAGCCCGTAAATTGTGGTCTTCTTATGTATCATTGTGTCATTTCAACAGGAATAATTTAATATTTCTGTAAATTTGTATCTGTACGCTATACGCACACAATCCCGCAATGAATACAGATACAATACTTTCGCAACTCATAGAGCACTTTAAGGAAATCGTCTTTTTAGAAGAAAAAGATATTGACTGTATTACTTCCAGATTAGAAATCATACAACTTAAAAAGAAAGATTATCTGCTTCGCGAAGGACAGGTTTCCAGACACATGCGCTTCATTGCACAGGGAAGTCTGTATGCCTATCATATTGATGAAAAAGGAAAAGAAAATACCACTCAGCTGGGCATTGAAAACTGGTGGGTGAATGATCTTTACAGCTATCTGAGTGAATTACCTTCGAGAATGTTTATTCAGGCCAATGAAGATACCACCATCATCCAGATCAGTAAAAATAATCTGGAATCATTGTACAAAGAAGTTCCGGCTGTCTCAGAATTCTGGCGTCTGAAAATGCAGTCTGCCTATGTTACTTTACAGGAAAGAACCTTTGAACATTCCCGTGTTGATGCCTACACCAAATACCGCACATTTGTTACTACCTACCGAAATATTGAACAGCGCTTTCCTCAATATATGATTGCTTCCTACCTTGGAATAACGGTAGAATATCTAAGCTATCTGAGAAAAAAACACCTGTCTGACGTTTCTTAAGATTTCTTAAGTTTATTCCGTTCCGGCCTGAATAATTTTGCTCACAGAAATTTAATGAGTGAAATATGAAGGCAAAAATTATCGCTATAACAGCTCTTGCATCAGCTTCCCTGAACCTGAATGCACAGAAACTTTCCTATACCCCGGATCTTGTTTTAGGACACCGCTCCTATACTTATATGCACAATATCAATTATCAGCTGAATGAACAGTTGAAATTGAATAATCTTACCCTATTTGATACAGAGTATACCAGGGACAAGGAAAATATATTCTTCATCAGAAATACTCTCTCGTATAATCTTACCAAAAGACTGAGTGCCAATGCTGCATTGGGAATGAAAAACCCGGGAGCATTTTTCAGTGCTTATCTGCAGTATAAAATTATCCAACCCTCTTATTCTCTCTCCTATTCTATAGGAACTACGTATCAGAAAGGATTTTCCCTGGAACAGTCCATCTCATTTGAATATACACCGTATCTGACAGAAAATTTCAAAGGATATTTCAGTGTACTCGCTATTGGGAATATTGATGACAGCGGATATCCCAGAGGGCTGCAGTTTGTCAGACTGGGAATAAGACACGATAAAATGATGTACGGACTGGCTTCCAATTTCGACCAGTTTAACAACGCAAAAAAGACCCTGGAAAATATCGGGGCATTTGTAAAATATAACTTTTAAATAATTATAAGAAATGAAAAAGAACATTGATTTAGGACTACTTATCACCAGAATAGCAATTGCATTTCCCATGTCGGTGTATGGAATCAGTAAACTAATCCATGGAGTTGGGTTCATTGAAGATATGATGACCATGCACGGTCTGCCATCATTTTTTGCATACGGTGTGTTTGCCGGAGAAATTATAGCTCCTGTCCTGCTGATCATAGGATTCCGGGCTCGTCTGGCAGGGTTGATCTTTGCTGCCAATTGTTTCACGGCTACTATTCTGGCACAAACAGCCAATATTTTCAAACTTAATGAATTCGGAGGCTGGGCTTTGGAACTTCTTGTAATTTATATGCTTGTAAGTTTAAGCTTTTTCTTTACCGGAGCAGGAAAATATGCAGTTTCTACCCAAAATAAATGGGATTAATCCCAATGAGATACCACCAGATCTATTATGAACTCAATATCAGAAGGATCAGAAACGTCTCATATGACTAAATGACATGCGGATAGCCAACTTTGTACAAACAAATTAATTTTTTTAAAAACCAAAGTGAGTATCAATAAAAAGCCTCCCGCTTAATAACCGGAAGGCTTTTTAATTATTGATCATCTGCTGTATTGAGAAAAAAATCTTCTTTTCCCATAAGGTATGTATTAATCAATGCATGCCTGTTGATCTCGATACGATCGCCGTTGGTAATTTTATATTTCTTCTGCAAAGGTTTTTGATTAAAATAAACCGTACCTGAATCAAGCAGGAAGTTCAATTTAGAGGATGAAAGGCCTAAACAGGTTCTGAGTACCGTTGAAACTCTCCTATTAAAATTAAAAAGAGACTGTATTTGAAAAGAAACTATCTCGCTGTCCATATTGATAAGATCTTCTACTGGAAGGTTGGGATATAGAATTTCATATTCCACACTTTCCCAGTCGGCCTCTACATTATTTTTTCTTATTATCTCCTGTGAAAAAGCATATTGCCAGGCCATTTCCGTATTGTTTTCTGACAATTTGTTGAATACTTCTTTACTGATGGATTCTGTTCTGATTCTTGAAAACACCGTCATATTATAGGTGTTGTTGCATTTTACACATCGGTAAATCAGCCATATATCAATATTCTTTTTCTGAGCATTCAGTCTGAATTTATCACTGCATTGAAATCTGTCGCTGCTACATTGATTGCATTTCTTTTTGAGTAAGGGAGTATTTTTCGCTTTTACCTCCCAGATATGTTGGGTGTTCATTACTTATAATCGTGCTTAAAATTCTTTGTTGGATTTTTTCCATAGTATTCACGCATTACAAGGGATCATATGCATCCGGATTATAGCTCAAAGATTATTTCTTAAGCCCATACCTTACTGTGTATTTCAGTTTTGATTAATACTCAAAGCTAAAACAGCAGATAAAATCACCCTTTACAGGTAATACGATAAATAATATGATGAAATAAAAACCTGTTCGGGCAGAATTACCCAAACGAAAGAACGATCAGCCTGTGGTTACGGAGACTGATACTAAGCGAAAATAAGTTTAAGAGTGGTTCTCAAAACGAGTTATTTACTTGGTTATGATAAAAGTAGTTAATTTTATTGAAGAACAAAACATTTTCATATATAAATTCAAAAAGTAAAAATTCAAAGCTTTTAAAATGAACCATACAACAAAGAAAAATTGAACTATACAACAAACCTCTCCTTTCCTTTTCTGCCGAACTTTGTGGTATTAAAATCATCAAAATGAGACAGATTAATAAAATTTACATCAACGGCGAATTTGTTACGCCAAAAGGAACAGAAACTTTTGATCTTATCAGTCCTGTTACCAATCAAAAAACAGGAGAAGTAATTCTGGGAAATGAAGAAGATACCCGAATGGCTATCGCAGCAGCAAAAAAAGCTTTTAAAACATTTTCAAAAACAACTAAAGAAGAGAGAATAAGCCTTCTTAAAAAACTGCATGCAGCGGTAAGTAAAAGAGAAGATGAGCTGGTTCTGGCTATGGTGAATGAATATGGCGGAACATTACAGTTCTGCAGAATGAGTGTTCAAAATGCAATTTCTGCCTTTACAACCACCATCAATACCTTAGAATCTTATGATTTTGAAAGAACAGTAGGACATTCTAAAGTACGTTTTGAATCTTTAGGTGTCGTTGGGATTATCACTCCATGGAATGCCAGCAACAGCTTCATCTGTAATAAACTGGCCACTGCCATTGCTGCCGGATGTACAGCCGTCATCAAACCCAGTGAAATGAGTGCAGTACAAACCCAAATGCTTACAGAATGTTTTCATGAAGCAGGCCTACCGGAAGGAGTTTTCAATATTGTCAACGGGTTAGGAAATGTGGTAGGAAATGAAATTACACAGCATCCTGATATCGCAAAAATCTCTTTCACAGGATCTACATTAACGGGAAAAGCAATTGCCAAAGGAGCGGTAGATACCATGAAAAGAGTAACCTTAGAACTTGGCGGAAAGTCTCCTAATATTATTCTTGAAGATGCTGATCTTGATAAAGCGGTTCCTATGGCTGTTTTCGGAGCTTATATGAACAACGGACAGGCATGCATTGCTCCTACCCGGCTTCTTGTTCCGAAAAACAGGCTGGAGGAAGTAAATGAACTTGCTAAAAAAGCTGCAGGACAGGTAAAAGTAGGAAAACCTAACGAAGAAGACACTCTTGTAGGCCCGATGGTAAGTGCCAAACAGTTTGAAAGAGTACAAAATTATATCCGTCTGGGACAGGAAGAAGGAGCAGTTCTGCTTGCAGGAGGTGAAGGTAAACCGGAAGGCCTTGAAAACGGTAATTTTGTAAAAGCGACCATCTTTACTAATGTTCGTAATGATATGCGTATTGCTCAGGAGGAAATTTTCGGACCTGTACTGTCTATTATTCCTTATACCAATGAAGAGGAAGCCATTGCCATTGCCAATGATACCACCTATGGTCTGGCGGCTTATATCAGCTCTGCCAGTCAGGAACATGCCGAGCGTGTAGCCGCACAGATTGATGCCGGAAGAATCTGTATTAATGGGTTTGCCCATGATCCTTATGCTCCTTTCGGTGGTTTCAAGCAAAGCGGTATCGGGCGTGAGTTTGGTGTATTCGGATTGGAAGCTTACCTGGAACCCAAAGCAATTCTTGTTTAATCTGATATTCTTCACAGCAAAATATTCTTATGATTGTTTTGCTGTGAAGATTCTATCATCCTAAAAAGTTTTGTAAGTTTGAATAAGAATCTATCAAAAATACCTGCCTGAGCTATGAGCGAAAATAATATTCCTTTTCCCATCAATTATTCCTGCCATTTTTCAGAATTCAGGGAAGGAGAACAGTTTGCGCGGATTCACAGTCTGGGGCTTGTTCTTTCCGGAGAAATGGAACTGAATGACGGGATCACAAAAACAATTTTTAAAGAAGGAGAACTCTATTCTGCGAGAAAAAACAGTTTATTGAAATTCGCCAAATATCCTCCTAAAAATGGAGAAATCAGAACGATATCCATCTATTTTGATGATGCCATGCTTCATGATTTCAGCCGCGAGTATGGATATCAGGCCGAAAAGAAAGACAATGTTCCTGCCTATATAAAACCTGAGCAAAAGGCATTACATTCTTTTATGTATTCATTATTGCCTTATGAAGACCTTCCTGCTTCTGAGGAAATTCTTCGGCTTAAACAAAAAGAAGCCCTCCTCTTGCTGTTGAATTATGATCCGGGTCTTAAGGATATTTTATTTGACTTTTCTGAACCATATAAAATTGACATTGAATCTTTTATGAATAAAAACTTTCATTTCAATGTCAATGTAGAGCGTTTTGCTTACTTAACGGGGAGAAGTCTGTCTGCGTTCAAAAGAGATTTTCAAAAGATATTCGGAGTCCCTCCGAGACAATGGCTGCAGCTTCGAAGATTAAAGGAAGCCCATTTTCTGCTTACTCAAAAAGGAAGATCCGTTTCTGATATTTATCTGGATCTTGGATTTGAAAATCTATCCCATTTCTCGTTTGCGTTTAAAAAACAGTTTGGCTATCCGCCAAGCGCATTACAGGCAAAATAACTTAGACTTCCTCTAAAAAGAAATACCTAAAGGCAAGAATCACCAGAATAACGACTGCTATTGTAATGATTTTCACTTTCATATCGCTCTTAAGATTTTCCGGAGCGTAACGCAGTGTTTTTTCATCAAGATAAAAGTCTTTATATACTTCAGGATTGATTTTCAGATCCGGGCGAAACACATGTATACCTTTCAAAAAATGCCCGATAAGATCATAACGGTTTTTAAGTGGAATCACATCCAGATTGATCAGTTTCTTTTGAGGGTTTCTGTTTTCATCTTTTTCATGAACATACAGATTCTTTCTGAAATCGCTATACTTTCCGGAAGCTCTGGATTCTGAAAATATATCTTTTGTATAGGGATTGTCACTCTTTACCAAATCATAGTATTTGATTACTGACAGCACTTCATCATTCCTGTTGAGAAACAGAATTCCCTGATGATTGATGAGCAGACCACTGATTTTTTCATCCTGATTCCTCATCATTTCATACACCAGCCAACCCGCCAGTGAACCTGCAATAAGAAACAGTAATAAAAAGATCATATCAGAAGCGATGTCTGTAGAAGGATCGGATAAAGCATCAATAAAAAACCTCAGTAAAACAACAGCAACGGCAGCAAAAAGAATGACAATACTCCACCTTACTCCTGCAATGTATTGAGGATTATAGGTTTCCGATCTCATTTCAGGAAATGCTTCTTTCATGGTTTTAATGTATAGTATATTAGTTTGCTCAGCTTTTAACATCAATTTAAAAGATCATATGTCAAAATTTGCCGAGCTGCAAAAATAGAATATAAAAATGAATAGAATATTATAGGATATCCATTATTTTAACCTTTAAAAATAACAGATCGTGCTATGAAAATCATAACACGATCTGAATTATTGAATCTAATTATTTTAAATTTTTCTAAACAGCATATTCTACTGAAGCTTCTTTAGCAGCGGCAACCATTGCGATTAAAGCTTTTTCAGTTTCTTCCCAATGTCTTGTCTTCAGCCCGCAATCAGGATTTACCCAAAGTTGATTGGCTGGAATGACATTCTGAGCCTTTCTCAGCAGCTCAATCATTTCTTCTTTTGACGGAACTCTTGGTGAGTGAATATCGTATACTCCAGGACCAATTTCATTCGGATATTTAAAATCTGCAAAAGCATTCAGCAGTTCCATCTGAGAACGTGAGCATTCTATGGTAATGACGTCAGCATCCATATCGGCAATGTTTTCAATAATATCATTGAATTCCGAATAACACATATGCGTGTGGATTTGGGTAGCATCTTCTACTCCACTTGCTGAAATTCTGAACGCTTCCACAGCCCATTTCAGATAATTCTGCCAGTCTGTTTTTCTTAATGGAAGTCCTTCTCTGATCGCAGGTTCATCAATCTGAATAATCCTGATCCCTGCTTTTTCCAGATCCACCACTTCGTCACGGATTGCCAAAGCAATCTGCTTACACGTTTCTGAACGAGGCTGATCATCACGTACAAAAGACCACTGTAAAATGGTAACCGGACCTGTCAACATACCTTTTACCCATTTTTCAGTCTGGGATTGTGCATATTCAGACCAATATACGGTCATCGGAGTCGGGCGGGAAACATCACCAAAGATCACAGGAGGTTTCACACAACGGCTTCCGTAGCTTTGTACCCAACCGTTTTTAGTGAATACAAATCCTTCCAGCTGTTCTCCGAAGTATTCCACCATGTCGTTACGCTCAAATTCTCCATGAACCAATACATCGATTCCGATGTCTTCCTGCCAGCGGATTGTTCTCTGCGTTTCCTGTTTCAATAAGGTATCATATTGTTCTGCAGTAAGCTCTCCTTTTTTGAATTTTGCTCTCCAGCTTCTTACTTCTGTGGTTTGCGGGAATGATCCGATAGTGGTGGTTGGAAATAATGGAAGCTGCAATACTTCCTGCTGTTCTTCTTTACGGATTTTGAAGGTATTTATTCTCTGAGCGTCTTTTTCAGTAACGGCATTCGCTCTTTGTTTTACCTGATCATTATGGATAAGAGAAGAAGTTTTTCTGCTTTCAATGGCTTTTTTATTTTCTTCGAATGCTTCAAGAATTTGTTCATTTTCCGTTCCGGAAGCCAGTTCTTTAAGTGTTACGACTTCTGTCACTTTTTGTTTTGCAAAAGCCAGCCAGTTTTTAATTTCAGGATTAAGATTGGTTTCAAAATCAAGGTCACAAGGTGAATGAAGCAATGAACATGATGGTGCAATGAAGATCCTTTCAGATCCTAATTTCTCAACAGCTTTTCTGATGAAAGACAATGATTTTTCATAATCATTTTTCCAGATATTTCTACCGTCAATTACGCCTAATGAAAGACTTAAGCTTTCCGGAATAATATTCAGAATATCATCCAGCTGTTCAGGATTTCTCACCAGATCAACATGTAATGTATTCACCGGAAGGGAAACTGCAAGTGATGCATTGTCTTTTAATCCGTCAAAATACGTAGCTACAATAAATTTCAGTTTCGGGAAACGTTTTCTGATTTCGGCATACACAGAAAGATAAGTTTCTTTGGCTTTTTCTGTTAAATCCAACGCCAGAAAAGGTTCATCAAACTGAATCCATTCTGCACCCTGATCCTGAAGTTTGGTTAAAATCTCTATATAAACAGGAAGAAGATTTCCAGCCAGATCCAATTTATCGAAGCCTTCTTCTTTTTCTTTTCCTAATAACAGATAAGAAACCAGTCCGATAATTACAGGTTTTGCATTGATTCCCGCTTGTTTTGCTCCTGCAAATTCATTGAAAATCTTATCTGAGCTCAGTTTAAACTGTTGATTTTTATAAAATTCCGGAACGATATAATGATAGTTGGTGTCGAACCATTTGGTCATTTCCATGGCAGTGATATCCAATCCGTCTTTCTGATAGCCTCTTGCCATCGCAAAATAAAGATCCAACTCAGTATTGTTCTTTTTAAGCACTACTTCATGATAACGTGTTGGAATTGCTCCTACAACAAGGCTCATATCCAATACCTGATCATAGTATGAAAAATCATTACATGGGATAAGGTCTATGCCTGCTTCTTTCTGGATATTCCAGTTTTGGTTACAGATAGTTCTTCCTGTATTCAGAAGTTCTTCCAAAAGGATTTTACCTGACCAATACTGCTCGCAGGCTTTTTTGAGTTCTCTTTTGCTACCAATACGCGGATAGCCAAGAATGTGAGTTTGCATTTTTTTAAACTTTTTAATTCAACTTATCGGGAAAGTTCTTTAAAAGGCTTCGTAATGTTTTATCGGAAGAAGTTTCAGGAAAGTCATGACATAGCAGACAGCGTAATTTCCTTTACAAAAGAAAATACCCGAATCCGATATATCATCTGTATGACCTCAAAGCTTCAGACCGCGAAAGCATTGTCAATTCAGTAAAGGCAGGTCTCCTGACTTGTAACAGTTTCCGTCATCCTTCCCGCTTTTGGCAGTGGATCTGCAAGGACAGAAACCTTTGGTGTGTTACTTACAGTTGCGCGACAGCTCGTGATTTGC
Organism: Chryseobacterium sp. WLY505; assembly: GCF_030846215.1. Lineage (NCBI taxonomy): Bacteria > Pseudomonadati > Bacteroidota > Flavobacteriia > Flavobacteriales > Weeksellaceae > Chryseobacterium > Chryseobacterium sp. WLY505. The sequence continues at coordinate 193,353 of NZ_JAVCWI010000004.1, read as the reverse complement.
ACACGATTCCCTATTAATCTACCTTAAGTAAAACCTTTCCTGTTTGATGAAGTATCTGTAAAGAACTGTACTTTTACCTTTAACCATGGTCATCAGTAAAAGTTTTTAATTTTGTGTAAAATTAGCAATACAGAATAAAACTACAATCAATATTAAATAATTAAGCAAATTAAACTTTTAAAAATTAAAATTAAAGTATATAATTCTGTACATTTGACTGTTTTAATCATTTAAAAGAATAATATTCTGTGGAACAACTCGATGATAAGGATTTACAGCTGCTCAGGCTGCTCCAGAAAAATGCTAAACTGACCGTTAAGGAACTTGCAAAAGAAGTAAACCTTTCTACCTCCCCTGTTTTTGAAAGGGTAAAAAGACTGGAACAGGATGGTTTTGTTAAAAGATATGCAGCGGTTCTTGATGCTGAAAAACTGAACCGCGGATTTACGGTTTTCTGCCAGATCAAACTCAAAATTCATGACAGATCTGTAGGTTATGATTTTGTAAAAGAGATTTTAGAAATTGAAGAAGTTGCCGAATGCTACAATATTTCCGGAGATTTTGATTTCCTTCTGAAAGTTCAGGTAAGAGATATGAAGCATTATCAGGATTTTGTATTCAATAAGCTGGGATCGGTAGATTCCATAGGGAGTACCCACAGTACGTTTGTGATGGCTGAGGTAAAGAATAACCATGGGCTGACGATATAGCTTTCGCTTTACGTTAATCTGCTTCAGATATAAAAACATCCGTCGATAATGACGGATGTTATTACTATTTTAATTTTCCAGTATTTAATTGGCTGCCCGATCAACAAGCGTTGGTGTTAAACCTAATGATTTCAACCTGTTTTTACTGTCAAAAAACAATGTTGCATAATGTTTTCCTTTTTTAAAAGTCAGTTTTGATCCACCTGGGAATTCACTGTCAGCTCCTAATTTTTGTGTTTTAGCATTGTATTGAGTGAACCTGGTTTTACTATCCTGTAATGTACTTTTATTCAGGACAAGGCCAAAAGGAAGCCCTTCCACTACTAAAGATGTATTGTCTGAAGTTTCGAAAAACATCTCATTGACAGCGTTATTTTTCCCAAGACCACAATAAAGCTCCAGCCCTGTTTTCATGGTCCATTTTGCATATTTTTCTTCATTGGCATCTTCATAAAAAACGGTTTTTACATTTAGTGCTTTTGATATTTTATCAGGTGTCTGTGGAAATATAAATTCTGAATTTTTGTCCAGTAAAGAGTTCAAAGCTGCTGTTTTCTGTGAAAATACAGTCACACTTAATACCAGAAAAAAGAGGGTTACAATGAAATTGAATGGTTTCGTCTGCATGAGAATGTTTTAAAATTTTAATGGTTTGATGGTTAAAGTTATTAAAATTTTCTGCATTATTCTGTCTTTTATTATTTTCTTTCCTGTACATTGAACACAGTACCTGCAGGATCAGTAATCCAGTGCATGTTGTCAGGAAGTTCTTCAATCTCGTCACAGGTTTCCACACCGTTTGACCGTAAGTATTCTGTGGCCGCTTCTACATCCGGAACCGTGAGCTGCAGCCAGGTTTCGGAATGGGTATAATTGTCGACACAATCCAGCCAAATAATATTATTTCCGAATTTTACCTCGTGAGTTCTGGAAACCGTAGGATTATTAATGGGTCTTTCCTCCACTTCTAATTTCAAAATTTCTCTGTAGAAAGCAACTGTTTTTTCATATTTATTTTTGGGAATTTTTATAGCGATATTAATTCCTGCTTCAAATTTTGGATTCATCCTCAAGCTATTTTAAAAAATTATTCAGGTAGTTCAGAATCATTGCCGTCTGCATCATCAGACTCACGTGGGTTTGCCCCGGAGCAATAGCTAACTGAGATTTGGGCATTTCTCCCATGTCCGCAAAAACATCACCTCCCAATAGTTTATAGGTTTTTGAGAGTTCTGTTTTGTCCAGTCCATCATTATCACCAGCTATGATTAAAACCGGTACCGGAATTTTAGAAATATTAGTATCGCCAAGATCAAAAGGCTGTCCGGCAGACACCATCATCTGCTCCAGAAATGGTGTCCATTTTGTTTTATCTGGTGCAACAGCATTATAGGCAGTATGCATAGGACTGTTTTTAAAGAGGTCGGGTTTCATTCCTTCCAGGGCCTTATTGACTTCAGGCAGCCAGCCGTTAGTTTTATATGTTGACGAAATAATAACCAATTTGTTCAGCCTTTCCGGACTTTGTATCGCTAATTGATAGGCCACCTCCCCACCAAAGCTGTATCCTGCAACATCAGCTTTATCAATTTTCAGATAATCCATTACCTTTGTAACATCACTGGCCAAAGTGGCGTGTGATAATTTCCTTTCCGAAAAGGGAGTATGCCCATGTCCCTGTAATTCAATTGCTATTACCTTTCTGTTTTTAGACAATTCCGGGATCAGCTCACCCCAATTGAGATCAATCGTCATGAACGCACCATGTAACAGCACAACAGGCTTTCCTTTACCATAGACTTCATAATACACTTTAATTCCGTTGGCAGGCGCATAGCCACTTTCAGAGGGTTTTGTTTTTTGTCCATATACCTTCGATGCTGTCAGAAAAACCGTTAGGACCAATAATGCAGAGAATTTGAATAAACTTTTCATAATATTATAGATTTGGTGAATTAAACTCTTAATCAAAATTACCAAGTCAATCTGAAAACGGACTTGTCACAGGACAAGATTTTATTGAAACAGGAAACTCTTTCAATACTGGTTTTAAAACCAGTCTCAGCAAATCATTTTACTTAATTCTATGAAATAAACATAAAATACACTGCAATTAAACAATTTAAAAATAAATATTTTTACAATAATTCTACAATAGTTGATAAAATTTGATTAATTTCGAATTGAACTAAACGTAAAAATTATTATGAAAAATTTAAAGAAAATCGAAAGACAGGAATTGAAAACAATTAAGGGTGGAATTGACTGCAGAGGTGGTCAGCTATGTTTAATCGGTGGTAAGTGGCAATGTATGCCTTACGACGGATGTGGTGGTGGAAACCAGCCTTAACTTACGTTTAATGCAATTACTTGACTATGAAAAATTCTAAAAAAATTTCAAGAGATCAGTTGAAAAGTATTAATGGCGGAGCAGTAAGCTGTTCCGAAGCATGCTGTCCACCTCCGGGAATTAAAAGATGTCCGTGGGTGATCTGTATAGCACCATGTGAGATTTTAAGTTAAAAAGACTTTATTCTCAACAATAAACCCTGTGATTTTGAATTGCAGGGCTTTTTATGTTCCTAAATATATAATTTAAATAGAAAAAAATATAAATATCCATTTCGAAAACAGATAATTTATTTACTTACAAAATTTCGCATCCTATAATGCTCAATTGCCTTTTGTTTGAGGGGATTTGTACTCCATTCTTCCCATTCACCAGTATAAGGATTATAACCACATTTCAAAGGTTTGGATATATCGAGACCTTCTTTGTCTACACTTGTTTGTTCGGTGTAAGCTCTGCAATCAGTGCAGATGTAACGAAATTCACAGTCTTTGCAGACGTCAATACTATCTTTGGTTAAGTTCCAATATTTTTTGAATTGAGAATGATTTAAAGCATTTTCTAATGTTGTATCCTTGATGTTTCCGAAACTTTGAGGCATGGAGGGGCAATTTTTAATGTTGCCCTTTTCATCTATTGATATTTTTTTATTAAGACAAGTGTTATGCTGTTTGGCTTCGAGATAAAAGTTACGATTAAGATTGATATTTTTTAAATCAATCAATCCACAACTTAAAGGGATGGTAATTTTATTTTTAATGATACTCAAATGAACATGGTCTAAAGTTTGAAAATCCTGTTCATCCGATGAATGCAATATAAAATGGAGGAATTTATTTGAAATGCTATAGTAATTCTCTTTGATAAATGTAACCAATTGCAAGTCATAATTTGCCACAAGAGACACTTCATTAATACTAGAATCATTAAGCAAACTCAATTTCCTAATTACTTTTATTGTATCGTTTAATTCCAGTTCTGAAAATCTGATTTGTAGATATTTAATTCTCAAATCACAAATTTGTTGTAACAGCACATCATCTAGGACATCTGAATTGTTGATATCCAAAATTAAATAATCAACAAAAGAAGGGGGTTCTTTAAATTCTGATGTATTCTGAAAAGTTGATAATTCTTTTTTTGTATTCAGAATAACTCCTAATTTATTGTCTATAATAAAATTAAGATACTCCTCTAAAGCCTCTAAGCTATCGTTATCCAATTGTTTTTTTAATACGGCATAGTTTTGATATTCATTTGATAGTAAGTCAAAAAAGGCAATCGGAATGAGTTGCAAAAACCTAGTACTAGCATCCAAAATAATAGCATTTTTAGCTCCTCTGGTTATTTTAACCGAGTCAAATAACTTTAAAAACATACTTAGTACAAAAGGGAATAATGTTTTTGTGAACGGAAAATTTTAGTTTTTCCACTTTTTTTGTCTTTATTTTTAGAATATTTAACCTGAGACACACTGTTGCTTTTCTTCCATTCCTGTAGAGAGAATTCAATTCCCTTAAGACATAGTTCTTTTTCTTCTTTCATAATAAATCTGCAATATGCTTTTCTATTTGATAGTTTCCATAATGGCTAACTTGGTGAAACTGTCCTAATGGATTCACTTCTAAAAAATAATAATCATCATGAGACTTTAGCAAGTCAACTGTTCCACACTTAAAGTCCAGGTTCTTTGCTAATTTTAAAATTTTTCTTATAAGTTCTGATGGAAGTGCAATAGGTAGATATCTCTTGTCCTTCTCCCTTATGTTCCTAATATCAACATTATCAGAAAAATCAAATGTAGCAATTGCCCATATCTGCTTTTCAAAAAAGAATGCTCTTATTTCATAAAAACAATCAATCTTTCTTTGGATTAATGAAGGTATAATACTTTCTTTTTTGTCATGAATATTACTTAAGTCTACTTCATGTGTATAATTCAGATACAAGTCATTTTCAACAATAATAGGCTTCATTTCAGAGACTGCCTTTGTAATATAAGGGTGTGTCATGTTAATCTGCTCCAAGTCATCTAATCTAGATAAAATATAAGTATCAGGGACTTTTAAGCCTAGAGATTTTGCCAAAAACAAAACTTCTAACTTATTAACTTCTTTGGTAAAGAGATTTCCAAAGACACGAACCCGATTTACTTTGAAATAATAGTAAATAAACTCCCCCATTTCTATAGAATACTGATTTAAAATCTTCTAATTTATACTCAATTTCTTCAATAGAAATTTTGAAAACATTGCTCTCAAAATCAAAAAAAACTTTGTTAATATGCTGGTTCTCACTTAGACGAACAAATTCTTTATTTTGATAAGACAACCAAGTACAAATCTCATCGGTCATAGTATCATTATCTAAACTAATGAGCAGTATCATCCAACTTAATTAAGTTCTTTTTAAATTTCTCAACATCATTGCTATTGTTAAAATTCCATCCCTCAATAACATTATTTGAGAAAACATAATCTTTATTATTCAAATTGAAAATACTCTTACGAATTTCATCTTCTGTTGATGACAAGCCTATTTGCTTCCTTTTCTCATTAACCTCTCTTATTTTTTTTAAAGATACTTCTGTTCTGTTTTCTGCTAAAAAATCTTTATTAACATAACAACAATCAATTTTCCCATCATTTGTGATAAATTGAGAGATTTTAAAGTACGAATAATTACTTGTATTATTATTTAAATCAAGCAGAAAACCTGCAATATCAGGTCTGATTTTGCCTTCATTCACTGCTTTTATAATTTCATCTGAAAAGTTTACTCGTTGAGGACTATATAGATTACTTGCTAATTGATGCCAAATGATAAGGTAGAAGTCATGAAAATACACCCAATTTTTCATTTCTAGTCCAATATTATATTCATTAGGAAATCCTTTTTTTTTGATTAGCTTCAATAGCTTTATAGAAGCAATACTATCATTTTTAGTAAGTTCATTCTTGTATGTTTGATAATTTCCTCTTGATAATCTTCTGTAATACTGATCTATATTAACTAAAGAATCTAAACTATTTCTATAATTCAAATCTATTGTATTTTGACAAGGTAATTCTTTATACTTCCCAGAATCTCTAAAATTATTTGCTATAAAATGATCATTAAACTTTTTCCCTAAGCATTTTAAGGTTTGATAATGTGTATACGCTGTTTCTAAATCATTTGTTTTTAATGCAACTGTCATACTATTTTGCAAATCTTTAGCATGTGGATATTTAAATTCACTAAATGCCTCTTTGTATAAGTTATTTGCTTTAAGCATATTATTATTAATAATCTCATTTTCTGCATCATTAATTAATTTATAATATCTAATAAGATTTTTATCTCTTAATTCTAAAGTTTGAGACTGACATAATATAACTAGGAATAAAAAAATGTATGATATTGGTTGTTTCATATAATCATAATATTAAAAAAAGAAACTATCACGAAAGTATTTTAATCTCGTGAAAATCATCAAAATGAATACACTTCCTTACATTATCTATAACTAATGATTAGTATTATCTAGCTTAATTAAGTATTTTTTAAACAACTCAGCATCATTATTATTCTTAAACTGAAAACCTTCTATAGTAAAACTTGTAAAAACATAGTCTTTATTACTTAAAAAGAAAATATTTTTTTTAGCTTCCTCTTCAGTTGATGTCAGACCTATTAATTGTCTTTTCCTATTAATTTCTTTTATTTTAGTATTTACTTCTGCCGCTCTCTTTTCTGGTAAGATTGCCTCGGATATATAGCAACAATCTACTTTCTCATTATTAACAGTAAATTGATAAATTTTAAAAAATGAATAATCTTTTGTTCCATTATTTAAATCAAATAATTGTCCTGCAATATCAGGTCTTATCTTTCCTTCATTTAAAGCCGTAAGTATCTCTTTTGAAAAATTAACTTTCTGACTGCTATAGTGATTATTAGCCAGCTGATGCCAAATAATGTAATAGAATTTTTGATAGAACATATTATCTGCGGATGTTAGTCCAATAGTATATTCATTAGGAAATCCTTTCTTTTGAATCAATCTAAGCAGATTTTTGGATGCAATACTGTCGCTTTTTGTCAGTTCTTTTTTATATGCGTCATAGTTGCCTCCTGACAATTTTCTGTAGTACTGATCCAGTTCATACAATGAATCTAAAGTTTTTTTGTATTGTAAATCAATCTTGTTTTCACAAGGTTTCATTTTATACTTCTCACTATTTTTTAAGTTTTCAGATAAAAAGCTAACATCAAACAACTTCCCTAAACATTTTAACGAATGATAAGCATAATAAGCATTTTCAAAATCTTTTAATCTCAAAGCCACATTCATACTGTTTTGTATGTCTTTTGCATATGGATATTTGAATTCTTTAAATGCTTCTTTATATAGATTATTTGCACCTGCTAAATCATTGGAAATAATTTTATTTTCGGCTTCATTTATCAACTCATAATACTTGATAAGATACGGGTTTTTCAACTCAAAATCTTGAGCATTTATCATTGAGGTGACTATTGCAAACAGTAATATTAATGTACTTCTCATTGATATCTAATCTAAAATTGTAAAATGAGAAGCAATCATGCTTCTCATCTTTTCTTTTTTAAAGGTTACAAAGTTTAAGGGTTACAAGATTTATCTATTGGATATGTTCCGTTATACCCCATACCTCCGTTATGGAAATCCAAATCACTTGTATAACCAGTACAAACACATGCACCACCAGGACCTGAAGGTAATTCAACCTCTCCACCTCCAGTAACCGTAGGCTCAAGACCAAAACTAGGTAAAGCAGGGCCTCCTTGTCCTCCTAAAACTGTTGATAATTTTTCATTTTGAAGTTGAAAACTTCCTAATTTTTGTAATGATTTTGTTTTCATCAAATAAATTTTTAAAATATTAATGTTTTGTTATTAGATTCATTGTAAATCAAATTACTCCACAAATGAATCACATAGCAAACAAACACATTCCCCAGAATAAAATCAAATTTTATTAGATTTATTTTTAAATTCCAGTTTTTCAAATCATTTAATATATTAATACAAACATTTACAATAGTTTACATTTCATAAAAAAAACAAATGCTCTCCCTATTGTATCAACTATTTGATTTCTTTTTTGATTTAAATTTTAAACATTTATAATTTGTATTTACAGACTGATCTTATTAAAAAAATACTATTTAATAATCAATATTAAGAACTCATTTCATAATTGGCACATATTCATATAGAAAAATAATGTACTATTTTCAAGGTATAAGATCAATAACAGGTAAGAATTTGGTTTTAGTCAGAAGATAAATCCTTATTTAAGTAAATATTTCTTAAGTAATTATCTTGCGTACACAGAAGAGCAGAAAAGTGGAAAGAAGAAAAAATAAAAAAACCTTAAATCAATTGATTTAAGGTTTTCTTTGCGGAGAGTGAGGGATTCGAACCCCCGGACCTGTTACAGTCAACAGTTTTCAAGACTGCCGCAATCGACCACTCTGCCAACTCTCCTTTAACTCCGGTAGTACCGTTGTTTTCAGTGGTGCAAATATAGAAAGTTTTTTAATACTGACAAAATATTTTTTAAAGAAAATTCGCATTTTCTGGAGTTTTAAAGGGATAGCCGTGTTCTCAGCCTAAGAAAATATAGGCACTACAATCTCAACATCAGCTATTTAAACTCAGAAATAAAACATTTCTACTTGGATCTTTTTTTTTACATATTTTTTATCCGTAATAATATTCGGTAGTAACATCTCCGCTGAAAGCCGGGTATGCATCCTGTTTCTCCATATGCAACTCAAATAATCTTTCGCCGTTTTTACTTCCTCCCCGAATCTTTAAAGAATGCCATCCGTTTTCCAACGATAGCGTAATACTGTTTTCCTCATTAATGGCAGTAATATCTTTTAAATAGCCAATTCCTACAATTTTCACTTCATTATTGGCGCTCTGAAATACCCAGCCTCTTGATTCTACCTCTACTTCATCATCATTCAGAATTTTTTCCTCATTTACAGAAACACGGAATGTGTAATAGTCTTCCTCTACCCCTATAATTGGAATAGCAATTCCTGATTTTGTTATTTCATCCCCATGTTCGTTTTCTACAAAATATTTTAAAATATTATTACCGGAAAGGTGATTTTCTTCCAGATATTTTGCTAAAAGCTGTGGACTAAACACCACGAAACCTTTAAGTTCTGAGAATATTTTTTTCATAATATATTTGAATTGGATTTGGATTACATATTCTATACAGTATTTTTTATTCTAACGATTTAATAGACTTTACAATACTTGCTCAAAAACTAAGAACTCTCCGAGTAGATTTCTGAAAATCCGTATCATTAAGTAACTTCTTTAGTATTTCATTTCTTTCATCTATGTCAGAAATTTTCTTGACGACATCAAAAGCATTATAACATATATCAATATCTTCATCTATGTTTAAAACCAGATTTTTTGCGACAGTTCTTATTTGAGAATATTCTACAAAATTTACCATCGCACTTGTTGCATAGTTTTTAACATCGTAATCTTCTGTATTTTCGATAACTTCAATGAGAGTTTTCATAATCTTGTCTTTGATTTGACCCGGAATTTCAGCAATTTCTAAAATTTTCAATGCTTCAATACGGGCTAAATCATACTCTTCTTCATCTTGAATAATATGATCCAATAATTCCCATTTGGAATGCGCATCTTCAAATTCAATTTTCTTTAAAAATTCTACCCGATCCCAGTCATGTAAATTGAAGTACCCTTATTTGATTGACATTATTATAATTTTTATTCAGTTTAATGCTCGATCTCAAGCCTGCTTCACTTTAATCAATAACTTCCTCAAGCCAATCAAGATACCAACGTTCAAAAGATATTGCCAGGCCATTATCATCCAGTAAAGGATTTATGCCTCCATAATCAGCTCTGTCATCAGTCCAAATTTTTCCACGTTCACTTCCGTTTACAACCAAAAGATATGTACATCCATGCCCAATATGACCAATCTGTAAACATCCATTTATATGGCTAGTATCCATATATGGATTTAATTGGTCTTCATCTGGCCGCTCTCCACCATCCCAATCAATATCAAAAATCCAATCTTCATTCCAGCTTTCAGAATAAGGAAAAGGTATTGATAAATTAATCGCAGGTTTTGTTCTGAGCTTAAAGTCAATCATTGATTCCTGTAATGATAAAAGACCATAATCAGGTCCAATGCAACCATTCCCTACTTTCGTAATAAAATCTCTGTAATCTTCAGGAAACTTAATTTTATTGTTGTTTTCAATAGAAAAAACTTCTGATTCAGGGATAACAGGATTAAGAAAAAACTCTTTTTGTATGATTGTATTCAATTTCCCTGGATTAGCTTTAAGAAAATTTAATTTTTCTTTTATGTAATTTATGTTCATTATGCACTATATAGTATTTATTTATATCCTTTAAATGTAACTTCACCACCTTCCCATTTATAAGATATATCCATTTCATGTTTATTTGCGAAAGCTTCAAGTCCCTTCAAACATCTATCGCAGGGAGGCAAAGTAGATAGCTGTCCTTTTCCTCCTTTTGTCATTTGTCCCATTGATATAATTTCCAAATTAGTTCCTTTTAAATTCCCTCCTTTAGTGCTTTCCAAATGTTCTAATAATTTTGCTTCACTATGTCCTCTAGCTCCAAATCCATTAAAAGGGGCTTTTGATGACCCCGGAGTACTATACCATGAATAACCACCTTTAGGAGTTGTTACAGGAACTCCATCAAGGGAACCTATTACTTCATGTAAACCAAAAACATCAATCCAGGCATTTATATCTTTCACATATCCATATAATGTAGGATTATTTCCTAAAAGACCTATTGGATCTTTACTTATATAATTTCCGCTTTGAATATCATAGTATCTAAAACGATTATAATAAAGCCCATCTATTTCTACATCTTCATACTGCCCAAGCTGTCTGAAAGGAATAAAATATCTATTTCCTTTTAAGTTTTTAAGGTTTCCATAGGCATCATATTCTGTACTCCATATGGTTTGCCCTCCTTCATCAAAAGCCTGAACAGGTCTGCCTATATAGTCAGAAACAATGCAGTAACTTTCTCCATTGATAATTTTGGCACATGGTATATATGAATTTCGCTCATACACCCAGGTCACCACATTCTCCACAGGTTCTTTTCCAACGCTGACATTCCCGTCATCATCTACAACCGTTACAGGAACTTCTTCTGCATCATAGCTCCATTCCTGCAGAAGAACATTACCATCCCAAATATAACGAGTTATTTTCTTCAGACCAATTTTTGAGGTTCTTCTGCCGAGGGCGTCATACTCAAAGCTTACTTCTTTGCCGTCGGGGCGTTTTACTTTGGCCAGCATTCCGTTGGCATTCCAGGAATATGCCCAGTCTCCGGCGGACCATTCCGTGCTTTGAATTTCTGTTGGAGAGTTTTCCGCTACATTGGGTAAATCAGCTCCATCCGGCAGTTTCGGGCTGTTCAGCCAATCTGAAGCAATGGTTTTATAATAAGGATGCGTATTCTCCTGTTCTTCTTTATGCTCAGGTCTGGCATCGTTGATTGGCCGTTTACTTTTTAACAATAAATTCCCTTCTGTATCGTAATGATAGAACCAGTTTTTATCACGCATCAGCTTTCCTCCTTTGTCGTAGACGCGGTCAGTCTGCCGGGCACTTTCATATAAACATCCCGTAGCATCCGGATTTTTGTACTGTACCTCTCCGCTTGAATATTCTGCAGCAACGAGATTTCCGAAAGCATCGTAATCAAATCTTGTTCTTCCTCCCGTCACCCTGTCCAGCATATGCAGCAACCTGCTTCCTGCTCCCCAGTTGTAATCTTTATGGAAGGTAGTATTGGTTTTATTTACTATTACTTTCTGACTTACCGGCATTCCGATATGGTCAAATTCAAAAGTGCTTTCCACCCCGCCGGTCATTTCACGGGAATGCATCTGCCCGTTCCGGCTGATCTCAAGATTCATCTGCCAGGGTGCATGCACTTCCGGAGTAGCGGCAGTTACCGATGTAAGCTGTCCCAGATCATTATAAGAATAGTCTACTTCGGCTCCCAGGCTGCTTTTTAGACCAATCAGATTTGCCTGACTGTCATATTCATATTGAATCGTATGCTCACCCTGTTTTTCACTGGTGACCTGTCCTAATTTATTTCTCTGAAAAGCGACACTGCTGTTTTCATTATCTGCTTTAACCAATAATCCTGAAGTGTCATACTGATAGGCTTCCCAGGTTCCGTCGGGATAATGGGTCTGTGTTAATCTTCCGCCCAGATCATATTCATGAAAAATATCTTTTCCCTGAGGAGTCCTGGTTTTGGTAACCATTCCGTCTTTATCTCTTACAAAGAACTTTTTCTGACCGTCAAAACCTATCTCCCCGGTGACTTCGTCATTATAGTTTCTTTCAAACCGGTAAACTTCTCCTTTCTCATTGGTAATGCTCATCAGGTTTTCATAAGCATCATATCCGAAAACCAACGTTTCTTCTTTTTTATGGGACAAAGCATTTCTACGGACCTGACGTTTAAGGCTTCCCATCGGCGTATAACTCATGAGCCATTCTGCACGACCATCTGTGGCATACACAGGAAGATCATAGGCATCGTAACGGAGTTTTAACGGGAATTGCCCCTGTTCGTTCACTTCAACCACTCTTCCCATTTTATCCCTGTTCCAGAGGGTTCTGTTTAAAGAGCCCGGGCTGAACACCGTCAGCCTTCCATACTCATCATATTTCCAGTACTGCTCGGCTCCGGCAGTGTTGGTGAGCTGAGTAAGCTGACCTCTTTGGTTATATTTATAATAAGTAACAATCTCTTCTCTGCTGCTGCTTTCAGGAATTTTTTCACCGTCTGCATATTCATAGTATACAGTTTCTTCGGCAGGGTCGGTATAGCTGATCAGTTTTCCCTCTTCATCATAGCTCCATGTTTCCGAAGCTCCAGAAGGAGAGAAACGGGCAATTACCTGTCCGAATTCATTGTACTGATAATGGTATTCTTCGCCATCCGGGGTATGGAAAACTTTAATATTTCCCATTTCATCATAGGTATATCCCTGAACTCTTCCTTCCGGGGACCCTATCATTTTCAACTCGTTGTGGGCTGTATAATCGTACCAGGTTTCTCCACCTTCTCCATCTACTTTTTTGTAAACCAGAAAGTTTTCATCATAATGATATTCCTCGGTTTTATTGCTTTGCTTTGGATAGATAACTTCTGTGTAACCTTCCTTATCATGGTAATGAAGTCTTCCTTCCATATATCCATCCGTACCTTTGGTATGAACTACTCTTCCGTTTTTGTCATATTTCCACTGATAGCTCATTCCGTTACGGTTGGTTCTTCTCACCACATGATTTTCTCCATCATAATCAAACACAATGGCTTTTTTATGAATATCCCAGACATGGGTAAGATTACCACGTTCATCGTAATCATACCTGACCTGAAGATCTCTCTGTTTTTTATAACAATAATAAACTTCTGTTACTTTTTTGTGTTCCGGGTGAATCACAGTTTCTATACTGCAGCCACTTTTAACATCTTTTATACTTTTCAGTACAATATTCCGGGCTTCATACTCATATTCGCGAACAGTTCCGTCACCATATTCGATCTTTGCAACTTTATATATCACTCCTTCTGTAACATGATGAAAGCGGGTATAAGTGTAGATATCAGTTCCTTTACGAACAATCCAAATACTGCTATTGGGTCTGTACTGCCATATCTTTTGATCTCTGAAATAAGTCATTTCTTCTCCGATCTCAGGTGCAGAAATCAGCATTGCCATATTTTCGTCCGGGTGCATCCAGCCTGCAAACTTATTATCTTCATCAGGAAGAATAAACAGATCGTGATTATTGAAAACGCCATTTCCAAGAGGTCCGAAATCATAAGGTCTGTCACTGTGCCAGATATTTTTCCAGGTTAAAGGTGTACTGCCCTGAATAATAAAATCATCCCATTCGAAAACCATGGCACCAGTTGCAAAATTCACAGGTTCAAGGCCGTAATGACATAATTTTTTGGATAAGGCATTGGCTAATTTGAATTTATTAAAAGGAGCTTTTTTAAGAACACTGTTGTTCAGCTTTTTTAAACCGTTAGCTCCCAGTTTTCCTAATTTCTTGGTTAAACTTCTCATTAAAAACATTCCGGCAAGACGCATCACCATTTCTCCGGCGGTATAAACATGGGGTACAAAAGCGCCTCCTACCAATACCGGTCCACCCGTATTGATCTGAATATACATGCTTGAAAAGTTATTGTAAAAAGCAAAATAGGCCAGTGGATTTTTTTTCGGCTTATCCGGCATTGCGGGCAGCATTGTCATTCCAAAAGGAAATCCCATACAGGTTAATACCTGCTGAGGCTGGTTACCGCTCATTTTACTTCCCTGCGCCAGAACGGTCTGTGAACCGTAATACACTTCTCCTTCATGGGGAGCTTCCTGAGGAAAAGGAATGATATACACCGGAATAAGTGATGTGACGTGTCTGAACGGAATAACCACTCCCATCACACTGGTTGTAGTGGTAGCTTTATGCCTTCCGTGAACATATATTGAGCCTCCCAGCGGAATATTTTCAGGAAGAGAGGGCATCAGGTTTCGTGCAAATTGTGGAATTGTAATTTTAATGGTGATATAATCCATAATATCAAAAACAATCCCAATAAACGGATGAGGCAAGGGCAAAGGAATAAACATGAAGGAAGGTGGCGGTGGAATGAGCGTCCAGTGGATATCAATGGCCAGCACAATATCAAAATGCTTACTTGTATGCTGAATGGCTGTGGAAGGCATTGCAGGATTATTGACCTTAATCAGTTTTACTTTGCTTTCCGGAGCTGCTCTTTCTGTTGTCACAGCACTGTCGCCACCTCCGCCTCCACTGCTTTCTTCCGGCTGTCCGGCATCTGCTCCTACTATGGATTTAGCCATAGAAACAGGATTCAGGGAATCAAAATTATTTTTCATTCCGTTTTTCCAGCCCTGAGTGGTTTTATCCCAACTTACCGAAGTAACGTCTGCGTTTACCTTCCAGGAGCGGTCCGGGTTCATGTCCGGCTTTGCTACCTTGATCGGTTTTACTGTTTTTTTATTCAGATCTGCCATGATTCTTTTAATTTGAGATTACCCTGCTTTTGGTTTTTCTACACTCACCTTCCAGTCATCACCAAAATAAGTCTTCATTTCATTGTCCAGTATTGTTTTTTTATCGGTGTCGCCTTCATATTTGAGAATAAGCATGGAGGCTACAAACCTCAGGCTGCTCTGTTCTCTTGCTGAAGAATCCATCAATTTTGCTATATCCAGACATTTTTCAAAATATCTGATCATTTTATCTTTTGTAAGAACCGTATCATTCAATGTAGCGATGATTCTGTAACACTCAATCGCCATTGCATATTCTCCTATTTTCTGAGCAGTTTCTGCAGCTTTTTCAAATATTTTTTCTGCTTTAGCCTTTTTGGAGTTCCCTAACAGATAGCTACCATAATTCATATACATCTGAACTTCAAGGGGTGTATCCTGCTCCACTTCTTTCAATATCGTCTGATAGGTATCTTCTGCTTTTTCTTTTTTTCTATCCGCGGTATAAGCCTGAGTAAGCATAAAATAGGCAGAAATCTCTCCTTGTTTGTTCTTTTGTTCCCGGGCAAGTTTTACGGCTGTTTTTAACGCATGTTCAGCTTCTCTGAATCTTTCTTTGCTTAAATGATTACTTGCGATAAGAATCTGCTGTTGAAAATCCGTATCAGGGCTGTTCTTCTTACGGTTGGTATGAGCAGCTGTATTCTGCATCAACTGATGAATGTCGACCTCTATTCTGAACCTGTGTGCTGAAGTGATTTCCGGCAATGTTCTGTAGGTGTGATGTTCTGCCCAAACCAGTTTAATATCTTTATTTTCTGATGTTTCACAGATCCTGCACCACTCTTTCACCCACAAAGAAAGTTCTTCGGTATCGCTGATCCTGAGCGGAGCAATGTAGATGTAGATTTTAGACTCTTTAATATTGGGGAAGTTTTTCTTTAATTCCATTAAAGGATAAAATGCCTTATATGCATCTGTTTTAAAGTTTTCTTCCGGGTTTTTCAAATTCCATTGGGGTATATTTTCTTCGCTTTTTTTCAGCATCTCATAGAACTCAGTCCATTCATCCAATAAGGTCTGTCCGAAGGAGTTCATTCCGTCAAATTCCTGATAATGGAGTAAAAAGACATCATCGCCTTCTTCATCTTCAGAAAGCTTCGACTTGATAAATCCGTCAAAAAGATCGGTTTCATGTTTTTCTCCTATACAGATCAGCATAGGTTTTTCTTCATTTTTTGAAACGACTTTCTGCCATTGTCTTTTTAATTTAACCAGCTCCAAATCTACCGGATTCATTAATTCAGTTTTACAGTTCCACTTACAATATTCGTCTCACTTCCACCTCCTACGTTGATTTTTCCTCCACTACTCAGATTGGCTTCAGTATCACCTCTCATAGAAAGCGTATTGGTTCCGATATCGAGCGTATCAGATTTAATTCCGACACCGGAAGTAGGTTCACCGTCTTCAGGTCCTACTCCAACTCCGATACTCGTTGTTCCACCAACACCAATATTGACTCCCTGTACGAATATTTCTTTTCCTTTAATCTGAATATTTCCCTCTTTATCCATATAAATTGAACTGCTTCCACAATTCAGCGTAATGGAAATTTTACTGTCTATGCTTATATTTCCGGCTCCATCCAGAAAAACAGAATTCTGATCTTTATCTTTTACGGTAATTCCTCCGGCATCATCCAGACTCATTGTATGCCCGCTTTTACTGCTTAAGCTTTTAATATTATTTCCGGCTCCTCCGCCACCGCCAACGCCTCCATGAAACATTCCTCCCATTACAAACGGACGGTCAGGATGCTGGTGTGCGAAATTGACCACTACCTGATCTCCTTCTTCCGGAATCGCCATGAATCCACGATTTTTGCTCACTTTTTCGCTGCCTCCTCCATCGGGAGTCATTACCCTGATATATTCTGTCGTAGTAGAACCATTCTGCCAGTCGAATTGTACTTTAACTCTACCCTGGTTTAAAGGATCTACATTGGAAATTACTTTGGCAAATTGAGCATCTGCTTTCGGGGTATGAAACTCCGGACGGGGAATAAATCCGGTATCCGAAGCTATAGCCTCAAATGTTCCGGTATAATATCCTCTTGCATCTACCTCATGATACATATCCGTAATCATCAGTTTGGTAAAATAGGTTGTTTCACTACTTTCAGCTTTTCTCATTTCTATATCTGCGATACAGCCTGGATAAAGAAATGGCACTGTGGTGATTCCTGAAATCACAAATACTTCAGCGGCCTTACTTCCGGCAGTTCCTTTCTGGGAAGTTTCCACATCCATGAAAGACACTGCTTTTATGGGAGCAACTCTCAACGATGGTGTTGTAAAAGTTTTTTCTGAAATTTCATACGCTCTTTTGGCGATATCAGAGGTATGGTTAATTTTTGAATTTCCTGCTGTTAATTTTTCATTTTTACTGCTGTTATAACCATAAAATGAAGGATTAACGTGCTGAGCTTTCATTTTTATCTTAACATCGCTCACGCTGCTACCATACGTAAGCTTCACAGGTTTTTCCTGAGGCGGAAGCTTTCCGAAATGCAGCACTTCACCATCATAATAGAACTGTTCACCGTAAGCTTCTGCAATCCTGGCAAGATAGTTATAGTGAGTCTCTTCATATTGCGAGCTGTAGGAAACATTTCCATGGGCTGCATCTACTCTGAAATCAAAACTGCTTTGCCCCAGTCCTTCTTTGATTACCTGATCTGCAATACTGTTGAGACTGATTTCCTGTGCTCCGCCAAAACTTTGAATATGAGGAGCTGCATCCAAAAGAACCGTAGGGCTCGATCCTGTAAGAACAATATTTCCCAGGCTTCCTTTTTCCTGGCTGAAACCTACTTCTGTGATCACTCCTACAAAGTTTCTTTCCGGGCCGTCTTCAACGTCTTTATATCTGAAAATGACGGTAATTCTTTTTCCAAGAAAGTTCTGAGCTTCTTCCAGATTGTGGTTTTCTGAACTTCCTAAGGTATCGTGAGCCAGCATCAGATCGAATTCATGATGTTTTACCGCACTTTGTTTTAACTGAAAATGCTTGAAATGTTTTATCACTTTTCCATCAATTACAATTTCAAGTTTTACCACACGATTGATCCCGGCGACCTGGTTTCCGGGTATTGTACTGGCATTATAAATCCCTGAAGTTGGCTGTTTAGTCCATACCTTATCTTCTACCAGTGTAGGAGGGTTCGGTTGTTTAACCTGATTCATAAACATTTGAGAACCGTTTTGAACCAGGCCTGTATACGCCTGAGCCTGAGCCATTTTTTCTGTAGCTTTCTTAATGGTTCCGCTCGATTTTTCCTGTACTTCCTGATCAGCTTTGCTGACAGCCTGATCTGTCAATGTTTCTTTAATATTCTTTACAGCTGAAATTTTATCTTGGGAAACAGGCATTTTGGGTGAATGATCGTCCTGAAACATAATGGTAATATTTTGATTGATTGAGTGTCAGATTTTTTTAAGCCTGAAATTGATCTGAGCAACAAAGTTCAGATACAATTTTCGTTATCCATACTTCATTTGTAAAAATGAATCCGGATATTGAGATCAGAACAGGGTATTAAAAAGGAAAAGTGTAAGAGTAAGTTTACTTCATAACCCTGTTGAATTTCAAGATTTCTCTTGATTTTATGGTTGTAATATGCAGATTTTAATCATTATTAATTTTTTATAATTGGATTGGTGGTAGTACAAAGATAAAACGGTAATTGCTATTCAGAAAATTTTCATCAGGTAATCTGAAATTTTGTCGTAGTTCTACGACTTTTTATAAATAATTCTAAAGTAAATGATTAAAAAAAAGAAATAAACATCTCTATATCAAACAAATATTTAACAATTTTTAATAATTGAAGAACACTAATTTATCACTTAAAATAGAAATAATTTAAAATATTTTTGCTGATTGAAATAAAAAAGCAGCTGTATACTTTTAATGTACAGCTGCTTTATAGATATGATTGAGTTTCTTTATTATTTTCTGATTTCTGATACTTTTTTCAGATAAACATCGGTCTGATCCAAAAATTCATGATCGGTCTGCTGTATGGTAATGTGAGGAATAATTCCCTGTCCTCTTTTCTGATCAGGAAGGTTTTGAGCATCCTGAATGACATGAACAATAGAAAATCCGGTCTGAATTCCTGTATTTGGTAGTTCATACACTAACGGAAGATGGCCATTATGTTCGTAGTATCCACCAACGGTTTCTTTTCCAATCACAATGGCATTAGTATAGGATTTAATGAGAGAAGCCAAATGTGAAGCTGCAGAAGCTACCCTCTGGTCTACGAGAAGGTAAAGCTGTCCTTTAAAAGTTCTTTCATTAGGCATAATGGAAGGATTTTTGTCATCTGCCCAATAATATTTTCCCTGAACACTTTTAGGATAAAGCTGCTTCAGATAGGCATTCAGTCCATGCTTATCCTGTACTCCGTTAGAAAGAAAAAGAGGTGTGATAACCAGTTTTTCTTCCAAAGGAACTTCATTGAACTGGGTATAAGCATAGTGACTATCACGAAATGGTCTTTGCGTAAGATAAGAGAATACTTTTTCATAAAGTGCTCCTGTGCCTCCTGTATTTCCTCTAAGATCAATAATCAGATTCTGTATATTCTCCTTTTCCAGAGTATCCATCATCTGCTCAAGAAAAGCACTGAATTTTTTATAGGCGGGATCTTCTTTTCCGGTTGCAAAATCAAATCCTCTCAAAGATAATCTGTAAATATTTTCTCCTTCTTTGCTGAAACTATATTTTTCAGACAGCAATTTTTTGTCAAAGGCAAGCGAATATCTGGATTCCTGAAGTTTTTTAAAATTTTCCAGCGGTATTCCCGGCAGAGCAATTTCTTTTACAGTGTCATTCCACTTATATTGAATCACATAATTTTTATGGCTGCCAAATTCCATATAAAATTTATCCAGCATTCCTCTTTCAAAACCTGTTGTTTCTTTGTAGGGCATGGAATATCCGTCAGAAAAATAGTATTGAGAAAAGCGGCTGATCATTTCTTTTGCGGAAACTCCGTTGACGGCGAGTATTTCAGCACCAAGAGGTATTGCTGCCTCTTTTGAATCCTGAAGCAGGCGTCCGTCAATATTCTTCAGAGTGATGGGTAAATATTCAGGTTTCTGGGTGAGATAATATGAAGCATGATTGGGTAGATCTGTATAATTATGACAGCTTCCTTCAAATCCGGTAAGTTTGGCAATGACTTTATAGAACTCAAAAATATTTTTACTGTTTCTGGCTTCTTGTTCCGCCTGCTGGTAGATGCTGTCTATCTGTTTTTTGCTTCTGTATACATAAAGTCCGGAATTTGCTTTTTCCCGGATGGACCGGAATGTTTTAAGGTCTTCTACAAACTGATCTGAACTGAACTGGCCGTTCAAAACAGGTACGTTTTTGGATTCTGCAATAGATACTTTTGCGATTTTACTTTTTTCAAGATAAGATTTGGCCCAGATTTTTACTTCATATTTTTTTCCTTTTTCAGGGGTAAAATACAAACGCTCCACACTTTTTATTCCTCTGGAATCATCCTGCTCTCTCATTTTTTTTCCATCTGTGAACAAAGCGATTCCCAGATTAGCATCAGCAGACTGTACGGAGATCCACGATGGTTTATGAGAATGTGGCAAATATTTCAGGGTGTCTCCCGGTTTAAGCTCCACCTGGGTCTGCGCATAGGCAGTGTTGAAGAATAACAAAAGTGGAATGATAAGAGGTCTGGTCATTATTATTTTTTGAATGGGCTAATATACAAATTAACCTCAACCGATTGAGCATTCTTCAGCTATTCCCCTTGAACATTATAATTTCACACTTTTCTCCTGTACTTCTTCTGCAGAAAGCCCATAAATCTGAGGTGTTTTTACGTCCAGAAGATTCAGATAGATATACAATTCTGCCCTGTGATGGATTTCATGTTCTATCATGGCACGAAGCCATTTCCATACAGAAATTTCACTATTGGCTGGGGTAAGACATTTTCTGGTAAGATCTTCGTCTGATAGTCCTTCAATGATGTGAAGAGTCTGCCTGTGCATTTCGTTGAAAAACTGAACTGTATTTTCATAGCCGTCAGCAAGGTCTTTACCACATCCGGGATAAGCACTTTTTCTTCCTGTAATGGTTTCTCCATACATATACCGTTCAATGGCAGCAATGTGCCTTATCTGATCACCAATGGTAAATTTCCCGGGTTTATAGGAAAAATTAATATGTTCAGGAGGAACAACTTCAATAATACGGTTGGTTCTTTCTCTTATTTTTTCATAATACTCAAGGAATGACTGCACAGTTTTTATTTCCATATCTTTTGCTTTTTTCCGTAAAGTGAATATAAGAAATCTAATGATATTGGGGTTAGGGTTTTATTGTAAATCAGCCATAACATTAAAATAATCCCCAATAAGTGAGTCTAAAATTTGGAAGCTCAATAAATAACCAATATTTTAGTTAAAAAATAACCATGATGAAAAGAGGAATCTGCCTGTGTATTATTCTATTAAGTTTTAAAAATCTTACTGCCCAGTCTGCAAAAATTGATACTGAAAAACTTCTTGAATTTTACGAAACACAACGTTATGCTGATGCTGCTACTTATCTTCAGAGCATATATCCCGGAGATACACAGGATATAAAAGCCCTTTCACAAATTGCTTATTGTAATATGATGGCGGGAAAACTTCCGGACGCAGAAAAAAATTATCTGAAAATCAATACCATTCAACCCAACAACGTGCCTACTTTATTCAGCCTGGCAAGTATCAATTCGAGACGTGGAAATGTTTCTAATGCCAAAACCTATCTTCAACAGATCATTCAGCTTGACAGCCTTAATTTTAGTGCTTACAAACAACTTGCTGCTTATGCAGAAACACCTGAATCCAGACTTCATTATCTTAAAAAAGCCAGTACCCTGAATGCTGCCGATCCTGATGTGGCTTATGATCTTTCCCTAACCTACAGCGGTCTTAAGCAATATCAACCCGCTTATGATATATTGAAAACAGCGATCGCTGCTGATACCGAAAACTTTACTTTACAACAAGCCCTACTGCCTGTGGCCAATCAGCTCACCCAATATCCGGAAGTGATTGAAATTGGTGAAAAGCTTCTGAAAAATCATGCTGATGTGAATGTAATGAACGATGTGGGACAGGCTTATTTTTATGTAAAGGATTATCAGAAATGTATTATACTTTACAAAATGCTGGAAGATATGGGAGTGCAAAATGAAGGCACATTATATTTTATGGCATTGAGCTATCGTGAACTGAAAGATTATAAGAATGCGGCCATCTATACTCAAAAGACTATTGATGAAGCTATTTCAGACCACACCAGCCTTTACTATGCGGCACTGGCAGGCATTTATGAAGCTCAAAATCAGTATAACGAGGCGGTGACCGCTTACAAAAGAGGACTGACTTTTGGGACCAGCAATATTATTTATTACCGTTTGGGACTTCTTTATGATCTCAACCTGAAACAACCTAAGAATGCAGCAACCTACTATCAGCTGTATCTTAAAAACAATCCGGATCAGAACAAAGAAAAAGAACAGATTGCCTATGCAAAAGGAAGAATTCCTGTTTTAAAATAAATTCAAAAAGAGATAAAAGCATTTTGTGATTATAGTCACAAGGGAATGTTCAGTGAACCTTTAATTTTGTATTCAACAATAAAAACAATATTTATGGACGATACAACTCGAAACGTAGCAGAACAGTTTATCCGCTATTTAAATGAAGAAGATTTTGACAAGGCGGAAAGCTGTCTCGATCCTGACTTTAAATTTATAGGAGTATTGGGTAAAAGAGAAGGAGCTTCTGTTTATATGAAAGATATGCAGAAGATGAAATTTAAGTATGAAATTATCAGGACTTTTACTTCCGGTGAAGATGTTTGTTTCTGGTACAATATTGATATGGGAGAAAAAACAATAGAATCTTCGGGATGGTATCATATAAAAGATGGAAAGATCCGTATTTTAAAAGTTCTGTTTGATCCGAGACCTTTATTAAAAGAGTCTTAAATCCAGCCTGCTTTTTTTCTCCAAGCTGTATATTCAACGTCTTTGCTATCAATTTCCGGAATAGCTTCAGGTTCCGGAATTTTGCTGATATCTGATTCAGGCAGAACCCGTAGATTTACCTTTTCACGCTCTGCATTTAAATTTTCTTTGTTTTCTACTGGGTAAATTTTTCCTTCAGAGGTCAACTGTGTCCCATACTTTTGAGGTTTACTCTGAAAAACCTGAATTCTGTCGTATAAATAGGCTTTATGCAAAGGATTAATATCATTGGAATGTTCTTCCATCGTAGCATAACATGTTTTCATAAATTCAGGTTCACCGATAGCATGCTGGATAATCAGCCAGGCTGCATCATTAGCTTTCTCGCCGACTTTTGAGATGGTGGGATAACCAATTTTTGCTATAATTTCCCGCAGCCGTCTGGCATTGGCTCTATGAATATTTTCCATTTCAGGATGATATCCTCCGGATAATTCACCAGCCAGCAAAAGTTTTTCTCTGACGGACAGATCCTGGTCAGCCATTTCGATCAGTTCTTTTTCAAAAGGAAGATTGTTCATATAATAGTTGATAAATGATGATTGATGAATGAGGGGCTTTTTCTATGTGATTCGATCAAGAATAAAACGGGCTCTTCTTTCTATTGAAACTTTAGGAACTTCGATAACAGTATAACCATATTCCTGATAAATTTCTTTCATACACTCAAAGGTTTCCACTGCTTTTTCAAAGGTTTGTTTTCTTTCAGGATCGTTTTCATAGATTTCTTTCCACGGGGGAAGAATGAAAACATTATGATGATAAACCATTTCTCTCGCTTGTGCTTCCATAGACACCGGAATTGAAATATGTTCAAGTTTCATATAGCCCAATGTATCCAATATCCCACGGTCAAAGAAAACAGGTTTCTTATGAGGTATTTTGCTTATTTCCAGGTAGGTTTTTACAGATTCTTTAAACATCAGTTCTGCAAAAAGTTCTTTGTTAAGCCAGGGAAGCCCTTCACCACCGGAATCCATTTGTTCTTTAATGATTTTTCTTCCTTCTTCGGGCACAGTTATCCATTCATGCCGGTGTAATTCATCCAGCAACGTTGTTTTTCCTGCCCCGGGGCCTCCTGTAATGATATATAATGTTGATATATTCTGTTTCATGGATTTGAATTAAAGGATAAATAAAGCTGCATCGCACCACAGAAATTTCATACTGTGGAGTTTATCTGTTATTTTTAATGATACTTTTATAGGTGTTGATACGATCTTCTTCCCGGTACATATTACACAAGATCAGAAGATCATCTGTATTGTACTTTTGGGCGATCTCATCTAATTTCTGATGAACGGACTGTGGTGTTTCTATAATAATTCTGTTTAAAACAGCAAAGAATTCTTCCTCATCCTTTGTTCCCAAAACTTTCTGTTCTACCGCTTCCGGAGAAAGAACCGCATTGGGACTTACCAATTGCCTGGATTGCAAAAACTGATAGGCCATTCCATAGGCATTCCGTCTGGCATCTTCAATTTTATCTGCTATTGATACCGCTACCGCAACCTGTAATGAAGGCTGAGGAAAATATTGTGTGCTATCAAATTCTTTGAGATAAATATCTGTATTTTCTTTTCCATTTTCACTATTCATAAAAGCGGCGAATGAATATCCGATCCCGTGTTTGGCTGCTTCTCTGGCAGAAGTCATTCCTGAACCGAGCCACATAATTTCCGGAATATGCTGTACATGAGTCGGCTGCGCGATAAGTCCATTATAAACTCCTTCTTCGTCTTTTATGAATTGAATGATCTCTTCCAGTTTTGTTTCCATATTGGATAAAATGACTGGTTTATGATTGTTGAGAGCCATTACAGCATCTTTTAATCCGCCCGGTGCTTTTCCCAGTCCGAGAATAAACCGTTCAGGATACAAGGTAGACAGCATTTTGGTCCATTCTGCAATTTTATAGGCAGAATAGTTTCTCATCATAATCCCTGCCGTTCCTACTTTGATCCGGTTTGTTGTATTGAGGGCAATGGCAGCTAAAAGTTCAGGACTTGAACTGGCATATGCTTCTACGCCATGATGTTCAGAATACATAATGCTGTGAAATCCTGTTTCTTCCGCTAATAGAGCAAGGTTAATACTGTATGTCAATGCAGTTGCAGCACTCCCTCCCATTGCGGTGGGTGACTGATCTAATATCCCTAACTTCAGCTTCATATTCTTGAATCTATTTTATGGTGAAGTTATGAAAAAACCTTCCCCTTATCGGAAGGTTTCTTTATAAAAAGTGATTATGCACATAAAAGGGTTCCACAGCCTCCACCGCCGCAGTTTCACACAGTGTTAAATAGTAATTGATTTTCCTATTCTAAAACTTTAGAGCATTCAGATGATCAAAATCTTCCTTTCCGTAGATTTTTTCAATTTTCCCATCCTGGAGCAGTGCAATCTTATCACAGGTATGAAAAAGGGTTTCAATAATATGGGAACTCACCATTACTACTTTATTTTGGGATTTCAACTGTCTGATAATATCATAAAGAATATGAACACCTTCAAAATCTACTCCATTGAAAGGTTCATCCAGAATATTAATAGGCTTATCCAGCATCAGCATTCCGGTGAGAGCCAGTTTTTTCTTCATTCCGCTGGAGTAATACTGTACATATTTTTTTAAAGGAAGATTAAATTTTTCAATAATATCTTTAACCTCCGCTTCTTTTTTTGAAGTGAAATAGGCCAGATATTCTTCTCCAGTAATGTAAGGATAAAAGTAGTTTTCAGTTTCAAGATAGGAGATCATTTCGCGTTTCAACTGTTCGTTCTTCCATGTGATCTCTCCGGAAAACGGAGTACTCTGGTACAGAGATTCAAACAAAGTGGTCTTTCCGGCTCCGTTTTTTCCAAGCAGTCCTACAATGCAGCCTTCTTCTATGGTTAGATTCAGATCGTTTAAAACTTTCTGATTTTTAAAATGGACCTGTACGTTTTTAATCTCCAACATAAGTTTTGATATTTTGGGAAGCTTCTTTTATATTTTTTTTCCATACAAATAGTGCCGGAATGATGGTCAAACTACATATTGTATATTCAATAAAAACTCCCATATTAAAATGATTTCCTCTCTCTTTGTAATGATACTGTTTGTATTTTCTGGTGAGAATCAGTAAGAAATACAGATTCATAAAGACAAAATAATAAAGTATGTACAAGGCCTCGGCAGAATGCAGAACGAGAAACAAACCATATACTGGCAACAGTAAAATATTAAAAAACAGTGAGTTTTTCCTGAGTTTCTCTTTTAAAGTATATTTCCTGAAATACATTTCCAGCATTTCTTTGCTTTCATTGAGCTCGTAAATATGTGAGACATAATCCAGTGCAAATACTCCCGCCAGAATCAACGTTACAGGATGATAAGCCGAACCCCAGATTACGATAAGGCCGAAAATTGCCAGCCAGGTATTTTTTCTCAGAAAACTTTTCCATTCAAATAAATCATCCGGAATAGAATTCCATTGTAACGCCAGCCAGGGTCTTGTTCTTGGTGTGATAAAAGCCAGCACGACAAAGGCCGGTAGTGAAAATAATACTGTTTTCTCCAGTTTGTAATGGATGTTTCCACAAAGCAGAACACTGTAAATAAATACTGCTTCCAACATAATAACCCATCGCCAGCTGGTAACAAAAATTTTTTTCAAAAAAGGAATATCTTTTCTTTCATAATGAAACAGCAATGCCAGTATAAAAAACAAAGGTGGATAATACCAGACTTCAGGCAGCTTCACTACAATCAAAGCGCCAAGCATGATCATAACAGGAATACTTGCTCTGGGATTCAGATTTAACAGTCTGAAACTTTGATGAAATCTGAATTTTAAATGGTGTAAAAGTTTTTTCAATGGGGATTAAAGATTCTCTTTTTATAATATTTTCATCTGAAGATGACAGATTGCGAACGCTAAAGATAAATATTTTTCATCAGGATACCTGAAATTCAAGAAAAAACCCCTTGTCTATGCAAGGGGAGATTCTATCTAATAAAATGAAACATCTAAGTTTTTGGGGTTACTCCTGCATGATCTTTTGAACTTCATTGAATTCACTTTCAATAACAGGATCAGGCTTATAGGTTGATAATGAAACAATCACGTTGGTCAACAGAGAAAGCGTAAACCCAGGAATGATTTCATACCAGTCTTTCAGTGGGTGTTGCAGATAAACCCATGCTAAAACAGTAATTCCTCCTACCATCATCCCGGCAAAGCCTCCCTGCCATGTTGCCTTTTTCCATAAGAGAGAAAGCAGGATCAAAGGTCCGAATGCAGAACCAAAACCGGCCCATGCATTTCCTACCAGATTAAGAATACTATCCTTAGGATCCAGGGATAAAAGTACTGCAATGACAGCTACGAGCAAAACAGAAAGCCTGCTTGCTATTAATAATTGTCTGGAAGTTGCTTTTTTATTCAGAAATGCTTTGTAAATATCTTCTGTTAATGAGCTTGAAGTCACCAATAGCTGGGAAGAAATTGTACTCATTACCGCTGCCAGAATGGCTGTAAGTAAAAATCCTGCAATAAACGGATGGAATAATATACGCGAGAAATAGATGAAAATAGTTTCTGCTTCCGTCTTTGATCCATCAAACTTTATCATAGTATTCAGATCGAACTTTTGCAGATAAGCAATTCCTACCAATCCTATGGCTAAGGCTCCGGCAACAGTAAAGATCATCCATGTAATCCCGATGCGTCTTGCTTTGATCAGATCTTTCGGTTTATCAATGGCCATAAAACGTACCAGAATATGGGGCTGACCGCAATATCCTAATCCCCAAGCCAGTAAAGACAGAATACTTACAGTCGTAGTGCCTCGGAACAGATCCAGATATTTTGGATTTTTTGCTTCAATCAGAGAAAAAGTCTCTCCCACACTTCCGATTTGGGTAATCGCTACAATAGGAACAATCACCAATGCCAATACCATAATGGTGCCTTGCACAAAATCAGTAAGACTTACTGCCAGAAATCCTCCTAGAAAAGTATACAGCACGACTACCAGACTTGTCAGGAGCAAGCCCACCGTATAATCCATCCCGAAAGCTGATTCGAATAATTTTCCGCCGGATACCATTCCTGCAGAAGTGTACAGAGTAAAAAATACCAGAATGAAAACAGAGGATGTAATTTTCAGAAGCTGATTTTTATTTTTAAATCTGTTTTCAAAAAATACAGGTAACGTAATGGCATTCTGCGCCACTTCTGTATAAATTCTGAGCCTTGGGGCTACAATAATATAATTGAGATAAGCTCCAATGGTAAGCCCTATCGCAATCCACGCGCTTGAAATTCCGGACAGATACATTGCTCCCGGAACGCCCATCAAAAGCCATCCGCTCATATCGGCTGCTCCTGCAGACAATGCTGTTACGGCAGCTCCCATTTTTCGGCCGCCAATTAAAAATTCCTCTGAATTACTTGCTGATTTTCTATAAGAATATATGCCTATACCTATCATTAACAACAGATACAACCCCACAGAAATCCCTTCATATACTTGCATATCAATATTTTTATGAAGCCGAATATAACCTTTTTTTGAAAAAGGTTAAATCTTCTTCCATCCATAGAATCTTATGAAAAGGCTAAAAAAATCAGAAAATCAATAAAATTTTAATATACAACCAATAATATATTCAAGGATAAAAGAAATTCATTTTCAGATCTTTCTTATTAATCATCTATTTATGAAAAGGCTATTTATGGCCGGTTTTAGACTTTTCTGCCATTCATAAAATCTTTTAAGCCTTTTGTAGCTTTATCAGTATATAATCTTTTGATAAGATCCAGCTTTCCGGAATAATCATTTGTTTTTTGGATGCTGTCATAAGCCGTCCAAAAATTATCAATATCTGAAGTAAAAATCATGGTCGGTTTCTGTGAAAAACCAGTGGCAAAAACCAGTGAAAAAATAATAGCAGTAAAACGTTTCATGGTCATTTTTAATACAGCAATCACACATATAATTATTGTATTTCACAACGATCTTTTTACCGTTTAAACACTAGAAATTTTAAAAGAACAGAAGATGAAATTATATCGTAATAACTCCAAAAAAACAAAGCAGAAACAGGTACTTTATTATTTATTTATATTAATTCCAAATAATTTTAATTCTTTCCATTTCATTGTCACAAATATTTAATACTTTAGCTTAATAATTTGAACGAATGGGAATAATCCTTAAACCAATTGATATTGTAGATGACATTTCACAAGAAGATTTCCGTGAAAAGTATCTAAAGCCATGTAAGCCAGTGGTAATCAGAAATATGGCAAGAAAGTGGCCCGCGTATCAAAAATGGACGATGGATTACATGAAGGAAGTGGTAGGTGACGTTGAAGTTCCCCTTTATGACAGTTCCAAAGCAGATCCTGCAGCTCCTATCAATACTCCGACTACAAAAATGCCTTTTCGCGATTATGTGGATCTTATTCAGAGAGAGCCTACTGATCTGAGGATTTTCTTCTTTGACCCTATAAAATTTGCGCCTAAACTATTGGACGACTATGTTCCGCCAAAGAATCTGATGGGTGGATTTTTAGATAAATATCCAAGTATGTTTTTCGGAGGTAAAGGTTCTGTGACTTTCCTTCATTACGATATCGACATGCCGCATATTTTCCATACTCACTTCAATGGAAGAAAGCATGTTCTTCTGTTTGAATACAAGTGGAAAACACGTCTGTATAAACTTCCGTATGCTACCTATGCACTGGAAGATTATGATATTGCCAATCCTGATTTTGAAAAATTCCCGGCATTGGATGGTATTGAAGGAATTGAGTGTTTCCTGGAACACGGAGATACATTATTCATGCCTACAGGCTGGTGGCACTGGATGAAATATCTGGATGGGTCTTTCTCTATTTCACTGCGTGCATGGGATAAAAGCTGGGCTGTAAAAGCACATTCTCTCTGGAATCTTGCTGTTCAGCGTAATTTCGATAACTTTATGAAAGCCAGATACAAAAAAAGGTATATGGACTGGAAAGAAAGAAAAGCGGTAGAAAGAGCCCATATTGCATTAAAAAAAGGGCTTCCGAAATAAAATATTCCTTTTAGATAAAAAAATGGATGATTCACTCAGAATCATCCATTCTTTTTTATTCACTTTTGAGATGTGTGGCAAAAAATAATTAAATTGCAAAACGTTCCCCCTAATACAAATACACATATATGTTTGAAAAATTAATCGATAGCTTTGAGAAGCTGTGCCTGCAGATTATTATTGAAATATTATTGGTTCCGGTAACTATCTTCAAGTTATTTCAGGACCCGCGCCGATGTTATGACCTGTCTGTTCATGAGATGGAAAAAGAAGAGGCTGAACGTTTTCACGACTACCTCTCCCCTATCAAATTGTCTGTGTACACCTCTGTGATTATCTCCGTAATTTTAATGGATTATGGTGGTGAGCACAATATTATTTCAAAGATCAAGGGGCTAAGCATGGTAGAAAAAGCGCTCTTTATTTTTTTGATGAATAATATTACTGCAGTCATATTCACTGTTGCTTTGTTATGGTACAAAAAAGAAAAAGTAAATACCGTGATCTTCCGGACCTTATTATTTTCTTTTATTTATACAACCGTATATACTTCTACTCCTTTTTTTATATTAATCAGTTCGGCTATGTTTCTGGGGCAAACTATGAATGTAGATGCTTATATAGAAAACCTGACCAAGATAAGTAACTATGGTACAAGAGAATATATGTTCTTTCTGGTCTTTCTGGTTTTTATTATCATTGGAATTATCGGAATTTTCAAGCTTTTCAAAGCGTTGCATTATATTCTGAAAAATAACTTCAGC
Source organism: Chryseobacterium sp. WLY505 (assembly GCF_030846215.1). Lineage (NCBI taxonomy): Bacteria > Pseudomonadati > Bacteroidota > Flavobacteriia > Flavobacteriales > Weeksellaceae > Chryseobacterium > Chryseobacterium sp. WLY505. The sequence goes on along the minus strand of NZ_JAVCWI010000004.1, from coordinate 162,184 downwards.
TATCATCCTTACATCGTATGGTTTTTCACCGTACTTTTCTTCGTTATTCAGCTCTATTATGCCAGAGGTTTTATTTAGAAACCACACGTACCGGTCTGTTCATATTTTAATTACATTTGTAAAAATTTTACATTATGCCCAAACCCCGCGAAAGAATAATAAGCACTGCTATGGTTCTCTTCCATAGACAGGGTTACAACAATACGGGCATCAATCAGATCATTGATGAAGCTGATGTATCCAAAGCAAGTTTTTACCAGCATTTTAAGTCTAAAGATGACCTTTGTATTGAATTTCTCAATAAAAGGTATGATTACTGGGTATCCGAACTTGAAAAATTTACATCGAAGGCGGAAACATTGCAGGAAAAGTTTCAGAAATCCTTTGATTTTCTGATTGATATGAATAAAAGAGAAGATTTCAGAGGATGCAGCTTTCTGAATATTTTGTCGGAAATTCCTGCAGATAAAGAAGAAATTCACAATGTAATCCGTCATCATAAAAATAAATTGAGAGCATGTTTCAATGAAGATATTCAAAACGATATGGTTTCATCACACGTCTATCTTCTTTTTGAAAGCTCCATACTGACCAGCCAGCTTTACAGATCGAATGAATTAATTGAAAAGTCTAAAATTATCGTGCAGGATCTATTGAATACTTCTCACTAAACGAAAATTCTATGTTTGGGCTAAAGCCAATAGAATTATTTACAATTTGTAAGACGGGCTAAAGCCCACCCCTATTGAATTTTAACAACAAGATCTTTTATCTTTTATCTTTTATCTTTTATCTTTTATCTTTTATCTTTTATCTTTTATCTTTTATCTTTTATCTTTTATCTTTTATCTTTCCATATTAACAATTCTTAAGAAAACCTTAATTTTCTCTTCAACTCCTTTTCCAAACAGACGTTTAATTTTGTTTTGATTTTTATCTAAAATATTAAAAGTGAAGAAAATTTTTACGTCTGTTTTATTTTGTGCCTCTATTTTTTTCTATGCACAAACCGGTTCTTTGTCCGGAAACATCAATGATGACTCAAAGATTGCCCTGCCTGGGGCCAAGATTTCTCTAAGCCCGGGAAATATATATACTACCTCTGATGAACATGGAAACTTTGTATTTCTCAATGTTCCTCCGGGAAGTTATACCATGAAGATTGATTACCTTGGCTATGGTGTGCATGAGTATACTGTAACGGTAGAAGCTGAGAAAAACACCCGTCAGAATATTATTTTCGACAAAAAAGAAACCTCCATTGCTGCCATTGTCGTTTCAGGAGCAACTCTTAAAAATCAGGCAAGAGCCTTAAACAAACAGAAAAACAATGCCAATATAACCAATGTGATTTCTTCCGATCAGATCGGGCGTTTTCCTGATGCCAATATTGGGGACGCTTTGAAGCGTGTTCCGGGAATCACTATACAGAATGATCAGGGTGAAGCCAGAAACCTTATCATCAGAGGGCTTGCTCCCAATCTTAACTCAGTTACCCTGAATGGAGACCGAATTCCATCTGCTGAAGGAGACAATCGTAATGTCCAGATGGATTTGATTCCGTCTGATATGATTTCCACCATCGAAGTTAACAAGACTTTAACTCCGGATATGGATGCCGATGCCATCGGAGGTTCTGTAAATCTTATCACCAGAGCTTCCCCGAATGGTCAGAGAATCTCCGCCACCGTTGCCGGAGGATACAACCCCATCCGTGAAAAAGGAAATTATACCGCCGGATTTGTCTATGGAAACAGGTTTTTGGATAAAAAACTAGGCGCTGTATTCAGCTTTTCCTATAACAATAACAATTTTGGTTCTGATAATATAGAACCTGTATGGAGCCAGGCCAATGATCTTGCCCAAACGGTTTATGTAAGCAAAATGGGAGTACGTTATTATAATGAACATCGTATCAGACATAGTTTTGATCTTAATATGGATTATGAATTCAATTCCAAAAACAAGATCTACGCTTCTGCGATGTACAACTTCCGGAATGATAAGGAAACCAGAATGGCATTGGGATATAAAATAAAGCCTGTTTACAATGCCGATGAAACTGAGATTACAGACTGGAAAGGAAGTATCACCAGACAGAATAAAGGAGGTGATGCCGATAATGACAACACCCGTCTGGAAAAGCAGAAAGTGCAGAACTATGCCTTAAGAGGGGAACATTTATTAGGCTCTAAAGTAGATCTTGACTGGTCTGTAAACTATGCCATCGCCAGTGAAGACAAACCTCATCAGCGTTATATAGAATTTGAAAACAGCAAGATGAACTTTTCTCCGGATCTTAGCAATCCTGAAAAACCAATGTTCAATCTTCTGGCAGCAGACAATCTGGGCAGCTATAAACTGAGTGATCTTTCGGATGCCAATAACTTTACCCAGGAAAAAGAATTGGGCGCAAAAGTGAATGTACGTTTTCCGTTTTCCGTGATTGACGGACAGAAAGGACGTCTTCGTACCGGTTTCCGTATGCGTTTGAAGAAAAAGGAAAGAGAGAATGATTTCTATGCTTTTACTCCGGTCAACAGTATGGGAAGTCTATTATCCGTACCCACCATACATCTTAATGGTGAGAACTTCCAGCCTGGAAATTATGTTCCGGGAACTTTTGTTGATCCATCTTTCCTTGGAGGGCTGGATTTGTTCAATCCAACTTTATTTAACGGCAAACTTAAACCTGAAAAATATCTTTCCAGCAATTACAATGCAAAGGAGCAGATTTATGCAGGCTATATCCGATGGGATCAGGATTTTAATGATAAACTATCGATGATCGTTGGAGCACGTATTGAAACAACCCAGATTGATTACACCGGAAATTATGTGATGAATGAGAAGGATCTGGTAGGACAAATCAATAATACCAACACCTACACCAACGTACTTCCGAATATCTCCTTTAAATATGTTCCGATGCAGGATCTTGTCCTTCGTGCAGCATTTACTACGGCTCTTGCCCGCCCGAATTACTACTCGCTGGTTCCTTACCTGAATGTTATTTCAGAAGATGAAATTGTTGCAGCAGGAAATCCGAACCTGAAAGCGACCTATGCCTACAATTTTGATTTCATGGCAGAAAAATACTTCAAATCTGTCGGAATTCTTTCAGGAGGTGTTTTTTATAAAAACCTGAACGACTTTATTTATACTTATTCAAAGAGAAATTATACTGCGAATGACTTCGCGAATGATTTTGCAGGACAAACCAACCCTATTCCTGCCGGAGAAAGCAACTGGAAATTCACCCAGCAGCGTAACGGTGACAATGTAGATATTTATGGTTTTGAAGTCGCTTTACAAAGACAGCTTGATTTCATTCCCGGAGCTTTCTGGAAGGGACTTGGAGTCTATGTGAACTATACGTACACCAAATCTAAGGCAAAGGGAATTACCAATGAAGATGGGGTGGAAAGAACGGATGTAGGACTTCCGGGAGCTGCTCCTCACATGTTCAACGGATCTCTTTCATGGGAAAACAAACGTTTTTCGGCGAGAGTTTCCATGAACTATGCTTCTCATTATATTGACGAGCTTGGCGGCAAAGCATTTGATGACCGTTATTACGACAAACAGTTCTTTCTTGATGCCAATGCTTCTTACAAGATTACCAGCCAGCTGAGAATTTTTGCAGAAGCCAATAATCTTACGAACCAGCCGTTAAGATACTACCAGGGAATCCCAAGCAGAACCGCACAGGCTGAATATTACAGACCGAGGTTTACGATGGGAGTGAAATTTGATTTTTAAAATACGCATGAAAAACATACATTATATACTGGCTCTTTCAGTTCTTCCTTTTGTGATCAACTGTACAGGGCAGAAAGAAGTTATAGAAAAATTAAAACCGACCGTTATTACAGAAACCGTAGTTCATGATACGGACGATCCTGCCATATGGATCAATCCTCAGGATGCTTCAAAAAGTATCATCATCGGAACAGATAAAGATACTGATGGCGGATTGTATGCCTTTGATCTTAATGGGAAAATTATCAATAAAGTGTTAGGATTGAAACGTCCCAACAATGTTGATATTGAATATGGTTTTATTTTCAATGGAAAGAAAACAGATATCGCAGCGGTAACTGAAAGGGAAACCAACAAAGTAAAATTATACTCGCTTCCTGAACTAAAAGAAGTGGGAGAAATCTCCGTATTTGAAGGTGAAACTGAACGTGGTCCGATGGGAGTTTCCATGTATAAAAATCCGCAGACAGAAGAAATATTTGTGATTGCAGGAAGAAAATCTGGTCCAAGTGATGGCTACCTTTGGCAATATAAACTTTCTGAGAAAAATGGGTCTGTCACAGGAGAAGTTGTCCGCAAATTTGGGAAATACAGTGGTCTGAAAGAGATTGAAAGCATTGCTGTAGATGATGAAATGGGTTATATCTATTATTCTGATGAGCAGTTCGGGGTTCATAAATATTATGCTGATCCGGAAAAAGGAAATGAAGAATTATCGGTATTCGGAAAAGGAGATTTTAAATCTGATGTGGAAGGTATTTCGATCTATCCTACTGCTAAAGGGAAAGGATATATTCTGGTTTCAAATCAGCAGAATGATACCTTCAATGTGTATTTAAGAGAAGATCAGTCTAAAGGAAGGATTGCAGAAATTCCGGTTTCTACACTGGAAAGTGATGGGTCTGAAGTGACAAATGTTAACTTGGGACCGAAATTTCCTAAAGGCGTTTTTGTTGCCATGAGTAATGGCAGAGTATTTCATTATTATGACTGGAGAGTGATTGAAAAAGCAATAAAATCTGCTATGAAATCGGGTAATAAAAAATAATCTTTAAACCATTAAGGCTGATAAGGTTTTAAGAGTATTAAGTTGAGTTACAAGTATGAGATTGCTTCACCTTTGGTTCGCAATGATAGGTTGCTCATCTTAATACTCTTCATTTTTTCATTATTCTTAATGGTTTATAATCTTAAAAGTTTTTCAACGCAAAGTTGATTCTAAGGGTAGCAATATTTTAGAAAGCTAAGAGAGAGTTAATTTGCAATCAACCGATGAAGCTGATGTTTATCTATAAGCTTTTTAAGCAGCTTGCTGCAGCTCTTTGCTACCTTAAAGTAAAAAATTATCTCTTAAACTTTGCGTTAAAATTTAATTCCATTCTTATAAAGTAAAGCTCATTCTAATACTCTTTATTTTTCATTCCTTTCACTGAATATGTTTCCTCAGAAACTCCGCGGTATATGATATTTTGTTTTTCAATAGCTCCGGCGGAGTTCCTTCAAACAATACTTCACCACCAAATTTACCTGCGCCCGGTCCCATATCAATAATCCAGTCTGCCTGCGAAATAATATCAAGATTGTGCTCTATAACAATCAATGTGTTATTCTGATTTACAAGCCCGTTAAAGAACGTAAGCAGCTTTTGGGTATCACTTGGATGCAGTCCGGTACTCGGTTCATCAAGAATAATGATCTGATTGGTGTTTTTCAGTTCTCTTGTGAGTTTCAGGCGCTGTCTTTCGCCTCCGGAAAAGCTGTCCAGCCTTTGTCCTAATGTAAGATAATCAAGACCTAATTGTATCAGCAGACTAAAATTTTTAAGAACAAATTTTTCCTTAAAAAAATCAGCAGCCTCAGAAACCGTCATGTTCATCACTTCCACAATTGTTTTTCCGTTATAAGTATATTGCAATACATCCGGATCAAATCCAGATCCTCCACAAACTTCACAGGGTTGCTCAATATCATCCATAAAAGCAAGGTCAATTTTTTCTATTCCCAATCCTTTACAGTTTTTGCAGGCTCCGTCACTATTCCTGCTGAAGAGTTTATCTGAAACATGATTGGATTGTGCAAAAAGCTTACGTACAATATCTGATATTCCGAGATAAGTAAGCAAATTGGAACGGGCGCTTGCTGCAAAGAGCGATTGATCAATAATGGTCACCTCCGGATAAATTTCCGGCAGAATACGATTAATCAGAGTACTTTTTCCAGATCCCGCCACTCCTGTTACCACTGTCATTACTCCCGTTGGAATCTGTACGGTTACGTTTTTAAGATTATACCTGTTGGCATTTTTAATTTCAAGATAGCCATCAGGTTTTCTGAATTCTTGTTTGATGGAAGGTTTCGTTGCGAAATAAGAACCTGTTTTACCTGCAGAATTTTTTAGATTTTTAAATGTTCCGTTATACACCACTTCTCCTCCATTTCTTCCTGAACCCGGGCCTATATCAATCACACGGTCTGCCATTTTTATGAGATCCGGATCATGTTCTACGATTAAAACAGAGTTTCCTTTGTCTCTGATCTGCTGAATAATAGTGATGATATTCTGCAGATCCTTCGGATGAAGTCCAATACTGGGTTCATCAAAAATATACAACAGATCTATCAGGCTGTTTCCCAGGCTCCTAACCATTTTTATACGCTGAGATTCTCCTCCGGAAAGCGTATTGGTACTTCTGTCCAGAGTCAGATACTGCAATCCGATCGTAATGATATTCTGCAGCTTTGCGGAAAGTTCTTTGATGACGACTTCATATGCTTTTGAATCCAGTGAGGTAATAAACTCAAGCAGTTCATCCACTGAAAGGGCCATACAATCTGCAATACTTTTACCTTCGATTTTACAGGACAGTATTTTTTCATTCAACCGTTTTCCGTTGCATAACGGACATGTTTTGGTAATAACAACATGGTTCAGGGCGTCTTTTCTTGTAATGTTTTCTTTTGAATCTTTTTTCAGAAACGCTTTTTCAATCCTTGGAACAATTCCTTCATATTTTACCGTTTTTCCCCATTCTTTATGAGGATGCTTAGGTTTGTGTTCCGGCGCATACAGCAGGGTTTCCCATTCTTTATCGGTGAAATCCTTTAGTTTTTTATCGTTATCGAAATAACCGGAGAAAGTATATCTTGTTAAACGCCATCCTCCAGGTTGAAAAGTTGGGAAACGGACTGCACCTTCGTGTAAAGATTTATCACGATCAATTAAAACATTGACATTTAATGTCTGAACAAAACCTAATCCTTCACATTCAGGGCACATTCCCTGTAGATGATTGAATGAAAATACATTGGAATATCCTACAAACGGCTCTCCCATTCTCGAAAACAACAGTCTCAGAGAAGCAGACACGTCCGCTGCCGTTCCCACTGTAGATCTGGCATTTCCGCCCAACCGTTTTTGATTGATAATGATTGGAACATTAAGGTTTTCAATTTTATCTACATCCGGAAGGCCATAATGCTGCAGGCGGTTTCTGATAAAACTGTTCTGGGTTTCATTAATCTGTCTCTGTGCTTCAGCCCCAATGGTTTCAAAAACCAAAGATGATTTTCCGGATCCTGACACTCCTGTAAAAACCACAATCCTGTACTTTGGAATTTTTATGGAAATATTTTTGAGATTATTCTGCCGGGCATTAGTAATTTCTATATTTTCCATGATAAAAATGTTTAACTTTGTTAATAATTAACTAAGTTAAGTATAATTCTCATGAAACCCATTGAAAAAGAATTTTTTAACACATTTACTGATTTCCAATGTCTTATTCTGGCTCATATGAATCGGGGCGACATTAACGGAGTAACTGCTGCTCATTATAATATTATTGAATTTATTATGAGGAAAGGAACAGCAACAGGAAGGGAAATATCATTGGCCTTTAACATAAGCCAGCCAGCCATTTCAAAACAGCTGAAATTTCTGATCGGTCAAGATTTGATTGTCCGGGAACAGGAGAAAGCAGACCACAGGAAATTCAATCTTTCAGTAACGGATAAAGGAAGGTTTATTGTAGATAATTCTGAAACGTTCCGTAAGGCTATCACTCATCAGACGGCTTCTATACTTACCTCTGAAGAATTAAAAAACTTTAATTATCTGCTGGACAAAGTACTGAATCATCTGAAACTTTAATGCCAAAAGTTACTTATAGGTTCCGAATACCCTGTCCCAGACCGAAGTATAAAATCCGAAGTTTTTACTTTCATCAAGATGGTGCTGATTGTGAAACCTTGTTGTTCCTACAAAGAAACGGTCAAAAGAAGCCGGAAAAAACTCTCTGTTCAAATGCCCTATCGTTCCCCAGATAAGATTAAGTAAGAGATAAACTGAAATGGAGATCACAGAAAAATCATAGCCTATAAGTAAAACCAGCATCATCATTCCGAATCCTATGGTTTCAAAAGGATGCAGAACAAAAAGGCTCAAAAAATTGGTACTGATATGGTCATGATGTTTTCCATGCAAAACTTTGTAGATAAAAGGTAAATGTGCTGCATAATGAAAGAAATACATCAGAAGATCCATTAAGAGCAGTAAAACAACTACTTCCGTTATTATTCCAATTACAGATTCTGTTTGTCCCAGCACTATCCATCCGTTTTTCCATAAAAAAGCTCCCAGAAGCATTACAAAGCTGTTACAGACTATGGTAAGCAGACTAAGATAAAAGTCAGATTGGGTAACAGGATGATTTTTTTCCTGTAACTGACTTTTACGGCAAGTTTTTTCGATAAAAATATATAAACTTATAGAAAACAGATATAGGAAAATATTAGCGATCAGACTGAATATAACCCATTGTGGCGAGGAAAACTGCCAAAATATCTGTAAATAACCGGAAAGTTCTGTTGGGTTAAAATTCATAAGTTTTTCATCCTTCATCTTGATGGTCATAAAGGTATGAATTTCACCGCAAAATCAACTGATAAAGTATGTTTCAGACATTATTTCTGTCTTGCTTTTCTTCTCAACTCCCGCAGTCTTGACGTCAGTTTCTTTCTTAAATTGTTATGATATTCCCGGTAGTTTTTAATGCTGTTCTCCAGATTTTTTTTGTTGAGCAGATACTCCTCATACAGATGACCCAGTTCTGAAATCTGAGTAATAACCTCTGAAGGCTGGCTTTCGGGATCTTCCGCAGCTTCTATCAGCAGACGGTAATATTCAATACGGCTGGTCAGGTTCATGTGAAGTTTTGGTTCTATTCCCTGCATGATTTTATCATTTTAGTTATTTTGTGAATTGGTAAAGGATAAAGATATTTTTTATATTATTTTTTGTTTTTGTATCCAGCTTATTTTTCCATCATAACCGGAGGTACGTCACTCTGAAATAAAATTTTGATATTTCCATTCTTTTCGTGAGCAGCTGATTTGAAATATCCTCCGTTAAGTGCAGAAGAAATAAGCGTTTCGTTAGGATCTCCCAAAGGTAATAATGGAAGTCCTGCAAATTCATTGACAATCACCTGTGGTGAAATTCCATTGCTGTATTCTCCTCCTCCGTTGGCATTAAAAACTTTATAAATCACCGGATGAATCTGCCAGGAAATTTTTCTCGGTTTACGTTTGTCTTCCACAACAAATCCAGCCATATCTTTCCCCAGCGTAATATCTCCCAGCTGAATAACCTGCATGTAAGGTTTCAGGTTATTCACCACAATTTCGGCTGCAGATGCTGTACTGTTTGATGTGAGGATAAATACTTTCTGCAACCCCAAAGCATTCGCACGCAAAGTTGTAAAGTCCAAAGCTTTGGGATCGTAAGCAATCTGTTGGGCAAATGTTCTTTTTACTTCACCTCCGTTTTTATTTCCTTTAAAAATGATGAAGGGGGAACCAGATGATAATCCCGAAGGAATTAGGGAACAAAGTGCTGCGGCAGAGGATACCGAACCTCCATAATTGTATCGAAGATCCAGAATTAATTCCTTCACTCCGGCGGCTTTCAATTCCCCAAACTTTTGGTACAATGTCTGAGTCATTCCGTCAGGGAAATCATAGATGTACAGATAACCTACTTTTTTACCATTTTTTTCAAAAACTTTGGATAAAACAGGCTGTTCAAAAGAAAAACCATAGTACACGGTGATATTTTTTTCATCCGTAACACCTCCATTTTGCCACTTTCCAACGGTAAGCTCTATAACCGTCTGGTCTTTAATGGATGAAGCTATTGCTTCGGCATTCGCAGCTGTCATTACTTTTCCATTGACTTTGGTAATGATCATTCCTCTTTCCAGTCCTGAATTGAACGCAGGAGAATTCTGAAGCACCAGCTTTACCACCGTAACAACCTCATTATTGACAAGTTGAACAACCGTATAATCAAAACCGTACATATTCCTTATAGAACGTGGATACGAAGAGGAATCTTCCGTATTCACCATGAAAGAAAACCGATCTTTGGAAGACAATAGACTTTTGAAAAAATCTTTTACAGGAAGCTGATAATCCGGCTTTGCAGGCATCTCATCTGCCCAATAATAATACCGTTTCATACTGTCCTGAACCCATAGATTCACAAATTCTGTACTTCCCTCCGGAAAAACGGGTGCACTTTCGTCATTATTATTGGTACACGAAATGAGAAAAACTGCGATGGCAATATATTGAAGTTTTAAAAAGTTTTTCATATATATAATTACAGATATTCTGCTACGTCAATATCTCCTTTTACCACCCATTCTCCATTTTCCATTTTTTCCTGAAGGACAATCATATTGGCGCCCGTGTGTTGTTTTAATTTCACCTGAATCATTTTAGATCCTGCGTAAGGCTCTGTAGTTCCCGGTTTGTACAATTCCAGATATATGGGAGCTGTCGAGCTGAAAAAACTATAGATTTTTACTGCGGTAAAGTTGTCTTTTCCTATATTGTCAAACTCGGCAAGCACGACTCCGTTTTCTCTTTTCAAAATGCCCTTTACATCTTTTAGAGAAGTTCCGGAAAATTCTCCCAGGTTAGGAATAATAAACTCAAAACCTACTTTCCCGAGATTCACCTGAGGTTTTACCGCATAAGTCTGCAGATAAATTCCAGGAAGATTAAAGAAGTAGAGGTCTTTATAATCATTTACATTGTCATATGTAATATTGTATTTTGCAATTTCAGCGCCTGTTTCATTATTGTAGACAGACAATTTGTTGGTTTCTCCCTGATCCAGAACAAACTGAAGCTGGGTTTCTATTTTATTGGTGTAGGACGTTTTTCCAGCTATAGATACAGGCTGTCCGTTGAACCTCAACTGAAGGACATCAGGTTTGGAAAACCCTTTGATATTAACCTCTCCGGGTTTCTGTACTTTATCATACAGCTCCATCGTATTGCTGTCTGTACATGAAAAAAGTGCAGTAAAAAACAGTAGTAATGCAAAGATTTTATTCATCTTTTTCAATTATTTCTTGTAAAACTTAAAAAATATTGCCCGGCCCATGAGCCGGGCAATATATAATTATAAAAAAACTAGTTGGATATGTTCTGGATAACCTTTTTGCGAAGGCTACCCATTATTTTATATAAAATTTCATAGTGCTGCTAAAAATCAGATTCCAGGGGATAGAATGATTATTTTTTAATAAACTTCAGTCTTTCCGTAGTTTTTCCATCCGTAATTTCAGCGATATACGCTCCTGCTATAATACCAGCCATATTTATCGCTTTAGCATATGGAGTGGTTAATACTTTTTGTCCTGCTGCATTGTAAATATTGACTACAGTTGTGTTTTCTTTCAATGCCGGGTTAAGCTGCAGCTGTAAAGATTCTCTTACCGGATTTTCTGCTATTTGTGTAAGTGTTTTGTTTCCTTTTACATCCTTAGTTCCCAAAAATGGAGTATTAAAAATTCCTATTTCATCAATATTAATGTTCTGGACATTATTTCCGCTTGTTTTTCTGTTTGACCACATTCCGATATAGATCTTTTTTCCGGCAAAAGCAGAAAGATCTACAAGGGATTCTACAAACTGGGTAAGATCAGCCGGAAAAGGATTGGCTGAATCACCTACTTGTATTTTATACATACTCTGAACATCATTTCCGTCTGCATCTACGGTCATTGCCTGAAAGTCCGATAACGTTGGAACTTCTTTCTGCGGTGTGCTTACATAGATAAAAAGTTCTCTGGCAACAATTGTATGAGTAGATCTCTGTCTCCCGATATAAGCGGCCAGCGTAATGGTTCCTGCAATATTGGTAAGGTCAATCTGAGGAGAAATAATCCAGTCATTTTCTGTGGTAAATCCGTTAGCATTTCCATTTGGAACCAAATTGATAGAATGGCGGAGAACACCTGCAGTTCCATAGGCCAAGGTAGTTCCGTTGTGATAGATGTTTTCTCCCTGTACCCATCCGTTTCCATTGCCATTGAGGTCATGAAAGGTCCAGCCCTGAAGATCGGCAGGAGTATCAAAAGAATTTCCCCATACCAGAGACTGTGCTGCAGCCAGGTGGGATAAAAACAGAGCAGATGATAAAATTATTTTTTTCATAATGCTGATGATTAATGTTTTTGAAGTAAAAGCAAGGAAGCAGCATAAGCTGTTCCCTGCTTTTTAAAGTTTTTTATTATTCTACAACAGAGAAATTGTATTTTGTCCAAAGTCCCTGGAAGTTTCCACAGTTTCTTGGAGATACATTCCAACCACCTTCGTTGAAGAACGGCTGGCTCATACCCCATAGAGATGCAGGAGTTCCAGTTAACAGATTGGCTGCAGGGATTCCCGCTGTTCCTGTACCTGTAACGGAAGTAGTAAATCCGTGAACCTGGATTGTGCTGTAAGCTGAAGCTGAAGAAAGTTCAGAACCTGTACCTTCTACTTTGATTCCAACAGGATATCCTGTAACGACAGCGTTATTTAATGTTAATCTTCCATGTCTTCTGATGTGGATACCGTTTTCATACAAAGCACCTTTAGTAGAGTTCTTAGAACCAACGATAGTAAGGTTGTTGATCACCGGGTGAGTTAACAATGTTGTAGAAGAACCTTCTGCGTTGTTATCAAGCTCGATACCGTTAGAATCAGGGCTTGATCCGCTAAGACTGTGTGTAGAGTTGTAATCTGCCAAAGCTAATGCACAAGTAATAGTTCCTGTATATCCGTTATCGAAATCGAAGTTATCATCATCTGCAGCAAAAGAAACAAGGTTTGAAGCGTTTACAGTACCACCGAAGAATTCGAAAGAGTCATCTTTTCCGAAAGATACCTGAATATGATCCAAAGTAGTTCCGTTTCCAACCCCTCCTAAAGTAAGACCGTTGATTTCGTTTCCTGAGTTTGGCGCTAAAAGATCGTATCCTGCAAATTCGATACGTACATACTTCAATGTTCCCCCGTTATGAGAAGCATTGGTACCTCCGTAATAGAAATCAGGACCAGATAATCCTTCAATTGTTTTTGTGAAAGGCGTGTTGGTAGGAGCATCTCCTAAGATAATAACCCCTCCAAAGTCACCAGGAGCAGCAGTTGTATCTTCGTTTCCATCTAACAATTTGTAGCTTGTGAAAATGATTGGCTGAGCTTCCGTACCTGCTGCGTTGATTTTTCCTGTTTTAGAAATTACCAAAACTCCTGTAGCTGTATTGTTTGTGTTTGGTTTAGCCTTAATGAATGTACCCGGCTGGATTGTTAATGTAGCCCCATTTTTTACAGTTACAATTCCATTTAGTTCAACTACACCACTCCATGTAGTATTTGAAGTAATATCACCACTTACACTGGTTACCGGCAGCGCAGAAGCTGTAAGGTACTCAGCAGAAGTAGATTTCATTTCGAATGGAGAAGATGAATCTGCCAGTTGATCATTTTGACAAGCTGTAAGAGATAATGCTGCCACTGCAATTAGAGTTAGTCTTTTCATTGTTATAATTTTTAGTACAATCCGGCTGTGTTATTTTTATACCAGATCAGTTTTTTAATATTCAGGAATATCTTCCTCTCTATTCCTTCGATTTGTTTTTTGGTGTTCATCCCATCGCTGCAGGAGGAACTGCATTGCGGGCGTTCCCATAAGAATCGTTAATGCCTGGGAAAAGCTGTTAACGTCCGGTTTTTTCAGAACTGTACTGCTGTGCGCATCATCAGTAATTTTCAGTTTTGATCAGGTTCCCGAAACCTGTACGCTGCTATATTTAAGATATCTTTCTCTATTGTTGTTTTTGATATTCGTGTTTTAGAACATATAGTTCACACTTAGGCTGAACATTCTTCCGCTGTAGGCCCGAAACATAATCTTATCAATATTCTTATCATATCTGTCTGTTGCACCGGGTAAAAGTCCCCAGGCTTCCCGCTCAGTTCCGATGGCACTCCCCAATCCCAGAGGTATCGCATAGGAATTATAATTATTATAGTATTCCTTCACCCTGTTGAATAAGTTTCTGGCATTTAATTTTAATTCAAGGTTTTTATTCCGAAGAAATTTATAGGAGATCTGTGCGTCTGCCACAGCATAAGGGCGCTGTATTTCTTCACCCTTGTAAGCATATCCGACAGTGATATACTGATCTCCTTTAGCATTGTATAAAAAGCTCAGTCCCAAACGGTCACCATCATATGTCAATCCAAGATTATAGGCATAAGGAGTCTGTCCATAGAGCGGGCGTTTTACTTCATAGGTTTCATCATTGTCACCTGTTTTATAAAGGTCTTTAAAAGCCACTACTTTCGTATGGTTATAGGTAAAGTTTCCACTGATGAAAAGCTTTTCCAGAAAGGTTCCGTCTGCAATAAATCCTAAATTCTTTCTTACTTCAGCTTCCACTCCCAATAATTTTGCATTTTTCGAATTACCATTATAGAGATATAAGTTTCCTTCGCTGGAAATATGCCCCTCACGTTCTATCGGCCGGTCTATATTTTTATAATAGAGCCCTGCAGAAAATATTTCTCCCAATCCGGGAAACCATTCAAATTTGAAATCATAATTATTAATGACAGAAGATGTCATTTCGGTATTATAGATTAAACCATTAGCTATCGGATCGAAATAAGGAAGTCCTGTTCTTTCATTGAACTGAGGACGGATCACAGATCTGTTGTAAGCAAGCCTTAGATTAATTTTATTGGTAGGGCTGTAGGTAAAGTTTGCAGAGGGCATCCATTGCCATGGCTTATCCTCAATAGCCGCTCTTTCTACATTCTTTGTATCACTTGGGTCTAATTGCTGTGAGATAAGATCATATTTAAAGTATTCTGCACGAAGTCCCCAAACTAACCTTAATTTCTTCCAACGGTTATCAAACATCACAAAAACCGCATGCTGACTCACCTCTCCTTCATACTTGTCATTTTTATACAATGCTTTGGTTTCCCATCCGATACCACCCGGTACATATTGAGATCCATTGAACCAATCTGCCAGAGCTCCATACATCGTCAAATAATTTTTCTCACTATTCGGAACATTTCTGTTCTCATCCACTCGCAGAAAGAACTTCTGTTGTTGATTGGTATTATTCTTCAATGTACCTGCATAGCCTGTCTTAACCGTATTTTTTAAATTTCCCAAATCTAGATCCCATTTAACGGAAGCTCCATAATTGTAATCTGTTTCTTTATTGGCGATATATCCTCTGTAAAAATTTCCTCCGGTATTATAAATTTTATGATAGGTCAGAATTTCACTCCCGATAAAATCATAAAGTGTCAGATATTGTGTATAATCTTTCGTATCAGATGTTATCCCTGTTCTTGCTGCAAACCAGTTGACTTCTGCATTTCCTATTTTATGATTTCCTTCCAGTTTATTTTGTAGAAGCATCTGAAAAATAGGGTAATTGGTGTTATCAGTATAAGGCCTGTCTAAGTTTTTAATCTGAGCAGGATCATTATTGGGGATGATACCGTTATAAAAATAATTATAGGCTAATTCCGCGTTGGAAGCCATGGAACTACCAGTGGTATATTCATTCCATCCGGTAACTCTTGTCAGTGTATTATCAAAAATATGAGTATATGAATTACGGAATGAGATTCTGTTTTTCCCTAGCTGAAGCCCAAAATTAAGCATCCCCGCTACCGTAGAGTTGTAATTATAGGAAGCTCCTTTATTTTTGAAATTATAAAATGGTATCGGAGCGACTCCCTTTGTTTCCCAATCAGCGACATAAGGTCCTGTGGTATCCAGCCAGTTTCCTCTTCCTGTATGGTCAATATCCAGTTTATTCTGCTCATTTCTGATGACAAATGCTCCTGCAAATCCCCATTTATTATTGTTTTTAAGAGCGTACGTTCTTCCCAGTGCCAGCTGTATATTAGATCCCATGTCACCTCTGGTTTTATAGGTGCTGAAATTGTCATTGGTAAACTGCCTGGATTGTTCAAAAAACCTTGGATCTGTCCAGTTCATCGGCTCCAGTCCTTTTGGAAAATCTCTTGTACCATCATCATATCCAAAATAATCATACTTTCCACGTTTACGGGTTAGAAATTCTTTGAAGGCCGACTGATCATTATATGAAGTTCCCAACGTTACGGTTGTAAAATTTTCATTGGGAATATCTTTCGTTCTCACTTCTACATAACCTCCTGCAAAACTGGCATTCATATCCGGGGTGGCCGATTTGCTTACCACCACACTTTCTACCATTGCCGTAGGAATAATATCAAATGAAAAGTTCTGGTTATAAGCTTCCGTACTTGGCAGGTTGATTCCATCCATGGCAGCAGTGTTCCAGCGTTCTCCCATAGATCGTACCACTACATATTTATTATCAATAGTCGTGATTCCTGTTACTCTTTTCAAAGTTCCTCCTACATCGCTGTCCGGTGTTTTGGAAATTTGTTCTGCAGAAATACCATCACTCATCTGCGCTGCTTTCTTCTGCTGGGCAAGAAGTCCTGCCTGAGTATCTGCTTTACGGGCTGCCGTAATGACCACTTCTTTGATGTCTGTAATTTTATCTGAGGCTTTGTTTAAAGCAAATGAAACAGCATTGGTTTCTTTATTCGTAACAGATAATTTTTCAACTCTCAGCGTATTATATTTAGGTGCTTTTATGGTCAGATTATAAGTTCCCGAGGGAAGATCTATCGTAAAGTCACCGTTATTATCAGTGACCACTGTTTTCTGAGCTACAGTAACTTCTGCTCCGGTAATGGGATTTCCTACCTCATCCACTATTTTACCGGAAATTCGTCCGTTTCCCAATGCGGAAATAGCAGAGCTTTCATATTTTATCGAAATAAGATCACCATGCAGTCGGTAAATAATTGGAAGTCCGTTCGTAATATCCTTCAGACAGTTGTTGACAGAAGTATTTTCGCATTTTACTCCTTTTACCTTCAGCTCTTTAATGTCTACCTTGGAATACGCCAGTCTCATTCCCGTTTTTCCGGCAAATTCTTCCAAAACTTCAATCAACGGTCTGTTGGCAGGTACAGAAAATGTCACTTTCTGAACCAGCTCCTGAGCTTCTGCGGCTACAGTAAAAAATAAGGCTGCTATGGTAATTCCACATTTCAAACTTTTCATACTTAATAGTGTTCTCTTGATTATGATTATTTAATTTTTTTTGAATAATGATTTATTTTTTAAGGATATAGGTGTTTTCTTTTTTCTGTACTTCCAACCCCAGAATGAAGGCCAGGGATTCAATATTTTCGCCAACGGTACCTCCTGTGAAATCGGCAGTAATCTTTTTATTTTCAGATTCTTTAGGATACAGAACCGTTGTACTGTAATTACTTTCCAGGACTGCTACTACTTCTTTTAAAGGAACATCGTTAAAGCTCAAAGACAATATCGCAGGAACTGTTTTTGCTGAGTTTTTTACAGGTTTCAATGCAATAATGGCTGTAGTATGCGCAATTCCAAAGTTGGTCCATTTCTGATTCGGTGCAAGGAAAGAAACCGGAACGCCAGGAGAAGAAACAGCAACCTTCCCTTCATAAAGATCAACCGCTTTTTTCTTGCCTGACTGTGAAATCTTAAATACCGTTCCCAATACTTTGGTACTGAAGCCATCTGCACGAACGATAAAAGGATGTGTTTTAGATTTTGCGACAGAGAATATGGCATCTCCTTTTAAATCCACCACTCTGGTAGACGCAGGAAAAGATTTTTCTACAGTCAGTACAGCGCCTGATAAAAGAGTAACTACAGATCCGTCTTCAAGCTGAACAATACGGTTTCCTGATTTTGCAAGATATACATCAGGCTTAATGAACATGGTGTAGGTAAATATTCCGCCCAATGATAACAACAGAATAATAACTGCAGCTATTTTATAGAGATGTGTTGTAAAGCTTTTTACAGATGAAATAGAAATACTTTCTGTTTGAGGAAAATAATACTCCAGTCCGGACAATATTCTTTCTTTGGATTCTTTCATATGAGTAGCATCCAGATTTTTTTCTGTCTGAGTTCTCCATTGCTTTAAAAGTTCATTTTCTTTTTCAGAGATTGAGTCTTCCGAAACTTCCCGTTCCCAAAGTCTGAAAACAAAGGCTTCAATATTTTTATATGGTAAACGTTTTTTCATAAGGTCTTTCATGTATTCACAGATACTTCTATCTATAAGACAGTGAAAATGAAAAACTTCCCCAGGGCATCCTTAACGTTATATTCACATTACAACCAAATTGTTAATAATTTTCATCCTTTTTCACATTTACTCAACATTAGCGTCATATTTGAGCCCTGTTTTTCAGAAATATTTAATCTTATCACACCCAAAGTTCACAAAAAGTTAATTTTCCTTTAGGTAATTTTGTATCACAATATGAGCCCAACAGACTATACATTATTAAAGAAAATAAAATCAGGCGACCGTCCTGCATTTATGCTGCTGTATGACCGATACTGGGATAGTCTATATCGCTTTGTTTTTGTACGGACACGGGATAAAGAAGTCTCTGAGGAAATTCTTCAGAATCTATGGATGAAGATTCTTGAAAATACAGACGTGATACAAACCGATGAAACGGAAAGCGCCAAAGGCTACCTCCTCCGCCATCTTCATTACCGGATTATTGATTTTTATAACAGCTATAAAAAAGCTCCTCCTACGCTGAGTATTGATGAGTTTGATATTCCGAATGAAATTGAAATGGCAGATTCAGATTATTTTGAAATTCTTGAGGAAAATGAAATTTCTGCTTTGTTATCCATGATTGATGAGGTGGTTGCCCAACTTCCCTCAACAGAGCAGCAGGTCTACGATATGAGAATCAGAAAAAATATGTCTGTGAATGAAACCGCAGAAGCACTGGGAATCAGCAACAAAACCGTGAGCAATAAACTAAGCAAAGCTTTGGGAGAAATCCGTGAACAGCTGAATCCGGAGTATAAGTCTTCTAAAAAGCTGGTTTCTATTCTGTTGTTGATGGAGGTTTTGACGAGGTATTGAGTGTGAGGTACGGGTACGGGATACGGGTTTCGAGATACGGAGTTTCGTCAATCGTCAATTTTTTGCGCCTATTATCAAAATTCACAGCGCAGCGGATTCACCTTTCACTATTCACTAAAGATCGGTAGAAAACCAGTATTAAAGTCCAGGATTTTAAAATCGGCAAGGTTTGAATGAATGCTTTCATCATTATTGGTAAAAATGATAGTCTGCATTCCTGCTTCTTTTGCTGCCTTAAGCCCTGACTGACTGTCTTCAATGGCAATACAGTGCTCCGGAGAGACTCCCAGATTTTTTGCAGAAGTAAGATACACGGCCGGATGAGGTTTTCCCTGAGTTTCAAACTCTGATGAGTGAATGGTATCAAACAGATCACGAACCTGAAGTTTTTCAAGAACCACATGAGCTACACGCAAAGGAGCATTGGTAGCCAGCCCTATTTTATATTCTTTATTCTTAAGATTTTTAATAAATTCCTGTACACCAGACATTGTACAGTCCTGGCCTTGAATCATTTCAATTACTCTCGTCACTACTTTATTTTCGAGATCAGAGGAATCAAAATTTTCCCACGGAAATCTTTCATACCAGAATTCTGTGACCTCCTGAGTGGTCATATATTTGGTTTGTGCCGCCAGGTCATCCGAAACCTGCACGCCATAGGATGAAAAGACATCCAGTTCTGCCTGAGTCCAGAATTTTTCTGAGTCTATCAGAACACCGTCCATGTCAAATATTACTGCTTTTAAAGCCATTTTTAAATGATAAATGATGAATGATAAATGATATATGATGAATTATTGGCTGATTTTATACACACAGCGCTGTCCGCCGGAAATGATGTGATCTACTCTTTCCACGTTGTACTCCTTTCCTATCAACGATTGGAAATTGGATAATTCAGCACGGCAGAAGCCCTGGCATTCGGTAGCAGCAGCACATATCGGACAATGGTTTTCAATCAGATAATATTCTTCCCCTTCTTTTTTCCATTCTGCCATGTAACCTTCATCACTACGGACTTTTGCAAGGGATTCAAGGCGCTGTTCCAGAGATTTTGT
The DNA here is from genome assembly GCF_030846215.1 of Chryseobacterium sp. WLY505. Classification (NCBI taxonomy): domain Bacteria; kingdom Pseudomonadati; phylum Bacteroidota; class Flavobacteriia; order Flavobacteriales; family Weeksellaceae; genus Chryseobacterium; species Chryseobacterium sp. WLY505. The sequence continues at coordinate 141,993 of NZ_JAVCWI010000004.1, read as the reverse complement.
CTTAGAAAGCACTTTTTCATACCGTTCATGGGTATTTTTTTCCCGGTCACTGATCAATAATTCCAAAGCATTTTCACCCAAAAGATTTTTTACTGATTTCAAAATCTGAACCGTGACATCTGCATGCGTATCCGGAAATTGAGACAATCCTTTCTCTGTAAGCGTATAATAAGTAGAAGGACGGCCCACTCCTTCGCTTTTCACCGAAGACCGGATCAATCCTTCCTGAGCAAGGTTGAGCAAGTGTTTTCTTGCGCCTTCTTTAGTGATCGACAATTCTTCAGCAATAAGAAGTGATGTAGCCTCCCCTCTCATCTTGAGAAACATCAGAATGCGATCTGCTGCCGGCTTTTTCATTTGACAATATTTTAGTTGTTTTATTTTTCAACAACAAATATAGTCATTTTCTATAATTTCAAAAAATCAGAGCTAAAACAAAGATTTACAATATCTTATTCATTCAAATCACAAAATTGATAAAACAACCTAAAAGTTGTTTTATTAAAATATATTTCTACCTTTGTGACACAACAATTAAAAAAAATAAATACGATGAACCCATTTACATTACCACAGTTACCTTATGCTTATGATGCTTTGGCTCCTTTTATAGATAAAGAAACAATGACGATTCACCATCAAAAGCATCATCAGGCTTATGTAGACAATCTGAATAATGCTCTGGCACAAACCAACGAAACGAATCCTGATCTGGATTCTTTATTACAAAGAATCAGTGAATACAGTCCTGCTATAAGAAATAATGGTGGTGGCCACTATAACCATTCTTTATTCTGGGAAATTCTTTCCGCTCAACCTAAGCTTCATCCTGAGGGGATGCTTCATGATGATATCACAGCTACTTTCGGAAGTCTTGACAATCTAAAAGCAGAAATGAAAAAAACAGGTTTATCACAGTTCGGTTCCGGATGGGTATGGTTATTTGTAAAGTTCAACGGATCTCTGGCTATCAGTTCTACTCCTAATCAGGACAATCCGATGATGGATATTCTTCCTACAAACAGAGGTTTTCCGATTCTTGGAATAGATGTTTGGGAACATGCCTATTACTTGAATTATCAGAATAAACGTGCTGACTACCTTGATGCTTTCTGGTCTGTACTGGATTGGTCTGCCGTTGAAAGAAAATATGAAGAAGCTTTGTCAAAAGTAAGATAAATAACACTGAAAGTAAACAAACTATGACTGAGGAAAATTTCATCAATAAAGCAAAGGCTTCGGGTATTATTGCCCTTGACCTTTCAGAATACAAACCCACTACGGAAATTGTAGAACTGGATATCAAAGATCATCTTTTTATGGGAATGATTGTGAAGGAGAAAGAATTTAAGGAATCAATTGCTGTGGTGGATTTTTCTATATACAATGAAAAAGCAGTAGGAATTATCTGCTCTACGGATGCCATCATTCCTCCGTGGGCTTACATGCTCATTATGGAAAAACTGTCTCCTTATGCTTCTTATGTAGATTTAAACAACGCAGAAACAATATTACTCGATCTCTGGAAACGACGTCTCATTTACGCTGACCTTAAACAGTATAAAAATCAGAAAGTGGTGGTCCGGGCAAGTACAAATCATGATCCTGCTCTGTATTTATTAGTCGCAGGATTATTAAAACCTCTGGTAAAAACACTGATGTACGGCGAGATAGGATTACCTAAAGTAATTTTTAAACAATAAAAAATGAAAGCAATCATATTCAACGGATCCCTGGAAAGAAGAGCTTTATCTACTTCCGGACTGATTTCAGATTATTTCTCAGAACATCTGAAAACGCTGGGAATTCAAACTGATATTTTTACCCTTGCGGATTCCGGTATTCCTCTATTTGATGTTACCCTTACCAAGACTCCTTTGGCTGTAGAGCGCATGACTCAGATGTTCACTGATGCTGATCTTCATATCTGGCTGGCTCCTCTTTACCACGGAAGCATTCCGGGTGTGATGAAAAACTGCCTGGACTGGCTTGAAATAACTGCCAACAGATACGAACCTTATCTTACGGATAAAACTGTGGGATTGGTATGCTGGGCAGATGGGTTGCAGGCTATGCAGGGAATCAACGCCATGGATTCTATTGCCAAATCATTGCGTGCATGGCCATTACCATTCAGCGTTCCCATTGTAAGATCATCATTATTCACAGCTGAACAATCTACGCAAATTTCAGAGCTCTATTCCGGTAAGTTTGATAAGCTTATCAGCATTGCCACCACTAAAAAAATAGAAAAAACGACTATAAACCATTCATAACATGATAGAAACAGATATACTGATCATTGGTGCCGGCCCTGCAGGGTTATTTACGGTATTTGAAGCCGGCCTTCTCAAAATGCGATGCCATATTATCGATGCATTGCCACAGATGGGAGGCCAGTTATCAGAGTTATATCCCAAGAAACCCATTTTTGACATTCCCGGATTTCCAAGTGTCCTTGCCGGAGAACTCATCGATAATCTTTATGAACAGATCAAACAGTTTGAACCAGGCTTTACCTTTAATGAAACAGCCATTCACCTTCTCAAACTGGAAGAAAATCTTTTTGAAGTCATTACCGATAAAGGGACCAAACACCGAGCGAAAGCCGTGATTATTGCCGGAGGACTGGGAAGTTTTGAACCTAAAAAACCACCTATTGAAAATATTTCAGCTTTTGAAGAACGTGGAATTAATTATTTCATCAAAAATCCGGAAGACTATGCCGGAAAACATGTGGTAATTGCCGGAGGTGGAGATTCAGCGCTGGACTGGACCATTCATCTTGCTGAAATAGCTTCATCTCTTACTCTCATTCACAGAAGAAATGAATTCCGTGGCGCACTGGATTCTGTTGAAAAGGTGAAAAGATTAAAACTGGAAGGGAAAATCAACCTGATTACTCCTGCAGAAGTGATAGGAGTAAATGGTGAGGATTGTTTAAAGGAAATTCTGGTTGAAAAAGAAGGCACAATTCAGTCCATTGAAACGGATTACTTTATTCCTCTTTTCGGATTGGTTCCCAAGCTGGGACCACTAGTAGAATGGGGACTGGAGCTGGAAAAGAATGCCATAAAAGTAGAAAACAGCACCGATTTCCAAACCAATATTTCAGGAGTTTATGCCGTAGGTGATATTAATACGTATCCTTATAAAATGAAACTGATTCTATGCGGATTCCATGAAGCAGCCATTGCCTGCCAAAGTATTTATCAGCGTCTTAATCCGAATAAGAAATTTGTTTTAAAATATACTACGGTAAGTGGAATTGAAGGTTTTGACGGAACAAAAAAACAGGCAGAAAAACAGGTAGTCGCAACTATTGACTAAGTAGTATGGAGAATGAAATTACAATTACGGTTATCGACCAAAGCGGTACTACACATACTTTGCTATGCCCTTTAGAAATGGGACTTACCCTTAAAGATATCTGCAAAGCCTATGAATTGCCTATGGAAGCAATGTGTGGAGGCATGGCTATGTGTGCTACCTGCCATTGCTTTGTTTTAAGTGAACCCATTCCTCTTCCTGAAAAAAATGATATTGAAGAAGCCTTGTTATCAGAACTATTTACCTCCAGGACTACAAGCAGATTAGCCTGCCAGATTCATCTTACAGCTCAAATGGATGGGCTGTCGGTAGAAATTGCTGCAGATTAATGAGTTAAAAATAAAAATTAGCACACTTTATGCTGCTTATTTTCAAAGAACAGTGTTGAACTGCTGTAATTAAGTTTAGCGGGGATTTCCCAACTATTCAACGTTGAAGAAATCCCTTTTTTAAACCCTTTAAATTCAAACCATATGGCTATAAAAATAACAGATGCCTGTATCAACTGTGGAGCCTGCGAACCTGAATGCCCCAACTCAGCCATTTACGAAGGCGCTATCGACTGGCGCTGGAAAGACAAAACCAAACTTTCAGGACATATTACATTCCCCGACGGTACGGAAGATGATGCCGATGCTTACCATCCGGCTGTCTCAGATGAAGTGTATTATATCGTTTCCGGAAAATGTACGGAATGTAAAGGCTTTCATGAAGAGCCTCAATGTAAGGCGGTATGCCCTGTAGACTGTTGTGTAGATGATCCTGATCACAGGGAAACGGAAGAAGTACTATTGGACAGACAAAAATTCATGCACAGTGCTTAGTCAACTTCTATCTTTTATATTTAATTTCAACAAAGGCGGGTTTTAATCTAGTCATGGTCGGAAGAAAATTCCGACCATGACTAGGTTTTAATGCGCCTTTTATATTTTTTCTTCTCCGAAATCTTATTTTGCTTTAATCTCAGTGTATATTCTTTCAGTAAAAGGAGTTTCAACACCTACTTCAGAACCATATTTTAACACTGCTCCTGCAAACAATTCCAGTTCGTTATCCTTCTTTCCGGAATTGATATCAAGTTGTAAGGAAGTTGGAGTTTCAAAAGGAAATGTGGAAGCTTTCTTAAAAGTAGCGTCAATAATATCTTCCTGAAGATCTATTCCTTTTTTAGCAGCAATCTGTTGTATTTCTTTCATAATTCCGGTTGCTTCATTCTTTTGCTGTTCATTGGTACATACGGCTCCTATGGATGAGTTATGCTTCGCTGTGATCAATCCAAAGCTTGCTATGAATATGAATTTCGTCCAGATATCTTTTAATGAATTATCTTTAAAATCAAAGTCAATTTTACTTTCACTCAATAGCTCTGTAATCCATTCTATAGGTGCAGAAAAATGCTTAGGATCTCTTCCCACAATGATTTTCCCTGCATTTCCTTTATGTTCTACAGTTCCTCTTTCCTTAATATGAGAAGCTACATACACACAGGTTGGAAGAACAGTATGATCAGGAATAATAGTACGTATTCTGTCATAGATATCCGCTCCGTTCATCATCGGAAGAAGGACAGTATCCTTATTAATAACCGGCAGTAATTGTTTACAGACATTTTCAAGATCATACTCTTTTACACAAATCAGTACCAGATCAGGATTTTTGATCTCACTGATGTTCTGTACGATATCATTAGGATGGGTCTGTGAATTGGAATGCTCCGGAGATAACAACGTCAATCCGTTTTCTTTTACTTTATCAAAAGTTTCTCCGCGGGCGACAAATGAAACGGTATATTTTCCTGTAGTCTCATTGGTCTGATTGATTTTAAAACCAAAATAACCGCCTACACCACCCAATCCTACTACTACAATATGTTTTTTGTTCATGAAATTATTTTTAAGCAAAGATCAGGGATGACATTTAAAATATCACTTGACAAATGAAAAGAAATTACAGTTTGTGAATATCTCTTCTGATCCGGCTCAGTGAGCTGTCTTTAATTCCAAGGTAAGAAGCAATTACCTTCAAAGGAACATGTTGAAAAATATCAGGATCTTTCTTCATCAGGTTAAAATATCTTGTGGAAGCCTTTTGGCTCGCCATTTCGATCAACCTGTCATGAATATTATAATAATTCAAAACAAAAAGAAGCCTGCTGAACTCTCTGAACTCGGGAATGTTATGGAAATTATGCTGTACATTTTCCAATCCTGTTTCCCAGAAAACGCAATCGGTTACGGTCTGGTATATTTCTTTGGCAGGCTGCTGCCTGAAAAAGGACAGAAAATCATTTACAAAGCAGGGAGCTCTGTAAATATTGGTCGTGATCTCCTCATTATCTTCATTCAATAAATAAGACCTTACATAGCCTTTTTCCAGAAAATAGGTTTTGGTACTGATGGCATCTTTATCCAACAAAACAGTATTTGCTTTTAGCTCAAAATGACTGAATTTTTCAGTAATTTTTTCAACTATCTCAGCCTGGATACTGAATAATGAATGGAAATAGGTATTAAGTGATGATTTGTCCATTAAAATGTCCTCATAAATATACTTTGAGCCATCTAAAGTAGCAATAATTCATTGAAGTCTGGTTAATTTGAAGCGGTAAAACCAGCCCGTCAAAAATTCTTTGAATTTTCGCCACCCTTCCAAAGGAGAGGAATTTCTCACGTCATTAGCAATGATACTCCTAAAAACCGTTGATACTTACATGACTTGTATTATTTCAATTTCACGGCTTTTGTTGCTATGAAAGTAGGAAGGTACTGATCAATTAAAAAACGTGGATTGGGTTGCATTTCTTCTGTAAAATCCGCAATCATAAAACCTGCCTTCAACTGTCCTCCGATAAGATCTGCAAGGGTATGGCCGAAAACCAAAGCTTCATTATTCTCCAGTTTTTTGTTGATCTGAGTCTGATCCAAATCTTTTATATCAGCATAAGGAAGTGTATATTTCGGTCTGATAATTCCCTCTTTTATATCCTGAGGATTCCGGTCTGCTACGAACACTACAGGATTAAAAAAACTTGCAAGTAGTACGCCTCCTTTTTTCAATACTCTGTAAGCTTCTCTCCAAACCGGATTCACATCTTCTACATAATGATTGGAAATCGGATGGAATACAATATCAAAGGTTTCGTCTTCAAATACACTCAGGTCTCTCATATCGCCCTGAACTGTTTTCAGAGACAGCCCATCACGTTCTGCTACTTTTTCATCCTGCTTCAGCTGTTCCCTGGCAATATCAAAAACTACAACAGAAGCTCCTGCAGCAGCCAAAACCGGAGCCTGCTGCCCTCCTGCCGATGCCAGACACAGAATTTTCTTTCCTTTCACCTCTCCCAGCCATTCTTTATTCATTGGTTTTGGAGTCAGGTGAACATCCCATTTTCCTCCTTTTGCATCATTGATCAATTCTGAGCTTACCGCTTTTGACCACTCATTCTGGGCTAATGCCTGTTTGTTCCAGGCAGCTTCATTGTGTTGTAAAAAATTAAATTCCTTATCTTGCATAGTATTCGTTTTCATATTGCATCTCTTATTTACAATGCTTTATATAATTCAAATATAGAGACTTTAAAGATGACAATAGTAGATTAGAACTCTATTTTTTTCAAAAAAATCAAATTCCATGAATGTTTTTTATTAAAAAAAACAAAACCATTAAACTTTTGAGTTTAATGGTTTCCTATTCCATCACCGAGATAATAATACCAATTATTCTTCAGACATAACTTCATCATAAGTAACAGGGTCAGTGACCTCCTGATATTGTTCCCACTCTGCTTCAAGCTGTTTATTGGTTTTCATATCTTCTTCGAGCTTTAATGTTTCACGGTATTGTTTTGCCTCTGCTACCAGTGTCCATTTACAGCCAATCCCCATTGAATCAATGTAATTTCTGATATCGTGGATATTTAATTTAAAAAACTCTTTTCTTGGATTAATTTTATTCAGTTGGCTTCTTAAAAACTTCTTATGAAGCTGTTTCTCCAAAGCCGGAGCATCTTCAGCATAAATCATAGCATGAACATCAAATTCAAAAGGAACACTTGCATCACCCAGCTCACGAACACGATCAAGAGGATCAAGACGTCTTGTCATACCAATTTTATAAACATCCTCCCCAAATGAGCCAATGTTTGAAATAATATAAACATTCCCTGTTCTGGTCTGCTGTGCCATAGATATCGCTCTTTGATTTTTTTCTTCTGCCTGAGTAAGCTTTTGTTGTAGCTCTTCAAGCTGTTGCTGGAAAAGTATCTTTTGTTCTTCATTGGCCCTTGCTACTTGCAATTCCGCCTTCTCTATAAGTCTTTTTAAGGTTTGTTCTTCTTTTTCAGCATCTTTAATAGCCTTTTCATATTCCTTGCGGGCTCTTTCTTCTTCTCGAATCTGCTCACGAATTTGTCTCTGCTCTTCTTGTTCTTGCCATTTCAGTTCCTGAGCAACAACTGCCCATTTTAGTTCTTCAATTCTTGCACTGTGATAAACCTCAGATATTCTGGCATTTCTAAAAGCCTGTCCGTTGAAGTTTACCAACTGGAATGCATCATCCATCTTTTGTTTCAGAATACCAAAGTTATCTTTCTTTACTGATGCTAAAATAGAATCTACCTTTCCATTGTAAGCATCAATAACAAAATCAATAGCTGTATTTCTTCTTGATTCATCCATATAATTACAAATACCAGCTTGTCTGCTAACAATCATAAGCTTATTGTTATGTCGAAGTTTTTTAAGATTTTCACCAGCCTCCTTATGCCCGAAGTCTTCCGCTAATTCATCCAATAAAGTATAAGTAGGGACCAAATATTCATTACCATACCCTTCAATAACATTTTTCATTGCTTTTATTCTATCTGCAATCTGATCTGATTCTCTTAAACTTCGATAAGCATCCCCACCTATTGATTCTGCCCTCGCTTCAGCATTATCAAGAATACGCTTAGCTTCGTTTACTGCATTTTCGTACAGTAATTCAATCTCTCGTCTTTTTTTCTCGGTAGTTTCCTTTACATTCCTACGAAGTTCACGGGCTTCAAGCTGTGCGTTGGCAAGCTCTTGTCCGGCCCTGTCTCTTAATCTCAAGCTATCTCTTTCTGCCTTTTTAAGAAGGTAATCGCATTCAACTTTAATATCAATAATGTCCTGATACTTTCTCAATGCATCATTATGTTGTGATAATTCAGCTACTTTTCTGCTTAAATTACTTTTATCAATCTGTAATTTAGAAACCTCCATTTTCAAATGGTTATTCTCTCCTTTTAGATTTGTAATTTGAGTATCTTTGTGAAGAGATTCTTTTTTAAACTTTCCTGATGTACTGAATGCGTAGAGCATTAATATAAACAAAACAATAATCAATAAAATTGCCATGGTTGAGATTTTATCCGGCAATATTAAATAAAAAAAAACGTTACAACTTACGGTAAACCGTAACTTAAAAAAAGCCACCTTTTATATTGAAGAATATTAATTCCCGGATTATAGTGAATGTATCAATAGCTTTGTAATTTATCACAAATTTTGTAATTTTCTTCTTCAAAAGCAACCTGCGCAGATCATCATTATGGACAATGATTTCACTTATACCTTCATCGAACCTGACAAAGAGATCACAGATTTTGTTGAAAATCTGGGAACTTTTCAGAACCTTTCAGATGAAGCTAAGGAAGTAGTGATCATTCCTGATGGAAGAATTGATTTATTTTTCTCACAGTCGGCTTCAGAACCTTTCCATATTACCCTTCTCGGACTGGAAACTTATCCTGAACAAAGATTTATCGCTCCCCATACAACAGCTTTTATCGTTAGTTTCAAACCTCTTGCTGTGGAATATATTTTAAATACTTCCATCGCTGATTTATTGAATACCGGAAAAGAGCTTTCTCCTGATTTCTGGAATTTTAAAAGTGATGACTTAAAGGATTTTAATCATTGCTGTACAAAAGCCACTCAAAAAATAAAAGAATTGCTTCCTCAAAAAGCAGATGAAAGAAAAATCAAACTTTTTGAATTGGTATATGCTTCAAAAGGGGAAATGAGCGTACAGGAACTTTCTGAGAAAACAGGATGGAGCAGCAGACAAATCAACCGGTACTTTACCAAACAACTTGGTTTGTCATTGAAAGCCTACGCTACTATTTTGCGATTCAGAGCATCATTGGAACATATTGCCCAGGGAAGACTTTTCCCGGAACTTAATTATACCGATCAGAATCATTTCATCAAAGAAGTAAAGAAATTTTCAGGAGTTGCTCCTAAAGAATTGTCCAAAAATAAAAACGACCGATTTGTACTATTATCTGTATTGAAAGGAAAATAAATTTGCATTGTAAAATTTAAATCAACAATGCTGATAGACAATAAATCAATAGCAATCGTTGGTGGTGGTCCGGCAGGACTTACACTGGCAAGACTTTTACAACTGAAAGGTGCAGATGTAAAAGTATATGAAAGAGATGTTAATAAAAATGCCCGTGTACAGGGCTCCCCTCTTGATATGCATGAAGATTCTGGGCTGGCAGCCATCCGCAAAGCAGAACTTTTGGAAGAGTTTAAAAAGACTTTCCGTCCGGGTGCAGACAGAACACTGATCATGAATGAAAAGGCAGAAATATTTTTTAACGATCATGAAACAAAGCCTGAAGAAGATTTCGGCCATGAACATTTCCGTCCTGAAATAGACCGTGGTCCATTAAGAAATATGCTGCTGGAATCTCTAGATCCTGAAACCGTTGTCTGGGACAGTCATTTTCTCTCTATGGAACGTCAGAATGAAGGCTCGCTGCTGCATTTTAAAAATGGAAATTCGGTGTACGCTGATCTTGTCATTGCTTCAGATGGTGCCAATTCTAAAATCCGACCTTATCTTACTGATCATAAACCTGTTTATTCAGGAATCATTATGCTGGAAGGAAATATTTCAAAAGAAAATGCGCCTCAGATTGATGCTTTGATCAAAGGGGGAAAAATTATGGCATTCGGAAATTCTCAAAATATTTTACTGGGACAAAAAGGCAATGGAGATCTCGGATTCTATGCAAGCTTTAAAGCTGATGAAAACTGGCCTGCCACCAGCGGTCTTGATTTTTCTGATAATGCACAGATGCTAAAATGGTTCAAAACAGAATACCCGGAATGGGATTCTATATGGGACGAATTGTTTGAAAATGCTGCAACTCCTTTTATTCCACGTTTGATTTACTCTATGCCTTTAGATCAAACATGGGAAACTCTTCCCAACCTCACATTGATTGGGGATGCAGCCCACGTAATGCCGCCATTTGCGGGAGAAGGTGCTAATATGGCCATGCTGGACGCCCTGGAACTGAGTGAATATATTACCAGTGACAAATACAACACCTTACAGGAAGCCATTTCCGGCTATGAAACAGCAATGCAGAAAAGAGCTGCAATTGCCACACAGGAATCTCTTGAGAACGGAGAACGGATGCATTCTGAAACCTCATTAACCACTATGCTTGATTTTTTTAACGGTCATCTGGCTTCATAAGTAAAACAAAAGGCTGCCTCATCCCGAGACAGCCTTTTTAAGTTTAATAAACTCTTTTTCTCTCCGCTTTTAGATCCTGATACGGAGATTCATTCGTGCCGTTTATTTTTTGATTAATTTGGTGTTATAAGTGTTTTTCTCATCTTTTATGGTGATCACATACATTCCTTTGATCAGAGAAGCAACATTGATTTTTCCATCAATCTTACCTTCCTGAACAAGTCTTCCATCTGCACTGTAAATTTTGTAATCCCCTTTACCTTTAAGATTCTTCACTTCTACAAATGTATCTGCAGGATTAGGATAAACAGATACCTCTGACGATTTTGTGTCTACTGTTTCTCTCACAGCAAGCGTGCTCGCAGTAATTTTCACAGGAAGGTCCACAATACCTCCGGCCTGGCTTTCCAGCTCACCACATACGCTATTTAAGGCACTCGTTGCAAATTTACCAACCACTCTCATTCTTAACACCTTATCTCCAGAGTAAGTGGTAGCAGGAACAGTGAAGTTAAAACCTGGTAACCCTATATTACCTGCATTTGTTGTCGCTGAAGTCTGCCCTACCCTTTCTGTAGCTTCAAATACTCCGTTTCTATTGTAATCAATCCAGGCAGATACATTTACCGGCATTCCGTTTTGCAAAAGATTCCCTATTCTAGGCGTAAGTGTATAGGTGCTGCCTTGTGTCAAATTAACAACCTTAGTAAGATCTTCGCTTAAATCTTTATAGGACCTTGCTGTAAGATCACTATAATCAAGATTTGCAACAGTAACTTTTAAGATGGATCCTACATAAGGTGAACCTGAATTTAAAAGACAGTAATCAACTCCTGTCTTTAATCCTTTTGTTTTGAATGTATAAGTATTAGAGAATGTCCCGGGAACTGAATTAACTACACCCGCTACCTGTACTTCATAACTCGTTTCATCTTCTAAATTATTCAGAACTACAGAATTTGCCTGGCTCACAGCATTAGACCAGTTTCCTGTTCCTGTTTTTCTGTAGTTAACAGAGTAAGTCGCTCCCGGAACACTATTCCAGGATACTCTTGCTGTTGTTTTGAAAATCTCAGTATCTATTGTAGAAATGCCAGTCGGTGATGATGTAGGAGATGTAGGTGCACTGCCCACGTTGATAGCAGGAGAAACAGCATAAAAGATATTTCCTACAGCTGAAACTCTTAGTTTTACAGCTCCATTTATATTTCCTGGCATTTGTGCGCTATAGCTTCCGGTATTTGGTGTTGCAGCAACAAGGTTGGTCCAGGTTGTGCCATTATCTGTAGTATAATCTATTTTCACACTCGCTGTGTTATAAGGTGCAGCATTTGTATTGGCAACATCCCAATAGATTGTGTTTACAGCATCATTGTACAATACTGAAGATGCAGTAAGCCCATTGAATTTAAACGGTCCATCATTCCCTACAGTCACGGTAGTTGTTGAACTTGAAACCATAGGACGCTGAGCATTCTGATCTCTTACTGTTACAGCATAATTTAATGTTCGGGGGATATAAGATACTGTTTCCCATGCCTGCTTGTCTGTTAGATTTCCGTTCATCACACTCGCTAACGTTGGAAAATATCTTCTTCCGTTTGCTGTTCCGGGAACTGATCTTGTTAAAGCTCCTTTTGGGTTGTATCCCCATCCGCTATCCCCTGAAATTGTAGAAAACTCATCGGTACTGTCATTCTGTTCCCAGGTATAGTTTACAGGATCATTTTCTGCATCCGTAGCTGAAGCTTCAAGATAATAAGCGGTTCCTTTAGGAATACTATAAGCTACCAATGGATTAATTGCTGGTGCAGTATTATTGTTTATATTCTGAGAAGCTCCGCAATTAATCTTGCTTTCCAGATTAGTTAGTACCTGATCAATCGATTTATAATGGAAATATCCATCAGCGTTCGCCTGCACATTATCATAGGTAATCCCGGCATAGCCCATAATAGTAGTTCCTCCTCCAGGCTCTACATTGGCTCCCTGATTGGCATCTGTAACAGAAGTATTTGAAAAGGTGTGATTAGCTCCCAACTGATGTCCCATTTCATGCGCTGCAGTAAAGTCAAAAACTTCACCTACAGGGACAGGTCCCTGGGTGTAAGCAGAACCTTTTTTTATTTCAGTATTAGTGGCCGGATCTACACAGACAATTCCGATTCCTCCTGCATTTCCGCTTCTTTCTGCGTTTTGATTAAGAACGTGTCCGATATCATAGTTGGCATTTCCCACTACAGAGGTAAGGGTCTGTTGCAGCTGGAGATTTAAATTATTAGAATAAGGATCTGTTGCCGGATCAAGATAGATGATATCAGGAAGATTCTGAACGGTAAGATGAGCCCCGAAATCACGTTCAAAAACTCCATTTATTCGGGTCATCGTATTATTCATGGCAGCCAGTACTACTCCTTTTTTTACGTCATCTGTTGCATTGGCAGGAGTACCTGCTGCAGTTAACTGATATTGGCTGTATTCTCCTGTAACGGACAATGCCATTCTAAAATCTCTGTATTTTGTGTTGGTAGGTCTGCTCGCAATTCCAACTCCGGAAAGCATTTTTTTGCCATTCTCTACCAGTTTATTGATAGTCTTGAAATCACGTTCCCCTGTATCACATTTAAAGCCATGTTCTCCCTCATTCTTTGTTTTATAGAATACTCCATAAGTTTGTTTATCAGCACTTATCGGCTCTATAAACTGGAATACACCATTTTTAATAATCATAGACTGCATATCGTTGGGAGATGTACTGAATCTTAAATACTTAGACGGATCATCTACGCCCACTCCTACATATGATCCAAGCTGATATCTTTCGGCCAGCGAAACATCCATCACAGGATTGCTATACACAGCAAATTTCTCAATCTTTCCTTCTACAGTAGGTAAAGAAATAATAACCGGTCTTGCACTTTTCCCGGTTTCTTCAGCATTTCTCAGCATTTCCTGAAGAGATTTAAGATCCACTCTATAGGAGTGCTGCACTTCAACTCCTTCTCTTATCTGTGAAGTTTTCTGAGAGACAGATTCCCATCTCTGAGCATTGAAAACCGTAAAACAAGATGCTAATGCACAAACGAATAAAATTCTTTTTTTCATAGATTTATTTAAAATTACTTTGGTTGTATGATTACATGTTGTTTATTTTTTATCAAAAAGATCATTTAAGATTCTAATTAACACTACAAATAAATATTATGATAAATTCAATAAAATAAAATCAATGATGAAAAATTCACAACAAATCACTTCGCAAAACTTATATATTCTCAATGAAAAACAAAAATAAATGATACTACACGCGTACAACAGCAGAGACAATTCATTAATTATCAACCACTTATATTTCGCAGTAAATCTAGTTCCTACATAAATCTATTATTTATGAATAAGTATTATTAAAAAATTGGATCTGAAAAACGGATAAAAAATATACTGAAAATCAGTTAAAAAAAGATGAAATAGAAAAAGAAGAACTAACTATTCCGTCTAAAAAAGGGAAAGATTAAAAAAACTATTGAGATTTTTAAATAATAAACCTGATCGTAGAAAACAATCTGTAATTTATTAAAAATCAAGTATTTAATAACCTAAATAAAACATGTAGTATCTGTGTAGTACAATCTTTTTTCCTCTTTCCACTAAAAATTTTCATATTTGAACCATTGAGACCACTAAAAAAAACCGAGTGGTGAAAAGAGAATATTTCGAGTACTGTCTGACCTGATAAATCAGACAGTTTTTTTTGGATTATTTTAAAGTATCAAAGAAATGGTAAATATCTGTTTCTCCCGGAATATTTAATTTTTTTCTGATTCTGTATTTTTTCTGCTGAATACTCCGATGCTGAACCATCGTATAGTTTGCTATTTCTTTAGAAGTAAAATGTAGTTTAAGCATTGCGCAAAAAATCAGTTCAGAGTTTTCAAGATTGGGATTTATCGTTAAAAGCTGAGCAATAAACTCCGGGTAAGTTTCTTTAAAACGATCCAGAAATTCAGGATCATTCTTTTTACCGAGTTCTATAACTTCTTCCTGTTTATTGTCATTCATTCTTATTTTCAGATTTTCAGCTTCTATCGTAAGAACTTTTTTCCGTTTCCTTAAGGCAATAATAATTCTCCAGGCATATAGCCCCAACAGAAAAAGTCCTATAAGCGACAGGGAAACGATCCAGTATATTTTACTTTTATGATGGCTGGCATCCTGCTGGGTTACTGTAATAAAAGACTCCATATCCTGATTAATGGTAGCCAGCAGGGAGGTATTTGTTCTGTAAAAAGCATCTGTGTAGGCTTCCAAATAAAAATAGGCCTTCTCTTTATCACCGGTACGTTCATATAACATTCTGAGATCATTATAGATATACTTACCATAATAAGCGTAGACACGTTTTGTTTTATCATTGATTTTCAATGCTTTTTTCAGAGCCTGTTCTGCCTTATCATATTCTTTATAATAAAGAAAATATTCCCCCATAATGGTATTGGCATAAAGAGCTATTCCGTCCTCTTTACCTCTCATATTGGCTTTGTTGTAAGCAGTCGTTATATATTTATAGGCAGAATCCTTGTTTCTCCGTATATACACATAATCACTGATAGCACAATCTGTAAGACCTGTATCATCCAGTTTTTTCGCTTTATGGAAATATTCAAGGGCTTTTCCATAGTCTTTTTTTTGAACAAGATAAATAGCCTGTCTGAAATAAATGCTGAAAAGCAGATCGTTTTTAAGTTCTGACGGATCACTTTTCTTTATAAAATTCATGGCTTCATTATTATATTGAAAAGCTTTATCAATCCTCCGAAGCTCTATATTGAAGCGGCCATACACATTATAAAACCTGGCTTTATGGAGATTGTCCTCTGAATCTTCCAGAATTTCTTTTGCATTATCAAAGAGAATCTGCGATTTTTGAAAATTTTCAAGCGATATATTAAGTTCTGCCAGATTGATATAACACAGTGCCTTCCCATCTTCATAATTCATTTGATCGGCCTGTTTATAATATCTTTTATTGAGATTAATCAACGAATCATATGCTCCTTCTAATCTGAACCTTTCATTCTGCTTCAGTAAAGCGGTGTCAAATTTCTTTTCAGCCTCTTTCTTTGAATGAGAATGGCACGAAACTAAAACAAAAAGCAACACAGAAAGAAAAATACGCATCATATGTTTCTCTAATTACGCTAAAATTGATGATTAAACAATGATCTTATTAAGATGAAATTTTGTATAATTATAAAAGTATCAATGGTTATTTCTGATAGGATCAACAATAAAATCTTTTCATAAAACAAAATCCTGCCGCTTTTATTGTGATCTATTATTGTATTCTGTCAAGTTTTCAAAAAAGTCATAAATATCTGTTTCTCCGGGAATATTCAGTCTTTTTCTGATCCTGTATTTCTTCTGTTGAACAGACTTGTGCTGTACAAAAGTATAATCTGCAATCTCTTTGGAAGAAAAACGTAATTTCAGCATTGCACAGAAAGCCAGCTCTGAATTCTCAAGATCCGGATTGATCTTCATAAGTGATTTAATAAAATCAGGATAGAATTCCTTGAATTTCAACAGGAAAGAGGAATCATTCTTTTTAGCCAATTCAATCACTTCCTCCCGTTGCATTGTCTGGACATGATTTTTCAATGTATCGGTTTGTTCTTTTAAAGTATTCTTCTTCTTTTGTAAACCATTAATTATTTTCCGGACATATACCCCTGAAACGGTAAGCACTGTAATGGATAATGCAATAAATAAAGGAAGATCATTTTTATGCCAGTCTGATTCCTGCTTCATTTCTGAGATAAAATCTTCCGTAGCTTTATTCATAACGGCAAACCGTTCTGCATCAAACCTTCCCTCCTCTTCCATATATTTCTTCAGATAAAAATAGGCCTTGCCTCCGTCATTTTTTTTCTTGTACAGTTCTGCCAGTGCTTTGTAGACTTCTTTTATATGGGAAGAATAAGTCCGTCTTGTTTTAATATTGATCTCCAGTGCTTTTTTAAGTGCTTTTTCAGCCTGTTCACTGTTATCAATTTCATTATAGTAATATCCCATTGTATAATAAACCCAAAGAGACTCTACGTCTGTTGTTTTCTGTCTGATCATTTTTTCATCTGCTCTGGCAATGTATATACCGGCAGAATCAGGTTTACGGGTAAATAAATAATATTGCGCCACCATACAATTGGTATACGCCGAGTTTTCCAGCATATTTGCTTTTGTAAAACATTTTAAGGAAGTTCCGAACCATCCTTTCCATGCATAGTAAATCCCTTTGTTTACATAAAGTCTTGGCAGAAGTCTTTGGCTAAGCTTTGTTTTTTTCGCCTGTTTTAAATAATAGAATGCTTTTTTATTACATTCTATCGCTTTGTCATTGAGTTTAAGGTGGGAATAATAAAGGCTGTAATCATCATAGAAGACTGCTTTGTGGTAATTGTTTTCAGAATTGATAAGGTCTTTTTCTGCTTTATTGAAGAAAAAACGGGCTTTTTCATAATTCCCTGCAGAAACATTTACACCTGCCATATTCAGATAGCAGAGTCCTTTTCCACCTTTGTAACGCATTTTGGCGGCTTTTTTCAGATATTCTTTATTAAGCCTGACAAAAGCTTCATATTCACCGGACAGCTGAAGTTCTGAACTTTCAGTCAATAGAGACACATCAAAGTTTTCCCTGTCTGCATTTTGAGAATCATTGTGACATGAAAATATAACAAGCAATAACCCCACGCAGATTGTAAGGGCAACTATTTTCTTTATCCCTTTTGAATGTTCCTTTATCTTTTTAAAAATGATTAAGTCAATTTTTCCCATCATCACACTTTTCCCATGTGTATCCACATATCTACCTATTCACTCATTTACAAATAAGCTGATAATTACCTGACGTTATTTTAATATTATTCCCCAATAAGTGTTATAAATATACATAATTTATCATGTTTATTATGAAATAAACTAGTTATTTCGCAAAAATGTAATATTGAAATAAATAATGTAATATCCTCACTTTAAACAAACACTTTTTAAAATTCCCATATTGCATTGATATACGTATTCTGATCAAAAAAGTGTTTATTGTGTCTATAATAAGACTATCTGAAATGAAAATTGTTACAAATAGATAAGACCAATGTATAATTTTAACTATGTATTGCAAATTCCGTTATCTGATAAAATTATTTTCATCTTTGTATATTAATATAAATAAAACCTGATGAGCATGAATTATATTTGTTATCGAAAACTTCACCCTGAAGAAAGTAAAGCATACCGCGCAATCCGTCTGGAAAGTCTTGAACAATTTCCCGAATCATTTTGTGCCAACTATCATGAAGCCCTGAAAATTGAAAAATTTCAATTAGAAACAGACATTGAAGAACAGACTTTTGGAAAATTTGTATTGGGTGCCTACGCAGATGATGTGCTTATCGGCATATGTACTTTCGTCAAAAGCGACAAAAACTCTGGTACAATTTACCAAATGTATGTAAAAAAGGAGTTTCAGGGGAAGAATATAGGTCAGGGATTGATTGAAGCTGTTATTCATGAAGCAGGCAGGCAATTTAATGATATTGAAATTCTTTTAGAAGTTGCCCCGGGAAATGATAAGGCTTACAATTTATACAGAAAGACAGGATTTTTAGAAATAGAAAACACTTCTGCCCAGAATATCAATAAGGTTATTATGATGAAATATACACCTCAAAAAAATTGAATAACCATTGAAAGTCTTAACCAGAAACCTAGCACTGCATAGTTAAATATTATTATGTAATTGGGGTATTTATTACATTTAACAGAGAAAAGGATACCACTACAATGTATCCTGATTTTTAAAGTTAAATTAAACATGAAAACGGAAAATTTTGAAACAATATGTGAAGACGGTATAAAGCTTAGAGGAATTCTTCTTATTCCGGATCATCCGAAAGCCGTCATCCAGTTTAACTGCGGCACCGGAACAAAGAAAGAATTCTATTTGTCTTTCCTCACCTATCTTGCTGAAAATGATTTTCTGTGCTGTCTTTGGGATTACAGAGGAAGCGGAGATTCTTTTTACGGAAGTCTGAAAACCTGTGAGTTCACCTTCTCAGATTATGGAGTAAAAGATATGCCCGCCATCAAAGATTTTCTCAATAAGAGATTTCCTGATCTTCCGTTTATGATTGTTGGGCATAGTGCGGGCGGGCAGCAAATAGGATTTATGAAAAATCTGGACAATGTAAAGGGAATGATCAATTTTGCTGTATCAGCTGGATATTACATGAATATGCCATTCTCTTACAGAATGAAGGCGTATTTTTATTTTTACATTTTTGCGCCGATAAGTGTTCTGATGACAGGATATGTAAAAGCCAAAACCTTTGGATTAATGGAAAACCTGCCTAAAAATGTAGTCTATGAGTGGCGAAACTGGCTTGAAAAGAAAGATTATTTTTTCGATGCTCAATTTTATGGTACCACTGTTCCTACAGGGCATTTCAAGAATTATGCATTTCCTATTCATTTATTCTGGACTACGGATGATACCATTTCAAGCCGGAAAAATACAGAAACGTATTGGCAGCACATTGACAGTAAAGAAGATATTACTTTCACAAAACTGGTTCCTTCGGAATTAGGATTAAAAAAAATTGACCACTTTGGTTTTTTCAAAAAAAATATGAAAGACAGGCTTTGGGAAAACGTAGTATGTACATTAAACGGTTTTCTTTAAATATTTAAAAAAATATTTTTCAGCATTGAAATTCATCAGAAGAAAAATATCAGGCAAGAAGATAATGATCATATTGAGTCTAAAGTAATAATTTATAAATCAACTATTTAAAAAAACAAAATTAAATTACTATTGATTATTTTTTTCTACTTATTTTTCTTTTTATAAAGCCTTTTACCAAATTTATAAATTTCAAACCACAACACACAAACAGAAGCTGTAAGCAATGCCCAGCCAAGCTCTTTTAAAGAAAGAGAAGTCACACTGAAAAATTTTGACACAGGAGCCAGATACAGAATTACCAAAAGCAGAAGAAGAACTACAACAGAAATTCCTGTAAGCAGTAAATTACGGTTTTTAAAACTCTCCACTACGCTATAATAAAAAGAGCGGTTCACGAAGCTCAGGAGTATATTGGAAAATATAAGAGTACTGAAAACCAGCGCCCTCGTTTTAGTTTCATCGTTTCCAAAATCCACAGAATTCTGGTACATCCAAAGGATTCCACCAGTAATAACCAACCCCTGAATAATACTTAATGTGAGTTCCCTCCAGTTCAGAAATGTATCTGTAAGAGCTCTGGGATGTTTCTGCATCGCGTTTTTTTCTATAGGTTCATTTTCATAAACAATAGAACACGTTGGCCCCATAACCAGTTCAAGAAAGATTACATGTACCGGCGTAAATATATGTGGAAATACCCAACCCAGAAATAATGGTAAGGAAACAGTAAGTATAATAGGAATATGAATGGAAATGATATACTGAACGGCCTTCTTTATATTAGCATAGATTCTGCGTCCGGCAGCTATACCGGTGACAAGTTTATCCAGATCATCATTGGTTATCACCAGGGCTGCAGCAGATTTTGCAATTTCAGTACCTTTATTTCCCATCGCCACTCCTATATGAGCAGCTTTCAGTGCAGGTCCGTCATTCACACCGTCTCCGAGCATCGCCACAATATGACCTTGTTTTTTTAATGCTTTAACAACTTCAAGCTTTGCTTCCGGGAACATTCTTGTAAACAGTGTTGCATTCTCGGAAAGTTTTAATAAATCTTGTTCTGAAGTTGTAGTAATTTCATTTCCGTTAATTGCCGGAGCATTGTTTTTAATTCCAGCCTGCAATGCAATAGCCTTTGTAGTATCTGCATTATCTCCGGTAATTACTTTTACTTTAATACCTGCTTCGTAAATATGCCTGAATACATCTTTTATCCCTTTTTTAGGAGGATCATAAAATACCGTCAATCCTAAAAAATCAAATATAAAATCCTGCTGTTTATCAGGGAAATTATTTCCTTCAAATTGAGATTTAGCCACCCCGAGCACTCTGTATCCCTGTTCACCAAAGTCTTTAATTACCTTTCTTATTTTATTTTTCTCGTCCTCTGAAAGATTTGAAACAGCGATAATAGCTTCAGGGGCTCCCTTAGCTGCAATCATTCTGTTTTTTTGTGAATTCTCAAAAAGGTGGGTCATCATTGGAGGTTTTCCCTCCAATGGATATTCATGAACCAACTGATAGTCTCTTCTCTTGTCGGGCCTTTGGGTTTGCTCATATACTTTATGCAGCGTTACCTCCATAGGATCAAAAGGTACGGGCTCACTACTCCACATTGCATAATCAACAAGTTCATTCAGTTGGTTTGTTTCAAATTCTGTCTCCTGATAAATTTTATCGGAATGATAGTCATAAAGATATTTCAACTGCATAGCATTCTCAGTAATTGTACCTGTTTTATCGGTACAGATTACAGTAACGCTGCCCAAGGTTTCAACAATACTGCTTTTCTTTATAATGATTCCTTCCCGCATCAGTTTCCAGGCTCCCAGCGCCATGAAAGTAGTAAAAGCTACGGGAATTTCTTCGGGAAGTACAGACATGGCCAATGTAAGCCCGCTCAAAAGGCTGGTTACAAAATTACCTGTTTTGACAAAACTGAAGATGCATACTGCCAAAAAAATGATTATTCCGATAACAGCCATGCTTTTTACAAAGTTTCTGATCTGAATTTGTAAAGGAGATGCTTCTGTTTTTATATCCAGAATAGATTGTCCTATTCTTCCTACTTTCGTTTCTTTTCCTATATTTTCAACCTCAAAAACAGCAAGACCAGAGACGGTAATTGTTCCGCTATATACTCTGTTATCTTCTGACTGGCTGTCTTTGAAAACAGAAAAGCTCTCTCCCGTAAGCGAAGATTCATTCACAGAAAAATCGTTGCTGTGAACAATTCTTCCGTCTGCATTGATAAGATTTCCTTCTTCGGTAATGCATAAGTCTCCGACAGCTATTTCAAAAGTGGGAATATTGACTATCCTTGAATCTCTAATCACCTTACTCAAAGGTTCGTTAAGTTTTTCAAGTTCCTCCAGTGCCTTTTTACTGCGGTTATCCTGATAAAATGAAATGGCTGTAACTGCAATAATGGCCGCCAACATAAACAAGGCCTCTCCATAATCACCGGTAAGAACATAAACAAAGGAAACACATATCAGAAGAATGAGCATTGGCTCTTTCAAAATACCGATAAGCAGGTCTGGCCATGATTCTTTTTTCACCGCTTCAAGACGGTTATATCCGTACTTTTTCCTGGAAACCAATACTTCCGCTTCCGTAAGGCCTTTCAAATCCTGAGGTATATTATAATTCATATGAGATGGATATAATATTAAATTTACTCATTGTTTTTCTTATATTGACATATTTGTCCCGTATTTTAAGAAACTGCTATTGAATCTCTTTCTTCAGATCTTTTACCCACGCTTCAATGTCCGCCTTTTCAGTTGCAGACAGTTTTGCGCTATGGTGAATCATAGTGTATGAGGCAAGGGGCATTTCATCATTTTGCATCGTTTCCACAACCTCATCAAGTTTATGCAATTTTTTTTCTTTAGAATAAGTATTAAATTCATCAAAATTAAAATGCCGCTTTCCTGAATTAACATGATCTGCCAACCACCATTGTACAGGCTGTATATTATTATACCATGGATAAACAGTTGTATTTGAATGACAATCATAGCAGCTTGTTTTCAATAATTTCTGCACATGGGCAGGAACTTGATAGTGTTTCCCGATTTCATTCCCCGAGGGTGCGGCAGCTATATTTTTTTCATTGTCAACAAACTGAATGATCACAAAAAGCATGAGTATAAATCCTGCTCCTATTTTTATTAAAGATGATATTTTCATTATGATATGTATTTTTAAATAATTCTATAACCGCAATTTTATTCATCTGCAGTATTTTAAAATTTCACGAGAAGAGTATAAGCATTTCTATATCTGTTGCATCAAAAGAAGGTGCTGTAGTAAAAACTTACACCCGATTACGTGTATTGTCCGGCATCATATCGATGGTTAATTTTATGCCCAGATAAGATCAACCTCACGATCAGCAATGCAATACCGATTTTATTCTTTACAGAAAAAATCAATGACTTTTAAAAGCTTAATTTAATGGAGTAATCTGTTGTTTTGAAGAAATTCCACTATTCTCAGTCATAGGCTTAATCGTATCTGCGCAGTATACAGACACTTTAATGTAGAAAAACAGAATACCTTCCCAATCAAAAAAATGATTAAAAACAGATTACGATTGACCAGATCTTGGCGGCTGCCATATAGAATTGATAATTTCTTTATTGTACAGACCACTTTTGTGAATGGCCTTCTTGATCTCAATAGGATTAAATATTTTCTCTATACCATAAAAATCCAGCGAAGGAGTAATCGTGAAAACTACCGACAGCAGGTTTGCATGGGATACAAAAGGTAATCTTTGGTCCTGATCATGGTCACTGTCTTTCACAGGATGATCATAATGGGTTTTGAGGAATGCCGTAAGAGACATTTCAGGGTTTTGGTTTTTGTGCTGAATATAATGCTCAATAAGAAGCGGCATTTTCAAAAACTGATATAACTCGGTTGTAGAAACCAAATATAATGATAGCAACAATATGGAAATCAGCTTTTTCACTATATCAAAGTTATGAAATATTTCATTAAGAATGATTTTAAATAAGTAGCCGGAAGCTCTTGTATACGGTGGTCGATAAGTGATTATATACTAAGCATTATTTGGTCAGAAAATTATAGAAAATAGAGTTATAAAACGATCTGTCAGTATGATGAATCAATAAAGCACTTTTACTTAAGCTTGAAAAATTGGAAAATTCAGAGAAGGATTATCGGAAAAACTCAGCCGCAAACCTAAATAATAAGCTAACTATATAAAAAAAGAACAAATCATTTTTATTAATGATTTGTTCCATCCAGTGACCCGGCTGGGATTCGAACCCAGGACCCATACATTAAAAGTGTATTGCTCTACCAGCTGAGCTACCGAGTCGGCCATTTACTTTTTCAAGCAAATCCCTTTGTTTAAGGGACTGCAAAGATAGAAACTTTTTCTTTATTTATAATACTTTCGTAAAATTTCACGCACTGAATTTTGCTAACTTTTACAAAATCAGAGACAAAAATTT
This sequence comes from Chryseobacterium sp. WLY505, assembly GCF_030846215.1. Taxonomy (NCBI): domain Bacteria; kingdom Pseudomonadati; phylum Bacteroidota; class Flavobacteriia; order Flavobacteriales; family Weeksellaceae; genus Chryseobacterium; species Chryseobacterium sp. WLY505. The sequence continues at coordinate 117,906 of NZ_JAVCWI010000004.1, read as the reverse complement.
TCAGGTTCAGCCACAGATCTAAGTTTTAAATCCTGTAAAAAAGGATAAATTAGATTTTAATAAAAAGGATTATTCAATTGAATAACCCTTTTTATCATCACTACAGTATCTGTTAAAAATAATCTCTTTCCTGAAATTTCTTATAAATTTTCTTTGAAAAAAGGAACAACTTTTTCCAATGCCTGCTTTACCGGCTCAGGCTGGTCATAAAGATCATAATGGGAGAAACCTTTTATAACTGATAATTCTTTTTTCTGTGATGCAGCACGACGAATAATTTCGTATCCGTCCCTGTAGGCTCCGAATCCACCTGGCTTATCACCCACCACTACCAGAATGGGTTGAGTCAATAAGGTTTCAGCAAGATAAAACGCATCCCAGCCCATTCCTATGCCTAGGCGTGAATAAACAGCACTTGTGGCACCTCCAATAGCCTGCCCTCTTGAAGTTTTATAATAATCCGTAGCCTCCAGTACATCTATATCGTCAATCCCTGCAGCTTTACCTACTTCTACACTTTCAGGCAGCATATTGATCGTCAATAAATCATCACCTTTAGCTTCAGAACTTCTTTGTGAAGCAATCTGGCCCAGGACTTCCATAGGACTTCCGCCTGCAAAACCGTCACGTAACAGACGTCCAAAGTTTACTCCAGTAATGGAAACCACTGCTTTGATACGGCGTTCAGTCATCGCAATATTCAAAGAATACGCTCCTCCTCCACAAACTCCCAATATCCCGATTTTTTCAGCATCTACATAAGACAGGGTCTCCAGATAGTCAATGGCATATCGAACGTCATCTGTACGCTGGTATGGATTTTCAATATATCTAGGCGTTCCTCCACTTTCTCCCTGAAAAGAAGCATCAAATACCAACACAACAAACCCTGCTTCTGCTAATGCTTTACCATACACATTTCCTGCCGTCTGTTCTTTACAGCTTCCAATAGGATGCATGGAAATAATGGTTGGATATTTTTTATTCTGATTGAAATCTGCTGGAAAATGCAGAATTCCAGCATTGTCCCAAGCTACGTTTTTAAATGTTATTTTTTGTGTATTCATTGTGATTAAGTTTGATAATGTTTATAATTTTTCAGAAAAGAAAGCTGCCAGCTGAGCAACAGCCTCATTTACATTATTTTCTCTGTCGTACAATGACATGTGGTTGGCTCCTTCTATGATATATTTTTTCTTATCTGAAGTTGCTGCAATCTTTAGAAGATCATCACTCATCCACGCACTTCCTGCAACACTTCCGACAATAGCCAGCAGAGGTTGTGTGAAAAACGCTTCTGCTTTGTTATAAGCATCATAGGTAATAATCTGTGTAAGGCTTCTTAATGTCGCCCATCCCGGAGCTGTAGGATATTGACAGCGGTCTGTGTGGTAATATTCCCAGGCTTCTCTCAATTCTTCGTTGGGGGCGTCTTCTTCTTTCATAGGTGCTAAAGGCATAGTCTGCAGTCCTTCTTTTGCATCCTGGGTTCTTGCATCGGCTCCTGCGATCAGATAGGGCATTGCATCGGCATCTTTTACATTATTTTCCCAGCCATTACGAAACATGGAACCAATATTCACTGCACTTACCATTCCTACCGCTTTAATTCTGTGATCATTAATGGCTGCATTTGCAGTATAGCCGGCACCGGCACAGATACCCATCGCTCCAATCCTTTCTGCATCTACATAAGAAATAGTGGTCAGATAATCTATTACTGCACTTATATCCTCCGTTCTGATATAAGGATTTTCCAGCTGGCGTGGTTCACCTGTACTTTCCCCCTGATAAGAAGCATCGTAAGCAATAGTGAGCCATCCGTTTTCTGCCAGTTTCTTTGCATACAGTCCGGATGCCTGTTCTTTTACACCGCCACCGGGATGCGAAACTACTATCACCGGATATTTTTTATTTTCATCAAATCCTTCAGGGAAATTAACAATTGCTGATAAGGTAATATCCTGTCCGTTTCCATTTTTAATACTGATTTTCTTTTGTAACATGATCTTATTTTTTAAATTAAAACATTTGTTATTTTGATAGAACAAAGTTACCATGAGCACCTGCTCAGATACGTAGACAGATTACTCCAAAACGGAGACTTTTTACAGTTTATAATTTTTCTCCAATAAAAAAAGCAACCTCAAAGGCTGCTTAATATGTGAATAATTCAGATGTTTTATGACTGCATTCCTCGGAATACTTTTGGAGACATACCGGTTTTTTTTCGGAAAAATCTTGCAAAATAATTAGGGTAATCAAAACCCAGACTGTAAGAAATTTCACTGATGGAAAGTGACGTGTTTTTAAGCTTGTCTTTTGCTTGTTTTAATACAAAATTATGAATATGCTCTATAGGAGATTCGCCGGTAAAATGCTTGATCAGATCTCCAAAATAATTGGCAGACAGGTTGGCCTTCTGTGCAAAAAATGCAACAGACGGAAGACCTGAAACTTCTTCTTTCTGACTGAAATACTGTTTCAGGTTTTCATAAAAATTTTCAATTACTGAATCATATATACTGCTTCTTGAATCAAATTGTCTGTCATAAAACACTTGGGTATAAGACAAGATCAAAGTAATATACGACAGGATAATATCTCTGGAATAGTTTTCTTTCTGGAATTCATTATATGCCTTTTTATAAAGATCCCACAGGATTTCTTCCTCTTCTTTTGTAAGAAACAATGCCTCATGGTTATTGTAGTGGGGGAAATTATATTCTTTTGCCAGCTTATTGATATATCTGGCACTTACCAGAATATTATAGCCGGACTTAGGAATATTAATATCCCACTCCAGATTGTTCTGCGGGCAATCAACATACATAAAGGATTTTGCCTGGTCTTCCAGAAAATCGGTTTTCTTAAAGTTCTTTTCCAAAGGTGGTTTTATAGCCAGCAAATAGAAATCTATGGTAACGGAATCGGATTTCAACCTTATATTTTGTTCATTTTCAAAATTGATGATAAGCAAGTCATCATTTTTAGGTTGAGCAACGTTCAGATAGGATGCAAATTCTTTTATATTAAATATTTTATTAGCCATTGCTTCAGAAATAATGTGTATACAAAAGTAGTTTCTTTGTCAGCTAACATAAGGATACATTTTAAGGTAAAAAAGAAATATTTTACTGATTTTCAAAAACGGGTGCTTTTATCATCTTCATCTCATGTATTGATGGTATAACATAAAATTATCAGAATGACGAAAAATAAAAATATTACATGGAACAGAATACAAAAAAAGCTTCAACGTCTGTTGAAGCTTTTTCAAGTGACCCGGCTGGGATTCGAACCCAGGACCCATACATTAAAAGTGTATTGCTCTACCAGCTGAGCTACCGAGTCGGCCACTTACTTTTTTAAGTAAACCCCTTTGTTTAAGGGACTGCAAAGATAGAAACTTTTTCTTTATTCACAATACTTTCCGGACATTTTATGCCTGTGATTCCGCTAACTTTTACAATATCAGACATAAAAATTTCACACACCTTAGGAGGTTCTTAATGTAAATTTCAAAAATGAGCCCAAAAGGCTTCCGTTAAAAATTGAAAACAGCAGTGAATCCCTTTGCTACTCGCAGACGATCAGTAGATCAATTTTATTTTCTTAAAATATGAAACGACCTTACTATCAATAATTTGTTTTTGTCAAATAAATTTACTATATTGATACATGAAAAAAAATGAACGTCAGGACAATATAACACACGCTGGCAAAATTAACGAACGAACAAAAGCATTGGAAGTCCTTGAAAAAGCGAAAAAAGTACAAGGAAAAATTACATTTCTCCGCCAGGGAGTCGGAAGAAACTTTAAACCCAAAAATGAGGAATAAAGGTATAGCTGAATTTCAATTGAAAAAGTACGAGTACAATCAACTGGTCCGTTAATTTAAATAATCGGCCATTTTGAAACATTATAGCAAACACTATAAATAAAAAACCTGCAAAAATAATTTGCAGGTTTTTTATGCTTTTGAAAATTTATATTTTCACATTGTGACCCGGCTGGGATTCGAACCCAGGACCCATACATTAAAAGTGTATTGCTCTACCAGCTGAGCTACCGAGTCGGCCACTTACTTTTTCAAGTAAATTCCTTTGTTTAAGGGACTGCAAAGATAGGAAAACACTGTTTAAATCCAAATTTTTCTATGCTTTTTTGTGATAAATTTCACCACTTAAAATTTAAACATCTGTTTATAAATTAATTACGTTTACTATTTTTTTTCAATAAAATTACAGAATGAGTAATCGTTTAATTAAAAATAAAATTTCCGCCAATTTTTACGGTTGACGAAAATTTTAAAACCATCTATTTTTCTGTTACACTCAAATTTCAGATTTTCCGTTCTGATATTCGAAAATATCGATAATGTTATCCATTGTCTCCTTACCGAGATGTTTTCCAATCAGATAAAGAGCAGCGTCTATTCCAGCCGTAATTCCAGCCGTAGTTATCAACTGTTCCTGATCCACGTAACGAACATTTCTAATCACATTAGCTTCCGGATTATACTGTTCTAAAGTATCTAACAACATACTATGGGTAGTAATATCATGGTTTTCAAGGATACCTGTTCCGGACAACAGCATACTTCCTGTACATACTGTAAACACAACGGTTCCGGCATCATAATGAGTTTTAATCCATTGTAAAACGGTTTCCTGAAAATTCTTATCCTGAAGGTATTTCATAATGTGTTCAGGATTTGCTCCGGGAACCACAATCATATCCGGCTCAGGACAGGAATGGATATCATAGGTAGGAATAATAGCCATCGTATTGGCTTCCATATACACCGACTCTTTTGTTTTTCCAACTGTAAAGCAATGATAAGCGTTAGGATGTACAACATTCGCCTTAACGAAAACATCCAAAGGACCATTTAAGTCAAGAGCTTCTACCTGATCATAAATTAAAAATGCGACCTTCATTGTTTTAGGGTCTTGTTTCATAATTCTTTTATTTTTAAGATGATTATTTTTTGAATAAAGGCATAGTTCTCCCCTGCCGACCTTTGAGGATGATCAGTTTTATTTTAAATCAGTAAGAGAAAAAAATTATTCTGCAGTCTTAAACGCTTTCCGGTATTGCGCCGGAGAAATGGAGATATTTTTAAGAAATACCCGACGAATCGAAACGGCGTTGCTAAATCCACATTTAACCGCAATCATATCCACACTCATCTCAGTATATTCCAGCATATTTTTCGCCTGATCCAGTCTCATTTTTTCAAGAAACCTGCCGGGAGTCATTCCTGATTCTTTTAGAAATACTCTGGAAAAATTACGGGGACTCATATTCAGTGACTCAGCAATATACTCTACTGTTATAGCTTCATTCAGCTTATCTTTCAACAGATCACGGACCTCTTTTGTAAAAGGAGACATTATTTCATATTCCGGTAGTGCATCTCCAAACTGCGACTGCATTCCGGCTCTTTTTAAAGGCAGAACAAGATGACGGGCAACTTCTATGGCCAATGGTTTTCCAAAATCTTCTTCCAAAAGAGCCAACGCAAGATCCATCCCGGAAGAAACACCTCCCGATGTATAGATAGGTTGATCACGAATAAAAAAAGGATTGACATTCACCTCTAGTTTGGGATAAGACTTCTGCAATGTATCTGCAAATTTCCAGTGGGTAGTGACCTGCTTACCATCCAACAGCCCTGCTTTGGCCAGAACAAATGCCCCAACGCAGACAGATCCCAGCCGTCTTACGTCTGACTTTATATTCTGAAGATAATGATAGAGATCGTGGCTGATTTCCTCCAGTACACTCAACGCTGTCCCAGCTACCAGTAAAGTATCTAAAGGAAAATCAATATCATAAATCGTATGACTGCATGATAATGGCATTCCTGAACCGGAATAGATAACCTTCTCTGAAGTTCCGGAAACGAGATACACATGATAGCCAGTATCTTCTTTATCAGTGTTCAGAAAACGGTTGGCCGCTGTAAAAACATCCCATGGTCCGGCAATATCAAGCAGCTGTACCTGTGGTAATGCCAGAAGTACTATATTTTTCATTCCTGTATGTTGTCCTTCTTTCTTCATATCCCGTTCTGTATGAGTACAAATGTAGAGAGAAAGGATTTTGTCTGCAATGACAAAAAACATACAATTCCGGCCAGAAGCGTTTATCTATTTTCTGTCATAACAAAAGAGACTGCCTTATCAGACAGTCTCAGCACTCTACTATAAAATTAGCTAATAAGCTATACTTTTGATTGATAAAAAATAAAATTGCACTTATGCAGGTGACAGTCTGCGGGATTTCAGATAAAGAGCAGTACGGTTGAGATAGGGAAAAAGAAAAATCAATAAGAGTGAGGCAGCAAGAAGCCACACCATCATTTCATAATAATCCATCGCAAAGCGGACATGATCCTGAACATTCATTCTTCCTACCAATAACTTATGGGCAGCTTTTACAGCCTTTTCTTCAGGCATTCCTCTTGAAATAAGCTTAGCCGTCTGCTGATGAAGAAAATGTTTAACTTCAGGATCGACAGCAGTTAAATGATCCTGAAAAGCATTATAATGGCGGCTTTTTTCAAAGAGTTCAAAAAAATTGATCAGGGCAATACTGATACAAAATCCGAGATATCGTATTGCTAAGGCTGTTGCAGCAGCTGAAGGTCCAATAACAGCAGGAACAGAAGAAATAATATAAATAATGGTCGGAACCATTATCAACCCTACCCCTAATCCCTGAAGAAATAACGGAACGTAATAATTAAACTCATCAGCCTGAACATCAAAAGAATAATACATCAATCCATGAAAGATCAATAGCATTAAAAAACCTGGCCCCCAGATATATCGTATATTTTTCTTTTGCAAAACCATACAGCAGGCAATGATCACTCCTGCAACCAATCCCATAAGATTGAAAATATTAATATAGGATATATGAAACGGGTCCAGATGCAGTTCTGCAGCAAAATACGTATTGACAATCCCTGAAGCAAACCGGCATATATACATGACAAAAAGAATCAGTAAACCTACTTTAAAGTTCCTGTATCTGAAAACCTGCAGATCAATATAAGGTCTTTTAATGGCCTGCTGACGGAATATGGAGATTCCTGCTAAAGCAATAATTCCGATGACACTTCCCAGAATACGGCTATCTTCCAGCCAATAATATTCCTGACCAAAAATGGTAATATATCCTACCAAAACCAATATCGTACTGAAAAGTCCAAAACTCTGCCAGTCCAGTTTATACAAGTGAAATCTTGCATGGGTTCTGTAATTACTCATAGCCAGAGTCAGGAAAATAAGTCCCGGAAGATAAGAGAAGATGGCAGTTTTATAAACGATATTAAAATTATAGGAATCGATGAGATCTGCAGTTATCAGATTATTAAAAGGCAAAGCACAAATTAAGATTCCAAAAAATACTGAAAAACTGATCTCCCGTCCTCTTTCACTGCTCAATCTTGTAAAAATAAGAGTCAGTGAAAGGTTGACATTTCCGGCAAATAACATTCCCTGCATAAAACGAACCGGAAACAAAATATAGACTTCGCGGGTGAAATAGCATATCAGACAAGCCAGAATCTGTAATGTGGTGAACAGAACAAAATATTCTTTTGCGGCCAGAAAACTGAAAAATCGTCTTTCCAGGCTATAAAAACCTACATACCCTGCATAAAACAAGGCTACTGAAAACTGAATATCCGCTGGTTCACATCCATAATATCCGGCTGCAGCATTCACATTAGACAATGGCAGAAAAAAGATAATGATTCCCGGAAGTGTCATTGAAAAAAGAATAATCTTCACCAGCCATTCCGGAGCCCATTTTTTGAAATAGGGCATTTGTCTTTTAGCCATTGGAATGCTTTTTATTGGCGTAAACATTCACATTCATTCCCACTTTCAGAACATCAATCTGACTTCTTTGTCCATCCACTCTGATTCTTACGGGAATACGCTGTACAATTTTCACGTAATTTCCGGTAGAGTTATCCGGTGGAAGCAGTGAAAAACTTGAACCTGTTGCAGGAGAAAGGGAAATAATTGTTCCCTGGAATTCTTTGTCCGGATAAGAATCTGCAACAATTTTCACATGATCTCCAATGTGCATATCCTTGATCTGAGTTTCTTTATAATTGGCTACCACCCATTTGTCAGTTTCATTATTGACAATAAAGGCCAGCGTTTCTCCGGCATCAATCATCTGCCCCACCTCAACCGTTCTGCGTCCCATTCTTCCATCATATGCTGCAGTCACAGCGGTATAACTTACATCCAGTTTATGACGGTCCAGCAATGCTTCCAGTCTTGCAATTTCTGCTAAAACAACTGTTTTTTCTGCCCTTATATCATTAATTTTAGATACTGAAGCAGCATAATTATCCTGTGAAGACTGATAATCGCTTTCATTCACCTCCAGGGTTGCTTTCACGTCCTCAAGACGTTGTTTGGTAGCAGATTCTTCATCATAAAGCTTTTTATATCGGTTATAATCTAGCTGTTGTTTCCAGACTTTCGCTTTGCTGGCATCTACCTGAGCCAATGCTGCTGCGGCTTCCTTTTCTGTAGTTCCTGTCGTACTTTCCAATACTCTCAGTTGGGCACGCGCTTTCTGAATGGCAGCCTGAGTCTGTTTTTCCTGAAGAATATATTCGCGGTTATCAATGATTAAAAGAGTATCTCCTTTTTTAACTTCCTGGTTTTCCTCAAACTTTACTTCAACAATGAATCCTCCGGCTCTTGAAATAATAGGGTTGACATATTCCTGAACCTGTGCATCATTGGTCTGCTCGTAGGCATAATAATTTTTTAAGGTAAAACCGCCCCAGACAGCAAGTGCGGCAACGATTACAACTGAAATCCATCCTGTGATCTTCGTGATCATTCTATCGGTGGGAGTATATTTTTTTTTCATTGTATTATAAAACGCCTGTAATGTTTTGTAGTAAATAATAATTGTTCTGGGCCATAATTTTGGCAGCTTCCAGTTCAAATTTTGTCTGAAGCAACTGTATATCTGCATCCAAAAGTTCAGTGATAAGAGAAGTCTGGCTGAAGTAAGTATTTTTGATAATACGTGCATTTTCCTTTGCCTGAGCGACATTAGCTTCTGCCACTTTTATCTGTTCCAAAGCTTCCTGGTAACGCAGATAAGCTTCTTTCACCTGTTGTCTCACTTTATCTTCCGTATCTTTGTGTACTTCTTCTTCTTTCTCAAACTCCAGCTGGGCAGCCTTTACTTTATGGGTGTTATGGTAAAGGGAAGAGATGGAAAATGAAGCTTTAATTCCAACGATTCCCAGTGAGTACCAATAAGGATTATAGGGATAAAGGAAAATCTGCGGATTGGCATAATAAAATTCACCATACATCCCTATTTTAGGTCTTACATTGGCTTTTACCTGTTTCAGTTTGATTATACTAAGCGCTGTCTGCTGTTCAGAAACATGGTAATCAAAAGAATGATCCAGTGCCAGCTTGAGATACTCATTATAAGTTGTATTTTCATTCCACTGATTAAGCGGTGCTTCAGGGATGACAATCTGCTCATCCGGAATCCCAAGAATAATATTCAGTTTCTGCATGGCGATGAGGATATCATTTTCTATGGTCACCAGAGCCATTTTTCTTTTGGAAAGTTCCAGTTCGATCCTTAAAACATCACTTTTTAAAACCACTCCATTTTTATAAAGAGTCTGTATTTCTTTAAGCTGTGTCTTCTGATCAGTGATGTCCTGTTTGATAAGATCTCTGAAGATTAATGTTTTCTGTAATTCAAGATAAAGCGCTGCAGTTTTGTAATGAATATCAGAAACGGACTGTTCTTTCTGAATATCCTTAATTTTCTGAAGAGTCTGATTTTCCTTAATCTTAAGATTCAGCTTATTTCCGTTATAAATGTTCAGGTAAAAATCTGCTCCGGCTCTGTAAAGCGTATGAATCACTTCATGCTGTGTTGGTTTGGAAAAAATTCCGTTTTCATAGATGGGAATGTTGGACGCTTTTTCTGCAGAGCCTTTGACTTCAATTTCCGGGAGACGCTCTCTTTTGGCATCTTTTACTTCGGCTTCGGCAATGTCTACATTAATGGTATTGATTCTGATATGACGGCTGTTTTCTTCCGCTTTTTGCCATGCGTCTTTTAGGGAGAGTCGTATGGTATCCTTTGTTGGACTGCCGGTCTGAGCTGATATAGTGGAGGAAATTCCAAGCATCAGCAATCCGGCGACATAAATTTTCATTTGAATTTTTGAATTATTGCACTGCAAATTTATTGGCAATCCAGAAATTTTATTTACCTAAAATAGTCAACTTTTACATGATTCCGGCCAAATGATTATATTTGTATTTTCATTGGGATTTTAAACTTTTTTATGGGATTAATTGCTGCACTTCCGGACATTGATAAAGACGATAAAAGTGTATTTGTTATGCACGAAAAATCAGAAAAACTGATTCCTTTTCACAAACATACGAAAGGACAACTGAGCTATGTGGAAGGTGGTATCGCCTATATTACGATTGACAACAGGACCTATGTGGTTCCGGCAAGACATTTCTTCTGGATTCCGCAGGGAATGGAACATATTTTAGAGATCGGACATACAGCAACGGTTCTCCGTTCTCTTTATTTCTATGCTCATGATGATGTCTCAGATCCTTTCTACAGCAGACTGGGCATTTATCCTGCGTCAGAACTTCTGATACAGATGATCAAATATTCTGAAATCTGGGATGAAAAGCATGTAACGGCAAAAGATGAAAATTTTGAATTTTTAGTGGCTTTAAAAAAGATCCTCCCAAAAACTCACAAACAGCCCTTGCCCATTATTCTCCCGGCCACCCACAACAAACAGATGATGAAAATTGTATCTTATCTGGAGTGGAATATCGGGGAAAAATTGACCCTGTCCAATGTCAGCAGCAGATTTGGTTTGAGTGAACGTTCTCTGTCGCGGCTTTTCAAAGCAGATATGGATATTTCTTTCCTCCAGTATTTAAAAACATTAAGAATCATCAAAGCGATTGAATTGCTTTTAAATACAGACAAAGCCATCAATGAAATTGCCGATGATGTGGGCTACAGCTCTATCAGCGCCTTCAGTGATACTTTTCATGAGTTTACCCAATCACGACCATCAGATCTTAGAAAGAGTAATAAAGCGACTCAAAATATGATCAGTTAAACCCATGATGGATGATCTTCATCAGATTCAGAAAAAAATAAAAGACCAATTTATCTTTTATTAAAAATATCTTTCTATATTTGTCCCATAAAATTCAGTAAAATGTTTTCAAAAACGTGCGAATATGCTTTAAGAGCTTTGATCTATATTGCCCAGCAGTCTAAAAATGACAGCAGGGTCGGGATTAAGGACATTTCAAAAAGCATCCATTCACCGGAGCATTTTATTGCTAAAATTTTGCAGGATCTGAGCAGAAAAGGATTTGTACAATCCGCCAAAGGTCCGAACGGAGGTTTCTATATGGATCAGAAAAATCTGAATACATCCATTGCCGATATTGTCAGAGAAATTGACGGAGACAAACTTTTTACCGGCTGCGGACTTGGACTTGACCAGTGTTCGGAAACGCATCCGTGCCCACTTCATGATCAGTTCAAAAGTATCCGACAGGATCTTCGAATCATGCTTGAAACCTCAAAAATTCAAATGTTTGTTGATAATCTGGAATTACAGCTTACTCATTTGAGGGCTTAAAAAAATTTAAATAAATAAAAGATAAAAAGATCTTTTAATATTAAATAAATTAAAAATGAAATTAGAACTCAAAAATCCTTTAGTGCTGATGCTGCTGTGCCTGATGACCGGAATGTTTCTGACTATAAGCTTCCTGGAGACACCTTTGAAGTTTCAGGTTCAGGGAATCACCCTTCAGACTGCATTAGGATTAGGAAAACTCATGTTTGGACTCTCTTCAAAAATACAATGGGAATTCCTTATTGCCATACTGATTCTGATGCTCATCAGCTGGAAAAATTACACTAAAACTGACTTTATCATTCTGGCTGTTTTATTTTTTATACTTGCTATAGAACAATTCTGGCTGCTGCCGGTACTTGATTCACGTGTAGACTTACTTTCATCAGGAAAAGCATTACCTCCTACTCCATTACACGACTATTTTATTTATGCTGAAACCGCGAAAGCATTAATGCTCATCACAGCAATCATTTTACAATTCAAAAGAAATACGGTTCAATAATAACACTATTCATTATGAAAACACCCGTTCAAAATACCATTATTGCATCAGCTTTAGCCACATTATTATTTTCCTGTTCCAAACCGGAAACAACTCCCATTCCTCAAGCTGTGCCATATTCTGAACAACAGGTCGTCCAACCACAGTCAGTAGAAAAAGTCCCTGAAGTTTCAGCTTCCAATGATGGGTCAAAGCACGAAGGATTGAAGTTAATTGAAGGAACAGATTGCCTTACCTGTCACAAAATAGATTCAAAATTAATAGGTCCTTCTTATCAGGAGGTTGCTGCAAAATATACGGATGCTGATCTTGATATGCTGGCACAAAAAATCATTGACGGTGGTAAAGGCAATTGGGGCGAAATCCCAATGACTCCTCATACGGGATTGAGTAAAGAAAATGCCCGACAGATGGTAAAATATATTTTATCTCTTAAAAAGTAATTAAAAAATTTTAAAATAATAAAAGACAAAAAAGTATTATATTATGAATACAAGAACAGACTTTATAGGAAATATGGTGGCTGAAGATTTCAGAACGGCCGCAATTTTTAAAAGACACGGTATTGATTTCTGCTGTAAAGGTGGAAGAACCATTGAAGAGGCATGCAGTAATAAGAAACTTGCTCCTGAAAAAATTTATGAAGAACTGGAAGCGCTTCCAAAAAATGAAGGTGCTTCAATCGATTTCAACAGCTGGCCTCTGGACCTTCTGACAGATTATATTGAGAAAACCCATCACCGCTATGTAGAAGAAAAAACTTCTGTTTTGCAGGCATTTCTTGATAAATTGTGCAAAGTACATGGAGGAAGACATCCGGAACTGTTTGAAATCAATTCTTTATTTAATGAATCAGCACACGATCTGGCTGCCCATATGAAAAAAGAAGAACTCATTCTGTTCCCGTTTGTAAAAAATATGGTAAAGGCTAAAATATCCGGAGGTTCTCTTCCAAAGCCTCATTTTGGAACCGTAGAAAATCCGGTTCATATGATGGAACATGATCACACCATAGAAGGAGACCGCTTCAGAAGGATTGCGGAAATTACCAACGAATATCTTCCGCCTGCAGATGCCTGCAATACTTATAAAGTAGCTTTTGCCATGCTTCAGGATTTCGAAAATGACCTGCATCAACACATCCACCTTGAGAACAATATCCTTTTCCCCAAAGCGATCCGACTGGAGAAAGAATTTGCCGTTGAATCTTAAAAATTAATACAGAATGACACCTAAAAAACTTTGGATATGGCTTGCTGTAGTAATGATTGCTTCGTTTGCGGTTCTTATCTTCTACGGAACTGAAATTTACAGGAAAATCCCACCCATTCCGGACAAAGTAGTCAGCACAGACGGAACGGTGATTGCAACCGCACAGGATATTAAAGACGGACAGAACGTCTGGCAGTCTATTGGTGGACAAACGGTAGGAAGTATCTGGGGACATGGTGCCTATATTGCTCCGGACTGGACGGCCGATTACCTTCACCGGGAATCTGTTCTTTTACTTGATGAACTGGCAAAAAAGGATGGTAAAGTTTACAAAGAACTTCCGGATGTAGAACAGGCCAAATATCAGGTATTGCTGAAAAAAGAACTTCGTACCAATACTTTTAATGAAAGTAAAAATGAAATTGTTTTTTCCCCGGAGCGAGCTGAAGTGCAGAAACAGCTTTCACAGTATTATTCAAAATTATTCATGAATGATGCTTCCATGGCAAAACTTCGTGACCAGTACGCCATTCCTGAGAATACCATCAAAGACACCGGAAGAATGGCTAAAATGAATGCTTTCTTTGCATGGAGCACATGGGTTTGCATCACAGAAAGACCGGGTGATGATGTGACCTATACCAATAACTGGCCGCATGATGAATCAGTTGGAAACATTCCTCCTCCTTCACTGCATTTATGGTCAGGGTTCAGCATATTACTTTTATTAGGTTCGGTAGGCCTTTTGGTATTTTATCATGCCAGAAACAAAGAGGAAGAAATCAGTGAAGCACTACCGCTCGAAGATCCTCTTCGCAATATGAAACCTACCCCTTCTATGAAAGCCACGTTGAAATACATTTGGGTCGTTGCACTGCTGATCCTTGTTCAAATGCTTGCCGGTGTAGTTACAGCCCATTACGGTGTGGAAGGAAGCGGATTTTATGGGATTCCCCTGGACCAGTTTTTACCACAGTCGGTTTCCAGAAGCTGGCATGTACAGCTAGCAATATTCTGGATTGCCACCTCATGGCTGGCCACAGGACTTTATATAGCTCCTGCAGTTTCAGGACATGAACCGAAATACCAGAAACTGGGAGTGAATGTATTATTCGGAGCTTTATTGATTGTTGTGCTGGGATCATTAACCGGACAATGGCTTGGTGTGATGCAAAAGCTTGGACTGGTGGATAATTTCCTTTGGGGACATCAGGGATATGAATATGTAGAACTGGGAAGGGTATGGCAGATCTTACTGCTTATAGGGCTCATTCTCTGGTTGGTTTTAATGGTCCGAGCATTGCTTCCCGCTTTAAGACGCAAAGATGGAGACCGTCATTTGCTGACCTTATTTACCCTTTCATCTGTAGCCATTGCGTTATTTTATGGAGCAGGATTAATGTATGGAAGACAAACTCATATGGCGATTGCCGAATACTGGAGATGGTGGGTTGTTCATCTTTGGGTAGAAGGATTTTTTGAAGTTTTTGCAACGGTAGTGGCTGCATTTTTATTTACAAGACTGGGATTATTAAGGCTGAAATCTGCCACCAGTGCTGTTTTATTTTCTACTATTATCTTTCTTGGCGGAGGAATTCTGGGGACATTCCACCATTTGTACTTCAGTGCTACTCCTACCGCTGTGTTGGCTTTAGGAGCTACTTTCAGTGCGCTTGAAATTGTTCCGCTTGTTCTGATAGGCTATGAAGCCTACCAAAATTATCAACTGAGTAAATCAACCCCATGGATTCAGGCTTACAAATGGCCTATCTATTGTTTCATTGCCATGTGTTTCTGGAATTTCCTTGGTGCTGGAATCTTTGGATTTGCCATCAACCCTCCTATCGCATTGTACTATATCCAGGGATTGAATACCACTTCAGTACATGGTCATGCCGCTTTGTTCGGAGTTTATGGAATTCTGGGAATCGGATTAATGATGTTTGTGTTGAGAGGACTTTATCCAGACCGACAATGGAATGATAAATTAATTGGCTGGGCTTTCTGGATGATTAATATTGGATTACTGGTGATGGTTACCATCAGTCTTCTTCCCATAGGTATCATGCAGTCTGTTGCCTCTATCAAAGAAGGTTACTGGTATGCACGTTCTGCAGAGTTCATGCAGACGGACATTATGCATTTTCTGAGATGGATGCGTGTGCCGGGAGATATTTTGCTGGCTGCCGGGGAACTGCTTTTAGTAGTTTTCATTATCGGACTGAAATTTGGATGGTCGTTGAAAGAAAAACGATAGTATGAATGGTTCAAATCTCATAGAATTTTTAATCTTTTAAATTTGATGATTTTTACATTACTTCAATTTAATTTTTAACGCAAAGGAATAATATCATTATGCTTATTTAAGGAAGCGAAGAAGAGCGACTTTGTCGCGGATGAAGCCTTATGGTAATACATTCGCTTAAAAATGATCAATGAAATTGATCAAACCTCTTTGCTCCTTTAAAATCATAAGAATTATAAATAAAACTTTGCGTTTATAAAATGAGATTTTATTCATTCATTCTGATTTATATTAAAAAAGCCTTTAAATTAAATATTTAAAGGCTTTTATTTAAGTTTTACTGTGTCACTTTCATCATCGCATTGGTGATTTCAATTTCTTTTTTTCTTGAATATGTGGAATCAAAAGGTTCCATAACATTGAATAAATACTGATAAAAAGGAGCAATCTGCCGTACATTTTCAGCTTCCTTCCCTGCTTTTTCTTTGCCCATCTGTTGAAGTCCTTTGATAAAAACACTGAATTTCTTATCAATAGGCTCCATCGATTTTAAAAGATATGCATGGGCTTTTTCTTTCTGCCCCAAAGTCTTGTAGGCATCTGTAACGGCTGCCACAACAAGTGCATATTCCATCGGTTTAGACCTCATCTGTCTTTTCGCCATTGGTTTAAATGAAGGGGAAAGATTGTGGTAATAATCATATTCTTCAAATATTCCTTTTTTGAGCATTTCTGCCAGCTGAAGACCTTTTTGCTCTTGTCCTGCAACAATATATCCGGTAACCATCGCACTTAATGAACGCGGATCATTATATTTCTCCGCCGGAATTTCTTTTGCAGCAAGATCCAGTAATTCTAAAGCTTTGGCTTTCTGTCCATTGACAACCAATGCGGACACTGCCCTGCTGACAGACATTCTGTAGCCTAAGATATTTGACGTAGCCGTTTCATCGTAATAAATACTCTGATCTTTAAAATTTCCCCATCTGAAGTTTTTCACCACCTGATAAAGAGAGTTCGCATCTACCCTTCCCTTATCTCCATCCGGTTTCTGAGGAGTGTGAACAGGAACCAGTCTGTAACTGAAACCGTCAAACTGAAGATATTCATCCAGATAAAAAATATTTTCACTGTCATACATCCCGCCTGAAGAGAAACTGATCGGACGTTTCCAATCGAAATTAGCCAGCATATCCAGCATCATCAGATTACTTTTATAAAGTGTGTTGGCTTCATAATTAATCGTGATCTGATCTACAGCTTGTGGAAGATCTGCCTGAGTAATGATCCCGACTTTCACCGCATTTGCTTTATTTACCGGAAGAATAAATTTACTCACCGGAAGGATATTGTATTTTTCGTATTGTTTTTCTCCAAAGTACATTTTCAGCAGTTCATCTTTATCAGAAGATTTCAATTTCAGAAATTTCATAGCATCTTTCAAGGTCAGTGAATCCTGGGTCAGATATTTTCTGAATTCCTGGAAAGCAGTGTCCGGAGCACCCTGTTCTTTCAGCATCTGGAAAAGCCCTTCCCAATCTTCTTTTTTCATCAGATATACCTGATCATTTACCCCATCTCTATATTCTTCATGCGTTAATTCACCCGGAATGCCCTTCGCATTGTAAGTTCTTCTTTTCACCTGATCAATATTCCATGGAGTGGCTAAAAGGGTAAAGTTCACCGTCTTCACATCATCCCTGAATCTTTCTGTTTCCTGAATGGCCCATACCGGAAAGGTATCATTATCACCATAAATGAAAATAATATCATCTTTCGGCAACGACCTTAACAATGAATAGGCATAATCACGGGCTGCTGTCTTCTTGCTTCTGTCATGCGAAGTGTAATTCTGAAACCCCATCATCAAAGGAATTCCTAATAAAATAGTTCCCAGAACAATGTTGGCGGCATTGGATTTAACCTTAGACTGAATCAGCCAAAGTATAGCTCCTGCTCCCAGACCAATCCAGATGGCAAAGGCATAAAATGAACCTACCATGGCATAATCTCTTTCCCTTACTTCAAATGGCTTTACTCCGGTGTAGAAAACAATTCCCATACTTGTCAGAACAAACAGCGAAAGCGTCGCATAAAATCTTCCAAAATCTCTGTTGAGCTGGAAAAAGAAGCCGATTAATCCTAAAATTAGCGGCAAAAAGAAAAACGTTACGGTACTTTCATTTTTAAATTTGGCAGGCATATGATCCTGATCTCCCCATAAAGCATTATCAATAAAAGAAAATCCTGATATCCAGTTTCCATTGGTATTTTCCATGTGTCCCTGAAGATCATTCTGCCTTCCTACGAAGTTCCACATCAGATATCTTACAAAGTAATATCCATTCTGAAATGATATAAAATAATCCATATTCTGAGCGAAGGATGGACGTTGCACCTTGATAAGATCATAAGGCTTCACTTTCAGATAATCTTCTGCCGTGATGGAGTCTCCTTCATATTTTGCTCTCAGTTCTTCAAAAATCCTTTTCGCTTCCGGATTGTCTGCAACGTCTTCATTGTCATAATTAAAAGTAAAATCAGGCGCTCCATATAAAGAAATATAATTGGCGGTTACCTCTTTATCTTCATTGAACATCCTCGGCATGAAACTGATGTGAGATTTATTGAAAACGTAGTTGAATCTCTCCCCCGTTTTTCTGTAAGTTCCGGTTTTTTCATCTTTTTCGTAAATATCTCCGGTGATGTCTCTTTTGTAGCTTCCGTCTTCATCTTTTTCCAGCCCGTTTTTATCAAGAAAGGCGGTATAATTCTGTCCGTAAATAGTAGGCCAGTCACCATATTGCACTCTGTTGTAATAATCTCTCATCCCGATGGCGGTATCAGGATCGTTAAGGTTCATCGGAGGATTGGCGTTGGCTCTTATCGGAATCACCAGCCAGCATGAAAACCCGATGATCATATAGACCAGAGATAAAACAGCAGTCTGATAGAGTTTTCTTTTTGTTTTTCCCGCATATTTAATCAGAAGATAACTTATGATGGTCATGAGAACAAATGCTACAATGGTCCCTGAATGGAAAGGAAGTCCCAGCCCGTTCACGAAGAAAATTTCAAGCTTTCCAAACATGGTCATGATCAAAGGGAAAATCATCTTGAATACGAAGGCAAGAATTCCCAGTGTAACCAAATTGGCCACTATAAAACTCTTCCACGAAAAAGTATAATTTCTGGCATAATACACCAGACATATGGCTGGAATAGCCAGCATACACATCATATGTACTCCTACGGAAAGCCCTATGATAAAGAAAATAAGAATGATCCATCTCTCGTTGTCGACTGCTTTATATTCATTTTCCCATTTGGTGATGAGCCAGACCAGCAAAGCAATAAACATGGAAGCCATCGCGTACACTTCTCCTTCTACTGCTGAAAACCAGAATGTATCTGAAAACGTAAAACATAAAGCTCCAATCACTCCGGCAAACAGAATTGAGATTTCCTGATGTTTTGTAATTTCTTCAACATCTTTATGCAAAAGCCTTCTTAAAAAATGGGTAATTGTCCAGAACAGAAACAGGATCGTAAATGCACTGAATAACGCCGACATCGCATTGATAACAATAGAATAATGTTCTGCATTCCCTAATGCAAAAATACTTGCTACAGCTCCCATAATCTGGAATAAAGCAGCTCCCGGAGCATGGGTTACCTCCAGTTTCACGGCTGAAGAAATATATTCTCCGCAGTCCCAGAAACTCAGGGAATGTTCTATCGTTGAAAGATAAGTAATAAGCGCAATAGCGAAAAGGAACCATCCCAGTACGGTGTTCCATTTTTTAAAAGACCAGTTTTTCATATCATATTTTCCAATATGTATATGACAACTGGGGAAAAGGATTTATTACATTTACCTTGTTTTATTCTCAAACCACAAAAGTCACAAAAGTCTTGGCGTAGTCTAATTAAGTTTAAAAACATTGCTACAAAAAGTTCATATAAGAATAAGTAAATCAAAGATTTCAAATAACTTACGTGTACTTTAACACTCAAAATAGAAAGCTTAGAAACAAATTCAAAAACTTTTGTGACTTTTGCGGTTTAAAAGAATTTATATTTCTTAAATGGTAAATTTTTAATACGTATTATTCAATCCTCCATCCAAAGGAATACTTGTTCCGGTAAGATAATTTGAATATTCTGAAGCCAGAAAAGCCACCAGATGACCATATTCCTCAGGCTGTCCGAATCTTTTCATCGGAATTTTATTTTCCCTCGCCGTTTTTATTTCTTCTTCTTTTGAACCACTTTGCTGAGCTTCATGAGCCACCAGTTTTTGGATTCTTTCAGTATCGAAATATCCGGTTAAGACATTATTTACCGTGATATTATGCTGTGCAATCTCATTAGAAAGGGTTTTTGCCCAAGCGATTACTGCAGAACGGATAGAATTCGACAAGGCCAGATTTCCAATCGGTTCTTTTACTGAGAGAGAAGAAACATTAATGATACGCCCTTTTTTCTGTTGAATCATATGCGGTAAAGCCAATAATGTTGTTTCGCAAACAGTTTTAAAGAGAAGGTCAAATGATTTCTGATAATCAGCTGCATTTTTATCCAGTGCTAAACCAGGTTCAGGGCCATTGGTATTATTCACCAGAATATCTATCGAATGATCATTAAAAAATCCTGCTATAATTTTCTTATAACTTTCAAAATCTGAAAAATCTGCAACCAGGTATCCATGTTTCTGATCAGGATTGATGACTGGCAGTGCAGCAACAAAATCTTTAAGTTTTGTTTCATTGCGGGCCATAACGGTAACATTAGCGCCACATTTTGCCAGTTCAATGGCAATTCCGGCACCGATTCCCTGTGTAGCTCCCCCTACTAAAGCATTTTTTGAAAAAAGTTGAATATTCATAAGATCTTTGGATATACAATTGGTATAGGATAAATGTAAGAAAAAACCTCCAAATTATATTTTGAAGGTTTAATTTTTTAAGGGTTATTTCTCATTTATTTTACGACTGTAGCTTCAAGTTCTACTTTTAAAGTTTCAAACAAACCTTTTACTTCAAGCATTGTTACGGCCTGCTGAATCTCATGTCTGGCAATCCATTCCTGAAGAATAGGAAAATGAGGCCATAGCTCTTCGGTAGAAGTTGTGTAGATATTTAATCTTACAATACCGCTGCATTCATATCCTGCTGTAGTAATCACTTCTTCCAGGTTGGCAATAGCCTGTTCCAGCTGAGATTTCATATCCTTATTACTGGATGTTCCATCGGGGTCAATAGCTGCCTGTCCCGAGCAATATAAAGTACTTTGCACATTTTTTACCTCTACGGCCTGTGAATAGCTTCTTTCATTCTGCCATTTCCAAGGATTAACCGTTCTTTTTTTCATTGTTTTGAATTTAGAATTACCATACAAAATTGCAGAACTGAGGCTTCAAATCCGTGTGATCCGGATCACAATTATTCTGTGAGTGTCATCACAATTCTATATAGGCAGGCGGCTCAATGTTTCTCTGGATACACCTAAATAAGCAGCCAGAAGAGATTTTGGAACCCGTTGAACCAGCGAAGGATATTTTTTCAAAAGCTGGTCATACCTTTCCTTTATTCCGGTTGTCATCATGGAAACGGTACGCTGCTGCGCTGTAATAAAACCCATATAGGCTTTTTCAAGAAAGAAATGTTCCAGTTTCGGAAGCTGTGCACAGAGTTTTTTATAATCATCCAGCTTAATGCATAAGACTTCTGTATCTTCAATGCATTCCAAAGACATGGTTGCTGCAGTTTGCTGATAATAAGCGGGAAAATCTGTTTCCCACCAGTCTTCCATGGCAAATCCTACAATATGTTCTTTTCCTGTTTCGTCTGTATAAACGAGCTTCAAAAGACCTTTCAATACAAAATAGTTGTAAGGTACAGCTTCTCCTTCCTGTATTAAAAACTGATGCTTCTTATATTTTTTATAGGTAAAACAGGATGATATGAACTCAAATTCATCATCGTTAAGAGGAACTATTTTTTCGATGTGTGTTCTTAGCTGTTGCATCATATTCTGTTTCTTATGATTTAAAAATACGATTTAAATAGCTAAGGATTTTGTTTTAAAAGCTGATCAATCTGTTTATAAAATGAATCTTTACTATAATCTGCCAATCCTTTATGATGCAGACGGATCTCTCCTTTTTTATCTAATACAACAGTCGTTGGCAATGAACCACTATACAATACATCGGGGATATTTCCAGCCGGTGTAAGAAAAGGAATGGTAAAGCCTTTTTCTTTTAAATAAGATTTTCCAAGAGCAGGAGTATCATCAAGATTTACAGTAAGAAATACCACATCCGGATTGTTTTTGTACCGATCATACAGTTTCTGAACAGACGGAAACTCGGCACGGCAAGGAGGACACCAGGAGGCCCAAAAATTAATGAATACCACTTTATTCTGTAATGCAGAAGCATCTATAATCTTTCCATCTTCATTTTTCAGCATCAATCCGGCATAGGAAACCTTAGCTGCATTATTCCGGGTTTCTTTGGGTTCTGATATACTGGAATTGAGAATTCCTGTGGAAGCCACCTGCCTCATCAGCCATGCCTTTGCATCTTTATTCACCAAAATGATAATAAACAATACTGTAAGTACTGCTGTAGAGCCATTTTTTCTTAACCAGATCTTCAGATTTTCCATATTCTCCCGCTTAATTCCCAGCCAATATAGGATTAATATTTTGATCAAAAGACAGGAAAGATTGTTTTTAAAAAAAAAATTCTCTTACATCTCAGGATTCTAGCAGTATTACACTGAAAACTTCACGTTAACAGTAATAAAATTCGTTCAACAAGCGTTAATAATTTATTTTTCAACAAAAACAACAGAAAAACAACAATAAATCAATATACAATGCATAATATTATTGTTTATGTAACCATCTTATTTCATCCTTGCTTATACCATTTTCGAAAAACTGTTTTTTCACCGGATTTATTTCATAATTAAATTGTTACGTGTAACAAATCCCCTATTCATCTCACTAATCATACATCAATTAAACATTAATTCCTATACAAGAGATCTACTACTTTAAAATAAACTAATGCAAACATCCTTTTTAAAAATCACCGCGGCCACCGCTGCGCTCTGTTTCAGTACCCTGGCAATCGCCCAGCAAACGTATTCCGTAAGTGGAACCGTGAAAGACAAAAAAAACGGTGAACTGCTCATCGGAGTATCTGTAAAAGTAAGTGAAGATCCTACCATCAATGTTGTAGCCAATGAGTATGGATTTTACTCACTTTCCCTACCTGAAGGAAATTATACCCTGATTATTTCCTACCCTGGATATCAGGATTTTGAACAGCAGATCAAAGTAGATCAGAATATAAAAGTTGATCTCCCTCTACTTCCTGCAGAAACTGTAGCAAAAGCAATTGATGAGGTGGTGATAACCGGCATTAAAAAGGATAAAAACCTGACTTCGGCTCAAATGGGAGCAGAAACGTTAAGCATTAAAAATATAGAAAAACTTCCTGTTCTTTTTGGAGAAAAGGATGTAATGAAAACCATACAGCTTTTACCAGGTATTAAAAGCAGTGGTGAAGGAAGCAGCGGGTTCAGTGTAAGAGGAGGTGCTACCGACCAGAACCTGATCTTACTGGATGAAGCTCCGGTTTATAACGCCTCTCACCTACTTGGTTTTTTCAGTACATTCAACAGTGATGCCCTGAAGGATGCGAGCATTATTAAAGGGAACAGCCCCGCACAATACGGAGGTCGCCTTTCTTCTGTATTAGATGTTAAAATGAAAGACGGAAACAACAAAGATTATAACGTCAACGGAGGAATCGGGCTTATCAGCAGCAGATTGAGTGTGGAAGGCCCTATTCAGAAGGAAAAATCTTCATTCATTGTTTCGGGGAGAAGAACGTACGCGGATTTGTTCCTTAAAACCAACAAAGATTATAAAGACAACAAATTATATTTCTATGATCTGAACCTGAAAGCCAATTATCAGATCAATGAAAACAACCGTATTTACCTGTCCGGGTATTTTGGAAGAGATGTTCTGGGATTGGGAGATACTTTCAATACAGACTGGGGAAATACGACGGCCACTTTGAGATGGAACAGCATCATCAGCAGTAAGCTATTCTCCAATACTTCATTTATTTACAGTAATTATGATTATAAAATCAGTCTGAAAAATGATGATACGGTATTTGATTTAAATTCAAAAATCCGTGACTGGAATCTTAAGCAGGATTTTACCTGGTTTGCCGGAAATAAACATTCTGTACGTTTTGGTCTGCAGTCTATTTATCATACCCTTACTCCGAGCAGTGCTTCCGGGACTACAGTGAGCAGCTTTGCAAGAAATCCGAGATATTCATGGGAGAATGCAGTTTATATCAATGATGATTATAAAGCAACGGAAAAGCTAACGATTAATTATGGAGCAAGACTCTCCATGTTCAGCGTATTGGGAGGTGATACATTCAATACTTACGAGAATGGTGTGCTCACCGAAAGTAAATTCTTAGAAAAAGGAAAATTCGGGAAAACCTATGTGAATATTGAGCCACGTATTAGCGCCAACTACCGTATCAACGAAGTCAGCAGTGTGAAAGGAGGTTATTCCAGAAATACCCAGAATCTTCACCTCCTGAGCAACAGCAACAGTGGAAACCCTACCGACCAATGGATAGGAAGCAGCTACACGGTAAAACCGGAAATTGCAGATCAGATCAGTCTTGGTTACAGCAGAAATTTCAACAATAACAATTATGAACTGAATGCTGAGATTTATTATAAAGACATGAAAAACCAGATCGACTTCAAAAACGGAGCCCAAATTGGTTTTGATACCGGAGCGGATGTAGAAAGTGAATTGCTATTCGGAAAAGGAAGAGCTTACGGTCTCGAACTTATTGCCAAAAAGAAAAGCGGAAAACTGACAGGATGGATTTCCTATACCCTTTCCAAAACAGAAAGAAAGATTGACGGAATCAATAATAACGAATGGTACAACGCCAGAATGGATAAAACCCATGACCTTTCTATCGTTGCCACGTATCAGCTTAATCCGAAATGGAGTTTTTCAGGACTATTTGTTTACAGCACAGGAAATGCCGTTACTTTCCCTACCGGAAAATATGAGCTGAACGGGCAAACCATATTCCAGTACAGTAATAGAAATGCAGACAGAATGCCGGCCTATCACAGAATGGATCTGAGCGCGACTTATGAACCAAGTTCCAATAAACGATTCCGTGGTTCATGGACATTTGGTATTTACAACCTGTATGGTAGAGAAAATGCCTATACCATCAATTTTGAGGACAACCCTGACCGTCCCGGAACAACCCGTGCAATGCAGACCTCTTTATTCCGTTGGGTACCCAATATCACTTATAATTTCAAATTCTAAATCATGAAAAATATATTATATATCATAGTATCTCTCCTTGCCTTAACTTCTTGTGAAAAAGAGATCGACCTGGATCTGAATGATCAAAGCGGAAACATTGTCATTGAAGGAAATGTAACCAATCAATCAGGACCTTATACTGTGAAAATCACCAAGTCAGTAAGCTTTTCATCACCTAATCAATATCCGGCTGTAACCGGAGCTCAGGTTATTTTAAGTGATAATACAGGTCAAACAGAAACCCTTCATTATGTAGGAAACGGAATCTATCAAACGACTACTTTTACGGGAGAGCCTGGTAGAACCTATACTTTGAAAGTAGAGTCCGAAGGAAAGCAATATAGCGCTCAGAGCAAAATGCCTGAAGTGGTCAATTTTGACGGATTACAGCAGAGCTCTTTCAAATTTGGAGATAAAACCACGTATACCCTCTTACCATTATTTACAGATCCATTACCATTAGGAAACCGCTACCTTTTTAGCTTCACCATTAATGATCTTACTAAAAAGTACATGAATACTTTTTCAGACAATGTGAATAACGGGTTACCCAACCAACAGCCTCTGATTCTTCCTAATGATGAGAATAAAGGCAGAGATCATGAAGTGGTAGTAGGAGATAAAATTCATGTAGAGATGCAATCTATAGACACCAACGTATTTACGTATTACAGTGCTTTACTTCAGATTTCAGGCGGCAATGGCGGAACTGCAACTCCAACCAATCCTCCAAGTAATATCAGTAATGGAGCATTGGGATATTTTTCAGCTCATACGACAGATACGCAAACTTTTGTCATCGAGCAGATGACCACTCCATAAATTAAAAAAGGGATATTCCAATGGCAGGAATATCCTTTTTTATTTTCTCGCCTATCTTAATTTCCTTTTTAAAGCATAATATCTGTACAGAAGCTTGTCATACCTGATCACACAAACCAGAAACCCTGCTGTCACCATCAACGTTTTGAGACGGATCATGCTATACCCGAAACCACCAATAATGCATCCTGAAAAAAAGCAGGCAATAATCACCAGTTTAAGAGTGATATTCTTTGTGAGCTGCCTCTTTTCACTTTCCCGTTCTTTAAAGAAAAGTTTTGAAAGTTCTATTCCCAAATCAGTAAATAATCCCGTAAGATGAGTCGTTCTCACCACAGACTGTGATACTCTTGTGACTAATGAATTCTGAACTCCCATTGCAAAAAGCAAAAGACCGGCAATGGTATAAGGAGATATTGATAGTTTCAGTGTCTCACCATCCGATATTCCCACAAAACCTAATATCAGAATTTCAGTAATCAAAGGAATAAGATGAGGGCGAAACATTTTACGTCCGGAAGAAAATTCGACCATCAAGCTTGAACAGAATGCTCCTCCAAGAAAGCAGATAATGAAGATAAGATAGGTAATAGCTTCACTGTAATGACTGAGTAAAATTTCTTCGGAAAAGAAGGCAAAGTGCCCTGTTATGTTGGTGGTAAGTACTTTAACAGATAATACTCCCACAATATTCACTATTCCGGCAACAAAAGAAAGTGCTGATGCCAGCTTAAGATTATGAAAATAGGTTCTGTTTCTCCCTCTGTGCCTGAACATTCTAAATTTCTATAAGGGTTGTATATTGTGCTTTTTTAAAATTTTACTCAAAAAAACAGCTGGATAAAATAAATAAGCAAAAAAAAATAAATTAGAAATGTCAGCATAAAGCCGTGAAAAACATATCCGCTTAACTATTTATCCAGTGTTCTTTATAGAATTACGGAATCCCCTTTAACGTAAAATTCTACTTTTTCCGTAACAAATAACAGATCAGTTTATAACATGAAAATGCCTTCAAAACCTCTCTGAAATGTTCTGTTTCTTATTTCAGTACCAATTTTATTACTTTTGTAAAAGTAATTCGTTCAGAAAAAAAACCTTGTGATATAGATGGGTTTAAAATGTGATTTAAGTTAAAAACTGAGCGTAAATTCAATAGCCGTATAGAAAAATTATGATCTCAAAATTTATTTTCAATAATCAGTATCTTTTTGATGAACTCCCCGAGTATGACAAAAATCTGCTTACAGGAGCAATGAAAACCAAAAACTACCGTAAAAATGAGCCCATATTTACGGACGGGACAAAACCTAACGGCATTTACTACCTGAATGAGGGTAAAATAAAGAAATACAAGGTTGATAATGACGGAAGGGAACAGATTATTTACATTTACAGTTCCGGAGAATTTTTCGGCTATTCTGCGATCCTGAGCAACGAATCTTATGGAGATACGACCTCAACACTGGAGAATTCAGTTATTTCTTTTATTTCAAAAGACAGCTTTCTGAATATTCTGGAACAGTCATCAGTTCTTTCAAGACTGTTATTGAAATCTCTGAGCCACGAATTCAGTGTAATGGCCAACCTTATTGCTGTTTTATCTCATCGTACCGTAAGGGAAAGGGCCGCTCTCAGCCTGCTGATTCTTCATGATAAATATAAATCCAGTGATGCTCCTGATGACGAAGTATTTATTACGCTCTCCCGTGTGGATCTTGCCAATATGGTAGGAACGGCCAGAGAAACTTTAGCGCGTATCATCAATGATTTCAAACAGGAAAAACTCATCAGATCCGAAGGACGGAAAATACAGATCATCAACTTTAAACAGTTAATTCATATTGCTAATTTTTATTAGTAAAAATATTCAAATTAAAAATCGCCCATTTCTACTGACAGCCTGTTGTCATAAACACCTGTTACCTTTGCTTATAATTAGTTTAAACAAATAAGTATCCTTATGAAACTTACCTCATTAAGAATGATCAGCAAAGACATTAAAGCAGCAGTAGCATTTTATGAACAGATTATGGGTATAACTGCCACATGGTACACGGAAGATTTTGCAGAACTTTCTACAGATTCTATTACGATTGCTATCGGAAGTACCAGGACAATGAAAATGTTCTCGGAAAGTCTGGCAGATTTCGCTGGAACAAAATCAACTATTATCGAATTTTTGGTTAACAATGTCGATGAAGAGTATGAAAGAATCAAAAATATAGCTTCCGGAATTATTCAGGAACCGACAACAATGCCCTGGGGAAACAGATCTCTCCTGTTCTGTGATCCGGATGGCAATATGATCAACTTTTTTACTCCTGTGAGTGAAGAGGCTGTGAAGAAATTCAGTTAGATTTTTTATCCATCAACACAAAAGAGGCTGTCTCAAAAGTCAAATAATTTCGTCTATGTCATTCTGAATACAGACTGAAAGTCTGCGAACGTAGTTCAGAAATGTAGTGAAGAATCTCATGTATTTGGTTATTAATGAGATTCTTCCTTCGTCAGAATGACACCTTTGAAACAGCCTCTTTTTTATGAATATGTTGATATTCTTGTAATTTATTTCCCAAGGAATTCAATGGCTTTTTCAACAAATGCATCATGGTATTGATAGAAAGAAGCATGCCCTGAATCCGGGAAAATTACCAGTTCTGCATGGTCTAAATGCTGAGCCATATTTTTTGCATTCTGAACTGATACCGGAAGATCGTTTTCACCATGAACAATCAGTACAGGGTTTTTGATTTTTTGGATTTCTGTAAGGGCATCGGCATTAGGTTGAGCCCAACTCAATACAGCGGTAAACTGCGAGTTTGAAGTGGCATCACTTAAAGGGAGATCCCTATCTGTAGTTCTAAGCTGAACCCTTGCAAAAGATGCTTTTCCTTCTGCAATGCTTTGAGCAGATTCTGTAAAACCAAATTTCAGGAAGGAAGCTTCCGGGCTTAATCCGGCTGTTCCTGCGATAATATTGGGAAGGTTAGATAACCCGATTGCTCCCTGTGGGCCTGTACCTGTTAAAATCACTTTATTGATCAGTGAGGGATTAGTCAATACAATTCTCTGAGCAATAAATCCTCCCATAGAAAATCCCATGATATTCACTTTGGTATAATGTAGAGCTTTAATAAAATCTACTGCATCATCAGCCATCGCCTGAACAGTATTGGGCGTTGTTCCTTTTGAGGAAGCCACTCCTTTATTATCGAAAATAATGACTTTATACTTTGTTGCCAATCCATCAGTCACAGCAGGATCCCAATCATCCATTGAGCCGCCTAATCCCGGAAGAAGAACCAGAGGAACTCCGTCTTCTTTTCCTAAAACACGGTAGGCAATGGCATTTCCTTTAACGGTTATAAATTGGGTTTTGGCAGTTTGGTGGTTTCTGTTTTGTATCTCCTGCGTCGTGGGAGGCTCATTTTCTTCAGTGCAGGAAACAGTCACTACCGTAAAAAGAGTTAAACATAATAAGCTTAAGGCTGAAATTTTTCTGATTGTTTTCATTGTTGTTTATTTTTGTATGATTATGGTGCAAACATAAAACACAAAAACAGGCAGAACACTCACAAGCTTTATGAACAGGACATTTTAGCAGCTCAGTTAGACATTTTACAAGGTGAAAATAAAAATTCAAAACAATTTTTAAATTTCCTGAGTTGATCTCAATGCGTACAGGGCATCCATTGCTTTTTCAGCATCTTTTTCAGCTACGAAAATATGATCATGAAAATAAGCAGCCACCACATTACAACTGATATGCTCCTTTTTCAAGGCATTGGCAAAAGCAGCAGTAAGCCCTACCGCTTCCAGAGAAGAGTGAATATTTAAGGTAATCCAGGAAGAAATATAACTATAGTCTAAAGACCATTCATCTGCTATATTTTTGTCTAAAACAATAGTGACCGCTTCAGTTTCCCGAAAAAAGAACAAGATTTTTCCTATATCCGGTATTCTGTCTAAGGTTTCAACAGTACAAAATACATATTCTCCGGTATTCAATACTGGTTCCATATTCTGAATCAGTACTGCTAAGTCTTTTTCTCCTGACATCTTTTTTGATGCAAAACTAAGGCATAGATGACAGTCTTTGTTTATCATTTGATAAAAAACACTCAATTGCTAAATTGAAATAGTGATTCTTTTCTCGTCCAAAAACACAAAAGGAAGCATAATGCCTCCTTTTTGTGTTTGTAATGTAACCTATCACTGAACCTCACTATATGTGTTTGTGTTTTTTTCTGATCATTTGGCTTTTTTAAGAAGTCCGGTTAAGGTTATTCATACACTTCTTTAATTTCATCAGTGTTTATTAATTTTTCATCATTTGTGTTTCTATAACTACCGTTTATTATTTGTATAGTTATAATCATCTGTGGTTTTTTGTGTGTGAAGCTTCAGAAGGTAAAGAGCATTTCTCAGTTGCTTTTTCATTACTCAAATTTCACAGTACAAAGGAACGACATTCTCAAATAAAATCTTCTATAAACCCCATCGATACATATCGACCGACTTATAGATATTTATCGATGAAATATAATATTCCGACTTTTTGAAGTGGTGATCACCTTGAAACACTATAGTTTATGATGGGTTTTGACAAGTTCTACAAGCTCAACCATATTTTCAATCTTTAGTTTTTCAAAAATATTTTTTTTGATTGTGCTCACTGTATTTTGTTTGATATTCAGACTGTTTGAAATTTCAAGGTTTCCGTATCCTTCAGCATAAAGCTCTGCAATCTCCATTTCTCTTTTGGTTAAAATGTTGAGTGGGCTTATCAGATCCGGATTGTAAACAAACTGTACCAGCAGATTTCGTAAAAGCGCAGAGAAATATTCTCCTTTCTCGATAAAGGTTGTAATCGCTTCCTTTACCTCTTCCTCTTCGCTCAGTTTACTCAGATAACCATCAGCACCGGCTTTTATGAATTTAAGGCCATGGAGCTCTTCTTCGAGTCCGGTAAAAATCAAAATTTTAAGATCAGGATTTACACTTTTCATCTGTGGTAAAATATGAAGACTGTTTCCGTCCGGGAAATGGGCATCAATAACGGCCATCTCTATTCCTTTGGATTCTATCAGCTCCAATACCTGATGCAGAGATGAGGTCTGATACACTTTAGCGTTCGGAACAATATCACTGATCACAATCTCCATTCCCTGGCGTACAATACTGTGATCATCTGCCAGAAGAAATATAATCTCTTTATTTTGAATTGGTGTTTCCATTAGTATTACTATTTAAATTGATCCTGAATGTCACTTTAGTTCCTTTATGCAATTTACTCTCAACGGATATATCGCCATCGAAAAGTTCTACAATTTCTTTTACCAGATTAAGCCCAAGTCCCGCTCCCAGATTATCTACTTCATCAGACACCATTCCCTGATAATAAGGGTCAAAAATTTTACCAAGATCCGATTCTGATATTCCTACTCCGGTATCTGCTACAGTTGTGATCAGACAAATTTTATTGTCTCCAAGGGATTCTGTAGCCAATACAAGATCAATCTGCCCGTTTTCTGTAAATTTATTCGCATTTCCCAGAATATTCATAAAAATCTGATTGATTCTGATATTATCCGAATACACTAATAAGTTTTCAGGGATTCTGTCTGTAACCGCAAATCTGTTGTTTCTCGTTTCCAGGTAAGGGGTAATGACCTTTACAATAGAACTGATCTCCTCTTTAAGGTTAAAAACAGATTTTATAAGTTCTTTTTCTGCATTTTCATTTTTGGTATATTCCAGAATCTGGTTAGATTGCAGAAGTAAAGTACTGTTGGTAAATTTGATGGATTTTAGATAATCCTTTATGGTCTCATCTTCAGTAGTTCTGTGGATTTTATCAATAAATATATTGATGATTTTCAAAGGAGATCTCAGGTCATGACTGAGCATTCCCAGAATCCTGTTTTTGAAATTAAGGTTCTTTTTAATTTCCTTATTGGCAGCATCCAGTTTTTGTTCATAAACAAATGCCATTCTTGTAAAATACATGATCAGAATAGAAACAATAAACATCAGAATCATCAGTCCCAATACCAGATAAGTACGTATCTTGTTATTATTGGAGCTTTGTTCGTTGTATTCTCTTTCCAGTTCAGATTTAAAATCCCTGATGGCATTTTCATACACTTCTATTAAGTTATTACTATACACCAACAGCTTACTGAAATTGCTGTAAAACTGTAAGTTATTCTTTTGACTAATAGCTGCCAGCAACTGAACCTTCTTTACTTCGGCTGCATAATGCTTGTCTATAGATTTTATCGTATTATCCATTTTGGATTTTACCTGAGAAAGATCTATCGTTTTGTTATTGGTCATCGTTATGACAGTACTCTCCTTCTGAACATCTACTTTCCCTGTTACCGCATCTTTTAAACGTCCGAAAAAGCCTTTCTTTTTTACTGTATCTGCATAAGTACGTGTTTGAATCTTGAAATCTTCAAAATCATTTTTATACCTGGCAGGTTCATATTGCTTATCCTCAATCTTTGTTGGTGGGTTCAGAGAAGTCTGGTACACTGAATCTATCAATGTCTTCAGTTTTGCAGTCTTTAAGGTATCCTTGCTGCGAAGCGCCAGATTTTTTTTCAGTCTGGGACTTGTATTTTCATATTCACCAATTTTATCAAAATTAGTTTTAAGCTTTCTCAACGACTGGAAATAGAGCTGCAGATCATTATTATCCTGAGTGGCCATATACTTCTGAAGATGATCCTGTGCATCCATGAAATCTTTCCTGGAATTATCGGTCAGTCCTCCCAATGCACGGCTTTCCTCAAGCTGATCTTTAATAAACTTCAGCTTCTTTCCATTGACAAATTCATTGTAGAAAAATATGGCAATAATGACCTGTATCAGTAAAATACAAAGGATTAAAGAGTAATGAACAAGTTTTCTCAATTTAAAATTTAAGAATTTATTTTTCATATTTGTTTATCAGTTAAATTAATTTCCTGATGACATAAGTCCATTAGATATTAGCCTTTAACAATATAGCATTATTTTCAATAATTTCATAATAAGCATATATCATTCAATTGGCAAAGTTAAAGTAATTTTTGTCTTCATATAATAATGAATATTTGATTAAACTCACAGAATTTATTTTTTTTTACCATTAAAACGCTTTGTAAACACTCAGTTTTATGTATGTAAATCTTTTTTTTTAGATCAATTGCAAAAAGTTGAGGTTCAGTAAAATATTATTTTTCTGTTCATTTTATTACCAATAGTAAACAACGAGGCAAAAAAAAAGTGAGCAGATAATTCATAAACCACTTATGTCATACCTTCTTGGTAATTGCTGCAACCACCTTCCGGAAATAGATTTCCTGGCATTCCGTATTTCTACGCGGATCTTCTGGATCTTGTAGGTATTATCGTGTATGGAGAAAATAAAAAAGTAGGTAAAGCGCTGGATGGATTAAAATTTCATGACTAAGAATGTTTTTAAGCTTATCAAAACAGAAGCTATTATATTCTTATTCCATATCACCATCATTAGTATTTTCTATTTTTCTATGGAAATCTTGCGATGATATTTTCCTAACTTTTCAGTTTGAAACGAAATAAAGAATGCTTCAGACAATTCATCACATTTTCTGAAATATTCAATAGCAAATAACTGCAAAACCTCTTTATCATCTTATGAGAGATAAAAATTTTAATCCGGGAAAAGGATTTATATTCAGCAAACATGTGCCGGAGGAATTATCACATTTTGACCGCGTCTTTGATGTTTTCAAAGATTTGCTTACCCATACCTCCGGAGATATTGAAGAAGCTTTCGAGTGGCTGGACATGCTTGATCAGGAATATGATATTTTCAGTGATGAATACACCCTTCAGGATTTTGAAGAAGATCTGAAAAAACGAGGCTACATCAGGGAAGAAGATCCTGAAGAAGGCAATACAGGAAGTGGAAAAGGCAAAAATATATTAACTCCGAAGCTTGAAGCTGCCCTTCGTGAATATGCATTGGATCAGATTTTTGGAAAACTGAAGAAAAACGGAGCCGGAAATCACAGGACCAACAAAACAGGAATCGGCGATGAAAGAGATGGCGAAAACCGTTCCTTCCAATACGGAGATGATCTCGCTGCTGTGAATATGACGGAAAGCTTGAAAAATGCACAGATCAACAACGGAATCTCAGACCTTCGCCTGACAGAAGAAGACCTCATCGTAGAGGAAACCAAACATAAGGCCCAAATGAGTACCGTCCTGATGATCGACATCAGCCACTCGATGATTTTATATGGTGAAGACCGGATTACGCCAGCCAAAAAAGTTGCCATGGCACTCGTGGAATTGATCAAACGTAAATATCCGAAAGATTCCATTGATATCATTGTCTTTGGAAACGAAGCATGGCCCATTAAGATCAAAGACCTTCCCTATTTAAAAGTCGGGCCTTACCATACAAATACCGTAGCCGGGCTTGAGCTGGCCATGGATATTCTCCGCAGAAAAAGAAATACCAACAAACAGATTTTTATGATCACCGATGGGAAACCCAGCTGTATTCAGCTTCCTAGTGGTGAATTTTATATGAACAGCTTTGGCCTCGATGAAAAAATTGTCAATCAATGTTTCAACAGAGCAGCACAGGCAAGAAAACTGAAAATTCCTATTACCACTTTTATGATTGCTCAGGATCCTTATCTGCGCCAGTTTGTGGAAGAATTTACCGCTCAAAACAAAGGAAAAGCATTCCTCACCGGGCTATCAGGTTTGGGACAGATGATTTTTGAAGATTATGAAAAAAACAGAATAAGAAGAATATAAAGATCAGATTTTAAATCATTTAATATAAAAACCTGATCCGATAAATAGTATTACAAGACAATGAAAAACGATATTACATTCAAAGAATTAAAAAAATCCGGCTATACTCACCAAACAATTAATGAGGAAATCCAAGCCAATTTAATTGCAAGAATTAAAGCTAAAGAACCTGTATTTGAAGGACTTTGGGGTTATGAAGATACAGTAGTTCCCCAATTGAAAAAAGCCATTCTTGCCGGTCACCACATCAATTTATTGGGACTGCGCGGCCAGGCAAAAACCAGAATCGCAAGAAGCATGGTTAATCTGCTTGATGAATATATGCCTATCGTAAAGGGATCAGAAATTAATGACAGTCCTTTTCATCCTATTTCAAAGTTTGCCAAAGATCTGCTTGCTGAATTAGGAGATGAAACCCCAATTTCGTGGGTACACCGTTCTCATCGTTTCTACGAAAAACTGGCTACTCCTGATGTAAATGTTGCAGATTTAATTGGTGATATAGACCCTATCAAAGCGGCTACGTTGAAGCTACCCTATTCTGATGAACGTGTTTTACATTACGGAATGATTCCGCGTGCCAACCGCTCTATTTTTGTTTTAAATGAATTGCCGGATCTGCAGGCCAGAATACAGGTTTCCCTGTTTAATATTTTGCAGGAAGGAGATATTCAGATCCGTGGATTCCAGCTGAGAATGCCGCTTGATATTCAGTTTGTTTTCACAGCCAATCCGGAAGATTATACCAACAGAGGAAGTATTGTAACCCCGCTGAAAGACAGAATCGGATCTCAGATCTTCACCCATTATCCAAAAACTATTGCTCTTGCAAGACAGATTACAGAGCAGGAAGCATTGATTTCTGCTGAAGATAAAGCTCAGATTCAGATTCCTGATCTGGCGAAAGATCTTTTGGAAGAGGTTGCTTTTGCCGCCCGTATCAGCGAGTATGTGGATGCAAAAAGCGGTGTCAGTGCACGCCTTACCATCAGCGCGATGGAAAACTTAATCGCTGCAGCCAAACTGCGTCTGATTGAATCCGGTGCAGAAAGAACCACTGTGCGTCTGCTTGATTTTATGTCGATCATTCCATCGATCACAGGAAAAATTGAACTGGTCTATGAGGGAGAACAGGAAGGAGCTGATTACGTAGCCAAAATCTTAATTGATAAAGCCGTAATGACTCAATTTGAAAGCCTGTTCCCACGCATTTCAAAACTGGAAAAAGAAGGGATCAAAACACCGTATACTGACCTGATCAGATGGTTTAACAAAAATCATTTAGAACTTAATTACAACGATACGGATGAAGAATTTTATGCTAAACTTGATAAGATAGAACCCCTGACAACTGTAGTGGAAGAAAATGCTTCCGAATTGAGCAAAGAAGATCAGAATTTCTGCAAAGAACTGGTGCTATGGGCATTAACCATCAGCAATAAAATTGACAAATCTGAAAATCAGAATGCATTCACTTTTGATTCTCCCGGGATCGGTCAATTTTTACGTAACTAAAAATCAGTAAAATACTAAAAAAGTAAAACCTTCAGTTCAGCTGAAGGTTTTTTATTTGTTTCTGAAAGACTTTATCTCCACCCTTGTCAAGGTTTAAAACCTTGACAAGGGTACGATTATTTCAGACTTTATACCAGATTGTCATTTTTAAGCACAGCAGAACCGAAAGGATTGTCAACCAGCCATAGCCACTCTCCTGCTTCATTTCTTTTCATGATACAGGAAGTATTGCCTGTCATATGGATAGAATGTCCATCTGGAGCAGTTCCCGTTATTTCCCACTGATCCTGCCACATTGCCAGATCATTTACAACAGTGATATGTGGAGTTTCACCCTGAATATCCAGTTGTAAGCGGCAGATCTCATTCATTGCCCTTTCTATCTGCTCAAGCCCTCTCCACTCTCTTCCATCGCGGTCTATGTAGACTGCTTCAGGATGAAAACAACTTAATGCTCCTATTGCATCTCCGTTTCTGATGCAATACCGAAAATAGGCTACAGCACCAGTTTCTGTTTTTCTATCAAATTCCTGCATTACTTTACATTTCTGGAATCCATCTCCCTTTTCAAGCCTTTCTTACCTTTATTCCAGCTGTTGGCCACAAAAAAAGCAAGAAGTATCGGTAAAAAAGTAGTGAAACTTATCCCTTTGGTTATGGTGCTGTAAATAGCAATTCCAGCCAGTACTCCCAGGATGATAGCATTCACAACATTTCTGGCTTCAATAGTTCTTTTTTTCTCTATCAGCTCCTGATCCGTTAATTCTGACAAATCTTTTTCCATATTTAATAGTATTTCTTGGTTTTTCGTTTTAAAGCGGTAAAATTCATTTTTTTTAAATCTATTTTTACCAAAAGCTAAATTACAATATTGTCAAGATATTTTTTTATTTCTTTTATTTGTAATTTATTTCATATCACCAGTTTCGGAAAAATTTCAATGCTTATGGAAGACAACCTGAATTGTATTTACAGAGTTATCAATTTCATGGAAAAGAATTACGACCAGCCTGTTTCTGTAAAGGAACTGGAAGACATTTCTCATTATTCTTACCGGAATATCCAGCGCATTTTCAAGTACAGCTGTGGAGAGACAATAGGTGCTTTCCAACAGAGGCTGAAGGTAGAAAACGCCTATAAACGGATTCTTTATACTCAGGAAAATCTTACCTCCATTGCCATTGAAGTCGGTTTTGCCAATATCGCTTCCTTTTCCAAAGCTTTTAAACAATATTTTGGGATTTCCCCTAAAGCGGCAAGACAAAGCAAGGAACAACTCCTTTGTGGAGGTGCCATCATTCCTATCACCTCAGAAGTCTTGCTGGAACCCGAAATTGTTTATCTGAAACCTGTCCAGGTCTATTATCAGAGCATTAACACCTATTATAATAATGAAGAAATTGAAGTGCTGTGGGAAAAGTTTATGGAAAATGATTTCCCTGACTCCGGGATAGAATATTTTGGAGTTATAGCCGATGAACCATTAATAAAAACAGAAATCAACTGCCGCTATGATGCATGTTCATCCCTTCAGTCCGGAAATAAAAAGCTTCCTTCAAAAATGATACTCGGAGGTAAATATGCCCGCTTTATCCATTCCGGAAGCTACGAAACAATAGACGACACGTATACGAAGATCTATTCCCGCTGGATTTTCAATTCAGATCTTGAATTCTCACACACTCCTATCATTGAAAAGTATGAAAATCATGCTGAAAATGAAGACGACCAGGAAAAACAGCTGACCTATATTTTATTGCCATTAAAGTAAGTTGTCAATTTGGGACAACTTTCAAAACATTTGCTGATCTAATTTTGCCCTGTTAAAAATAGATCAGTTATGCAAAAAAAGAAAATCATGTTCCTGTTATTACCCGCTCTTTTACTTTCCTGTTCTCAGACAGATCCTATAGAGAATCCGGAAACATTGAACCCTGCAACAGCTCTTTATAAAATGCCTGAAGAGTCTGCAACCCATGAAGGAACCTGGCTTCAGTGGCCACACCAGTATCAGTACGGAACTACTTACCGAAACCGTCTGGATGCCACCTGGGTAGCCATGACCAAAGAGCTTGTGCAAAGTGAAAAAGTTCACATCATTGCTTATGATGGCGCAGAAAAGGATCGTATTGTAGGGCTACTCAACACTGCAGGAGTTCCTCTTACCAATATCAACTTCAAAATTTATCCAACAGATGATTTCTGGGTAAGAGATAATGGTCCTATTTATGTAAAAGATCAGAACGGACAGTTGTTTATTCAGGATTGGGGATTTAACGGTTGGGGAAATAAGGCAGATTACAGCAAATGTAACGCAATTCCATCTAAAATATCAGCAGATACGAATATTCCAAAAATCGATCTTAATTCAGTTATGATCAATGAAGGAGGAAGTGTGGAAATTGACGGAAACGGAGTGCTGATGGCTTGTAAAAGTTCTATCCTGAATAATAACAGAAATCCGGGAATGACACAACAACAGGCAGAAGCCATATTTACTAAAAATCTCGGGGTTACTAAATTTATCTGGCTGAATGGAAAAGCCGGTCTGGATATTACCGACATGCACATTGATGGGTTTGCCCGATTTGCCAATTCGTCTACCATTATCACCATGAATCCGGACGATCTTAACTACTGGCAGGTTCCCAATGGAGATATTGATAAACTGTATGATGCAACCACAAAAACCGGAGCTGCCTATCAGTTTGTAAAAGTGCCTTTAACAAGAAATGATGTGATCACTACGTACGGGAAAAATGTAGGTCGCGCTTCATACATCAATTATTATGTTGCCAATAACCGTGTATTGGTCCCTAATTATAATGACCCGAATGATGCGGTTGCCAACAACATCATCCAACAGCTCTATCCTGGAAAACAGGTAGTTGGAATTGATTGCCGTAATTTATTCGCCAACGGAGGAATGGTGCATTGCGTTACCCAGCAACAACCTCAATAAAATAATCGTAAAAATAAAGCGTGCTCATTTTCAGCAGGCTTTACTGATTCAGGACTTCAGTCGTCAAAAAATAGCGTAAATTTGCTCTGTCCATCCCGAAAAAGATGGTTTTCTATTATACGTATTATGAAAAAAACAGCACTTTCTTTATTGGTTCTTCTGAATATTGTTTGCCAGGCACAGAATTTTGATGTAATTCCCTTAGGAATCTATGGTGGTGAGCAGGAAGACAATTTATCAGCCTATCTGGTAGGCGCTCCAAAAGACAATGCATTTCTCTGCCTGGATGCCGGTACCGTAAATGCAGGAATCCGAAAAGCGATTGAACTGAAAAGTCTTGAAGGATCAGCAGAAACGGTTTTAAAAGATCAGATCAAAGGATATTTTGTATCCCACGGTCATCTCGATCATTTGTCAGGACTTATCATCAATTCTCCGGCTGATTCTAAAAAAGACATTTTCGCCATAGCTCCTGTGATTCAGATTTTACAGAATCATTACTTTATTACAGATACCTGGATCAATTTTGCAGATCAGGGACAGAAACCTATCCTTGGAAAATACCATTATAATGAGTTGCAGGCAGGAACTGAAATTCCCGCACCTAAAACCCCTTTTTTTATAACAGGTTATGAACTGAGCCACGTAAATCCATATAAAAGCAGTGCCGCTTTGGTAAGAAGAGAGAATCATTATCTGCTTTATCTGGGAGATACAGGTGCGGACCGTATAGAAAAATCTGATCGTCTGGATCAACTTTGGAATAGGGCAGCTCCACTTGTTAAAAAAAGACAGCTCAACACGATATTAATTGAAGTTTCCTTCCCCAACAGCCAGCCAGAACATCTGCTGTTTGGGCACCTTACTCCTAATCTGCTGATTGAGGAATTGAGCAAACTCAAAGAAAAAACCGGACAAAGCAGCCTTGAGGGTCTCACTATCGTGGTTACTCACAGAAAACCTACAGGCGATAATCCTGAACTGATCAAAAAGGAACTATTGAAAAACAATCCTTTAAAAGTAAATTACATCTTCCCTGAACAGGGTAAAAAGATTAGTTTACCATAACAACAAATAAAAAGATGAAGCCTGTTTTTGCTTCATCTTTTTTATTTCAGATATTATCAACTCTCAACAAACTTTAAAATACTGAAATACAACAATTTAAATACTTATAATTAAAATTATGAAGTTTTTTTATTGTTTAACTAATTTATCATCGTAATATTGCAATATAAAATTATAACAATGGGAGTTACTAAAACAGAAATCTATACTGACGAGCAAAATAAGCTGGCTTCTCTGCTTAAAGTTTTGGGACATCCGGCAAGAATCGCTATTTTACAGTATATCATTAATCAAAAAGCATGTATCTGTAATGATCTTGTTGAAGAACTTGGATTGGCTCAGGCAACGA
The DNA here is from genome assembly GCF_030846215.1 of Chryseobacterium sp. WLY505. Classification (NCBI taxonomy): domain Bacteria; kingdom Pseudomonadati; phylum Bacteroidota; class Flavobacteriia; order Flavobacteriales; family Weeksellaceae; genus Chryseobacterium; species Chryseobacterium sp. WLY505. Next base: position 77,282 of record NZ_JAVCWI010000004.1, on the reverse strand, counting down.
TCTCTCAGCATTTAAAAGAGCTGAAGAATATAGGAATCATCAAAGGTTCTATTGAAGGAAAATCTGTATGCTACTGCATTAATGAAAGCAACTGGAAGCAGTTTCAAAATGAATTCAACCTGTTTTTTAATCAGGATGTTAGTATAAAACAATGCTGTTAGGGCATTTTTTTGAACTAATACATCGTAATATTGCAATATAACACTATAAATTATAACACTCAATTTTAATCTACTATGAGACTATCAGAAATTAAAGAAATTCTTCCCACCCTGGAAAATGTTGAATTTCAATTAGAAAACGGAAGTTTTGTCCCTGAACATTTCCATGTAACGGAAGTGGGACAGATTATAAAAAACTTCATCGATTGCGGTGGAGTCATCAGAAATGAAAAAGTGGTCAACTTCCAGCTTTGGGATGCAGATGATTATGAACATCGTTTAAAACCTGGAAAACTGCTTCATATTATTCAGCTTTCTGAAGAAAAGCTTGGAATAGAAAACTCGGAAATTGAAGTTGAATATCAGGGAGAAACCATTGGAAAATATGACCTTGAATTTAACGGAAAAAACTTTATTCTGAAAAACAAAACAACAGCCTGCCTTGCTCAGGAAGCCTGCGGAATTCCTTCGGAAAAACAAAAGAAAAACTTGTCTGAACTATCTGTAAACCCAACATCAGCCTGTACTCCGGGATCAGGATGCTGCTAATTAATTTTATTAAATTCTTATGTATAAGGAATTATTAAACACGATTCAATCTCTGAAATGGGAAAATACAGATAGCGATAGAAAAGAGGTTCTTGAACCATTGATCAGCTTTATCCAGCAAAAAGTGGATGATAACCAGGAAATCAACCTGAATTTTATCTGCACTCACAATTCAAGACGAAGCCATCTGGCACAGATCTGGGCACAGGCAGCAGCATCTTTCTTTACAATTCCGGAAGTCCGCTGCTATTCCGGTGGAACGGAGACAACGGCATTATTTCATAAGATTGCGGAAGTTTTAGCAGAACAGGGTTTTTCAATTTTCAGCATTGCTGATACCACCAACCCTGTATATGCTGTAAAATATGATGATAACAGCCTTCCGATCATTGGCTTTTCTAAAAAATATGACAGCCCGTTCAATCCTGTATCCGGTTTTGCAGCAATTATGACCTGCTCGCAGGCAGATGGCGGATGTCCTTTTATTCCCGGTGCGGAAAAGAGAATTCCGATCACATTTGAAGATCCTAAGATTTCAGATCATACTCCGGAACAGGCAGCTGTTTATACTGAAAGAAGTTTACAAATTGCAGAAGAGATGTTCTATGTTTTCTCTAAAATCAAAAAATAATCATGCAGCCCAGATTAAAATTTCTTGACCGCTATCTTACCTTATGGATCTTTCTGGCTATGGGGACAGGAATTGCTTTGGGACATTTTTTCCCGGCCATTCCTACTATTATTAATTCACAGTCAGTGGGTACTACTAATATTCCTCTGGCTATCGGACTTATTTTGATGATGTATCCGCCATTGGCTAAGGTTGATTATTCTCTTCTGCCATTGGTTTTTAAAGATAAAAAAGTAATCGGAATTTCTTTATTGCTCAACTGGATTATTGGTCCGGTTCTGATGTTTGGTCTTGCCATTCTTTTTTTAAGAAATGAACCAGATTATATGTCAGGTTTAATCCTCATTGGACTGGCCAGATGTATTGCCATGGTTATCGTGTGGAATGATCTCGCCAAAGGTAACAGAGAATATGCAGCATTATTGGTGGCTTTAAACAGCATCTTTCAGGTGCTTACCTACAGTTTTCTGGTTTGGCTTTTTATCAATGTACTCCCCATTCAACTCGGTCTGGCAAGCTTTAATGTCAACGTTTCTATGCAGGATATCACAGAAAGTGTACTGATCTATCTCGGGATTCCCTTTCTGGCAGGTTTTCTCACCCGTTATTTTCTGATCCAATCAAAAGGCGCGGACTGGTACAACAGAAAATTCGTACCTAAGATCTCTCCTGTGACATTGTATGCTTTATTATTGACCATCGTACTGATGTTTAGCTTAAAAGGTTCCACAATACTGGAATTGCCAATGGATGTCATTAAGATAGCAATCCCATTGGTGATCTATTTTGTTCTGATGTTTTTTGTAAGTTTTATGCTCAACAAAACATTGAAGATACCTTACGATAAAAATGCATCTATAGCCTTTACCGCTACCGGAAATAATTTTGAACTGGCTATTGCAGTGGCCATCTCGGTCTTTGGCATTCATTCACCACAGGCATTTGTAGGCGTGATTGGTCCATTGGTAGAGGTTCCGGTGTTGATACTTCTGGTAAGAGCCAGTTTATTTATGAAAAAGAAATGGTATCATTAATCTCATTATTAAATAAAAAGCATCACCGAAACAGTGATGCTTTTTATGGATATCAGTTCTTAATCAATTTATAATTGCCACTAACTTCATCTTTAGCTATGGTATAGCCGTCTGTCAGTTCAAGAATCCATCCGTCACCTGATATTTTTTTATTTTCGGTTTTCACTGGATTGGATATTGAAATTTTATCCCAGTTTGGACTCATTAATGCTCCATTTTCAACCGTCAGAATGCCCCACAAATCAGTAATCCGGATATTGGGATATACCGTCCCCTGATCTTCCACAGGCACAATATTCCTCGGATCAAAGGAAACATTCATTTTTTCAAATTTGATTTCAAAGTGAGGCTGCTGAATGAATTTCAGTTTGTATTCGGCAATACGCTTTTTCGTTTGTTCTTCTCTATCGGTTTCCTGCTTTATAATGGATGTACCATTATAATTGTCAGATAGCTTTTCAACTGCTTTTTGCAGGTCAGTCTGAATCCTTATATCGAATGCTTTAATGAAATAACCGGTCAGGTCTGTTTTTGAATCAATTTTTTTGTTCCAGTCCGGATCTTTATGATACAGCAGATATCCATAAACAGGTATGGTGTAATAAGCAAATGAACGTACAAACGTGGGGTTTTTCATAAAACCTTCTATGCCATTCAAAAAATATGATCTTGTCTGATCTTTATTTCTGCCACTCACAATGAGCCCTGTAAACTCAGCAATTCCCTCATTCAGTTCCAGCAGGTTTTCTGTAGTTTCTGAACCTTTGTAAAGTGTATTCCTGTATTTCCTAAAGATCAATGCATTGGTGAGATGCTGGTTCATTTCTTTTTCTGAATTTGAGCGGACTGCCTGCTTTAGCGCTTCCAATTCGAGACGAAGGTAAATCCTGCCCTCCTTCTGATCCAGATGATTATTTTCTGCATTGTTAAGATTAAACCCCAATGAAGGCTGAATGCGGTGAAAAGACTCATGAGCCAAAAGATTAATCCTCTTTTCCTTATTCTGAGAAAGAGGGAGCATAATCATTGCCCATCTTTTTCCACCCCAATTGACAGCGGTATTTGCGATGTTGACTGTGGCAGGTAAAACCCCAGAATAGAGCGTACCATCACGTTTCAGTATTCCCTCCGAATCCGGCTCGGTGGCAAAAAACTCTCTGGTTTTCGGATCGATTAAAATCATAGGACCATATAAATCTTTGTTCCATAGTCCGATATTCTTTTTTGAAGCTGTCTTGAGTTCATCAAAATAAACAGAAATTGTATCAGGGGGAATAGATTGTTTTTGTGCTTTTACACCCAATACAAACAAGAAAAAGAATGCTGTAAGAACAGTCTGCTTCATGGTTAAATTCTTTGTGGTTAATGTTTTTCTGTGAAAATACATACTTTAGGTAGCTAATATAATGAATTACAGCGATCAGGAACAACGGCAACCATCAAAAATAACCTACAGGTAAATTGATTTGATGAGCTTCTAGGAAATATACATTGAGCCGTAAAGAAAAGAAAGCTTAGCATTTAATAACTAACTTTGTTATTACAGACCCTATATTTTTAGAACAAGATGGAACAGGCTGACCTATTGAAAACCATAAATTACTCAGGAATATTTTTTTCCTGTTTTTCGGATTACAGTGAAAAATGCATTCATGCAACTCCTGAACATGTACTGCTCTATTTGTATTCCGGAGAACAAATTATTGAAGATAGGAATACGAAAATAACCATAGGAGCAGGAGAATGTGCTTTTATACGGCGTAACCATCGTCTGATGATGTATAAAAACAGTAAAGACGATGAACTTTACAAGGGTATTTCATTAACTTTTAACCGTAACTTACTCCGGGATTTTTATCATAAACTAAATAAATCGGATCTGCCTCAGAAGGTTCATTTTTCTGAAGAAAATGTATTTAAAATAGAACCTCGTGCCGATATTACGAGCCTGTTTCAATCGCTAACTCCTTATTTTGATGAAAATACAAGACCTACTGAAGGGGTTGTTCATCTTAAATTACAGGAAGGAATCTACGCCTTACTCAATCATTCAGAGATCTTTTTTCCTATTTTGTTTGATTTTACAGAGCCCTGGAAAATTGATATTATGGAGTTCATGAATGAAAATTACATGGATGAGCTTACCATGGAACAAATTGCTTCCTATACCGGCCGTAGTCTTGCCACTTTCAAGCGGGACTTCCAAAAGATAAGTGACCTGAGTCCGCAAAAATGGCTGATCAGAAAACGTCTTGAAGCAGCCTATTTCAAAATGAAAAACGAAGGCAGGAAAGTACAGGATGTTTATGTAGAGGTTGGATTTAAAAATCCTTCACACTTTTCCACAGCATTCAAAAAACAATACGGATTTTCACCGAAGGAAATTTAACCTGAGCTTCAGAGAAAAGTTATTTGAGCCTCGCAGTAATAGCACTGTGAGGTTCACTTTTTAATTTTGTCCTGTAAATAAATGATAATGAAAACACAGGATATTTTTGAACGGCTCACAGAAGGGGAAACAATTCCTGCAGATGATCCGCAGGCCATCAGAATGCGGGAAGCCTCTTTTGAAACAAAGAAATTACTGATCAGAATGAACGGTTCTTCTGATCCGGCAGAAATCAGGGAGTTTCTGGGCCAGATCACCGGTATATGTATTGACGAAAACACGACTATTTTTACTCCGTTATATATCAATTACGGAAAGAATACAAAAATCGGTAAAAATGTATTCATCAATTTCGGCTGTACATTTCTTGATTTGGGAGGCATTACAATAGAAGATCATGTTCTAATCGCTCCCAACGTCAGTTTACTTTCTGAAGGACATCCTGTTTCTTCAGTAAGCCGTCACTCACTTGTTCCCGGACGTATTCACATTAAAAAGAATGCCTGGATTGGAGCCAACGCAACCATTCTTCCCGGAGTTACCATAGGCGAAAATACCGTAATAGCGGCTGGAGCAGTTGTTACTAAAGACATTCCGGACAATGTCATTGCGGGAGGAATTCCTGCAAAAATCATTAAACCTATCTAAAGAAACATTCTCATGAAAAAATGGACAATTTTAACAGCATTTGCATTGCTGCTCACAGGAAAAGCTTATGCACAGCAAAATGAAAAAAAAATGAAAAATACAGAAAAAAACGAACATTATACTTTTAAACTGAGTGACAATGTTATCCGCCAAAAAGTACATTTTACAAATCGTTACGGAATATTACTTACCGGTGATCTGTACAGTCCTGCATCTCAGGTTAAAAATAAAGAGCTATCAGCTATTGCCATAAGTGGACCCTTTGGGGCAGTAAAAGAGCAGTCATCCGGTCTCTATGCCAATCAGATGGCAGAACGTGGATTTATTGTACTGGCATTTGATCCATCGTATACCGGGGAAAGTGGCGGAGAACCGAGAAGTGTGGCATCTCCTGATATCAATACAGAAGATTTCAGTGCTGCGGTAGATTTCCTGGGATTACAGAAAGAAGTGGATAGAAGCCGTATAGGAATTATCGGAATATGTGGATTCGGAGGTTTTGCATTAAATGCTGCTGCGGTGGATCACCGGGTAAAAGCTGTTGCAACAACCAGTATGTATGATATGTCACGGGTAATGTCCAGAGGATATTATGACGCCGTCACTCCGGAACAGCGTACGCAATTGTTACAGCAACTTGGTGAACAACGCTGGAAAGATGCAGAAAAGGGAACATTTCAGCCCGGACCAAGGCTGAATGCTGAAAAACTCAAAGGAGATGAGCCTCAGTTTGTAAAAGAATACTTTGATTACTACCGTACTCCGAGAGGGTTTCATGAACGTTCATTAAACTCAGTCGGTTCCTGGAATGCAACCAATGCACTTTCTTTTATGAATATGCCATTACTCACTTATATTAAAGAAATTTCTCCCCGTCCGGTACTGATTATTGCAGGAGAAAAAGCACATTCCAGGTACTTCAGTGAAGATGCTTACAAGATGGCTGCTGAGCCTAAAGAATTAATAATCATTCCTGATGCTGTACATACAGATCTTTACGACAAAACAGACATTATTCCTTTCGATAAAATGGATGCGTTTTTTAGGGAAAACCTGAAATAAATTGATAGTTCACAATATCATCATGACTTACAGATATCCCTATTATTCTCAAAAAACCTACTATACTGTAGGTTTTTCTATTTCCAAAAATCAAATTTTCAATTCAAATTTCTGAATTCCTGAGGTGTATTTCCTGTTTTTTGCTTAAACAGTTTACTAAAATACTGCGGGTACTCAAATCCCAGTTCATAAGCAATTTCACTGATACTTTTATTGGAGCTCAATAAAATATTTTTAGCTTCTTCGATCAGAAAATGGTGAATATGATCCTTGGTATTCATTCCGGTTTCTTTTTTCAACAGGTCACTGAGGTAGTTAGGAGATAAATTTACTTTATCTGCCAGATCGCTTACTGTTGGTAATCCTTCCATTTTTAAAGTATCAGAAAAAAAATACCCTTTCAGAACATTTTCAACCTGCGCTACGATATCTCTGTTAGAGTTTTTTCTTGTAATAAACTGCCTTCCGTAATAACGCTGGCAATAATTCAGCAAAAGTTCTATGTTAGATACGATCAGTGTCTGACTATGATGATCAATATTTTCCTGAAGCTCTGTTTCTATTTTCTGTATACAGTCATACAGAATCTCTTTTTCTTTATCTGATAAATGAAGAGCCTCCGATGTTTCATAGGAAAAAAATGTATAGTCTTTCATCTTCATTCCTAATGAGGTGCCACGCAAAAGATCAGGATGAAAAAACAATCCCCAGCCCATCATGTTTTCTTTTTTTATAATTTCTGTATCCATGGTTACTACTTGCTTTGGGGCAATACAAACCAAACTTCCTTCCTGAAAATCATAAGACTGCCTGCCATAGCGAATATTATTGGCACAATAGTTTTTGAACATCACGGAATAAAAATCACAGCTTATCCGTATACCTTCTTCCATCTGATCATCCATTTTACCGAAATCAATAACAGTTACCAAAGGATGCCTGGTCTTATGCTGAACAAAATTATTAATGTCAGAGATAGATTGTATGTTGATAATAGGTTTCATTTGTTTAATTTACTGCTTTTTTATGATCTTAATGATTTTAAAATCGCCGAATAATATACATCTGCTCTTTCCCCGGAAAAATAATCAATCACCAATCCGGCCAATGCAAAATATGTAAGCCCAATTCCTATTCCCATCTGGACAGGATTTTTGGTAGTCCAGAAAATAATCAGTGTGATTGCAAAAAAGAGAGTGGCTACAATTTTTGACACCTTGTATCCATACTGAAAATCATCAACCCGCTTCTTTTCAAGATTGGCAAATACTGATTTGTTCTTCTGATAATTTTTGGGAAAGTCTCTCATCCGTTTTGTATTGGAATACAGCATTCCACTGCCAATTGCTGAGTAAATGGTTCCTGCAACCAATAAAGGAATGAAAAGTGCCTTTGCATTTAGAGTTGATCCTTCTTTCCAAAAAATAAAACCTGCAAGTATTGTGATAATACCAAAGGTAAGAATTAATTTAGCCTCAAACAATTCACCTTTAATCCAGTCCACAGTAAAATCTATTAAATTCACCTGAATGATTTCAATTATTTATATTTATGAAAAGTTGCTGTTTGCCCCAGTAAAGACAATCCTAAATATCCTCTCAAATAGAGTTTGTCATTTTTAATCCATATTTTACAGCTATAAGTATCTCCACTCGGTGCATTATAGATTTTGCCGTTCACATATTCTTTTCCGTTCCATACTAAACCTGTTAAGCTTTTAATTCCCACTACATTACGGGAACGGAGTTTAACGTCCGGGTTTTTGATATCTTTTTTGGAAGTAATACCATCTTTTTCAACAATATCCTTTCCCCAGAGATAGTTTCCAGAATATGTATCTCCTTCTTTAAGGATTTCAATTCTGACATCTTTTTTGTCAGATTCCCAATTTCCTACAATTGCTTTTTCAGATTGTGCATAGGTGCTGACAAACATCGCCAGCATAACTATAATCAGAGTCTTTGTTGTTTTCATTTTATTTAATTGTTTTTTGAATATCCATTATTACATTTGGCTCATTACAATTTTGTCAAATAACCTATCTCCCAAATAAACACGCATCCAAGGCATCATTACAGAATATTTACCTACTTTATACCTTGTTTTGGGATTGTTGGAAGTAACTATTTTCACAATAGCCTCCGCAATGACATCAGGTTTTGATGAGCCGTTTCCTTTGGCTGCATCAGCCGTTCCCTTTGCAATTTTATCCATCATATTTCCATAGGCGCTGCCTTTTGATATTTTAGAAAAATTGTCCAATAATACTGAACCAAATTCCGTAGCAATAAAGCCTGGTTCCAAAACCACAACTTTAATATTGAAAGATTTCAGCTCCAGACGAAGACAATCACTTAGCCCCTCCACGGCGTGTTTGCTGGCGTGATACCAGGCTCCCATAGGAAAGTACATCTTTCCTCCCATAGAAGAAGTATTGATAATAGTTCCTGATCTTGCTTTTCGCATGTAGGGTATTACTTTTTGCGTCATTGCAGCCATTCCAAAGACATTTACTTCCATCTGCTTTCGGGCTTCCTCCAAGGGTACATCTTCCACCGAACCATACAAGCCAAAGCCTGCATTATTCCAAAGTACATCAATTCTGCCTTCTCTCCTGATGATAGTATCCACAACATTCTGGATGTCTTCTTCTTTGGTAATATCCATTTGAATAGGATATCCACCCATATTTTTCAGATCCTGCATCTGATCAATTCTTCTGGCTGCTGTATAAACTGTATGACCTTTCTGGATGAGGGATTTTGCGGCTTCTTTACCCATCCCTGAACTTGCCCCTGTAATTAAAATTATCTTTTTCATTTTCTGAGTATTTGATTAACAGTACAAAGATGAGGATACAGATAACGTTGGTTCTAAGACAAATCCATGATTGTTGTATACTTTTTACAGATATTCCGAACAACTACATATCAAAAAAGCCTGCTATCTGCAGGCTTTTGCGACGTATTGGAAAATAAAAAATTGGGAAATTCTAAACCTTAGATATTTTAATAAAAACCGAGGGAATGCTTTATTAAAATAGTTTTCCAAAAGGATAAGATATTCTTTTTAGTGTGTGTGTTCTTAGAATCGGAAATGCAATACCTTTAAGTCCAAAATATTGTACCTGTTTATTACAATCCCAGTTTCTTTTTGATGGCACTCATTTCTTCTTCCATCTTTTTGATTTTGTTTTTTTGTGCTTCTATCTCAGTCTGCTGATCCTGAATGGCTTTTGTAAGGGCAGGAACAAGTGAAGCGTAGTCAACAGCCCAGGCCTCTCTGGTATCATCTTTTGGTTTATAGACGGCTTCAGGAATTAGTTTATAAAGATCCTGTGCCAGAAATCCTATTTTATGCTGAGTCTTCTGTGCCGGATTCACAGCCGGTTTACCTTCTTTAATCTGATTATTGGCAGACAGCTCGTATTGTTTCGGCTGCAATGCCATAATGGTAGTAAGACCATATCCTATTTCTTTAACCTGAGTTTTTAAACGCGTATCCGAAGTATTGACAAAACCACCTGCTGCACTCACCAATCCGTTACCATCAATCGTCACCTTAGTGCTTCCGTTATAACTGTACTTAAATCCTTCCGCCCCAAGGTAAATCTGAGTAACAGAGCCATTCAGCGTGTTGTATCCGCTTAAATCTAGATGCCCTTTGGTGGCCGCCACTTTATTTCCGCCAATACCGCCAACTTCCGGTCTGTTCATATTGATATCTCCATTACCATCGATGTCAAGCATACTGTTAACGCTGTTACCATAATAGTATCTAAGCCCTGTAGTCCCAACGGTTACCTGAGCAAATGCAGGATTGTTGCTGTTTCCTTTTAAGGTAAGAAGACCATTGAAAGCATTCACAGAATTACCGGCAGCCCCAAACGCTGTAATATCACCGTCTCCATTGAAGTTAAGCTTTCTGTCTCCATTAAAAAGATAATCACCTCCATTGGCCTGGCTGAGTTTCAACTGGGCAACATTATTATTTCCCGCTATTGTTAGCGCGCCACCTATATTGTTTATGATTCCTGCACTGGCTCCGCCTTCTGTTGTTTTGGTGGAAGAGTTCAGGAACATATCCATAGAACTTCCTATATCATTAGTAAGTCTTAAAAGAGCGGAAGCATTAGTTCCGGAATTCGTATTGCTGATGGATGTCAATCCTGGACCATCTACATTGCTCCTGAAATATAAGGCTTTGTCCAGATAATCAATCGCTGTATTCTGTAAAAGTGTACCGCCAAGTCTCACATCCTGTCCTGCAGCTGTAAGCCCGTTGCTTGCCGTCACATTTGCACTTCCTGAAATTTCCCATGTAGAAGCTGCTCCTGTGAGACCGGTACTGATGAGCTGCAGGCTCTGATTAGGACCTACTGCCATACTTACATTACCATTAATGGTTTCTGACGCTGCGGGAGCTATTGTAACGGTAAAAGCAGTATTATTTCTGATCGTATACAGACGTCCTTTGAAATTACCTGCACCGGATATTGATGTCGGTAATGTAAAAACCGCGTTGGCCGTTCCGTTATACGAGATATGAAAATCAGCAGCAGTAAGTGTATACGCTGCGGCAGTAACAGTGCTGTATTTTGCAGCTAATGATCCGTTCACATCCAGTGTTGAACCTGGTTGAGCTGTATTGATTCCGACACTTTGGGCAGACACAATACCATAAGAGAGCAAAGCTGCTGCTACTGATAATGTAGTAAAGTTTTTAAACATTATTATTTGATTATGAGTTATTAATGAAGTGAAGAAATCTCAGGAACAATTGATATTCAGAGTCTTTCCAACAGATTGGGGACTTTAGCTACCAGTCTCCCCGAAAGACTAAAATGAAGAAAATCACGATTATATTTTTTCATTGTTTCCCGTTTTTATTGAGTACAAAACTAAATTTTCCGAAAGCTTTTCCGGAAAAACACCTGTAAGAAAATTGCCACCCGGATGTGGAAAAATTATTACAAAACAGACCATGAAAGCTCATTAATTATTTGTATAAAACAGAACCTGAAATAATTTTTCAGCAATACCGGAGAAGTTCCTGATAGAAATGAATTATCTTTATACTTCACAAAATTTTTACAACCTATGAAGTTAGAATTATATCAGATAGATGCTTTTACAGAATCTGTTTTCCATGGAAATCCGGCGTGTGTTGTCCCATTAAAAACCTGGTTACCCGATGAAACCCTTTTAAAAATAGCCCGTGAAAATGCGGTAGCAGAAACCGCTTTCTTTATTGACAATGGAGATCGTGTTCATCTGAGATGGTTTACCCCTGAAATAGAGATGGATTTATGCGGACATGCTACTCTTGCTACCGCTCATTGTCTTGTTTCCATCTTACGTTATCAGAGTGATAGAATCATTTTTGAAACAAAAAGTGGTGAACTGACGGTAGATGTTAAAGATGGGATGTACTATATGGATTTTCCATCAAGGATGCCCGAAGCCTCTACTCTTCCGGATATCATATCCAGATCACTCAATATTCAGCCTAAGGAAGTCTTTAAAGCAAGAGATTATTTGCTGGTATATGATTCTGAAGAGGATGTCAAAAAGATCTGCATTGAAAGATCTGTTTTTGATCTTATCAACCTGGATCCGGGTGGTGTTATCGTGACCGCAACAGGCACTGATTGTGATTTTGTATCAAGATACTTTACCCCGCAGTCCTCTATTCTTGAAGATCCGGTAACCGGCTCTGCACACTGCTCACTGATTCCCTTCTGGTCATCAAGATTAGGAAAAGATCAGCTTTTTGCCCGCCAGATCTCTGAAAGAGGCGGAGAACTCTATTGTGAGAACAAAAATGAAAGGGTAATTGTAGCGGGGAAAGCCCAAACGTATTCTGCAGGGCATTTTTGGATAGAATAGATTTTCTGCATAATGACATTCACCAGATATGCTGGAATTAAAATCCCAGAATTATTCGGTTAAAGGATTTAAGTTGATCTGCACTTTCAAAAATTATAAAAAAAACTGGCTACTCTTTCGGTAGCCAATTTTGTAATTATTTCTATGATATCTCAATCATTCTGGGTGGTTTCTGCTTCGCCTCTTCTTTTTTCGGAATGGTTAACATTAAAAGACCATTTTCATATTTTGCATTAATGTTATCCTGATCCACAACATCTTTCGGAAGCTCAAAACTTCTCTGGAAGGATTGATAACTGAATTCTCTTCTTGTGAAATTGTCAGCTTTTGACTCTTTACGATCTTCCTTCGTTGATGAAATGGTAAGCAGGTTACCATCCAGCCTGATCTGAAAATCATTTTTATTCATACCTGGTGCTGCAACCTGAACTTCATAAGCCTCTCCGTTCTCCTTTATATTGACCGATGGTACGGTTGTACTGGTAGATGAGTAATTGTTATTGCCCCAGTTAAAAAGTTCACGACCAAAAAAATCATCAAAGACATTTGAAAAGCCCAAATTGCTGTTTCCGTTTTTTCTTATTAGATTATTCATTGCAATCATTTTTAATTAAGTTTAACAATCATTAAAAAACACTTCAGCTGGCCAGCTGTACATAAAAATTTGCAAAAAAAATACCATTTGAGTACGAGTGAAATTTTTTCCGATCTTCTGTCATTTTTTCAGTATTTATGACACAAAGCCTTGATTCTTAGAATATTCAATATTTTTAATAGTTATCATACATCCTAAAAGTTCAAGGATAAAGAATTTTCCAAAAAATTCGAAAATTACTTTGGAAAAGATGTGATTAAACTGTATTAGCTTAAATAATATTTCTAATAATAGTCTATTTCTACAATATAAAATAAACTAAAGTGTGGTGCATTGTATTTTTATATTTCAAAAGTATTTTATCTTAATTTTATTTGTAATTTAACAATCCGAGCTAAGTATCACGTATAGAATAACTTGATGCAAACCTGAGATATATCCGTATTGTAACAAGAAAAAAGATAATTAAAAGATTGCAATAAAATTGTACCATGATAAAATCTGTCAATATCAAATTGTTATTAGTCCTTCTTGCGATTGTTTTTGCATTTGATTTAGTATTTATAGCTAGGGATCATAGTTCCTGGCGGTTTTTTACCAAGCCACTGTTGTTACCTATTATTATCTGGTTGTATTTTACTTATTCTAAACAAAATGTATTTCGGATCAACCAATGGTTTTTGTCTGGATTAATTCTGAGCTTTTTGGGTGATGTGTTTTTGTTATTTGGGTGGGGATTTATGCCCGGTTTGGGCAGTTTTTTGTTGGCTCATATCTGTTACATCGTTTATTTTTTAAAGATTAAAAAGAAAAATGTCTGGAGTTGGCTTCCCTTTGTTTTTCTATATTTAGGCTCATTTATTTACTATATATATCCTTATTTAAACGAAATGAAGATACCCGTGGTGATTTACGGAATTACCATTGCTACGATGCTGTATTTCAGTATCAGAACTTATTCTTTATTATTGATCCTGGGAGCTGTTTTGTTTGTAATATCAGATTCTGTATTGGCCATTAATATTTTCGTACAGCATAGTGTCGGGAAAGAACTTGTTGTGATGATTACTTACGTTTTAGCCCAATTGATGCTGGTGCTGGGAGTGATTGATATTGAAAAAAAGAACAGAATTATTTGATAAAATCAAGACTTATGAAAAGAAAAGATCACCGTTTTTTTCATAGTATTTGCCTTTTCTGTCCATTGGATTTTACTGATCCTGTTACTTATTTTATTCCTGTGTTTATCTTGTTGATAGTAGAGGAAATATTTTTGTATCAGATTCCTCAAAAAGTATTCACAAAAAGACTCATCAAAGATAATGTATCGAGTATCGGATTGGGGATAGGGGCAGTAATGTTAGACTTTGGGATGAAAGCTATTTCATTATCCTACTTTTTTTGGATTTACAATCATTTTAGACTTACCGATATTTTCGGGATCAAAGATTTTAATAAATTCTTCACTTTACAATGGCATGCAGATCACTGGTGGCTTTGGTTATTGGTTATGATTGTTCAGGATTTTGGCTTTTACTGGCATCATCGATTGAGTCATAAAATCAGATTATTTTGGACAGGTCATGTCAATCATCATTCGGCTACTCATTTGAGTTTTGCTATTGCATTGCGTCAGGGATGGTTTGAAATCATATATCGGGACATTTGGTATATCCCTTTTATCATTATTGGTTTTCATCCTATTATGATTGCTATGATGCATCAATTTAACCTGATTTTTCAGTTTTGGCCGCATACCAATGCTATTGGAAAATTAGGGTGGTTCGACAAAGTATTCAATTCTCCATCCAACCATCGGGTGCATCATTCCCGAAAAGTTGAGGATTTAGATAATAACTATGGGGGCATTTTGATGATTTGGGATCATCTTTTCGGCACATACAAAGCGGAAGAAAAGAAAACGACAGATTACGGAATCTATCATAACATTAATACTTATAATGTCTTTCATATCGTCTTTGATGAGTTTGGAAATATGATAAAGGATGTCCGAAATGCACCGACATGGAAAGCGAAACTGGGGTATATATTCAATGCTCCGGGCTGGCATCATCATGATAAATATGAGCGGATTTCTACTTTGAAGCGGGAATTAAAAGAAAAGATGAATTGATGGTTGTCTTGCATGAAAAGTGTAAATTACTGATAAAAACTCTTTATCAATTCAGAAACAGACATCAACCTTCTACGACTTGTTAGACAAAGTAATTCCCTCAACAATTTGGAGGGAATTTTTATCTTGAAATACTTCGTAATAAAATAAAGTCACCATATAGCGCTTTAAATAATTGATTACTGAAAACAAATAGCAAATTAAGTTCCAGACACTTTTTTAGCAACTTTAAAATGCTTAAAATATAATTGAATTTATGTACAAAGCTTTCCTGGTTAAAAAAAGTGTTAAGAAAATAAATTTTCATTACTCTAATTCAATAGGATTATATGGTAGTGGGTCTGATTTAACAGATATCTGACTACCATCTTCATTGTAGGCTTTACCATGAAAAAAGCCAGGATTATCATTGTAGTTTTGTAATACTTTTCTAAATTGTTCTCTTGTTACTGTTAATATTCTTTTTTCGTTCCTCAGATAGATTCTATTAGTTTTTTTATCCATTGCTATTACAGTAAAATGGAAATTACTTTTACTATCCTCAATTTCTAAAATTAGACCAGGTAAATTTTGAAAAACGTACGGTCCATTATTAATTGGGATTTCTTTAGAATACCAAGCTGTGTATTTTCTACCTCTATATTTAGTTGTGGCTTTCTTACACAAGTAACCTAATATATCTTTTGTCTCATTTTCGAGCTTCCATTCTATTACTGGCTGGTTCTCTTCGTATTGATAAGTTACATTTGCTCTATCCTGTACGATAACTTTACTTATTGAAAAATCCTTAACTAAAACATTTTTCCATTTATCAGGTAAATTAAGTGTTTGGTTTAATTCCTTAGCTCCTAGTTTTTCTAAATGACTAAAACTTAACATTAAAGAATCCTTTCGTAAAGAATTAAAATCTGAAAACCTTGAAAAATTCTTTCCTATTTGAAGTAAGCATATTGTTTCTAACTTCTTTTTTTTAGGGTCTTTTAAAAATTCTAATTTGTAATAAATATTTTGATAACTACTGTCTATAATTTTTTCTTCATACGAATCAGGTTTCATCGAGAAATTACCTGTTACAGTAATTTGAGCATTTGAAAAGAATCCAATCACTAAAAAAAATAACCGTAAGAAATTACGGTTATTGTTAATTATTCCGATTTTTTTTAGCATTTCACATCATTAAAGTATTCTGCTGCTTCTTGTAATTCTGCCCAGTTACTATAATTATCCGTGCATAAAGAATAAGAAGCTCCACAAGGTGCAGTAACACCAACCCATTGACTACAAGTTCCTCCTGTTACTTTTTTAAGATCATTTCGAGATAATTTTTTTAATTTTTTCATTTTTGTAATATTTTAAATTCGATAGCGAATATAACAATATAAATCATTCTAAAGAGAAAAATTTTATTATGTTAAGTATTTGTTAATAAACAACTTATACCAACTTGTGCATTGTTACGATTTACAAATATGTGATTTAAATGATTGATAGAATTTTGGTTTTATTCAGAATGTGAACACCCATTTCAATACCTGAACCAGTTTTTTATATGTAGTTTAACTACCTACGAACAACAAGCCTCTCCCTTAGCCGACCGGAAATCAAGCAATTTAGGACACAAAAAAAGGAGACGTTAATAATAAACGTCTCCCTAAGCGGAGAGTGAGGGATTCGAACCCCCGGACCTGTTACAGTCAACAGTTTTCAAGACTGCCGCAATCGACCACTCTGCCAACTCTCCCTAAACTCCGGCTATACCGTTGTTTTCAGTGGTGCAAATATAGAACGATTTTTAATTCCTGCAAAACTTTTCTAACACAAATTTTAACAAAACTTAATAATAGGCTAGAAATCAAGGGAATTATTTTTCGTTAAAAATATTGGAAGTAGAATTAGACTTTGGGTAAAGTAATAATGTATGCTTATATAAATTATCAAAAAAGGACTGTACAACAGTGATACATTCATTACAAGAACCATCATCTAGTATAATATTACTGGATTTCTCATCAATAATTATAGAAGGAATTGCTTGTGAAAGGTTTCTTATTACCTCAATTTTAGCAAACTTACGGCCATACCAATCTTCTAAATTACTATCATGATGAACAATACAATTTCTTAATTCTATAATTTCATTAATTAGTTTCCAATTATTTTTTGATAATTCAAATCTTAAATCAATAACATCATTTATATAAATTTTAAATTGTTCTAAAATTGTTCCCTTAAATGTATTGTGTTTAATACTTATATTATTTATTCTTTTCATCATATTACAAAACTGATGAAATTCATTTTCCATAATAGTAACAAGAGAAACAATTATAGATGTTCTTAAATTCCTTTTAAATGTATCATTTACAAAATGAAACTTTCTATCAAACTCTTCTGTTTTTATATCATACTGTTCCTTGTCTGAAACATATTTTAGTGTTTCATCTTCTATTATTTTTGCTAATTCTTTAGAATAAATTTTTAATTCATTAAATCTATCCGTGAAATTGCATAAATTACCAAAAATTTCTGTATGATTATCAAGCATAATTATAATTTTATCTCCCAAATATCTACAATTATTTTATACAAACAATAAGGTTTCCCATAATACAAAAACTTCCAAACTCTATTTACAAACACACATATTTTTCACTACATTTGTAAAAACACAGGTATCCTATGACAATGGAAAAACTAAGAACTCTAAGAAAGCAGAAAGGTTATACTCAGCAACAGATTGCTGATCTTCTTGCAACCGACGTCTCCAACTACAGCAGAAAAGAAAATGGAGATGTAAGAATATTTGATGATGAGTGGGAGAAACTGGCTAAAGCTTTGGAGGTTTCTGTAGAAGATATCAAAGAAGAGAAAGAACCGAATGTTGTACAGAAAAATGAAAACATAACATTTAATGATACTAGCTCATTTCACCAGTCTGGTATTTATAATTGTAATGTTCCAAATTACTTATTAGAAAACCAACAGGAATACATTAATCTTTTAAAGGAGCAGATTAAAGCTTTAAAAGAAGAAAATGAAAAACTAAAAAAGGGATAATCACCTCCACATAAAGAACAAAACGGCTTCCAATGAAGCCGTTTTTATTTTATACCTGTAAAAAGCTGCTTATTCCCGATCAACAATCGCAATGAAGCTGTTTTTTAAAAAATCAGACGGATATACAAACTGATCTCCATCTTCTCCCTTTACTACAATAGCACCCTGTTCATCGTTGAGGCATTTGTCCAATTGGGTTTTCATGTCATTAAGCGCTCCATTGGGAATTTCAATGATATAGGTTCCGGTAACGTGTGTAACTTTTATGATTTTTGTTTCCATTTTGTTTTTGATTAAGGGCTAAATGTAGGCATTTTACTTTAAGGATAAAGATGTTTCGGGAAAAGATATGAATTAATATGACTACAAAACGTTCCTCAGAGGTTATAAAATACCAGCTGTCCTTTATATAAAAGGTATAATAGAGTATATTTGCACCCATAAAAACTAATAATACTATTTCAGATGATTACTCCATCCTTTATTAAAAACGCGGTTATTGCCGCCTCATTAGCCTTCTCCTCTATGGCTTTTGCCCAAAAAACACCTATATCTGTTCTTCCTTCCGGCCATCTTGTAGTGAGTGCTGAAGTGGATGGCAGAAAGGGAAATTTTATTTTTGATACCGGAGGTGGAATCAATCTTTTTCTGGGAAATTTTTCCAAAAACCTGGACACGAAAGAAACCTATAATTACCTTACCGCTTTCCGGGCAACGGGAGAAAAGATGACGATTCCTTTGTTCAAATCAAAAGAGATTATTTTTAACGGTAAAAAATTTAAAGATACCTGGTATTCCACTCATGATATGGAAATCAAAGGAATTGACGGTTTGATTTCCCTGCCCATGCTCTATGACACAGAATTCATCATCGATTATACCACGAAAGAACTGATCTTTCCTAAAGAAAAACTTAACGGTAAGAAAGTGATGGATATTCAGCTGTCTACAAATGCAGATCAGTCTCTGGATATTACCACCTATGTTCTCTTGAACAACAAATACAGAATCAATATTCTTCTGGATTCCGGAGCGGGCAAAGATTCTTTCTGGCTGAATGAAAGCCTGCTGAAAACAATGGATATCAAAAAAGAAGGCCTGAATGTAGTTGAAAAGAAAAGCGAATTTAATCCCGATGTAACCACCAGGTTTTACAAAAGCGATATTGGCTCTATTTCCACCCCTTTTGCCACCGTAGAAAAACCGGCTGTATTTTTTGTAGAAGGTCTTATTTATGAAGGGAAAACAAGCATCAACTGGCTGGGTAAAAAATTGGGATTCAATCTTAAAGAGAAAAAGATCTATATTTTGGATTAAAAAATACATCGGTACAGTAAACTGTCATTCTGACGAAAAATCCTACTCAAATTTGAGATTCTTCCTTCGTTAGAATGACAATGTGGAAAAATGTGCTGGTAAAACCAACCCGTCAAAAATTCTTTGAATTTTCGCCACCCCTCCGGAGGATGGGAATCATTACGTCTTCAGTTGTTATACAGGTTGTAATACGGGTTTTCAGAAGTTTTCTGAAAAAATAACAGCTACTCTCCTGCCGGTTCGAACAATTCAATTTTGTTTCCTTCGGGATCCAGGATGTGTACAAACTTTCCATACTCATACGCTGCAATTTCATCCAGCACTGTTACGCCTTCTTTCTTTAACTCCTCCACCAATGCTTCGATATTTTCTACATGATAATTGATCATAAATTCTTTGGCAGAAGGCTCAAAATACTGGGTAGATTCTTTAAAAGGACTCCACAGTGTATATCCTTTCTTATCAGATTCTTCATCTTTCCAGTCGAATTTGGCGCCGTATGGGCTCGTTGGTAATCCAAGATGGGTTTTATACCATTCATTGACTTGTTCCGGGTCTTTACACTTGAAGAAAATTCCTCCAATCGCGGTTACTCTTTTCATTTTTTATTTGTTTTTATTCAGTTGATAGTTTCTTACACGCAAATACAATACGCTTTGCAATTTCACAAATATATCAATGTTTTAGCGAGTTGTTGACTGATTTTTTTTAATTTTTTTAAAGGTTTTTGAAAAAACGCGAAACCTCTAAGAATACTAAAAAACACACTGTTTTAGGGACAAGGAGTTTATCTCCGATAAAATTTATAACTGCACATTTTAAGTCTCTCGCTGATTTTGCAGATAAAGCAGATCAATTATTATGAAATAAATCTGCGCAATCTGCATGATCTGCGAGAACATTGTATACATATTAAACCACTAAGATGAATTAAATAATTAAGAATATTAAGTTGAAGCGCAACACTTTCTAAAACATCTTGGATGTTTCCTTAACTTTCCTTCAAAGCTTCAAGTTCCTTAATGGTTTAGAATAATTTGACGATATCTTCTCCTTTGTGTTTTCCAATAAAAAAAGCGCACCCACCGGGCACGCTTTGTATTGTATATGCGCTGAATACTATCCGTGTAATTCAGCTAAATATTTTTCTGCATCCATTGCCGCCATACATCCGCTTCCTGCAGCTGTAATAGCCTGTCTGTAGATATGATCCTGAACGTCTCCGGCAGCAAATACCCCTGGAAGATTCGTTCTTGAAGAACCTTTTTCAGTCAAAATATATCCGTTCTCATCAAGATCTACCTGACCTACGAAGATATCTGTATTCGGTTTGTGACCAATCGCGATAAAGATTCCTTCAACATCCACTGTAGATTTCTCCTGAGTCTGGTTATTGATGATTACAGCTCTTTCTACAAGGCTGTTTTCTCCTTCAATCCCGATTAATTCATGGTGAAATTTCACTTCGATATTCGGCGTATTTTCTACTCTGTGAACCATTGCTTTTGATGCTCTGAATACATCTTTTCTTACCAACAGCGTTACTTTTTTACAAAGCTTTGCTAGGTAAGTAGCTTCTTCAGCTGCTGTATCTCCCGCTCCTACTACTACAACGTCTTTTCCTCTATAGAAGAATCCGTCACACGTAGCACAAGCAGAAACTCCACCTCCGGCATATTTTTTCTCATCATCAAGACCTAAATATTTTGCTGTAGCTCCTGTAGAGATGATTACTGTTTTGGCAAGGATCTCTTTGTTTCCTGCATATAATTTATGAACACCGCCTGCTTCCTTAGAGAATTCAGCTTTAGTGATCATTTCGTAATGAACTTTGGTATCAAATCTTTCTGCCTGTTTTTGCAGATCCATCATCATTTCAGGACCTGTAATCCCGGCTGGATACCCTGGGAAGTTGTCAACTTCTGTAGTGGTTGTTAATTGTCCGCCCGGCTCCAAACCTGTATACAATTCAGGTTTTAAGTCTGCTCTTGCTGCGTAGATAGCAGCTGTGAAACCAGAAGGCCCAGATCCAACGATCACACAATCTAAAATGTTTTGCTCCATAATTTGCTTTGTTCGAAAAGATTTAATTTGAATTAAGACTGCTAATTTCGGAAATTTTAATTTCTCTTTAAAGTTATTTTAATGATACTTGTCAATATCTGATATGTTGAATTTCGATGGTAGCTGTTGTGGGTGAGTTCCGGGCTTCGGGATTCGGGGTTCGGGTTATTGTGTTACGGAATTTAGATTGGCAGGAAATTTAAAACTTTTTTAATGTCCTTTATCCATCATATCCCGAATCTCACTATCTCGCGACACGCATCACGCAACACGTATCCCGCAACTCGTTACCTCGCATCTCGCAACTCGCCTCACACCTTCATCTTAATCTTATCTACATTAATGATCTTATACACCAGTTCTCTGATCAGCTCCGCTTCCCCCATATTTACTGCTCCGAGCCCTTTACCTTTCATATCGAATTCACGGAGAATGGAAATCACTCTTGTGGCATGTTTCAAAGGATAAAGTCTTGCACTTTCTGCATAGTCTTTGATAAAATAAGGATTTACTCCCATTTGTGAAGCAATGGTCTGTGGAGACTGTCCTACCATGGTTTGGTAAATAATAACGTTTGAAAAATAATTGTAAAGGCTTGCCAGCATCATGACAAAAGGATTATTCTTCGGGTTTTTACCCATAAAATGAGCAATCTTAAAAGCTGCATTGGCATTTTTAGTTCCCAAAGCCTTCTGAAGCTCAAAAATATTATATTCTTTACTGATTCCGATGTGGTTTTCAACGATGGTTCCGTCAAGGATTTCTCCTTCTTTAAGGATCATCTTCAGTTTGTTCAGCTCGTTGGAAATTCTTGAAAGGTCATTTCCAAGATATTCTGCCAGAAGATGAGAAATATTAGGAGCTGTATTGATTTTCAGCTTTGCGCATTCATCCGAAATCCATTTCGGTAAGTTGCTTTCCTTTACAGATTCACTCAGGAAAAGGGCTTTGGCTTTATCTAAGGCTTTGGCGGCTTTTTTTCTGCTATCCAGCTTTTTGTGCTTGTGAGCAAAAACCAAAACTGTAGAAGGAACAGGATTGTCTACATAAGATTCCAGAATTCTGTTTTCTTCTTCATTGAATCGTAAATCCTGAGCTTCTTTCACAATAATTACCTGCTTATCTCCCATCATCGGAAACTGTCTTGCCAGGGAAAGAACTTCCTGATAAGAAGTATCTTTTCCGTAGGTAACCGTTTGGTTGAAAGCTTTTTCATCTTCTTCCAAAAAGTTATGTTCAAGAGCCTTTACAGCAACATCAATGAAGTAAGCTTCTTCTCCGTGGAAAAAATAAATAGGTAAAACTTCTTTATTTTTAATATTTTTGAGGATTAAATCTAATTCTTTCATCTTATTAATGGAACTTCCAAAACTGAATTTTCAGGAAACTTTTGATTTTAAATTCAAGAAAGACAAAGATAAGTTTTTTATTTATGATTTGGTTCGCAAAACTTATCTTCTGCTCACTCCTGAGGAATGGGTCAGGCAACACTGGGTACATTATTATCTTACTGTAAAATCCTACTCCACATCGGCTCTCATTACCGAAAAAAAGATTATTCTGAATGGTCTTACCAAAAGAATTGACCTTCTGGTTACTGAAAAAACCGAACCCGTAATTCTGATTGAATGTAAAGCTCCTCAGATCAAATTAACGGAAAAAACATTTGAGCAGACTGCCCGATACAATTCCATTATCGGAGCTAGGGAAATTATTCTGACCAATGGGCTTCAGCATATCAATGCTTATTATGAAGACGGACAGTATCAGTTTTACAGACCTGAGTAAAGTTCAAAATACCCAATGATTTCTGAAAAAGATTAAATAATATTCTATTAATATTCTTTCTGACTTATTTTTATTAATTTCGATAAGATTTCTTCTCAACACTAATATCACAAATTTTTACACGAATTACACAATTGTTATTGGTTGTATTTGTGAAAAGGATTAGTGTAGTTTATATTAAAATAAATTACAAAATATGATACGTTCCATCTTATTAACTGCAATGATTATGGCTTCAGGAACCCTTTTCAGTCAGAAACTTAAACCTGTTTCCTACCAGGACGGTTCACAGAAACTTAATGGTCTCATCACTTCCAATGCAGGGAAAAAACTTCCCGGAGTATTGATTCTTCCAGCCTGGAAAGGGATTGACGAAGAGGCAAAAACAGCGGCTGTTGAGCTTGAAAAGCAAGGCTATATCGCTTTTATTGCTGACATTTATGGTGAAGGAAAAATTCCGACCGATAATGAATCTGCAGCAAAGACCTCAGGATATTATAAACAGAATTATCAGGAATACCAGAAAAGAATCTCACTGGCTTTGGAACAACTGAAGAAAAACGGAGCGATTTCTGATAAAGTAGCAGTGATCGGGTACTGTTTCGGAGGTACAGGAGCATTGGAATCTGCAAGAGGACATCTTCCTGTAGCAGGTGTGGTTTCCATCCATGGAAGTCTGGGCAGAGATCAGAGCAGAAAAAATGAAACTTTGACGGCTAAAATTCTTGTTGAAAATCCGGCAGATGATAAAAGTGTAACTCCTGAGGATTACAGTAACCTCATCAAAGAAATGAATGAAGGAAATGCCGACTGGCAGATCATCACCTATGCTCATTCTAAACATACATTCACAGATCCGAAATCTCCGGATTACAATCCAACAATGGCCAAAAGAGCATGGAATCATACGCTGCTGTTCCTGAAAGAAATTTTGAAATAAACAATAAAAAAGGCAAATTCGTAAATCATTGAATTTGCCTTTTTACTTTTATAGTGTTGCTTAATTACGGTTTAGCCTGAAGCTCAACATCATATTTCTTTGGAGAATATTTGGTAAGAGAACCTGTTGCTGCATCAATTCCTACTCCTATTGCTCCTCCCAGAATAATATTCAGTAGAGTAACGGCATTAAAAGTTTTTGTCAGCTTTATTTCCTGCTTCTCAAATCCTTCTTTTTCAAATGTAACCATCTGCTTCCCTAGAGCTCTTGGGATTTTAGTGGTACAAGGGGTTGTACACTTTTCTATTCCTTTGTGAAACACTTTTGCTCCTTCAGGGCTTGAAGAAAAAGCAATTGAATCCTGAGTTCCTGTAAAAATGGTTGCACATGAAGTGGTAGAAAGCGCGATTGCCAGCATGAATACAATCGATAATTTGTTTTTCATAGATTTTAGTTCATTTTTTTAAGTCCGCGAACTTACAAAATAAATTAAAACTATCAATCATGAAAAAGAAAAAACTATAGCAAAACCTAGTATTGACGGGCATTATTAATAAAAACACATTGAAAATCAATTTCAAAGAAATCAGCAATCCATGTTTATTTTTTCATGATGAAGTAATTACATAAAAAAAGCAAATCCACTATTTTCAGATTTGCTTTTTCATCTATTTTTTAATTACTTCTTAGTCTACTCCTTCCTCTTCCCTATGTACCAGTTCCATAGAAAATGCAGGAAGACAGATGGCAAGATATTCACAAGGTTCTGAAAACGGATTGCTGTAACGGATTCTCGCTCCTTTTTCAATAAGGATACTTTGTCCTTTTTCCAATGTAACAATTTCACCGTCTATTTCAAATTGCTTTTTCCCTGAAATGATATAAGTAAATTCATCAAATTCAGGAGTCTGGTGGGGCTCACTCCAATCCGGAGGGGCTACCATGTGAGCAATGGAAACATTAGAATTCCCTGTAGAATTTCCCCAGTGTTCTTCAATCAGTTTTCCGTCTGTAGTAGGAACGATAAATGGTGACTGCTGGATTTTGTATTTTTTCATACCCAATCTTCTTTTTTAATTTCATACACGAAATTGGTTCTTGTAGGTTCTGCAAAATAAGCCACTTCTTCTTCAGCAATCTTTTGTCCTCCCAATCTTTCCAAAGCTGTCTGCGAACGGAAATTCTCTTTTCCAATGTGGAAATGAACTTTGTCTACAAACTGGAAGATATAATCCAGCATCAGCTTTTTTACCTTAGGATTAATGCCTTTTCCCCATGATTTTGTTCCATAGAAAGTATACCCGATGAAAATATGATTATCCTCTTCATCAAAATCATAATAACGGCTGCTTCCCAATACATCTCCGGTTGCTTTCTCCATAATTTTGAAAGCACCTTTACTCTCCATAGCTCCTGTGAAAAAATTTTCAAAAACTTCTCTCTTGTAACGATCTTTGTTGGGGTGTTGTTCCCAGACTTTAGGATCGGAAGCTACTTCATATAAAGATTCAAAATCCCCTTGCTCTAAGGGGATCAATTGAAATTCTTCATTCTCTAAAACAGGCTGAACAGAAAAATTCATTAATTAGCTCTTTTTAGTAGAATCTGATTCTATTTTCTTGATTTCTTTCAGCTTATCAGAAATCTTGATGACAGTGTCTAGTTTTGATGGCTTCAACGGAACTTCTGCCTGAGCCATATCCCATTTGATCACCAGGTTCCCTGTATTTTCATCAGTAGGATTTAAAGTGATTTCAAACCATTCCTGTTTGTCTGTCAGTTTATTAACCGGTACCGTAACATCTACTACATCCTGTTTTGGATCGTAAGTATACGCTCCCCACTGTTGGAAATCTTTATTCAGGATAACTTTCCATTCTTTTTCTGTAGGAACGATGAATAGTCCGTATGTTCCTGCAGGTACTGTTTTCCCGCCGAAGTTAACGGCCTGTCCGAAAGTAATTTTCGTAGAAGAGTTCGCTCCCGCTCTCCAAACCTGGCCATAAGGAACCAATTCTCCAAAAATCTTGCGTCCTTTTACTCCCGGTCTTCCATAGTCGATAGAGATCTTAGACATAGAAAACTGCTGCTCAACCTTCTGACGCGGACTTGCTGCCGGTACAGAATAATCCTGAGCAAAACTGAATGCTGAAACTGAAATGCAAACTGCTATTATTAACTTTTTCACGTGTAAATTTTTGCTTAAAATTACAAAAATCAAAACGAAATAGCTTTCCCAAACTTCGTTAAATTTTGTTTTACCGATATTTTTCTATGAAGGTATTTTTTTACCAAATCCCTTTTAAAAGTAAATGATTAACTATTAAAAACTTTATTTTTCTTAATAGTTTTCCCTTTTCTAAGCTGTATTGAAAAACAGGATAAGTATAAATTATTTTCTAAAATAATATAGCCTTTTCCAATTCCAGCAATTTTTGCTTTCTCCAGACTCCTCCTCCATAGCCTGTTAATTGTCCGTTGCTGCCAATTACGCGATGACAAGGGATTATAATGGATATCTTATTCAGACCATTGGCATTGGCTACTGCTCTTACAGATTTAGGATTTCCCAGAATATCAGCCTGCTCCTGATAGC
Source organism: Chryseobacterium sp. WLY505 (assembly GCF_030846215.1). NCBI lineage: Bacteria > Pseudomonadati > Bacteroidota > Flavobacteriia > Flavobacteriales > Weeksellaceae > Chryseobacterium > Chryseobacterium sp. WLY505. The sequence goes on along the minus strand of NZ_JAVCWI010000004.1, from coordinate 50,429 downwards.
TTCTTGTTGCACCATAAGGAATTTCCTGAAGAATAGTCCATACTTCTTTTTGGAAAACTGTTCCTACAGGGGAAAGAGGAACTGTAAATACGGTCCTTTTTCCTTCAAAATACTCTTTCAATTCTTTTTCCAGCGTAACAAAATGAGGATTTTCTCCTTGTATAATATTGGCTTTAAAATATTCCGCAACACTTTTTAATTCTGTCGGAAGCGCTTTCCTGTCAGAAAATTCAAGAAGGCAGATTCCATGTTCATCAGCACAGGCTATCATCGTTCCCAGCATGGTTTCTATTCTCTTCAGATCAATGATCTTTTCCATGGAATTATTCTTAGGTGATACACCAAAAATATTTTTAAAACTCTCATTAAAACCGCTCAGACTTTCATATCCTGTATCAAATGCTACCTCTGTAACGGATTCTCCCTGTTGAAGTTTTTTAAATGCTGTATTGAGCTTTGACATTCTCTGGAAAGCATGAAACGTAATCCCATGATGTTTCAGAAACCATCTGCGTACGGTAGCGGGTTCCAGACCTCTTTTTACAAGATCATAATCTTTAAGCTTTAATGTGGGATCGTCGGCAATTTCTTTCAATAAATCTTTGATATACGTAGGTGTAGCATTGAGATTTTCCAAAGGTCTACAGACTTTACAAGGACGATACCCTTTGAGCATCGCATCTTTGGTAGTAGAAAAAAATTCTACATTTTCAAATTTCGGTTTCCTGGCCGTACAGGTCGGTCTGCAAAATATTCCTGTGGTTTTTACGCCCATCCAGAATATCCCTTCAAATGAAACATCTTTGATATAAGATGCCTCATACATGATTTTTTCGGTAAGTTCCATCATGAGATAAAAAGAGGTGAAAAACTTCTTACGTTTGTAATTTTCTGACTTGCTTTCTCAAGCTCTCTGTAAATATGTCTGTACATAAAAGCACCTGAGATAACTCTTTTTACACCTAATGCTTTAAGCGTATCAAAATCGGGTAAATCAGGAAGAGCCATAACATTCAGGGGAAGAAAAGTAGCTTCTGTGATCATTCTGATGTCGTTTTCAGAAGCCATGCCCGGAATGAAAACGCCATCGGCTTTAAGTTCTTCAAACAGTTTAATTCTTTCTAAAGTTTCTTCCAGCGCATTTTCAATATTCAATAAAAAAGGATCTGTGCGTACATTGATAAATACCTTATCTCTGTTTTCTCCTAATTTGATGAAAATATCTTTTAATTTTTCATAGAAAACATCTCTGTTTACCAGTTTTCGTGTTCCGTCAATAACGTTGGTATCTTCAATATTAATTCCTGATACTCCAATTTCTATAAGTTTCATAATATTGGAAACTACCGTATCATTTTCAAGACCATATCCGGATTCCAGATCTACCGACAGAGGAATTGAAACGGAAGCTCTGATCCTCTTGATGATATAAAAATATTCTTCAAAGGTCATCTGTTCTCCATCTTCATATCCCAAACTCAGTGCGACTGCCGAACTTGAGGTCGCTAATGCTTTATAACCCAGCTTTTCGTATGCCTTTGCGCTTTCTACATTCCATACATTACCCAAAAGTAACGGTTCTTCACCATGATGTAACTGTTTAAAACTGATCATAATTTTTTTATTCAAAAGTAGAAAGATTACCACATGTTCCGCAACCGAAAAATGAACACCTATTTTTTATTTTCCGAATGTAAATTTTGGTTTTAAAATAGAATCGCTTTTTCAAGCTCCAGCAGCTTTTGTTTTCTCCAGATCCCTCCAGCGTAACCTACCAATTCACCATTAGAACCTATTACACGATGGCAGGGAATTAAAATAGCAATTTTATTGATGCCGTTGGCCGTTCCCACTGCACGTATCGCCTTGGGGTTTCCGAGTATTTCTGACTGTTGTTTGTAGGTTCTGATTTCTCCCATCGGAATGTCACGGAGAAGCTTCCATACTTTTTCCTGAAACTCAGTTCCTGTAGTCAACAACGGAACTTCAAAACGGTTTCTTTTTCCTTTAAAATATTCTTTCAGTTCTTCTTCCAGCTGTTTGAAATGAGAATGTTCTTTTTCTACAATTTCTGCTTTCAAAATCTTTGACAACGCCTTCAGCTGCTTTTCAATGTTTTTCCGGTCTGTAAATTCCAGCAGACAGATTCCCTGATCTACGGCGCAGGCAATCATTTCTCCCAGCGGGGTTGATATGTTTTTTTGGTGTATCATTTCCATTAGCTTAAAATTAAGCTTTTTGGAAATCATAACTTGTTTTTAATCCGTTAAAATTCTTTTTATCTGCTCAACATGTCTTGCATTATGATAAATAACAAAACGAAAGGTGTCTCCCAACTTCAATTTGATCAACTTTGAAATACTAATACCTGTTTTTGTTTTTTCCAGATCAATATATTGTGCTTTTTCCAGTAACTCAAGCATTTTCTCCTGCTGTTTTATGAATGTATCCACTACTCTTTTATCCAGATTGCTGTGGATAGGATTCATGGCTTTAAGCGTTTTCATTGTATTCAGTTTCTCTTTGGGAAGCATACTTTTAGCAAAATAATTCCCGAGAATTCCAGGCTTAAAATAGAGTTGAGAAGGTTTTCCGGCAAAAGAAATAGTACGGCTTATTTCGGGAATATAAAAATCTCCATAGCGGTTGAGATGCTCCAGACATTCCAAGGTACTCCAGCTGTCTGCGGAAGTTCTGAAATTCAGATCATGTTCCGTCTTTAAAGACAACATTTCAGCAAACTGTAAATGCTGCTTTGTCCTGTTTTTTAACTCATCCAGCAATTCTGAGGTTGAAATTTTCATTACGTTTTTTATGCAAATATGCTGATCTGGTTGTTCTTAAATCTTGACTGAACTCAAGATTTTTTAAGTCTGGATAAAGTTTCCGGTGACATTCTCAGATAATTGGCAATGTATTTATTGGGAACTTCCTGAAATAGTTTCGGACTTCGTTTTAAAACCCTTTCAAAACGTTCTCCGGGAGCATTGATGAGCAGATCTTTTTCTCTTTCAAGCTGCTGCAATACGAGATCTTCAAGGACATTCATCCAGAATTTCATATGTTCTTCATCCGATTGTACGAAAGCATAGAAATCCTTTTTTGAAGCTACTTTTACCGTTGTTTTCTTAATCGCCTGAATATAAAGATCCGAAGGTTTTCCCGATAAAAAAGAATCCAGGCTGACAATAATATTTCCTGTGTATCCGAAACGAATCATCCTTTCTTCATTTTCATCCATCATAAAAATCCGGACACTTCCGTTTTCAATACAATAAATCGAGGTATCTGTACTGCCTGAAATCTTCAGGAACTCATTCCGTCTGAATGCTTTCTTTTCCCAATGGATTCCGCTTTGAAGCAATTTTTCAACCATTTCATTTTATTATTTGCTTTTCCAAAGATAATAGGTAATTTTAAAGTTTTAAAACACTAATCACTGATAATGCTCAAAAAAACAGTACTTTTTATACTGCTTTCGGCCGGATTTTATGGGATGAAAGCACAGCAGACCATCCCCTTCCGGATCACCAGGCACAATAATATCATTGTCAAAACCCTTGTCAACAAAAAAGATTCACTGGATCTGATGTTCCAGATCGCGATGAAAGATTATGCTATTTCCCCTGATGGCAAGCAGAAAGCAAATCATATTATTTTCAACAAAGAAGAACTCAGCGACCGCAATACCGTACAAATCGGGAAAATTACTCAGAAAAATGTTCGTTTTTTTGACAAGCAGTTAGCAGGTCATGAAGCAGACGGAAAAATCGGAACCGGAATTTTTGAAGGGAAAGCCTTTAAAATTGATTACGACAACAACCAGTTTGTGATGTATGACAAAATGCCGGATCTGAAAGATTATCAACCCATTAACATTATTCAGGATCATGAAGGGTTTTATCTTGCTGCAGACAATATTCTTGAAGGTGATCAGCAGCAGGAAGCCTATTTTGTTTTACAATCGGGGTTTTCCGGAGCCATTCTTTATAGCAATGAATTTGCTGAAGAAAAACATCTGGAGAAAAAACTGAAGGTAACAGGAGAAAAAACACTAAAGAATTCTGAAGGTAAAACTTTAACGACCAAACAAGCTGTTCTCCCCTATTTCAAGTTGGGTAACAGCGTATTTAAAGATGTTTCCGTAGGATATTTCTCTGGTGAACTGAAAACACAAAATGTAAGTTATATCGGTGCTGATATGCTCCGCAGGTTTATCTGGATCTTTGATGCGGAAAGGAAAATGGCTTATATCAAACCCAGCAAATATTTTTCAGAACCTTATTACAAAATGAATTAGCATACTATAAATACATTTTAATCTCAAGAAAGATGATGAAGATCAAAACTGCTGCAGTCCTTTTCTGTTTTCAACTGTTTGTTGTGAGCTGTCAGAAAGAAGAAAAGAAAACTGTTGCCACGGAAACAAAAATCACGAATGATACTCTAAAAACAGTAAAAACTGAAGAGAAAATAGATTATACCAACTTTAATATATTCAGTCTGTCTGTTATTTCATCCGCGGAAAAAGATTCTGATATGGATATTTTCATTTCTGTCTCAGATATTTATAAGGGGGAGCAACCGATTCCTGCAGCTATTATGAAAAATCAGAAGCAGATGACTTATGAGGAACGTCAGCATTTTGAACTGGATGCGCCCAGCAGAAAAAAATTGCTGGATGGGATTCACCTTACTGAAAATGATTCTCTCTACATCTATGAGTATGGCTCGAACCAACTTCAAAGAATGCCTGTCAGCCAATTAAAAGCTGTGGCCTACTTAAGTCCTTATTCCGATGATCAGGATTTAGATCCGGATTCTTATATGATGGGATTCCAGGTGGCTACTCATCAAAAAACAACAGAATACGACCGTTATACTAATGCTATCGCTTATTTTGGAAATAAAAATCCGTTTGTAGACCATAAAATGAAAGCAGTGAAATGGCAAAAAGCTGATGCGGCCAGTTCAGGAAAATATTTTAGTCAGTCCAAACTTACCAAGGGAAAAACCTATCAGTCACAATATGAAAATCTGACCTATTATCTTCAGGATTATCTTGAAGAAGGAAATATCACAGAACGTAAACTTGCAGTCATCAATGATCGTAAGGAAAAAATTGCGGAAAAGACCTTCAGTCTTGCAGGAAGTGATGGTGGAGAATTTCTTCCTCTGTATGGTATAGATGCCGATGAAGCCAATGTTTTCCAATATACAGGTCACCTTTTCAAAGGAAAGCCTCCTGTTATTTTTGGATTCATGGCGCAGTCTTTTGGTTGTCCTTCCATTAGTTTTTTAGATCAAAAGGAGAAGGATTTCCCGATTAATTGTGATAACAGGCATTAATAGGGCGAAAATGCGAAATGGTAAAAACAGCTTCTAAAAGAATCGGTTTAGACTTCTATAGGAATGTCAAATTCTTTGGATAAATAAAACGTGTCGTTTGTCCATTCCGTAGGAATCTATACTCTTACCATCTAAATACTAGATCTAGATTCTTACAAAATGACAAACCGTGCGGATAGTCTCTTAGAATAAATCTGCTCAATCAGCAAAATCTGCGAGAGAAATATTCAATAGGAACGGGCTTTAGCCCGTTTTATATTACATCAGCAATTCCATTGGCTTTAGCCAAAACCTAATTTTAAAATTAGTATATATAAAAAAGAAACTGTCTCAAAAGCCAAATTGTTTGACTTTTGAGACAGTTTCTTTTTCAGCGTATTATTTCTTAGGATAATACTTGTCTTTCAGATTCATAAAATAGGTTTCAGATTCTTTGAAACTATTGCTTTTCATGAATTTGATTACCACATTCAGATAGGCCTCTGAAGGAATAAAATCTGCTCCCATTTTTTCGGAAAACTTTTTATACTCTTCTTCAAGCAGTTTGGGATTTTTGGCCAACTGTTTTATATCGGTTCTGAAACCTTTAAATATAAATTTCAAGGCTTCATAATTTCCAGGATAAGAAACGGTTCCGTGGGTTTCGCCTTCAAAAAAGCGATGTTTATAGTTCAAAGAACCGTTCTTTTCTATAATTCCTTTAAACTCTTCAATAGCCTGCGTCATCTCAGAATTCCAGTTTTTCTGCTGTTCTTCATTATCTGCCTGGGAAACATACAAAGATTTTTTTGCAGGAAAGTTCTTATTTTTTTCCAGATAGTCTTTTGTTCTGGAAATAGTTACTTTTTGATCCCACCATAAACTTGGATCATTCGCAACATAAGCATTAAAATAATCCGGATGTAAAAGGAAGGTATTAATAGCAAATAATCCTCCGAAAGAGTGGCCTACCAACACAGAATAATCCTGAGTTCTGTAATTTTTGCTGATGAAAGGTTTCAATTCTTCCTGCATGAATTTCAGAAAGTTTTCACCACCGCCACTATCTGCAAAAAGTGTAAGAGAAGGATTTACGGGACTTTTCTTTTCAGACTTTGTAGGAGTAAGATCTCTTGTTCTTTCTGTATTTTTAATTCCTACCACAATACATTCCGGAATATCGGCATAGGGTGTTCTGGCAATGAAATCCGTTAATCCTGTGTAATATTCAAAATTGATTTCTCCGTCTAAAAGATAGATGACCGGATACTTTGCAGGATTGATGGTATTGTCGTTATACGTTTTAGGTAGATGAACCCAGATTTCTCTGTTTTCGTTCAAAACTTTTGAAAATACGTTTTGCTTCTCTCCTATCGTCAGTTTTTCCTGTGATTTCCCCAATGTAAACAGTAATAATAGGGGAAGGTATATAATTTTAAACCAATTGTTCATGATGTGAGTCTTTTCTGTGTTGATGAATATTTTTAATTTCTTTATTCTTTTTGGGTGATTTGTTTCTTCGGCCCCACCAGATCAGGAATCCTGTAATCGGGAGACTTGTACAGATAATTCCGATAATGAAGGTGAATATTTTACCGAACATTCCGCCCCAGTAGCCTACATGAAGATCAAAATTCATGTGTTCTATTACTTCATGCATCTGAACTTCTTTAGGATAATCAATCTCTTTTCCGGTGTATTTGTTGGTTTCCATACTTTTCCCGTTGATAAGGCTTTTCAACCCGATAAACTGAGCGACTCCAACATGGTACACCGTTGCAGAATCATTTCTCGGAATACTCATTCTGAACTGTTTTGCATCAGGAAACTCTTTAAACTTTCTGTCTACAAAATCAGTATAAGTCAAAGCTTTCTTTTCCGGATCAAACTTAGGTTCATATTTTTCCGCAATAGTATGGGCATCTACAGCTCCTCCGAAAGCCTGCTGGGTAAGATTGGCTAAAACTTCATAGGCCATAATCAATCCTGTAATGGTAATAAACACAGCCGGAAGCAATGAATAAAACCCAAAAACATTATGAAAATCGTAGTTTTTCCTGCGCCATTTTGTTCCGGATTTAATTTTAAAAGCGGTTGTTCTTGTAGTTTTGTTCCATTTTTTAGGCCACCAAAGAATCAGTCCGCCGATAAGCTGAACAAAAAAGATGATCGAGGCAATTCCGACCACCGTTTTCCCAAACTTTCCTGCCAATAGCTGCGCATGAATATGGGCTACAACATAGAAAAACTCATAGCTTTTTGTAGAGCCTATTACTTTTCCGGTGTAAGGGTTGAGATAATGATAAGCAAATACACCTCGCGGACCACGGCCTTTTTTCTTCGGTTTTTCTGCTTTGTCCGCATTTTTATCTTTAGGCGGTTTGGTGGCTGAAGCTACTCTGAAGCTTCTGTCTGATTCTTTGTACGTATCAAAATAGAACGCTTTTCTGTCCGGAACCTGCTGGTGAAACTGTACAAGCAATTCTTCAGGGGTCATTTTTTTTGCATGAGCCTGAGCCTGGACGTATTTCGCGCTTCCACCACACCAATCAATGATTTCGTCACAAAAGACAAATATAGTTCCAGAAAGAGTAACCGTAAGCACAATGATTCCGGACACCAGCCCTAACCAAAGGTGCAGCCAGCCGGTGATCCTTTTGGTAAGGGATTTCCCCTGCTTTTTTTTAGGATTAGTTTTTTTATTCTCCATATCTTTTTTATCTGCTCAAAAATGGAAGGGTAGAAAATGCAAAGGCGCAATCGTATTTATAATGGCGTGTTTGTAAAGTGAAAAGAGTTATTTCTGCTGCCGTTTACTTTAGCATATTTGAAGGCTTCAGAAATAAAAAGAGATTATAAATCAAATCGTTGCACCTTTGCGGTTTTCATCCTTATAGTTTCGTTAAGATTATTTTTGTTTTTTAGATTTAAAATTTGAATGCAAAATTGGCAAGGATTTCTCTCGGCTTCTGTGGCTGTCCGTAGAAATTCCAATAGTTTTCATTCAGCGCATTATTCATTTTCAGACCGATTCTGTATTTTTTCTTGTCATAGAAAATGGTAGCACCCACAGTAGTGTAAGAAGGAGCTAGAAAATGATTCACAATGTTGATGTAGGTTTGATCTACAAAATTAAATCCGGTTCCGAAACCAAGACCTTCATAAGCTCCATCCATAATTTTATAACTTGTCCATAGATTGGCTACATGTTTTGGAGTCCAGGCGATTCTTTTTCCGCTGTCTTTGCTTCGGTCATCATATTTGTTGTCGTTATAACCATATCCGGCAACGATATTCCAACCTTTGAAAGGGTTCGCAATGATCCCTATTTCCAGTCCCTGACTTTTGATATTACCATCCTGAATACTTCCTATTCCTCCCGGATCTGCAACCAGTCTGTTTTTAACATTAATATTATAATAACTCACGGTCGTCAGTAGTTTTTTATGGAACAAATCCACTTTGAAACCTGTTTCAATCTGATTTCCCTGTTCCGGATCCCATTTTGTCAGAACACCGACTTCATTCAGTGATGGAGCATAGTTTTTAAATCCATTCACATAATTGGCAAAGAATGAAATCTCATCCTTTACAATTTCATACACCAATCCGAACTTTGGTGAAAATTGGGTCTGGCTGTAACCGGAAACCTTATTTTCAGCATATCCGTTTTTGGTAGAGATCTCTACACCATTTACCACCATATCATCATTTTTATAGCTATCTACTCTCAAACTGGCCATTACCAGCAAATTATCTGTGATATTTAAAACATTGGAGATATAACCACTGATCGTTCTGAAAGTTGTAATATCAGATTCTGTGGATTTTCTTTCTCTGTTCATGAATTTGTTTCTTGAGATCGGATCCCAAGCTGAAGAGCTATCAAGATTCACTTTGTCATAAGGCATGAAAACATTGCTGTATCCGTTGGCTTCATAATAAGGGAACTGATATTTTGTTCTTTGCTGGAAGTAATCTATTCCTACTACCAGACGGTTTCTTAAGCCTCCTATTTTAAAATCTCCTGTGAAATTCTGCTGGATATTGTCTGTGGTTACTTTAAAGCTGTCGAAAGGGCGGATCATTCTTTCTACCTGATTATTATTCAGATATCTCAGCACTAAAAAGATCGACTCATTTTCATTGGCTTCCCCTCTTTGATAAGAGGTTCTGGAAGTCCATTGATCGTTGAATTTATGGGTAACCTCAGCCATTGTTACAAAATTGGTTCTTTTGGAACCGATGTCATTACTGGTAAATGCTCTTTTGTAAGCGACTTCCAGATCTTTCATCGAATGTAAAGTCAGCTTTTCTGAGTTTCTTACATAAGCATTCAATGTTTTGTCCGGAGCATGGAACTCGGTGTCTAACGTTACTGTGGTTTTATCACTTACTTTGTACAAAACACTTCCGGAGAAAAATAATCCTTTGTTGTAGCCCGCATCCTGAAAAGAATCCTGAGAATAGGCTGCGACATTGAATCTTGCCAATGCAGTTTTTTCTTTATTTAAAGGAGTATTCACATCTGCTGTGATCCTGTTCATTCCCCAGCTTCCGGTAGTATAATTGATAATTCCTCCGAAGTTTTCCTGTGGTTTTTTGGTTACAATATTCACCACACCACCATAGTTGGCTAATGTTCCTCCGAATAAAGTTCCCGATGGACCTTTTATTACTTCTACTCTTTCGATATTAGCGATCTCAGATTGTACTCTTGGATTTTGAATCAGTCCGTTTCTGAAACTGGCATTGGAACTGAAACCTCTCATAAAAATATCGTTTCCACTGTCATTGACACTGTTGCTTACAACAACTCCCGGAGCAGAAGCCATGGCTGTATTGAAGTCCATTGCTCCCATTTCACTGATGATTTCTTTGGGAACGAGGTTGTAAACGGTTGGATTTTCAAGGTTTTCAAGAGGAAGTCTTGCGATAGATTCAGATTTTTTGGTTCTGTAGTTGTGAGTTCCCTGGAGTGATACGGATTGGATTTCAGCCACTTTAATAGTATCCGTTTCCTGGGCACTCAGCATCGTTACGGCTAATAGAGCTGCAGAAATAATAGTTTTTTTCATGTTTATAATTAAGTTAGTTCTGCAAAATTATCTTATTTTTATTAATTCTAAATAAAAACATGATACAAATCATAAAACTTTTGCAATGAAATAACCCATTAATAAAGGATTCTATGAAAATAAACAGCAATTGGAGTTTAATTTTTTCTTATCTTCATGACTCCATATCAAGCTAATTATTGATTATAATTTTCAAGAAATGAAGAGCAATAACCAAGAAACTATTCAGCAATTTCTACAGTTTATGTCGGAAAGAAATCTGACAGAATTAACCAACCTTTTTTCTGATACTGTAGACTGGTATATACCTGGAGATGAACAAAAAGCGCCCTGGCTGGGAGTAAGAAACAATAAACAGGAAGTCGCCGAATTTTTTGAACTGCTATGGAAATATACGGAGCCTGTTTCTGCAAAAATTGATCATATTTTTACCGATGATGAAAATGCCGTGATTACAGGAGAATTTGTAACGAAAATGCTTGAAACTGGGAATATTGTAGAGTCCTTATTCTGTATTCAGATGCGTATTCAAAATCATAAAATTACACGCTACAGACTACTGGAAGATAGTTTAGCAGTTTCAAAGGCTTTGGATAAGTAGTTAAAGGCTATTTATCTTATTGATAACAACATACATTGGATATTTCTTAAACCATTAAGAAGGATTTAAGCAGTAAAGCATAATTAAGTTAAGATAAATCATTCTGATTTTTAAGCATAAAGCGAAGCTCATCTTAATAGTCTAAATACCTTAATGCGATCTTAATGTTTCAAAAAAGTTTAAACAAGTTTATTATTAATGAGATTCTTTGAACAATGCGCACAGAACTTTTTTCTGTGTCAGAATTACATTGCTATTAATGTCTACAATTATCTTTTATATAACGGCAGCGGCCATCATCGACATATAATAATTGGCGCAATGCAGTGCGTTAATTAAAACGATTTCTTTTTCCGGAAAGGTTTCATAGGCATCAGAGGTGTTTATCTGATATTCGTAATTCATGGAAGTCCATTTCAGGTGGGGTTTTATAATTATCAGCTCTACGCCGTCCTGATCTGTAAGGACAAATGATTCTTTAAAAATACCTCTGTGTTTAAAAAGATAGCCATTTTTAATCCCATCAAAATAGGTCTGCACCACAATTTCCCCGTTCCAGTTCATTCTGAATTTCAGAAGTACCCTTTCATGGTCTTTAAGCTCAATCGTAGTTCCCCAAAAACCTTTTGGCTCTACCTGATAGGTTTTACCATCTGCAATTTCAATGACAGCATTAAATTTAAACCAGCTTGTATAAGTAAGTTTTCCAATTAATCTTTCTTCTCTTGTGACCTCGAAAGATAAAGAATTGCTTGATTTTGCGTAATATTCTGCCATGGTTATATTTTGATTTGGTGGAATTTTTATTAGTTTTTAAATAATAATAACAGCCTGAATTTTAACGCTCTAATTTATAAATAATTCGGTAAACATCATGTATTTTTAAGCTAATCCGATAAAAACACTTCCGAATTCATTTTAACCCTGTTTTTTGTATTGAAAATTTGTTTTTAAATGTATGAGAGCATGATAAAAAAATCACTTAATTGCTTTCAAACCAGTACTTCCATTTTTCATCATCAATTCCAAATTTCCCCTGCCACCATCTTGCGGGATAACCAACATCATCATTCCTAATGGGTCTGTGTTCTCTTTCCGGATAGGTAACATATTGATCTGCATACCCAAAATGAGCATCATCATGTAAAATTCCGATAACTCCCAAAATTTCCAACAATCCTAATCTTTCTTCATCATTTGATTTTACTGTTTTGGCGATTCTCTTTTTAAGTTGAGAAATTCTGTCGCCGGGTTCTGATGTTTCAATAATTTCTTTCAGTTCATTGAGAATCCTGTAGTCATTTTCGGTAGGTTTAACGACCGGAAGTTTTGGAAACTGTTCTACATCAAATAAAACCTGGATTAAACTATCAAAACAACATCCATCTTTGTATTTGAAATAATTGATGGTATTGAATTCGATAGGATCTTCAAACTCATAAGTATGAAGCCCGCATATCGCACAGATATCTTCATTAGGTTCCGGACTTGGCGTAAAGCTATGCTCTTCCAGACTTTCTGCAATGCAATAGCTGGATAAAAATGATCGGTATTCCAGTTGTCTTGTACTTAAACTGTACACAAAAGCATCCACAACTTTCTGTTTTTCAATACCAGCCACAGCCCTTTTAATTCTTCTGCAAATTTCATCATGACTTATCTCTTCCTGATCATACATTACAGAATGTTTCTTTGCATACTCAAAATCATCTTCAGAGATATACTGCATATAAGTTTCCCAATAAAACCAATCCCTTACACTTTCGTTCTGGGAAGTTTTTATGGTGTTGAGTAAAATTTGTATTGCTTTTTTATCCATTACAGCTTTTTCCTTTATTCGATTTTATAAACATAACTCTTACTGATATATCTGCTTTTATTTATTAATTCTGAAGGATAAAATATGGTTCCATTAACCTCAACACTTTTAATTCTATATCTCCAGCTTCCATTATGGCTTGTGTAAATTTTTGTTGTTGAATTTGGATAAAGCTCAAGGACAATGGAAGAATCTTTTATTTCTATTTTTTCAAGAGACTTTGGATTTTTGATTTTATAGAAAGACCGAGGTGACAATATTCCATTTTCATAATTAAATGCAAAGCTGCCGCCTCCATTATCAATTGCTTTTGAGATGGGATAACTGTAATTGATCTTAATTATTTTTTTGGAGCCAGTCAGGTTTTGAATATAGAAATCAGTTATCCAGGAACATCCTGAAAGCACTGCTACGAAAATACAACATAGAAATCCTATCGTAATTGATTTTATACTCATTATATTGAAGTTTAAATGGCTTTTGCAAAAGTAAACAGAATCCTTTATTTTTTCTGGATTAAATTGATAAAAAAATCCCACAAGAAAACTTGTGGGATTTTAATATTTATTCTAGTCAGAAATTACATTGTCTCCATTTTGAAGCTCATGCTTTCGATTACCTTTAAGATCGCTTCTACCGTATCCATTGAAGTTAAACAAGGAACACCGTTTTCCACACTCATTCTTCTGATCTGGAATCCGTCTCTTTCAGCCTGTTTACCTTTTGTAGTGGTATTCACAACATACTGAACTTTTCCTTTCTGGATCAGGTCGATAAGGTTTACATCTTCTTCTCCGATTTTGTATCCGATTTTGCAAGGGATTCCTTTTTCTTCAAAGAACTTCGCAGTACCTTCTGTAGCCCAGATTCTGAATCCTACTTCATGGAATCTTGCGGCAAGAGCTGCTGCCTCATCTTTATGCTTATCGGCTACTGTAAACAGGATAGACCCGTGCATAGGAACTTTTCTTCCTGCAGCAACCAATCCTTTGTAAAGTGCTTTTTCAAGGGTTGTATCTTTCCCCATAACTTCTCCTGTAGACTTCATTTCCGGGCCTAAAGAGATATCCACTTTCGTTAGCTTAGAGAAAGAGAATACCGGTACTTTTACAAATACGCCTTCTTTGTTTGGAACCAATCCGTTTTCGTAACCTAAATCTTTCAGTTTTTGTCCCAGGATTGCCTTTGTTGCAAGGTTCGCCATCGGAACTTCTGTGATTTTAGATAAGAAAGGAACTGTTCTTGAAGAACGAGGGTTTACTTCGATTACATATACATTTCCTTCGAAAAGAACGTACTGGATATTCATTAATCCGATAACGTTTAATCCTTTTGCCAGTCTCTGAGTGTAGTCTACCAAAGTATCAATCTCGCTCTGAGAGATATTTTGCGGCGGATACACTGCGATAGAGTCTCCGGAGTGAACTCCTGCTCTTTCGATGTGCTCCATAATTCCCGGGATCACTACGGTTTCACCGTCGCAGATAGCATCAACTTCAATTTCCTTTCCTACCATGTATTTGTCTACCAATACCGGGTGCTCAGGGCTTGCTTCTACTGCATTTTCCATGTAGTGAGCCAGTTCTGCTTCTGCGTATACAATTTCCATTGCTCTACCTCCAAGAACGTAGCTTGGACGAACCAATACCGGGTATCCGATTTCGTTGGCAATTTTTATCGCTTCTTCTTTCGAAGTTGAAGTTCTTCCTTTTGGCTGAGGAATTCCAAGCTCCTGAAGTGCTTTTTCGAATTTATCTCTATTTTCAGCTCTGTCAAGGTCTTCTAATGAAGTTCCTAAGATCTGTACTCCGTGAGCGGCTAGTTTATCAGCAAGGTTAATCGCTGTCTGCCCTCCGAACTGTACCACTACTCCTTTTGGTTTTTCAAGCTCGATGATGTTCATCACATCTTCTTCTGTAAGCGGCTCGAAGTAAAGTTTATCTGAAATTGAGAAGTCTGTAGAAACTGTCTCAGGGTTGTTGTTGATGATAATCGCTTCGTAACCCATTTCTTTGATTGCCCATACTGAGTGAACCGTTGCGTAGTCAAACTCAACTCCCTGTCCGATTCTGATAGGTCCTGAACCTAGTACGATGATTTTTTCTTTGTCCGAAACAACACTTTCGTTTTCTTCTTCGTAAGTTCCGTAGAAATAAGGCGTTTCACTTTCGAATTCAGCAGCACAAGTGTCTACCATTTTGTAAACCGGCATGATTCCGTTTTCTTTTCTGAAGTTGAAAACCTCACGCTCTTTTACATCCCAAAGAACAGCGATATTGATATCTGCAAAACCTAATCTCTTCGCTTCAATCAGGGTTTCTTTATCAAATTTGTTGTCAGCGATTACTTTTTCGAAGTCAACTAATTTTTTCAGTTTCCAGATAAAGAACTTGTCGATTTTACTCCATTCTACAATCTGTTCCCAGTCGTATCCTCTTCTTAAAGCATCTCCGATGATGAATAATCTCTCATCATCACACACTCTGATTCTTCTTTCGATTTCTTCAGCAGTAAGTGCCTGAGCCTGCTTTGTTTTTAATCCTAAATGCTTGATTCCTGTTTCTAATGAACGGATCGCTTTCTGTAAAGATTCTTCAAGGTTTCTTCCGATTGCCATTACCTCACCCGTTGCTTTCATCTGAGTAGAAAGTCTTCTGTCTGCCGTTTCGAATTTATCGAATGGGAATCTTGGGAATTTCGTTACCACATAGTCAAGAGCCGGCTCGAAACATGCGTATGTTTTTCCTGTTACCGGGTTCATGATTTCATCCAGAGTCAATCCTACAGCGATTTTTGCTGCAATCTTTGCAATCGGATACCCTGTTGCCTTACTTGCTAACGCTGATGAACGGGAAACTCTAGGGTTTACCTCAATGATATAGTAATCGAATGAATGCGGATCTAAAGCTAACTGTACGTTACATCCACCTTCAATTCCTAATGCTCTGATGATTTTCAGGGAAGCATTTCTCAGTAACTGATACTCTCTGTCTGAAAGCGTCTGAGAAGGGGCTACTACGATAGAGTCTCCAGTGTGAACCCCTACCGGGTCAATATTTTCCATGTTACAAACCACAATGGCGTTGTCGTTTGCATCACGCATTACTTCGTATTCAATTTCTTTGAAACCTGCGATTGATTTTTCGATAAGACACTGTGTAACCGGGCTGTGCTTTAATCCCAATTCAGCAATCTCTTTCAATTCAACTTCTGTAGAAGCGATACCACCTCCGGTACCACCCATTGTGAAGGCAGGACGAACAATTACAGGATACCCGATCTCATCTGCGAAAGCAAGTGCACCTTCTACCGTATTGACGATATCAGATTCCGGTACCGGCTCGTTCAGTTCTCTCATCAGCTCACGGAAAAGGTCTCTGTCTTCTGCTCTGTTGATAGCAGAAAGTTTAGTTCCCAATACTTCCACCTTGCACTCTTCAAGAATTCCTGATTTTTCCAATTCTACCGCCATGTTAAGACCTGTCTGACCTCCTAATGTTGGTAATAATGCATCCGGACGTTCTTTTCTGATGATGTGGCTTACAAACTGTAATGAAATCGGCTCGATATATACTTTATCTGCGATTTCCACATCTGTCATGATCGTTGCAGGATTTGAGTTGATCAAAATTACTTTGTAGCCTTCTTCTTTCAAAGACAGACAAGCCTGCGTTCCTGCGTAATCAAATTCAGCTGCCTGACCAATGATGATAGGTCCTGAACCGATTACTAAAATTGTTTTTATATCTGTACGTTTTGCCATTTTTCTTTTTTTAGATACTAAAAGTTTGAACTTAAACTTCCAGCATTATGCTTTATTTAAATTGAATTAACACACTTTGTCATTCCCAAGGATCTCATTTTGTTGTTGAGATTCTTCATTCAGCTTTTGCTTCTTTCAGAATGACAATTGGAGTGTCTTACTTTTTAAAGTCCTCCATCATTTGAATGAACTCATCAAACAGGTAGTTTGCATCTTCAGGACCAGGGCTCGCTTCAGGGTGATACTGAACTGAGAAACAAGGGTGGATTTTATGTTTTAATCCTTCGTTTGTTCTGTCGTTCAAGGCGATGTGTGTTTCGATAAGGTCTGTTCCTTTTAAACTTTCCTGATCAACAGCATACCCATGGTTCTGAGAAGTAATGGCTACTGTATTTTTCTCCAGATCCAATACCGGGTGGTTTCCTCCTCTGTGTCCGAATTTCAGTTTGAAAGTTTTCGCTCCACAAGCAAGACCAATTAACTGGTGTCCTAAACAGATTCCGAAGATTGGAACTTTTCCTAATAATCCTCTGATCATATCCAACGCGTGCGGTACATCTTCCGGGTCACCAGGACCGTTTGACAACATAATTCCGTCCGGATTCATCAGTAGGATTTCTTCTGCAGTAGTATCCTGAGAAACCACGATGATGTCACAGTTTCTCTGAGACAATTCTCTGATAATTCCCAGTTTTGCACCGAAATCTACCAACACTACTTTGAAACCTCTGTTCGGGTTAGCGTAAGGAGTTTTTGTAGAAACCTCCTCTACCTGGTTGGTTGGGAAATTTGTTGTCTTCAGCTCAGAAGCTACAGCAGCTTCATCAGCATCAGCATTTACAATTTTTCCTTTTACCACTCCATAGTTACGAAGAACTCTTGTCAGTCTTCTGGTGTCGATTCCTGAAATTCCTGAAAGGTTTTTCTTTTTAAATAATTCATCTAAAGTAATCTGAGTACGGAAGTTGGAAGGAAGATCGCAAAGTTCTTTTACGATAAGCCCTTTAATTGCCGGCTCGATACTTTCATAATCATCACGGTTAATACCATAATTTCCGATAAGCGGATAGGTCATACAAACTATCTGACCGCAGTATGATGGGTCAGAGATCAATTCCTGATACCCTGTCATTCCGGTATTGAAAACTACTTCCCCTGCAGTTTCCAATTCTGCTCCGAAACCTTCTCCATGAAACACTTCACCGGACTCCAGTATTAATTTTTTCTTCATTTTAAACTTTTATCTCTTATTATTTATATGTTATTAACAGGTCGCCCTTACAGGGCTTGGATTATTTAAATCCTTTTTATTTCCATGGGTTTCACCCATTGCTATTAGCAGGCCGCCCCTACGGGGCTCTTTTATTTTTATCTACTTATTTTCACCCTGGCTATTAACAGGTCGCCCCTCCGGGGCTCTTTAACTTTTTACTTTTAACCTGGCTCTTTTACCTTGGCCCTTATTTAAAAGTATATCCTTTACTTTCCAACGCTTCTTTTAAAATGGCCATTCTGGCGAATACCCCGTTTTCCATTTGTTTAAAGACTCTTGATCTTTCGCATTCTACAAGATCTGAATCTATTTCCACGCCTCTGTTGATCGGAGCCGGGTGCATGACAATTGCTTCTTTTTTCATGGCCTGTTCTCTTTCTTTCGTCAGACCATATCTTTTATGATACTCTGAAGCAGTGAAGCTCATTGCTGCATCGTGTCTCTCGTGCTGGATTCTTAGCAGCATTAAAACATCTACTTCAGCGATCAGTTCGTCCACTGACATATATGTTCCGTTGATCAAAGCTCCTTCATCAAACCACTGTTCAGGTCCTGAAAAGTATACTTTGGCTCCCAGTCTTCTTAATGCTTCTGCATTTGAATTAGCAACACGGCTGTGTTTTACATCTCCTACAATTCCTACCTTCAGTCCTTCAAACTTTCCGAATTCCTGATAGATGGTCATCAGATCCAGCATACACTGTGAAGGGTGGTTTCCTGTACCGTCTCCTCCGTTGATTACCGGAATCTTAATATTTTTCAGTTCCTCGAAGTATCTGTCTTTCTTATCACGGATCACCACAAGGTTCACCCCTATACTTTCAATCGTCTTTACAGTGTCATAAAGACTCTCACCTTTGTTTACCGAACTGTGTGACGCATCAAAAGGAACTACCTGAAGTCCCAGTTTTCTCTCTGCAAGATCGAAGCTTGTTTTCGTTCTTGTACTGTCTTCGAAGAAAAGGTTTGAGCAAAAAACTTCTCCTTCAATTTTAGCAGTTTTACCATTCGCAAAAGCCAGTGCTTCTGTCAGTATACTGTTGATTCTCTCGGTGCTTAGTTCTGTAATCGTAAACATAATTCTAATTTTTGGGCATAAAAAAAGCGAAGACAACTATCTTCGCTTAATAACAATAAATATCGTAAAGGGCGCTTTCGCCCGGTAAATCTAATGATATAAATGCTTTTTTATTCATTAGGTGCAAAGATACAACAATTTTATGAACCTACAAAAATTATGTTTAAAATAAATTAAAAACTTCAGTCTTTCCTTATTCTCATTTAAAATTAATATTTTTGTTAGCACACAACTTTATTTATGGATTTAAAAGACAAAATGATTCTCAGTATTATTCAGGAAGACTCTACATTATCGGTAAAAGAAATTTCCGAAAAGATAGGTCTTACCTTTACTCCAACATATGAGCGAATCAAACAATTGGAGAAACAGGGCATCATTGAAAAATACGTAGGTCTTTTAAACCGTGAAAAACTGGGTTTGAATATCATCGTTTATTGCAATGTCCGTCTTAAGGAGCAATCCAAAAAAGTATTGGAAACCTTTGAGGACAACATTTCCAAATACGATGAAGTTCAGGAAATCACCAGCCTTTCCGGGGAATATGATTATATGCTGAAAATTATCGCGAAAGATATCAATTCCTATAATGAGTTTGCGGTGAGTGTGATTTCAAATCTTCCCAACATCGGACAATATCACAGTTCTATTGTCCTTCACGAGGTGAAAAAATCTACCAAGTTTAAAATTGATCTGGAATAATCCACCTATTTTTAAACTCATTATTATCCTGATTTTACTTGCTGAAAATCTTAGATTTTCTTGCGTCTTGAAAATAAGATATATCATTATCAATTTGCGCCTTCGCGTTTTCCAACAGATTTTTTCTAATCTTTTATTTTATTAGAAAAAACGCAAAGACGCAAAAGAAATCTATAAACTTTATGTTGTAAGGCGCTAAGATTTTATCTCCGATAAAATTTTGGACTGCCTATTTAAACTCAATTTTTAATAATAAGTAGCTTAACATCCTCCAACCTTAAAATTGATCTGAAATAATCCATCTATTTTTAAACTCATTATTATCCTGATTTTACTTGCTGAAAATCTCTGATTTTCTTGCGTCTTGAAAATAAGATATATCATTATCATTTTGCGCCTTCGCGTTTTCCAACAGATTTTTTCTGATTCTTTTATTAGAAAAGCGCAAAGACGCAAAAGAAATCTATAAACTTTATGCTTTAAGGCGCTAAGATTTTATCTCCGATAAAATTTTATGCAGCAGATTTAATCTCAATTTCCAATCATAGTCAGTTTAAAGATCAATCATCAAATTCAAAGAGCGGAATTACAATCCAGCCATTAAGATCACTTAAGCAGATAAGATTTAAGATTAAGGCTTTCACAACGAAAAGACAGCAGGCTAAAATAATTTTAGAAATTCCACTGATTTTTGCCTAAGTTTTTGACGACCTTAATGGCTTAGATTCTAACCCAATAATTTATTTTTCAGTTTATTGAACTGATATTCTATTTTGTCCAGGCAAAGATTTCCAATACTTCCCTGGTGGGTATGTTCAAGGTTTCCGGGTTCAAATTCAAACTCGTTGTTTTCAATTTCCTGCCCTACTTTTACATAAGCATCACGGAACGAACTTCCGTTTTTCACTTCTTCATTGATCTTTTCTACACTGAAAAGATATTTATACTTTTCATCTTCCAGAATTCCGTCTTTTACCTGAATATTGGGTAAAGTATAGCTTAGGATTTCCAGACATTCCTTTAAAGAATCTATTGCAGGGAAAAGTATCTCTTTCGTCAACTGTACATCTCTGTGATAACCGGAAGGCAGATTGTTTGTCAAAAGAATCAGTTCGTTCGGAAGCGACTGAATTCTGTTACATCGTGCACGAACCAGCTCAAAGATATCCGGATTCTTTTTATGAGGCATAATGCTGCTTCCTGTAGTAAACTCCTTTGGAAAGCTAATAAAATCAAAATTCTGGCTTAGGTATAAACACACATCATAAGCAAACTTACCAAGCGTTCCTGCTAAAGTAGCCATTGCCATTGACAGCATTTTTTCCGACTTTCCACGGGTCATCTGAGCATATACCGAGTTATAATTCATCGACTGGAAGCCCAGATTGTAGGTGGTACTTTCACGATTGATCGGGAAAGATGAACCATAACCGGCCGCTGATCCCAGCGGGTTTTTATTAATGATATTTTTTACTGAAAACAGCATTTCCACATCATCCAAAAGCGCTTCTGCATAAGCTCCGAACCACAATCCGAATGATGAAGGCATTGCAATCTGCAAATGGGTATATCCCGGAAGCAGAACATTTTTATGCTGATCTGCCAATTGAATTAAAATCTGGAAAAACTCATCTGTAAGCGCCGTGATCTCACGGATTTCATCCAATAAGTACAATTTTATATCCAGCAAAACCTGATCATTTCTTGATCTTGCCGTATGGATTTTCTTTCCTGTATCACCTAATTCTTCAATGAGAATGGCTTCTACCTGAGAATGGATATCCTCAGCATCTTTATCAATTTCAAAACTACCTTCTTCAATTTTATTTAAAATACTATTCAAAACAGACAACATCTGTTCTGATTCTTCCTGAGTGATAATTCCGGTTTCTGCCAACATTTTGCAATGGGCCATAGAACCTTTCACGTCATATTTCGCTAAACGTTCGTCAAAGTCAAGGTCTTTACCGACTGTAAATTGAGTGACTAATATATTGGTGGCAAGGTCATCCTTCTGCCATATTTTTTTCATATTCTTTGATTTAAAATACTGATGGGTTTTGACATGCCCGGCAAGGCAATCCTTATTACTATTAACTATAAAAAAACATTTCCTTATGTAAAGCCTTCATTTCTAATTTTCTTTTTGCATAAATCTTATTAAAAACTAAACTTCTAGTGCCCGCCGGGCGGAGTCAAAACATATATTGAGCTGGAAGCCTGAGGCTGGAGACAGGAAGCTAATAACATACTGCAATAACTTCCCTCTTCCTACACCCATCTTTCATTTTTATAACACTTTTTCTAAAATTCTGATGTAAATTTCTATTCCTTCTTCTATTTCATGGATATAGATAAATTCATCTGCAGTATGAGAGCGCCTACTGTCTCCAGGACCTATTTTCACTGATGTACATGGAATAATCGCCTGATCTGAAGAGGTTGGTGAACCATAAGTTGTCCTTCCGATTTCAACTCCTGCTTTTACAAACGGATGATCCAGCTCGATTTTTGAAGAATTCAATCTGAACGATCTGGCTGTTAAAGTAGATTTCATCTGAGACTGAATGATATCAAACGCTTCCTGATTGGAATATTCATCCGTTACTCGTACATCCAATGTAAAGTTGCACGATTCCGGAACAACGTTATGCTGTACGCCTGCATGAATTCCGGATAAAGTAACTTTAACTTCACCCAGATATTCTGAAACCTTTGGAAATTTAAAGTCCAGAATATTCTGCAAATCCTGCATACATTTTACAATCGAGTTATCATCATTAGGATGAGCGGCATGAGAAGGAGTACCTTTCATTTCTCCATCAATTACAAGAAGTCCTTTTTCTGCAATCGCCAGATTCATCTGCGTGGGTTCTCCTACAATGGCGAGTTCTACGTTGGGTAGCTGCGGAAACAGAGCTTCTATTCCATCAAATCCTGAGATCTCCTCCTCTGCCGTCAAAGCAATAACTAAATTATATTTTAAATCTTCTTTATCATAAAAATGTAAAAAAACCTGTGCCATAGAAACCAAAGAAGCTCCGGCATCATTACTTCCCAATCCAAATAATTTTCCCTCTTTTTCAACTGGAACAAACGGATCCAATGTGTAAGCTTTGTTAGGCTTTACAGTATCATGATGGGTATTCAGTAAAACCGAAGGCTTAAAAACATCAAAATGCTTATTTACCGCCCAGATATTATTTTTAAAACGTTTGGTAGGAATCTGGTGTTTTTTGAAAAAATTTTCAATTTCTACCGACGTATTGAATTCATCTTTACTGAATGAAGGAATCTCAATCAAATTTTTAAGCAATCCGACCGCATTATTCAATAGCTCTTCTTTATTATAAACAGATTTCAGTTCCTGCATGATGACTTTCTATATGGTTTTTCAATTCTGTTTCTTTGATCAGAAACACTTTGTCTACATTATTTTTTATGGCTCCAAGAGCATTTTCAAGTTTGGGTAAAATCCCTTTGTGAAGCTTTCCTTCTTCTTTTAATGTGGTGAAATCTTCCTCAGTTACACTTTTGATCACAGATTCAGGATCATTTACATCTTGCAGTACTCCTTCTTTATCAAAACAATACAACAGTTCAACTTCATATTTCTCCGAAAGAGCCTGCGCCATTACAGAAGCAATGGTATCCGCATTGGTATTGAAAAGATTTCCTTTTCTATCGTGTGTAATTGCTGAAAACACAGGAATAAGACCTAGCTTGATGAGTTTTGAAACCAGTTTTCTGTTCACACTTTTCTTATTGATGTCTCCTACAAATCCAAAGTCGATTTCAGGATGTTCTCTTTTTTTAGCTTTGATTAAATTTCCATCTGCTCCTGAGAATCCTATGGCATTGCATTTTTTCTGCTGCAGTTTTTCAACAATATTTTTATTGATTCCTCCCGCATATACCATCGTTACAATATCCAGTGTGTCTTTATCCGTAATCCTCCTTCCGTTGATCATTTTCTGCTCGATGCCCAGTTTATCAGCCAGCATCGTCGCCAGTTTTCCACCGCCATGAACAAGAATTTTCTTTTCATTAATTTCAGAAAATTGTTCTAAGAATTGGTTTAATAATTCTTCATCATCTATTAAAGCTCCGCCAATTTTTATGATGTATAACTTTTCTTTCATTTGTAAACATTTTGGGATACTTGATCTTTTCTATCCTTGTCAAGGTTTAAAACCTTGACAAGGATCACTAGGCTTTCAATTCATCTAAAATTTCACTGAATACAGCTTGTGCCGAGAAAATTCGGTTTTTAGCCTGCTGATAAATGATAGAATGATCTCCATCCATCACTTCATCACTCAGTTCCACATTACGGCGAACCGGAAGACAGTGCATCACTTTTGCATCATTGGTATTGGCTAATTTTTCATTGGTAAGCATCCAGTCGCCTTTTACTTCAGGCATTGCTGCATAATCATCAAAAGAAGACCAGTTTTTTACATAGATAAAATCTGCATCTTTCAACGCTTCGTCCTGATCATGGATTACTTTTACATCCTTTGTGAAGTTTTTATCTAAATCATATCCTTCGGGATTGGCAATTACTAATTCTACATCCATTTCCTGCATCCATTCTGCAAAAGAATTTCCAACAGCATGAGCAATAGGTTTTATATGCGGTGCCCAGGTCAATACCACTTTTGGTTTATGGTCCTTTTTCCAGTTTTCTGTAATCGTGATACAGTCTGCTAAACTTTGCAGCGGATGGCGGGTAGCAGATTCCAATGAAATAACAGGAACTTTTGCATGTTTTTCAAACTGGCTTAAGATACTTTCATTCACATCATCTTCCTTGCTCTTCATTCCTGCAAAACAACGTACCGCGATGATATCGCAATATTGGTTTAAAACCTCAATTGCATCTTTGATATGCTCTACAGTATCCCCATTCATGACAGCTCCATCAGCAAATTCAAGATTCCAGGCTTCCTGTGCAGCATTTAATGTCAATACATTCAACCCTAAATTCTGAGCTGCAATCTGACTGCTCAGACGGGTTCTCAAACTTGAATTTAAAAATACAAGTCCTATTGTTTTTCCCTTTCCTTTTTGTGTTTCAGTAAGAGGGTCTGCTTTTATCTGTAAAGCTTTTTTTATGATTTCCTGTAAGTTTTCTACATCACTTACAGAGGTAAATTTTTTCATTTGGTATTTCTATTTTTTTTCAATGGACAAATGGAATATCCATTTCATTTTGAATTGATTTTAAAGATTGTGTTTACACATTTTTGAGAGTTTTAACGCAAGGACGCAAAGCTTTCCACTGATGCTTTTTTCGTTCGCAAGGGCGTTTCACTCAGCAATTGATACTTGTTTTTGTCATTCTGAGATTCTTCATTTCACTTCGTTTCATTCAGAATGACAGGTATTGTGTACTATTTTAAGTTTTATAACCTTTGCTCTCCAGTCCCTTAGATATTCCCCAACACCACTTTCAGAGCATTGATGAAAAGATCCGTTTCCTCTTTTTTGATATTCAGTGCCGGAAGAATCCTCAATACTGTTTTATCATTAGAGTTTCCGGTGAAAATATGATGACCGAAAAGCAATTCTTTCCTTACTTCCGAACAGTCTCTATCGAGTTCTATTCCGATCATCAATCCTTTCCTTCGGATGGATTTAATATGTGGTAAATCTTTAATTTCATTTTCAATATACTCACCCATCTGCTGAGCATTTTCAAGAAGATTTTCATCTTTCATAACATCAAGAACAGCAATTGAAGCCGCACAAGCCAGATGATTTCCTCCAAATGTAGTTCCCAGCAAACCGTTGCTTGCCTGGAATTTAGGATTTATCAAAACTCCGCCAACAGGGAAACCATTTCCCATTCCTTTTGCCGTTGTAATAATATCTGCCTCTACACCAAATTCCTGATGGGCAAAGAAATATCCGCTTCTCCCATACCCGGACTGCACTTCATCCAAAATAAGAACAGTATCATATTTTTCACATAATTCTTTGATTTTAGATAAAAATTCCGGTGTTGGAATCATAATTCCTCCTACTCCCTGAATTCCTTCGATGATTACGGATGAAATTTCATTTCCATGCTTGTCAAAGGTTTCTTCAAGCTGCTGCACATCATTCCATTCTGATTTGATAAACCTTTCAGAAAAGTTAACCGGAGCCACAATCTTTGGATTATCTGTTACCGAAACCGCTGCAGAAGTTCTTCCGTGGAATGAACCTGAGAAATAAAGTACTTTGCTTTTTCCGTTATGAAAAGAAGCCAGCTTCAATGCATTTTCATTCGCTTCCGCTCCAGAATTGCATAAGAAAAGATTATAATCCTCGTAACCTGAAAGTTTCCCCAGCTTTTCCGCCAGTTCAGTCTGCAATTCATTCTGAACAGAGTTGGAATAGAAAGAAATTTTCTCCAGCTGATCTTTCAGTTTATTTTGATAATATGGATGGTTGTGCCCGATAGAAATCACAGCATGACCGCCATAAAAATCAAGATATTGTTCCCCTTTATCATCCCAAAGAAAAGATCCCTGAGCTTTTACCGGATTTATGTTGAATAATGGATATACGTTGAATAAATTCATGTCTTTTTATAAATGATAATTGATAAATAATGAATGATGCGGGATTCGGGTTTCGAGTTCCTATACATCCATCTACTTTCTATATTAAAATGCTATCGGTTTCAGGTTCAGTCCTGCATTTTCTTCCCAGTTCATGGCCAGATTCATATTCTGGACTGCCTGTCCCGAAGCACCTTTTAACAAATTGTCAATCGCTGAGTGAATAACGACAACATTTCCACTCTTTTCGATTTGAATCACACAGCGATTGGTATTGACAACCTGCTTTAAATCAACTGCCCTACTACTTACCGTAACAAAAGGCTCCTCCGCATAGAAATCCTGAAATAATTGTTCTATTTCCTCCAGCGTCAAATCCGTCTTCATGGTGGAACTTGTAAAAATTCCTCTTGCAAAATCTCCTCTCCATGGAACAAAATTCAGGTTTACTTCTTTATTATTAAATGAAATCAGCTGCTGCAAAATCTCATCGACATGCTGATGAGTTAATGTTTTATAGGCTGAAACATTATCATTTCTCCAGGTAAAATGAGTGGTTGCCTGCAAAGACTGCCCGGCTCCTGTAGAACCTGTAATCCCTGTAGTAAAAACTTCATTTAAAACTCCTTTTTCCGCCAATGGCAGTAAAGCCAACTGAATAGCTGTAGCAAAACATCCCGGATTGGCAATGCTTCTTGCTCCTGCCAGCTGTTTTTTATTGATTTCCGGTAATCCATAGATAAAATCTCTGTTTCCGAAATTTCCTTCCAGACGGAAGTCATTTCCAAGATCAATCACCAGCGTTTCATCTTTAACAGGATTCTGAGTTAACCAGTTTTGACTTTCTTTATGCGGAAGACACAGAAAAAGAATATCCACGTCTTCAGGTTTGTCCGTCAAAACCATTTCACAAACCGTCGTTAAATCCGGGTACAGATCTGAAATTCTTGTTCCCGAATTCGAACGACTATGTAAAAAACTCAATGTCACATGGGGATGAAAAGCCAGTAAGCGTATCAGCTCACTTCCTGTATAACCGTTGGCACCAATGATTCCTACTGTTTTCTTCATTTTGATTCTGACAGCATTTTGTGCCGCCTTTCATTACATTGTCCTTTCGGAACTAGTTGATATTTTGATTAATCTGGTGGTATATATTTAAAGAATTGCTTACAATCTTTGTATATCCTTTTACATCATCACCCGTCCATGCTCTGTTGGCTTCTCCATAGCTTCCGAATTTATCAGACATCAGATCATGATCAGATTCAATTCCATTCAAAATAAATCTGTATGGATGAAGGGTTACAAATACTTTTCCGCTCACTGTTTTCTGAGAATCTACCAGGAAAGACTCAATATTTCTCATGACAGGATCTAAGAAAAGTGCTTCGTGAAGCCAGTTTCCATACCAGTCGGACAACTGGGATTTCATCATTTGCTGATATTTTGAAAGCGTATGCTTTTCCAATAAATGATGTGCTTTGATAATCACTGATGCCGCTGCTGCTTCAAATCCTACTCTTCCTTTAATCCCAACAATGGTATCTCCTACGTGAATATCACGGCCGACTCCGTATGCTGAAGCCAGTTCTTCTATTTTTTGAATGGCATATACTGAATGTTCAAAACTTTCTCCATTTACAGCTACCACTTCTCCGTTTTTAAACTCGATCTCCAGTTCTGAAGGCTGAGTTTCTTTGATTTGAGACGGAAAAGCTTCTTCAGGAAGATAATTTCTTGAAGTCAGTGTTTCTTTCCCTCCTACTGAAGTTCCCCAAAGTCCTTTATTGACAGAATATTGAGCTTTCTGGAATTCCATTTCATAACCATGTTCTTTCAAAAACTCAATTTCTTCGTCACGGGACAAAGCCATATCACGAATTGGGGTAATGATTTCAATATTCGGGCACATCACCTGGAAGATCAAATCGAAACGAACCTGATCGTTTCCTGCTCCTGTACTTCCGTGAGCAATAGCATCTGCTTTTACTTCAATCGCATATTTTGCAATTTCCTGCGCCTGAATAGTACGTTCAGCACTTACAGAAAGAGGATAAGTATTGTTTTTCAGCACATTCCCGAAAATCAGATATTTTACACATGAATTATAATAATCTTCCTGAGCGTCTACGCACCTGTATTCCTTCACCCCAAGGTTTAAAGCTTTTCTCTCCAACTCTTTTTCTTCTTCTTTTGAAAAACCTCCGGTATTTACAGTAACTGCATACACCTCATATCCTAGTGTTTCACTAAGATATTTAGCACAGTAGGAAGTATCTAAACCTCCGCTAAACGCTAAGATGACTTTCTTTTTCATCTGGACTTTTTTTATTATTATTAATGGTCGCGTGGAATTCATCAATTTTTTTTTGAATCATTCCATCATATTTACTTTCAGGTAGATTATGAACTACCTCATCTTTTTTTTTATCATTTTCAGGAACAAATAACATGGCTGTACACAGACAGTTTTTGCGTTCCTTCATCATTAAAATCTCATAGTTCACGCAGTTTTTGCAACCGTTCCAGAATTCCTCATCCTGAGTCAGTTCAGAATAAATGACCGGTTTATACCCTAGATCACTATTGATTTTCATCACTGCCAAACCTGTTGTCAAGCCAAATACTTTCGCATCCGGATATTTATCTCTAGATAATTGGAAAACTTTCTGCTTAATCTGAGTCGCTACTCCGCCGTTCCTGAATTTCGGTGACACAATAAGTCCCGAATTAGCCACAAACTTCCCATGTGACCAGGTCTCTATATAACAGAAACCTACCCACTCACCGTTTTCAGTGGCTACCACAGCATTGCCTTCTGAAATCTTCTTACTCAAATATTCTATAGAACGTTTTGCGATACCCGTCCCTCTACGCTGTGCAGAATCGTACATTTCCTGCTGTATTTCACTCACATACATTAGATGTTCGCATGAGGAAATTTCTATTTCCATTTATTTATCTAATTTTTTTGGCAAATTTAAAATATATTTTCTTTTAAATCCAAATAAAAAAGATATTTTTTTTGTTTTAAAATTTTAAGCAGGTAAAATTATCTTTATTGAAAATTATACATTTGCTAATTTATTATATATTTGCTAAAATAATATAGTTATGGAAAATACCTGTCCTAAATGCAAGAGTATCAAAGTAGTAAAAAGCGGTATCATCAATGAGAAACAGCGCTTCCACTGCAAAGACTGCAACTATTATTTTACCGTCAAAAAATTAGGAAAACAAATTGATGATTACTATGTCACCAAAGCTCTTCAGCTTTATCTGGAAGGCTTAAGCTACCGTGAAATCGAAAGAATTATTGGGGTTTCCCATGTTACGATAAGCTCATGGATTAAAAAATACAACATCACAAGACCTCCTCATTCTGAATTCCATCCTGTCTATAAAATTCTGAAACAAAGTGAACTTATAGAATACATTGCACAGGAAGAGAACATTAAAAACTCCGGAATTATTATCACTCAATTTGCGGATAAATACATGCTGATTAAGTGGGAAAGGTTTAAGAAGTAGTGCAAGGTTCGGGGTTCGGGGTTCGAGTTACGAGGTGCGGGATCCGAGTTATACGATGCGGCCGTGAAGAGATTACGGGTTATTAGGCTTAAAAACCGAGATGAAAACATCTTCACAAAATACTATATATCAAATTATTATAAAATTATAATTTTAAAATATCGAATCCCAAACCTCGAACCTCACATCCCGAATCACAAAACCCCGCATCCCGAACCCCTCACCCCAAAACTCAAAGTCTCACAAATATTAACTATACCATTACCACTAATATATATTAAATTTTCATAAATAAATTATTAATTACAATTTGGCATTCATAAAAAACAACGCCAAAAATTGATAATTTATGAAGAAATTACTTACATTCATTGGATTAGCTTTAATCAGCAGTTCCTTATATTCACAAGGTTCTCCTGATTATGGCAATGGCTTAAAAATTAACCTCAACCAAAATGGAGATAAATTTGTCAGATTTATTTTATGGGATCAGTTTTGGTTAAGAAATACTTCCATGAACCCGGGAACTATGGTTGGAGGCGAACCTACTGACAATTCATGGAGCCTGGGAAACAGACGATTACGTGCTTTAACCTATGCACAAATTTCTAAAAGATATATGATCCTCCTCCATTTCGGGATCAACAATCAGACGTTCATCAATGGTGGTGCTTCAGGAACCTCAGGAACAGGAGGTTATGGAAATGGAAAGAAAACGCAGTTATTTTTCCATGATGCCTGGAATGAATATGCAGTTATTTTACCTGGAGAAGCGGGAAAATTCAGTTTAACTTTAGGAGCCGGACTTCATTATTACATGGGACTTTCCCGTATGACCATGGCTTCTACGCTTAATTTTCTCACATTAGATTCTCCCGTTTTCTCGTGGCCACTGATTGATAATTCAGACCAGTTTGCAAGACAGCTGGGAATGTTTGCTAAAGGAAAGTATGGTAAACTCGAATACCGTTTTAGCTTAAATAAACCATTTGCTACCGACCTCGTTCCTGTGAATGTAACAGATCCTTCGAAAGCTGTAGCGGTAGACAACAACGGAAATCCAAGCTTTTCAAAAGCAGGATATGTTGAATATCAATTCCTTGATGAAGAATCCAACACTCTTCCTTTCAAAGTGGGATCTTACCTTGGAACGAAAAAGGTTTTCAATGTAGGTGCAGGTTTTTATCATCAGGCTGACGGAACAAGAACTTCCGTGAACTCAAACATTGAAAAACATGACATTACCCTTTTTGCAGTCGATGCTTTCGCAGACATACCTTTAGGAGAAGCAAAAAACAAAATGGCTGTTTCTGCGTATGCCGGATATTATAATTACAATTTCGGGCCGAACTATGTAAGAAATCTGGGAACAATGAATATTGGAGCTTCTGATCCTAATTTCATCGGCAATAAAGCCATCGCAGGACCAGGAAATCTACAACCCACCATAGGAACAGGTAATATTATCTACGCACAGGCTGGTTTACTATTACCGAGTCAGGCAGAAAAACCAAAAATCAGAATACAGCCTTTTGCAGCTTATACTCATAAAAGTTTTGAGGCTTTTGATAAATCTTCCTCACAGTTTGATGTTGGAGCTAACTGGTTCATAGACGGACATCACGCAAAAATAACAACACAATATTCAACAAGACCGGTGTATACGAATCCTACGGAAAGTCCAACCTCAAAAGGAGAATTTATTGTACAATTTCAAATCTACCTGTAAAATTTGAACCATTAAGAAGAGTAAAGAAATTAAGATAAGTTAAGCTCCATCAAAGATGGATAAAGCATTCACCTGAATAAATAGCTTTAGCTATATCTTAATTATTCTTAACCCCTTAAAATCTCTTAACGGTTCAAAAAAGGTTTTTAAACCCATAAAATTTCAGATGAATTAATATCCTATTCCCATAACATCAAAAACTAATCGATATGAGTGAAAATCATCACGAAACCTACGAAAATATGACCGACAGGCAGAAGAACCGCACCATCTGGAGCGTGATCACTGCGTCATCCCTTGGAACATTGATAGAATGGTATGACTTCTATATCTTTGGAAGTTTAGCCGTTGTTTTAGCGACCAAATTTTTCCCTGCTGATAATCCAACTGCTGCCTTTTTATCTACTCTGGCGACTTTTGCTGCCGGATTTGTGGTAAGGCCTTTCGGAGCATTATTTTTCGGAAGACTGGGAGATCTTATCGGGAGAAAATATACCTTCCTTGTTACTTTACTGATCATGGGATTTTCCACGTTCCTGATCGGATGTATTCCAAGTTATGAAACCATTGGCTTTATGGCACCGGTTTTAGTTTTAATTTTAAGATTACTTCAAGGTCTTGCCCTGGGAGGTGAATACGGAGGTGCGGCTACTTATGTCGCAGAATATGCGCAACCTCATCGCCGTGGATACTGGACTTCATGGATCCAGACTACCGCAACAGCCGGACTTTTCATTTCATTGATTGTTATTCTGATTACCAAAACAACACTTTCTGCAGAAGAATTTGATACCTGGGGGTGGAGAGTTCCTTTCTGGATTTCTATTCTGATGGTTGCTGTATCTTACATCATCAGAAAGAATATGAAGGAGTCGCCTCTTTTTGCGAAAGCTAAAAGTGAGGGTAAAACATCCAAAAATCCTTTAAAAGAAAGTTTTGGGAATAAATACAATTTCAAATTTGTGTTACTGGCTTTATTCGGGGCTGCAATGGGACAAGGAGTCATCTGGTATACAGGACAGTTCTACGCGATGAGTTTCCTTCAAAAGGTAATGAATGTAGAATCTGCACAGGTAGACTCACTGATGGCCACCGCTTTATTTTTAGGAACGCCTTTCTTCGTATTCTTTGGATGGCTGTCTGATAAAATCGGGCGAAAAGCGGTGATGATGACGGGAATGCTGGTTGCTATTCTAGCCTACAGACCTATTTACGACAGCATGTTCAAGAGTGTCAACCTCGAAAACAAAACCATTGCAGCGAATGGAATTACAGAAAAAAGAACAGCGAAAATCCACAATGATATTGCCACAGACAGTTTAGTTACTTTTCACAAAGAAACTCTTTACACAGATGGCACTTTAATCAAAAAAGACAGTATTGTTCACTGGTCGCCTGCAGGAGTTGTCATGAAAGACGGAAAAGCTGAGGAAGCCAAAGTTTCTCAAAGCTTAAAATTAAGTGATGACACCAAATGGTATCTGGTTTTCCTTGTATTTATTCAGGTGATCTTTGTAACGATGGTATACGGTCCTATTGCTGCTTTCCTTGTGGAAATGTTCCCGGTGAGAATCCGATATACTTCAATGTCATTACCTTATCACATCGGAAACGGAGTATTCGGAGGTCTTCTTCCGGCAGTGGCAACTTATCTGGTAACGACAGGAAAAGAAGCAGGCCATGCCACATGGTATCTGGAAGGACTCTGGTATCCGATTGGAGTTGCTGCAGTATGTTTAGTAATCGGATTATTTTATCTTAAAAATAAGAACAATAATCTTCACGATTAGACACTGAATCACTCAAATTTTTATTAATTTTAAAACAACTAAAATGAACGGACTAAAAAAAATATTAGGCATTCTCTGGATCGCTATTGCGGTGATTGTAGGCTATTTCGGAATTACGGTATTGGGAATCCCAAAAATCGCTTCCGGGAAACAAGAAGATCTGGTTTTTGGCATCATCATCCTTTTTGTACTGATGCCGATTATCTCGGGCGGGATGGCCATTTTTGGTTATTATGCCTTAAAAGGAGAATATTCTGACGATAAAATTTAAAAGCAATAAAACAGATAATTGATGAATGAACGCATTCATCAATTATCTTTTATCAAAAATCATTTATGAAAAAAAGACACGAACAAAAACTTATCATACTGAGTGTAGGGCTTATGATTGCTTTCAGTATTCCGATTTCATTGCTTTTCAACAGTGACAGGGAAGTTTTAGGCTATCCAATGATCCTGATCTATCTGTTCGTGGTCTGGATGATTTCCATTGTGATTTCTTTTGTAATCGTAAAAAGGTATGATGAGTAGTTTCGCTTTATTTTTTGTTGTTCTGTTTTACCTGGCTCTTCTTTTCTTAGTTGCTTATCTGGCAGAGAAGAAAAGGAGTAAAGTCTGGATCAATAATCCTTACATTTACGCCCTTTCTCTTGCGGTATATTGTACAGCATGGACCTATTATGGAAGCATTGGGGTGGCAGCTACAAGCGGATTAAACTATCTTCCGATCTATATTGGCCCTATTATGATTATCCCGGCATGGATCTACATCAATACCCGGATTGTAAGAATTTCAAGAGTCAATAAAATAAGCAGTCTTGCCGATTTCATTTCTTTAAGATACGGTAACAGCAGAAGTTTGAGCGCCATTATCACTATAGTCTGCCTTCTGGCCATAGTTCCTTATATCGGATTGCAGATCAAAGCTATTTCTGAAACCTTTCATTTGGTAACAGAAACACCGATGTCGAAAGACATTCTGACCGATAACGCGACTTTTGTGGTGGTCTTAATTGCTTTATTTTCTTCATATTACGGAACACGATATGTGGATGCTTCAGAAAAGCGGCTGGGAATTATTTCTGCCATTGCACTGGAAAGTTTTTTAAAACTATTTTTTATTATTATTCTTGGACTTTTCGTGATTTATTATGCTTTTGACGGATTCTCAGATATCTATGAGAAAGCCAGCAAATTTGAAGATTTTAAAGAAAAAAATACATTCAACGGGATTGAAGGCGCTATGAACTGGATGGTTCTGTGTATGATTTCTGCAACAGCGATCTGCATTCTCCCAAGACAGTTCCATACTGCCATTGTTGAGAACAGACAGGAAAAGCACATCAGAACAGCCATTTGGTTTTTCCCGCTTTACCTTTTAATATTTACCATATTTATCTTCCCGATCGCATGGGGAGGAAGATTGATTTTTGACGGACAAAAAGTGAACCCTGAGTTCTACTCCATCCTTATTCCGCAGCATTTTGACAATACATTGATCACTGTGCTTGTTTTTCTTGGTGGATTAAGCTCTTGTATTTCCATGATTATTATCTCTGCCATTACTTTATCTATCATGCTTTCCAACAACCTTATCATTCCATACGGATTGCTGGGAAAATTAAAATCTGAAAGTGAAGAAAAAAATACGAGAAGTATTACCAATATCAGAAAGTTCAGCATTTTTGCCCTGATCATTATGGCTTTTGCCTTTTATAAATATTTCATTCTGAAAACCTCACTGGATTCCGTAGGATTAATTTCATTTGTTGTGATCGCCCAATTGGCACCTGCATTTTTCGGAGCTTTATTCTGGAGAAGAGGAAGTTATAAAGGTGCTGTTACAGGCCTTTTAGCCGGATTAGCGATCTGCTATTTCGGGCTTATTATTCCACAGTACTATTTTTCCTATAATCAGGAATTCAAAGGAGTACTCAGGGAAATGTATAACGCTTTCGGCTTTTTCACCATTCCTTATCTGGGTAGAATTCCGCAGATCTTTTTCTGGTCGATGCTCGTGAATACAAGCCTATTTACTATTGTTTCCGTGAGTTCAAAAGGAAATTACCGCGAAAGAAACTTTGCAGAACTTTACGTAGATATCGACAAGTATATTCAAAATCATGAAAATGCTTTCATCTGGCGTGGAACAGCTTATATTTCAGACATTCAGAATATTCTGGAGCGTTTTTTAGGCAAAAACAAAACGGAACAGGCCTTAAGGATTTTTAATTTAAAGTATAATATTGATTCAAAAACTGAAACTGCCGATTCAAGATTTATCAAATTTTCAGAAAATCTTTTAGCAGGAAGAATTGGTACTGCTTCCGCTAAGATATTAATTGAAGGCGTTACCAAAGAAGATAAAATATCTTTAAAAGAGGTTTTGAATATCCTTGAAGAGTCACAGGAAAACATCAGTTTAAATAAAAAACTTACGGAACAGTCCGAGGAATTACAAAAACTTTCGAATGACTTAAGAACTGCCAACGAAAGCCTGATCATCAAAGACCGTCAAAAAGACGACTTTCTGGACTCTGTTGCCCACGAACTGAGAACTCCGATCACTGCTATTCGTTCTGCCGGAGAAATTTTAGCCGATGATGATGATATTCCTTTTGACATCAAACAGGAATTTTTAAACAATATCGTTACAGAATCTGACAGATTGAGTGAAATTATCAATGATATTCTTTATCTGGACAAATTACAGCATGGCGAAATCTCTTTGCACATTCAGGAAAATAATATTATTGAAACGTATAAAAAAGCCTTAAACCCTCTCCTCCATCTGATACAGCAGAAAAATATTCATTTGAGTGAAGTTAATCTCCTGAATCAGTCTATATTTGAATATGATGAAGCAAGAATGATTCAACTGTTTCAGAATATCTGGGGAAATGCCTTGAAATTCACAGAAGAACAGGGAACAATTCAGACTAAAATATTTGAGAAAGAAGATCAGCTGATCATCACCATTTTCAATACCGGAAAACATATTCCGGAAGAGGATCTGGAAATGATTTTCGACAAGTTTTATCAGTCGAAAAATCAAAACATATTAAAGCCTACAGGAAGCGGACTGGGACTGGCCATTTCCAAAAAAATAGTACAGGCACACGGTGGAAGTATAAAAGCAGAAAACAGCGGACTGGGTGTAACTTTCACCATCAGCATTCCTGAAAAAACTAAAAAAGAGATTAGAAATGAAGTTGAACACCATTAAAACCTTCTTATGAGAAAGATCATTATTGCGGATGACGAACACAAAATATTAATGTCGCTAGAATACAGTTTTAAGAAAAACGGCTACGATGTCTATATTGCCCGTGACGGAACGGAAGTCCTTGAATTCCTGAAAACGATGGTTCCTGATGTGATCCTTCTCGATATTATGATGCCGAATCTTGATGGCTATAGCACGCTCGATCTCATTAAGCAGGACGAAAAACTAAAGGATACCAAAGTCATATTTCTGAGTGCCAAAAACAATCCCAGAGATATTGAAAAGGGATTGGAAATGGGAGCGGATGCTTACGTCACAAAACCCTACTCGATTAAGAAACTGATGCAGCAGATTGAGGAGATGTTTTAAGAGATTTCTTCGCCTTCGGCCGCAATGACACGACTACTTATCCTTGTCAAGGTTTTAAACCTTGACAAGGATAAAAAACCAACACACAACTAATGATATGAATAAAGATACCTTATTTAAACAAAGCATAGAAAACAAAGAAGATTTCTGGAAAAAACAGGCTGAAGAAATCAAATGGTTTGAATTTCCGCAACAGATTCTTTCAAATGGCGAAAACGATTACTCACAATGGTTTTCGGACGGAAAGCTCAATATGTGCTATTTGTGCATTGACAAACACATTGAAGACGGTTTCGGGGATCAGGTGGCAATTGTTTACGATTCTCCTGTAACCAACCAGAGGAAAACCTACACATTCCATCAGGCTAAAGAGGAAATTGCAAAGCTGGCAGGAGGATTGGTTTCTCTTGGATTAAAAAAGGGAGATACGGCCGTTATTTATATGCCGATGATTCCGCAGACGCTTTTTGCTATGCTTGCCTGTGCGAGAATCGGGGTTATTCATAATGTGGTTTTTGGAGGCTTTGCTCCCCATGAATTAGTTGTAAGAATTAACGACTGCAAACCTAAAGTTTTAATTACCGCCACAGCCGGTGTGGAAATTGCAAAGAGGATTCCTTATCTGCCACTGGTAGAAAAAGCAATTGAACTGGCACAGGATAAAGTAGACCATATCATCGTATACAATAGAAAATTAGTAGATAATCAGGATGAAATGTTTGACGGACTTATTGATTATGAAGAATTAGTAGAAAAATCAGCTCCTGCAGACTGCATTCCCGTAGAATCTACTCATCCGCTTTACTTGCTTTACACCTCGGGAACTACCGGAAAACCCAAAGGTATTGTTCGTGATACCGGAGGTTATGCAACAGCATTACAGTTCTCAATGACTTATGTCTATGGTGTAGAACCGGGAGAAACCTATTGGGCAGCTTCAGACTTTGGATGGGCTGTAGGACATAGTTTTTCTGTATACGGACCATTAATCAACAGAAATACGACTATAATTTTTGAAGGAAAACCGATCATGACTCCTGATGCAGGTACTTTCTGGAGAATTATTTCAGAATATAAAGTTTCGGTGATGTTTACAGCGCCTACTGCCATCAGAGCGATTAAAAAAGAAGATCCTAATGGAGAACTGGTAAAAAAATACGATTTATCACATTTCAAAAAACAGTTTCTGGCCGGTGAAAGATGTGATGTAGCCACTTTGGACTGGTTTGCAGAACATATTGGTGTTCCGGCAATAGATCACTGGTGGCAGACAGAATCCGGCTGGCCAATGCTGGGATTGTTGACTCATGATGAAAATTATCAGATCAAAAGAGCATCTGCAGGAAAACCTGTTCCGGGCTATGACATTAAAATATTTGATGAAAACGGATATGAGCTCAGTCCTCACCATGAAGGTTATCTGGTGATCAAACTTCCCCTCCCACCTGGCGCCATGCTTGGAATATGGAAAGATTACGCCCGCTTTGAAAACAGCTATTTGTCTCAGTATAAAGGGTATTATTTTTCGGGAGACGGTGCTATTCAGGACGAAGATGGTTATATTTTCATTACTGGAAGAGTGGATGATGTGATCAATGTAGCAGGACACAGACTTTCCACTTCCGAAATGGAAGAAATCGTTTCTTCACATCCCGATGTTGCAGAATGTGCGGTGGTCGGTATTGATGATGATTTAAAAGGACAGGTTCCTTTTGCCACAGTTGTTGTAAAGAACGGTTCAACTATTTCTGAAGAAGACATTGAAAGAGACATCATTCAGATGGTCCGGAATAAAATCGGAGCGGTAGCTTTTCTGAAAAACGTTATGGTTGTCAATCGATTACCTAAGACCAGATCCGGAAAGATTTTAAGAAAGCTGATCCGAACGCTGCTTGATGGGAAAGATTTTCAGATTCCATCCACCATTGATGATGAAAAAATCATTGATGAAATTCAGGAAAAAATCAAGGAATATAGAGGCTGAACAAGAAATTAAACTTAAATTTAAATACATGTTTAATTCAATAAAAAAATTAAACCATTAAGAGAAATAAAGATGTTAAGGAAGATTAAGTTCATCCAAGATGAATAAAATAAATAGCTTACTCTATGATCTCAACAATATTAAATCATGGAGTTGTTTAAACTTATCAAAAATATTGGATATTTCTTAAACCATTAAGAAAGATTTAAGCAGTAAAGCATAGTTAAGTTAAGATAAATGCTTTTGATTTTTAAGCTTAAAGCGAAGCTCATCTTAATACTCTAAACGCCTTAATGCAATCTTAATGGTTCAAAAAATGTTAAACATGTTCCATTTTAAATTTAATGGCTTAAAAATCAAAACATAAAAAATTATCAAAATAAAATCAATAAAAACGAAAGGGATATGAGAAATTACTTAATAGAAGATTTACCACAATATTTTGAAGACTATAAAAAGTCTATCAAAAATCCTAAAAAATTCTGGGATAAGGTAGCGGATCAAAACTTCGTGTGGTATCAAAGATGGAGCAAGGTTGTTAAGTACGACATGAATGAAGCTAAAATCACCTGGTTCAAAAATGCGAAACTCAATATTACTAAAAACTGTATCGACAGACATCTTACCATAAGAGGGGAAAAAACAGCGATCATCTGGGAACCTAACGATCCTAAAGAAGAAGCTCAGCATATTTCTTATAATGAACTGTATACACGCGTTAATAAAACAGCTAATGTTTTACGCGATATGGGGATTGAAAAGGGAGACAGAGTCTGTATTTATCTTCCTATGATTCCCGAACTGGCCGTTACCATGCTTGCCTGTGCAAAACTGGGAGCTGTGCATTCTGTTATTTTCGCAGGTTTCTCAGCTTCTGCAGTGGCTTCAAGAGTAAATGACTGTGAGGCCAAAATGGTCATCACATCAGACGGAAGCTACAGAGGAAATAAAGTTCTGGATCTGAAAACCATTGTGGACGATGCTCTGGAAAAAACGCCGACTGTTGAGAAAGTTCTTGTTGTAAAAAGAACCCACAACGAAATTAAAATGAAAGAAGGAAGAGATTACTGGATGGCTGATCTGTATGAGAAAGCTTCTCCTGATTTCGTTACCGTAATTATGGATTCTGAAGATCCGCTTTTCATTTTATATACTTCCGGATCTACAGGTAAACCTAAAGGGATGCTTCATACTTGTGCCGGATATATGGTGTACACCGCTTATACCTTCAAAAACGTATTCAATTATAAAGAAAATGATATTTATTGGTGTACCGCAGATATCGGATGGATCACAGGACACTCCTATATTCTTTACGGACCGCTATTGAACGGAGCAACCACTGTAATCTTTGAAGGCGTACCTACTTACCCTGAACCGGACCGTTTCTGGGAAGTGATTGAAAAACATAAAATCACTCAGTTTTATACCGCTCCTACCGCCATTCGTTCTTTAGCAAAAGAAAGTACAGAATGGGTAGATAAACATGATCTGAGTTCTCTTAAAGTAATCGGATCTGTAGGAGAACCTATCAACGATGAAGCATGGCATTGGTTCAATGACCATGTTGGAAAGAAAAAATGTCCTATTGTAGACACATGGTGGCAGACAGAAACAGGAGGAATTATGATTTCACCACTTCCTTTTGTGACACCTACCAAACCTACTTATGCCACTCTCCCATTGCCTGGCGTACAGCCTGTATTAATGGATGATAAACGAAATGAAATTACAGGAAATCAGGTGACTGGAAATCTTTGTATCCGTTTTCCATGGCCGGGAATTGCCAGAACCATCTGGGGCGATCACCAAAGATATAAAGAGACTTATTTTACAGCATTCCCTGGAAAATATTTTACCGGTGATGGTGCTTTGAGGGATGAAGTCGGGTATTACAGAATTACAGGCCGTGTAGATGACGTGATCATTGTTTCAGGGCATAATCTGGGAACAGCACCTATCGAAGACAGTATCAACCAACATCCTGCTGTTGCTGAATCGGCTATTGTGGGTTACCCTCATGATATCAAAGGTAATGCACTGTATGGTTATGTGACCCTTAAAGAAACCGGGGAAGGACGTGACAAGGAAAATCTGAAGAAAGAGATTAATCAGCTGATTTCAGATCAAATCGGACCTATCGCAAAACTGGATAAAATACAGTTTGTTTCCGGACTTCCAAAAACACGTTCCGGAAAAATTATGCGTAGAATCCTGAGAAAAATTGCCGAAGGGGACTTCAGTAATTTTGGAGATATCAGTACGCTTTTAAATCCTGAAATTGTAGAAGAAATCAAAAACGAAAGAATTTAAATTTCATCAATTTTTTAACCAATAGAAGCCCTGGAAGTCATTTTCAGGGCTTTTTGTTTTAGTTCTTGAATTTTAAAAAAATACGACATGTTTTGACGTTGTGAGTACATATTTTTGCACCATAATAGTATGAAAACATATAGAAAAATTAATATAAGATAGTATGATTTACAGAATACCACACAAAAATGATTTCCATATCTTAAAAAGTGTTAAATTTGCGACGTTTTAATAAAACTAATTACTAACTCAAAAAACATAGAATGAAAAAATTCTATCTCGGTGCATTCGCTTTATGCACGGTCTTGGGCGTATCTGCCCAGGAAGTGGTGTGGCAGAAAGACATCCAATCTTCTACCCAGGATTTTCTAAGCCAGGTCACCACAACCATTGATCAGCAATACCTTATTACCGGAAGTTCTATACAGTCTAAAAGCCAACAGCAAGCAGCCGGCGGCCAAAAGCAAAACAACGGTTACGATTTTCATTTAGTAAAACTCAATCAACAGGGAGAAGAAGTCTGGGAGAAATACTTCGCAGGACAAAACCATGATTACCTGTCTGCTACTGTTACCACACAGGATGGTGGATTTCTCTTGGCCGGAACATCTTATTCAGGAAAAGGATTAGACAAAAAAGAGGATTCCAAAGGAGGCTCAGATATTTGGTTAATTAGAATCAATGAATTTGGAGATGAACTATGGCAGAAAACCTTGGGAAGTTCTTCTGATGAAGAAGCAAGAACTGTCATTCAAACTACCGATTTAGGATTCTTTGTTGCAGGTAATGTACAAAATTCATCAAAAGGCTATGGTTCTAAAGATGTTTTGATCACAAAATTGGATAAAGACGGAAAAGAACTCTCCCAATTAATTTTAGGCGGAAAAGGATTGGATGAAGTGGAGAAAATGATTCCGACGAAAGATGGCGGAGCATTGCTGGGAATGTATTCAAGGAGTTCCGAGGTTCATGTTTCGGGTTCTGAACAAGATTCCGGGATGCGAGATGCGGATTCTGCATCAAACGTTCAAAACCGGACTCCCGTATCCCGAATTGCAAAATCAACAGACAATTTCGGTGAGGGTGATTATTGGATCGTAAAATTCGATAAAAACGGAAAAGTAGAATGGGAAAAGAACTTCGGAGGCAAAGGAGATGATCATTTGAGAACCCTGGCTTTAACTTCAACAGGCTTTATCATTGGTGGAGAATCCAGATCAGAAAGATCAGGAAACAAAACGGTAGGCATTGAAGAAGGGACAGATCTTTGGTTAATGGCTTTAAACGAAAGAGGTGATGAACAATGGCAGAAATCTTACAATTTCAAGAACCGTGATATCCTGATGGGAATGAGCGTTCTTCATTCTGCAGATGATAAATCTTCGAAAGGAATTTTATTGGGTGGCTATACGCAGGCAGAAGGAAGGGTAGAAACCGATGACGAAACTTTCTGGATGCTCTATCTTGACCAAAACGGAAATGAACAGTGGAGAAAATATGTAAAAGGAGAATCCAGAAAGAAAGAAGAAAGGCTTTCTGATTTAAAGCTGAACAGAGATGGTTCTATTGTTCTGGCAGGAACCAGTGCAGAAGAATTGGGTAAAGAAAACTGGAAAATCGTGAAGCTGGGAGATAAACAGGTTGACCAGCTGATTGAAAAATATGACATTAAGATTTATCCAAATCCTGTATCCGACTATGCTTATGTGGAAATCGGTTTCGATTTTAAGGATGCGGATATTCTTTTGTATGATATGAGTGGAAGGCAGCTTCAAAGTATAAAAACCAAAAACAGAGTGACTAAGATTAATACCCAGGTTTTGGTTCAAGGAGCTTATCTGATCACTATAAAAACTGATACCAATAAAACGGCGAATGCTAAATTGATAAAGAAGTAAGATAACCATTAAAAACGAAACAATAGGAAGGAGAATGTTTTTCCACGCTTTTGTCTGTATTATAACGGGAGGGACTCCTAAGATTATAATAATCAACTTCTAAAATCATTTTTCATCTTTAAACATTAAAATTATTAAAATGATAAATCGTAAAGTTTTCACTTTATTATTTTGCACAGCAGCTCTATATATGAATGCACAACAGAATAAGACAGG
This sequence comes from Chryseobacterium sp. WLY505, assembly GCF_030846215.1. Classification (NCBI taxonomy): domain Bacteria; kingdom Pseudomonadati; phylum Bacteroidota; class Flavobacteriia; order Flavobacteriales; family Weeksellaceae; genus Chryseobacterium; species Chryseobacterium sp. WLY505. The sequence goes on along the minus strand of NZ_JAVCWI010000004.1, from coordinate 7,177 downwards.
TGAGCAAAATAATATTAGCAAATCTACCAATGTAGTACCGCCTACTCCACAAGCAGAAGAAATGACACGATATGGAAATCAACCATTAAATGAATATAAAGGAATGGCTCAGATTAATATTCCAGTTGCTGAAATAAAGGAAAAAAATATATTTAATAAGGTTGAATTAAATTATTCAAAATTAGGTGTAAAAGTAAATGATTTGCCTACTAATGTTGGGATGAGCTGGTTCTTAGATGCAGGAGGTGTAATAACAAGAACAATTAATGACCTTCCTGATGAAATGCAGGTGTCATCTAATAGATTAATATTTAATACTTCTTCTGAAATAGAGAATTTAGTCAATATCCCGGATGGATCTAATAATTCATTATTGGTGAAATCATATTTTACAGACGATTCTTATGACAATGAAATTGATATATTTAGTATTTCGGTAAATGAATTGTCTGGAAAATTTTATTTAGATAAGAATTTAAATCCTGTTTTGACTACAGATAGCCATCAGTTTAAAATTGAAACTATAGGGGATTTTAAAACGACGCACCAGTTTGTATTAACCACTAATGATGGAGTTAAGTATTATTTTGGAGGAGATACAGCTATTGAGAAAACCTGGATTCGTGATGCTCCTATATACTCAGGATATACAAGCTTTTATTTAACAAAAATAACCAATGTTGAAAATAATGAAATTAATTTTGAATATCAGAATATAGGGGCAAAGTCATTCTTAAACTCAATAATAGAAAGAAAAGTACTTAGATCTCAGGAATTAAACGGGACTGTTTGCCAGGGAAACGGAATGGCCGCTGTCCCATCTTATGTAAAAGAAAGTAATATTCTAAGAATTCAGGATGCAAGAGTTTTAATAAAAATAAAGAGTAAAGAGAAAACAATAAATTTTAATTATAATAATGTAAATGATGTTTATTATAATAAAATTTCATCTATTGATATTGTTAATAATTTTTCAAATAAAAAATATCAGAAAATAAGTTTTGAGTATTTAGATCTATACTCTCAATTAAACCTTTCCGTTCTTGAACGATTTTTTTTAACAAAAGTAAAAAAATATAATTTCCAAGGAGATACTCCAGTATATGATAACGAATATTCATTTTCCTATGATGATCCGCAGAATTTACCTGATAAATACAGCTATAGTGCTGATGTATTTGGGTACTTTAATAATAAATTTAATTCCACACTAATCCCGAATTTGAAATTACTAGGGCTTCCTAATTTTTCTTACGCTATCGGTGATTTATACAACTATGCAGATAGAACTTCAGATTTTTCATCAGCAAAAAAAGGGACATTAACCTCTATTACCTATCCTACCAAAGGCACTACTTTTTTTGATTATGAAGCCAGACCGCAGAAATATGCTCTTTTTCAAAGTAAAAATGGTGAAGTTCGTAGCAGTCCTTATGATGTTCCTATAACAGAAAGTACGACAATATTAGATGGAAGTAATATTATTGATAATCAACTGGCCTTTGATTTAGTGATTACACAAAATGAAATTACTTCTATAACCACAATGCTGGAAGTTAATTTAAAAATTCTGGATGAGGTTACAGGCAGCGTGTTATTGAATGAAGTAATTAATTTGCCCAAAACTACACAAGCAGATATAGACAATGGTTACAGAACCAAAAACAAAAGTTTTACTTTTACTACTGATCCGACTAAGAGGTACATCTTGAAATTATCATTAGTACCCAAACCTAACGTTAATTATGCCGGTACTTTTACGGTTTCATACAAGAGTGGCTATGCAAGTCAGAATATAGCTGGTCTGAGACTAAAAAAGACCTACGATGTTGATGAAACGAGTACTGTTACCAATATCAAGAAAATATATTACTCCTTATTCAAGGATATCAACAATATGAATATCATACCGACTACTCTTTACCCTACGAACTATATTACATCTCAATATACTGTAGAAGGTTGCACAGGAGGGATGGTTCTTGTACCATTAGCATATAATCACGACTTTGAATCATCGGAACTTATAGGTCCTTTTTCAGAGTATTTTATGTATCCGTCTTATCCTAACGTTACTATTAGTTATGGAGGAGATAATTTTGAAAAAGGTGGAGAACAAAAAATATTTAATAATGGGCATCATCAAGACCAGTTCATTATCAGAACACCTTTAATGCCGGTATTTGACGGAAGCTATCAGAATTTTTTTGGTTCGGACGGATACTTAGGAAGTGCAGTTTCAGGTTCAGTAAGCTCACTGGATAAAAGTTTTTCTTATGACGATTTTAATGGAAAACTTCTTGAAAATAGAGTTTTTTCTAAATCATCATCAGGCCAACTATTTCTTAAAAGCAAAACGTCAAATAATTATGACTTGAAAACCTTAAAAACTGTTTACGATTTGCGAGGTAAAGAAGCATATGCATTGTTTTCTTCTCATATAAATTTGCCTCTGGAGACAATTATTTCTAATTATAGTATGGTATCGTTACCCAAAGAAAGCTATTATTCAATTCTTTCCAATACAAAAAATACTGAGTATTATGAAAATGTACCTGTAGATATACAAGATGATTCTGCTTATAAAAAGCTTACTACTACTACAGAATATTCTTATAATAATACTTCGCATTATCAGATGACTTCCCAGAAAACTACTTTGTCGGATCAGATTGTCACAGGAATTTCTTATCGTTACGCTCACGATAAAGCTAATCAGAAGTTGATCACTGCTAATATGATAGGAATTCCTTTAGAAACTGAAACCACTCAAACTATTGGAACTGCCAGCAAAACACTTTCCAAAACAGAAACCAAATATGACAATCCATTGAACTTACTTCCAAGCTCAGTATTGTCATATGATTTTCAGAATAATCCTTCTACCGAAGTTATTTATGATCAATACGATTCCAAAGGGAATTTACAACAATATACCGCAAAAAATGGCCTTTCAACAGTAATCATTTGGGGATATAACCAAACTCAGCCTATTGCCAAAATAGAAGGCGCCAAATTAACAGACATCCAACAATCATTAATGGATGCGATCGTTAATGCTTCCAATACAGATGCTTTGGCAGCTCCCAATAATGATGAAACAACCTTTTTGTCAGCCTTGAATACTTTCAGAGCTAATACGGCATTGTCTGCTTATCAGATTACCACCTATACCTATGACCCATTAGTAGGCGTAAGAAGTATCACCTCTCCATCAGGAATAAGTGAATATTATATCTATGATCCATCAAACCGATTACAAGAAATCCGTCAGCAGGAAAAAGACAGCAGTGGAAATATGATTTATAAGACGCTAAAAGAATTCAAATACAATTATAAAAACTAAACACAATCATGAAAAAACTTATAATTCCTATAGGGATTCTTATAATTGGAACTGCCCAGGCGCAGCTTACCAATACAGAAAATTATGTCTATTCAAAGACTTACCTGTCCGATCCTACCCTTGCTAATGTTAAAAGCACAGAAACCGTTCAGTATTTTGACGGCTTGGGAAGACCTAAACAAATTGTCAATGTAAAAGCCTCTCCATTAGGAAAGGATGTAGTGATTCCTATCAAATACGATCCTTTCGGAAGACAGGTTCAGGACTATCTGCCCATTCCTCAGGGTAGTACTCTCAATGGCGGTATTATTACCGATCCATTAGCCAATATTAGCAGTACCCCTTATGGAACAGAGAAAATCTATTCAGAAAAAATTCTTGAAAATTCACCATTAGACCGTGTTTTAACACAAAAACAAGTGGGAACTGCCTGGGACAATAAGCCTGTACAATTTGGCTATGACGCCAATGTCGATGGTGAGGTAAAAAAATATAATGCTACTTTTAACTATACCACTTTTACTTCCCAACTCATCCCATCCGGTTCCTATGCAGTAGGACAGCTTTATAAAAATACTGTTACCGATGAAGATGGAAACCCAACCATAGAATTTAAAAACGGACAGGGACAGGTTGTATTGGTTAGAAAAGTAATCAGTGCTACAGAAAGTGCAGATACCTATTATGTTTACAATGATTATAATCAGCTGGCATATGTAATTCCTCCCAAAGCCTCTTTAGAAGCAGATCCCAATACCGTACTGAATGATTTATGTTATCAGTATAAATATGACGGGCGAAATCGTTTAGTAGAAAAGAAACTTCCCGGAAAAGGCTGGGAGTATATGGTGTATAATAAAGCTGATCAGCTTATTCTGACCCAAGATACCGAGCTTAAAGGAAAAGGACAATGGCTCTTTACCAAATACGATCAGTTTGGAAGAACCATCTACACCGGAATCACCAATAATACTGCCAGCAGGGCATCGATACAAAACAGTGCCAATGTCAATACCGTTTTATATGAAACCAGAACTGCTGCGGTCGGATTTACCTTAAACGACATGGCGGTATACTATACCAAGCTTTCCACCCCTTCCAATGTTAGCCAGATATTAAGTGTTAATTATTATGATACCTATCCTGCAGGGTCCTCTGCGGTTACCAATGTATTTGCCCAGCCTCTTCTTACGGACAATCCGGCTAATGCACAAACAACCAAAGGATTCCTTACCGCCTCCTATATCAAAAATATAGAAGATGATCAGTGGACAAGGAACTTTATCTGGTATGATACCAAAGGAAGAAACATCGGTTCAAGAAGCAACAATCATTTAGGAGGATATACCGTTGTCAACAATAAACTTGATTTTACAGGAGTTATCCTTCAGACTAATACCTACCATAAAAGGCTTGCTGCAGATCCTGAAAAACTCATCGTAGAAAAATTCACCTATGATCCTCAGAACAGACTTCTGACCCACACCCATCAGGTGGGAAGCAACCCTGTTGAATACCTGACCCAGAATAAGTACAATGAAATTTCCCAGCTGGAATCTAAGAAAGTAGGTGGAACGGCTACTGCATCCCCATTACAGACCATAGCTTACCAATACAATATCCGGGGCTGGATCACAAAAGTGAATGATCCTGCCAATCTGAACGGGAAATTATTTGGCTATGAGATGAAATATAACAACCCTGTGTATACCAATACATCAACAGGAAAGTTTAATGGAAATATCACGGAGATCGATTGGAATATTTCCAGTAATGAAGGGCTGAAAAGATACAATTATCAGTATGACGCCTTAAACAGGTTGTTAAAAGGAGCCTATTCCCAACCCAATGCTTCTTTAGCTCAAAACAATTATTTTAATGAAGAGTTGAGCTATGACCTCAATGGTAATATCAAAACCTTAAAAAGATTTTCATGGCCTGTTTCCGGAGGAACCACCGCAGAGAAAATTGATGATCTGATCTATAACTATCAGAACGGAGACAAAAGTAATACTCTGGACAAAATTACCCTTCCTTCAGGGGTTATTAACAACCGTTCAGGATACAATGCTTTGCAGGGAACGATGGCCTATAATCTTAATGGGAATATGACGGATCACCCTGACAGAAAAATGAAGATCATTTACAATTACCTAAATTTGCCCAATTCTATTTCAGTTAATGAGGGGCTGATAGGTATTTCCAACACCAGCTACACCTATAGGGCAGACGGAACGAAAGTTTCTAAAACATACAGTATGAACGGGTCTATAGAAACCAACTATCTCGACGGCTTCCAGTATGATAACAGACATGCCTATGATACTTCAGCCTCTCTTTACACCATTCCAGTATTGAAATTTGTACCGACTTCCGAAGGGTATTACGATTTTACGGAAAATAAGTATATTTACAATTATATCGATCATCTAGGAAATGTAAGGGTGAGTTATAAGAATAGTGGTACTGGACTTGAGGTGATTGATGCCAACAACTATTATCCTTTTGGATTAAAACATCAGGAGGGCCTGATAGTTCCTACTCCTTTTGGAGGAGTTTCTTATAACTACAAATACAATGGCAAGGAATTGCAAGAAAGTGGAATGTATGATTATGGAGCAAGGTTTTATATGCCAGATATTGGGAGATGGGGAGTACAAGATTTGTTAAGCGAATTTTATTATTCTCATTCCCCATATAATTATGTTGGTAATAATCCTATTATTAGAACTGACCCAACAGGAATGGATTGGTATACAGATAAAGATGGCAATTATCAATATAATTCTAATCTCACCAAGGATAACGCAGATCAATTTTTTAAAGATAACAAAATTGAAGGTGCAAAATATTTTGCAGTAAATGGTACAGCTATTTCTGGATATAATTTAGGAAAAGATAACCAGAAAATTACATCAAGTTATAATTTAAATAACGATGGTTCGGTTACTGATAATATTTTAGGCAAAAACATTGATGCTGGTTCAACAGCAACATTAGGAGGAACTGGTAAATCTGTTACTGCAGTAGATGATAGGCCTACTGGTGATTACAATAAGAATGGTGACCAATTTGATTCCAATGATGGAAATAAATACCAATTAAATAATAATCATTGGGTGAAATTATCTGGTCAGATGGTTGATGCAAATGCTGTTCATGCTGGAGGGATAGGATCAATTTATTCAACTTATAACTCTATTACCTTAGTAGATCGTGCTATTTATAATGATAACTTAAAAACCATTTTTGATTATACAATAGATTTAAAAGGATTAGCTGTTGGTATTGGTTTATCTTCTATAGAGAAAGGGAAATTTGAAAAACCTTCCATACAAGGCGTTGTAATTGGGTTTATTTATAATTTTTATTCGGGAACTTTTAATCAATTAAATTCAATGAGAGAGCATGACGAAAATGCAGAAAAAAACAGAATGCAAAATAGAAAGTAACTATGAATAATAAACTAATTATAAGAGCAATTATATATTTATTGATATTTTGTGGAATTATCATAGCAATTGATATTACCTATAGTATTATAGTGCATCATCAATTAAAATCTATTAATATAATATTTGATATTATTTTTGGTTTTCTTTTTTGGATACTATTTCTTTTTTCTGACAGATTCCGGTCCCATAAGTAATATTTTGACATGTATAATACGTGAGCAATAATAAAGAACCCCGCGCTACCGCACGAATCCTTTCGAGTGGCAAATAAACAAAAAACCTCACAAGTGGACTGCCCCCAAAAAGTTAGACACTTTTTAGGGGCATTTTTTTATGTATAGAAAAGAAAAATTTAGCGTTGCTTTCAAATTAGAAT
>NZ_JAVCWI010000003.1:0-400094 GCF_030846215.1 Chryseobacterium sp. WLY505 | reverse complement strand
ATTGTTTATGCCTATCTAAAGGCTCTTCTGCGCTACTGAATGTCTTTCGTTTTTCAGTGGGGCAAAGATAGAAACTTCATATACTCTACGCAAGTTTATTTAACATAAATTTCATATTCGGAGCGGATTTTACCCTAATCAACTGGAAGGCAGGGTGAAAAATTTTAAACATTTGTTTGGAGGATGGGGTGAGAGCGTGGGAGGGTTGGAGAGTTTGAGCGTTGGAGAGGGTGAAAAGGGATGATTCGGGGTGCGGGATGCGGGGTTTGGGGTGATGATTGCCCACAGATCTCGCAGATTGACACAGAGAAGATGTTTGCTTTTATATTATATATAGAATGGGAAGAATGGGAAATGCTAAAGAATATATTTATATATAATATAGAGTGATAAGATTTAACTCGTATACGATAATTAATTACAATGCTTCGACTCAGCTCAGCATGACACGGCTAATACTAACTGCTAAAAGGCCTTAGACATTATACTGTTATTTTAATTCCTTTAAGACTCTTGTAAAGAAGTTGGGATTCCTGCGGAATGACACAATAGGAATAGAGATTTGTACTCAATACCCTGTTTCCATAGAACTCCAATGTTCCTTTTATACCTCGAAACCCGAAACTCAATAACCCGAACCTCATCATTCATCATTCATCATTCATCATTCATAATTTATAATTTATAATTTATAACTCCTCCTCCCCTAGCCCTGATAGTAATGGTTACCCCGCAGCTTGGGTGGGAGGGTGGGTGGGCGCGAGGAGTATGAATGGATAGCAGGATAAAGCTCCTGATTATTGGGTTGGAGAGTTTGAGAATTGGAGGGTTGGAGAGTAATAAAGTTTGGGGGTGGGTGGATAAAAGGGTTTGAGAGTGCGGGAAGAAGAATAAAGAGGTAAACTCTATTTTATGCTGTATATATTATACTATATATAAGGTAAGCTTAATCAAATAACCGTAGCTGCTGATCGCGAGTTCCTGTAAAATTTGCTGCTGAAAGCTTTGGAAACTCTTTGCCTTCAAAAAACTTCTTTTTGCCGATCTTAAAGGTGGTGTGAATCATTTCTGCAATATTCCCCTCTCCCTGTTGTCTTTCAAAATATCTTTTATCACCCAGTTTTCCACCCCGCATGGAGCGGATAAGGTTTAAAACTTTTTGTGCCCTATCCGGAAAATGGGTTTCAATCCAGTTCACAAAAACAGGTTCAACGGTATCATTTAACCGCACCAAGGTATATCCGAATCCTAAGGCTCCTGCATTGGAAATGGCTTTTAATATATTCAATGGTTCATCACTGTTGAGCCCGGGAATAATGGGAGCTACCATTACATGCACAGGAATATTATTTTCTGAAAGAATTTCCACAGCTTTTAATTTATTTTTTGCGGAACTTGTTCTCGGCTCCATCCTGCGCCTCAATTCTTCATTGATTGTCGGAATACTTAGAGAGACTGACACCAGATTTTGTTCTGCCATGGGTTTTAAAATATCGAGATCTCTCAGCACCAATGCATTTTTTGTCAGAATATTGACAGGATGCCTGTAATCCAGACAGAGCTGCAGTAATTTTCTGGTAATTTCAAATTGTCTTTCGGCCGGCTGATAGCAGTCGGTATTTCCGGACAATAGAATCGGGGCAGCTTTATAGCCTCTTTTTTGAAAAAATTTCTCCAGTAATTCGGGAGCATTTTTCTTTACCATGATTTTTCTTTCAAAGTCAATCCCGGCGCTATAACCCCAGTACTCGTGGGTAGGTCTTGCAAAGCAGTAAGAGCAGCCATGTTCGCATCCCTGGTAGGGATTCATGGAATATTCCATTGGAAGATCTTCGCTTTTAACCTGATTGACAATGGTTTTGGGAAACACTTCTGTAAAAGAAGTCTTTACCGTTTCGAAATCTTCATCTTCAGGTTCATAGGTATACCTGTCGAAACGATTGACAACGTTCCGCTGAGCTCCCTGACCTTTTATGAAATTTTCGTTTTGCATTCCGGTGTAAAATTAGAATGGAATTTTTATAAAATAATGAGTTTTAACATTAAAGTTTTCCACAAAAAAATCCAACACTTTCAAAAGCGTTGGATTTAAACATAATTAAATATATTTTTTTACTACTTCAGCGCGAATAATTCTACTCCATGAGTTTCATCATCATTATTTTTTTCATCAAAGTGTCTGTGATAGTCCGAATAGGAATCACTATATTTTTTATCTTTTTTAGTCAAAATTTTTTTAATGCTTATTAAACTTAATACTGCCAAAAGACCAACTCCCCCTGCCAGTAAAACTCCAACTTCTTTTTTCATATTTCTCTGATTTATTATTGATACCATTGCAAAAAGCATACCTATTTTATTTTTTTTAATTATAAATTTTGTTAACATTAAACTTTATTTTTAGGAAAATTGCAATCCGCTATTTTTCTTATATTTAAAGTCTGCAATGGTTTAATTATTGTACTTAAAAATAAAAATATTATTATGGAAAATCCAGAAAACATAGACAGAATGACGACCTTGAGCCAAGTAATGAAAACTCTCTCTGAAAGAGGAATACACAGGGAGTTCAGAATGAATGAAAAATGTGAAATGAAGTTTGAAAATTCTGACAAGGTGTATCAACCCTCTGAACTGGTGATTTTAAAAACCTATCGTTTCGAAGGAGACAGCAATCCTGATGATAATGCAGTGCTTTACGTAATCAAGGATAATGCAGGAAATCGTGGAATGATTATAGATTCTTACGGAGCGGACAGCAATTATCCTGGAGAAGAGTTCGATAAATTTTTAAGGGATATTCCTATTTTGGAAAGTGATGAATTCAATTTCTAGAAAATTCATCTTTTGTATATTGATTTTTTAAACCATTAAGTTCGTTTTATTACAATATTGCTTCTTCTTTTAATGGGCAATGGATAAGCAGACGTAATGGTTTAAAGAATTATTCTTCAGCCTTTTCCTTTTTCTTGAAAATATTATTCAGGAAGCCTTTCTTTTCTTTTTTCTCTACTTCCGGTTGGGGAGTTTCTTTTTTATTTTTTATTTCCTGTTTTATTTCTTTTACCGACTGCTTCATATCTTTCACGGAAGAAACCGCCTCTTTCACCTTTTTCTCTGTCTTTTCTACATTTTTACCAATCAGGGTTTTCTTTAATCCCTGTTCTATTCCTCTCCAGAAGAGATTAAAGAAAGACTTTGTAGGATCACGTTCCACATTTTCCACCGTAACAGCTTCCGGAAAGCTTCCTGAGTCTGATTTCAGAAAAATATTGGCAACTGCAGTCAGAAACCCTTTTTTCTCATGGTTATTCTTATTTAATACGGCAATTTTTAAGTCTTTATGTTTAAGATTAAAGGTGCCGTGTAATCCGGCAGGGTTTCCTTTAAAGCTAAAAAGCATTTCCTGAATAGTTCCTGCAGTAGCTGTCACATGAAGATAAGGCCTGATAAAGGGATTAATTCCGCTTGCAGGAAGATTGGACGTTTTTCCGGAGATCGCAAATCTATCATTCTGATCGGCTACATCAAAGTTCCAGTTGACAGAAAGTGGTGAGAGGTTCATGAAAGAACAATTGATTTTAATGTCCACTTTTGTGGGTTTTCCTTTTATTTTGGCAGAGTTCAGATTTTTAACATTCATATTAAAATTACTGAAGGTCAGTTTTCCGGGGCCCATACTTTCCGGAGTATCTTCTTCGTATACCAGGACAGAATTTTTGAGATCAAGGTTATGAACTGTCATTGGAATTTTAATAGAACGCAGCATTTTAGAATATAATGCTTTTATTTTTGGGTCGTCTTTAGGAATTTTACTTCTGAAAATATTGGCATTTGCAGACTCAATGTCTACCTGCGAAGCGTTTACCATTTTGTTGTGAGAAAACAGATCCCACTCTCCTTCTGCGCTAATTTGTCCGGCTTTTAAATCGTAGAGATCTCTCTCAACAGGTATCATTTTGATAAATTGGGCTCTTGAAACGAGAGGTTTCATGGCGAAATTATTAATCTGCACTTTATTTTTATTCAGCTTCAGAAGTCCCAGACTCATGTTGTAAAATTCTGTTTTATACGCAAAGTTTCTGGTGGTAATATAATAATCTTTCACTTTGAAGGACAGGCCCGGCTGATTAGGCTTAGGTGATAATTCAATATTATTTACAGTGGCATTAAGATCATGGAATGTTAAAGGCTGCTTTCCTTTGTCATAAGTAATATTTGAATTTTTTAAGGATGTTTTTCTTATGATAACCGAATTAATAATATTCGGCTTTGCAGATTTATCGGTGCTTTTTTCACCCGCTTTAAAAGTTCCGTTTACATTTTCTACAAGAAGATCTTTAAGATCAAGATTTATTTTTTTATCAACGAATTCCAGTTTATTGATATTAAAAGCAATATGGTTTGTTTTTAGCACCGCTGCAGCTTTTCCAGTTGCAGGATGCCCCGGCGTCAATACAACGTCCCATATTTCACCATTTGCAGGTTTCAATGCCAAGCTTCTTATTGTAATATTCTGGCTGTTGGAGTATTCAATATTCCTTCCTGCAATAGTAAAGTCTTTATATCCTATTGGAATAACCTGTTCAGATGTTTCTTTATTAAACATCAGCTGATTGATATTTACCGTAAGGCCCGCTACAGACAGAAGATTATTTCCATCCTGTTTTGTAACGTTTACTATGGCATTATTCAGCTTTATATTTTTTAAATCTACCTCAAAATTTGATTTTTTTTCAGCCTTTTTAGCTTTTACACCCGTGTTATAAATTTTCAGAACAGGGTTTTGGAAGCCTGCATTGTTGAGTGAAACTTTATTTTGGTTTAAAATAACATCCGTAAAATCCATTTTGGGCACTGCAAATTCAAATAACTGAGTTTTTTCAGGATAAAACTTTTTAAACTGAGCAAAAGAGAGCAGCGGAGTCAGTCTGAAATTCTCAACAGCCATCTGTCCATTACTTGTATTGATACTACTAATGGTAATGGCATATATTTTATCCGGACGGAAAAAGAACTTTTCTCCTTTGATGCTGTATTTGTCAAAAACAACGGGCAGTTTATTTTCTACAGACTCTTCTGTCATCTGCAAATTTTCTACAAACAGATCCAATTGCTGCACAGATAGAAATTTCTGTTTGGTATGTCTGAAAACAGAAATTTTACCTTCGTTGATCCTGATATTTTCAAATAAAACCGGATTTCTTTTCTTTCCGGTTTTTCGATCAATAGGCTTTGCCAGAATGACATTTAAAACAGGTTTTGCCAGCAGCAGATCTGACGAGCTGATTCTTTTATTAAAAACAGCATCATAAATTCCGAAACGGCTTATTTTCAAGGTATCAATAGTTCCCTGCAGCCCAATAACATCTGTATTTTGCGGATCTTTACTGTTAACTGAGATTCCTGTTGCAAAGATATTTCCGGTTCCCAGATCTACATCAAGGGTTTTATAGGAAACTTTATAAGCAGTATTCTTTTTTATATAGTCCGGAAGCTGGGTCTTAAGCCAGATATTTAGCCCGAAATTCGCAGCAAGAAGAATTACTGCCAGAATTCCGCAAACCATAAGTAACTTTTTAATCCATCTTTTCATATCGTGATTTTGCTAAATATAAGTTTAAATATAAGATTAATAAGTGTAAATTTTACTCTACTATATGTAGTAATATTAAAATCAATATAATCCATTACTTTTTTAAGATGAGCAGAATACTCCTGAATCTCAAAATAGCAAAAGACCGCCCCGTTGGAGACAGTCTTTTCCTTATGAAAAAAAATTTTTATTTCAGATTATGATATCATTCTTTGATTATTTTTTTCGAAAAGAGTTCTCCCTTATTATTTTTCAGGAAAACAACATAATTTCCAGACGCAAGTGAGGACACCTCTATTGCACCTTTTCCCTTTGTGATGTATCCTTCAGAAGCAATCCTTCCCTCCATGGTGTACACAATATAAGATATATTCTCGCTGGAAATGATATGGATTACAGATCTGACACGAGTGACAGGGATTTCAGCAAAAGATGCTGTATTTTTTTTCACATCCATTGCTGCCAATGTGGCATTTGGATTATACCTGTAAGTTAGTGTTACCGGCGTCCCGTATTCATTATTAAAGCCATCCACCATATAATATTTTATCATATAGTCAATTGGGAATGTTCCGGAGCCGGTATCAGAATTCCACATCGTATACCCACTTGAAACTTCAGAATTTGCGGGAATACTGATTGCAGGTTTGGAATTTCCTGGATAAACTGCTCCTAAAATTATAAATGGCAGGCATGTATTCTGGTAACAGAATTGAAAACTACTTCCGTCGGCATTAATAATATTCATAACCTTTGCACGAACATTAATAGGAACAGCAGAGTTGTTTTTAATTTTATAGTGTAAGGTTGCCAGATTTTCATCCACGCTGTTATAAGTAATAACGCTTCCGTCATTTATTGGTGTCCCGTCTTCTTTTGCCAAAGCAAGCTGCGCTTTCCCATAAAAAGAGATAAAAACAGACAGAAATATAATGTAATTAATATTTTTCATAATTTTTAATTTATAAAACCGGGAAGCTATATCGCAAGCTTCCCGGATTGTGAGAAATTACTTAATAATTAACTTTTTAGTAACTGGTTCCGTATCTTTTTCTTTAATGGAAACCAGATAAGTTCCTTTTACTAAATCGTGTACAGAAATTGGAGTATTAGGCTCTACATCTTCTTTTTCAAGAATTATTCTTCCCGTAACATCAAGAATTTTAATGTTTACTTTTCCTTTTCCGTTAATTTTAAAATAGTCTTTTGCAGGATTAGGGTATAATGTATGTTCGTTATCTGTCTTTTCAGCAGCATGAACGCCTAATGTCCCGTTTATGGCAAATGGTCCTGCCGCATTCACTATTTCGCCGGTTATACCATCCAATAAAAGCAAAACAACTTTTATTTTATCCAGATTATAAGCGGTTGGAATATTTGCTGTAAATGTGTAGTTTACAACCTGTCCGTCAGTTATTGAAGCAGGTATAGATCCAGCTTGCCCGGCATATCCTCCCAACAGCATTCTGCCTACATGATCATACACCATATCGGCAGCTGGTATAGGATTAGGCTTACTTTCATATCCGTCCATAGGTCCGGCTCCTCCTCCGGCATAATAGTTTTTCTGATTGTATCCCGAAGTTGTTCCTTTTACTTCATTTTCTACAACTACTGCCGCTAATCTGAAGTTAGCATTTGTAAAATTGGTTCTGAAAACAGCAGATGCATTGAATGTTAAAGTTCTTCCTGCTAAAGAAGCTGTTGCATTTAATGCAGCCGGAACAATCATTGGTTTTCTGTCATTAATAAACTCAGAAAAATCAGGACCAACACTTTGTCTGAGAAGACTTCTGTCCACATTCATGCCAGGAAAGCTATTAAAGTTTGCTCCCGTATTATATTCAGCCAACATCATGGGATCGCTGTTGTGTACAGCAATTCCTATGAAATCATTAGGAAAACTGGTTTCTGCATTATGCATTCCTACTGCTCCTCGCGGACACCAGCCACACCATGTTCCCGTACCTTCTTCAATTACTACTTTTTTAGGCGAATTCTGGCTGACACTATTAAATGGGACTGAAAGTGTATTGTCTGCAGGAGTAGCATCCGCTGCTCCGTTGACTCCGGTGATAGATACTGCTATATTTTTATTGACGACTGTAGGATAATTTACAGCAACCGAATGCGTAATTACTTTTTCCTGCCCTGCATCTAAAGGTGTTGCTAATGCTATTACTGCGGAATGATCTGTCCCATCATTCCAGTTAAGGGTGACGTTATTAATACTTTGTAGTCCATTATTTTTTACAGTTGTTTTGATAAAATAATCCGTATTGATTACTCCATATCGATTTAAAGATAAATTTGTAAGGGCTACATCATAATCTGCAAGACTTTTGACTTTTATATTATCCAAAATGAGATAATATTGATCTGTACAGTCATAATGTCTGAAAGAAATATAAACTTGCTGCCCAATAAAGGGACTTACATTGATCACTCTGCTTTGAAAGCCACCTGCTGCCACAGTTTCTGTATACACAGGGGTGGAAGCAGTAATAGCTCCTGAAACGTTGGTTGTCGTAACATATACAGAATATTTTTCGTTTGGATAATTAGAATGAGTTGCCAAATTATAAACCAGATAAGCATTAGAAGCAGTAACAGAACTTAAGTCAATAATTGGTGAGGTAATCAAATTATTTGGAGTAAGAGCTATATTATTACTATCATCATAAGAATAAGAAACAAGAGATCCGTTTCCAAACCCTGCATTTATACTGGAAGCATTTGCATTAATCCATTGTTTCCCATCACCGTCAATATCAGTACTCACCCATCCGTTGAGCCCTGTAGTATTAAAATCCTGACTGTAATAAGTCTGTGAGTAGTGTATCCCGAATATCAGGATACACATCGTAAATAAAATCTTTTTCATTTGTTTTAAAATTTAAGTTTAGTATATAATAAGTTTTATAAAAATTCATAGGTGTTGGTTATCCCTATCTTTTCTTCTCTCACATTCAATACGGTTCCATTACCATCCATTACCATCACAATAATTTTAAGATGATCACGGTTGTAATCTGAAGGAATAGAGTATTGAAATGTTCTTGAGTATTCGTTGGAAATTTCTGTCTGGGAGCCTGGAATATTTTCCCCTGCCACTGATGAGGTCAATTTATTCCGTAAAACATTGTGGTGTACATAATCATAAATGATAGGAGCTCCTAAAGCAGGAACATAGTTTTTCTGTTTACCTACCAGTTCATCCTCTACAATAAATGCGGCCATTTTAAGTCCTGAAAAACTTTGGGCAAACGAAATCCGGGCATCGATATTCAACGTATTGCCCGAAACAGCAGAGCCTATTTTTATTCCTATTTTACTGAATGCTTTTAACTGAGACAATGGCAATGACATATCTGTATAATTCTCAGTATCATCCCACATCGTATTTCTGTTAATGAACATTGTGGGCCAGCCCAGATCTACCCCGGTTACATTTTTAAACTGCTCTACTTCAGTACTTACGGTATTCGACCACGGATCCTGACCGCTCGGGCCATGAATCCCGATAAAGACGAAACCATCATCAGTCTGTAATTTCAGATTTTTTGCTCTGGCCCCTGCACGGGTACAGTTTCCACACCAGGTACCGGTAAAGTCTTCGTATAGAATTCTGTGCTTAAAATTAACCCCGTCATTGATAACAGCATTTACTGAAATAGGGTTTACCGGAAGGTTTTTATAGGCAGCCCGAACGGTATAAACACCTTTCTCTGCAGGAGTATAGACATTTCCATTGATTGGGTGGTCATTAACAAAAATCTCACTTTCTGCAGTAATGTCATTATTGAGATTATCTTTTACTTTGAAAGTAAAGGTTTTGCCCAACAATTTCTCGTTACCTCCTTCTGAAGAAACCGTAAGATAGGTAACTACATTATCTCCTTCGTCACTCATAGATCCCTTACAGGAAGCCAGTAACAAAAAAAATAAAATCACACAATTTTGAAATAATAACTTTTTTTTCATTTTAATTTGAATTTTTTAATGTGTTTTTTAAAAAAATGAGGCTTTACATATGTGATGTTAATAAATCAATTTAAAATTTCAACTTTCATATTTTGATAAAATCAATATATTAGATAAAACAATAAATAATTCGCATTGAAATTACACAATTTATTATATATTAGCAAATAAAATAGATGTTTAATTATTAAAAATAATATCATGTTGAAAGTAATCTTATCTGGCTTTTTATTTCTTTATGTAAGTTTTTGTTACGCTCAGGATCTCCCCAATGTTTCAGTAAACACATTGTCCGGTGACAGAATTAATTTTTCCAAAATAGATTCTTCCCATCCTGTTGTTGTTAGTTTTTGGGCTACCTGGTGCCTTCCGTGTATGGAGGAGCTTACTGCCATTAATGACAAATACGAGGATTGGCACAAGGAAAGCCAATTTACCTTATTGGCAGCTGCTACAGATGATGCCCGCACAGTTTCAAAAGTAAAAACACTTGTTAAAAGCAAAGGATGGCCATACACCGTATTGTTGGACTCTAATCAAACCCTTAAGAGAGCTTTAAATATCAATAGTATCCCCCACGTCATCATTATTCATAAGGGCAAGGTGGTATATTCACACATAGGTTATTCTCCCGGGGATGAGGATGAACTGATAAAGAAGATTAAAGAATACAATACCGGCAATTAATTATGCAAAAGAAATTATTTTATGGTGCTGCTTTACTGGCAAGTGTTAATCTTTTCAGTCAACTCTCTGTAAATCTGGAATCCAATTCGCAATACTATGTAGATGACAGTAAGGTAAAACTCTCTGAAACTGAAAAAGATCAAAGATTCAGATCAAACAATTATCTGAATGTCAGCTACAAACTGAACAAATTCACAGTTGGAGCGCAGCTTGAATCTTATGAACCTAAGGCTTTGCTTAATTACTCTCCTGTGCTGAATAAAACCAATCTTGGAACTTACTTTATCAGCTACAATAATGAAAAAGCAGGAATTGATGCTTCGTTGGGGCATTTTTATGAGCAATTCGGAAGTGGTTTAGCTTTGCGGGTATGGGAAGATAAACAGCTAGGGATTGCTAATTCTTTGTTGGGAGGTAAAATAAAATATACGGACCCCAGCCAAACCATCACTTTAAAAGCCCTATTAGGAAAGCAGAGATTAGGGTTTGATCTATCTAAAGGATTGATTATGGGACTGGATGCAGAACTGAAACTGGATAATATGATAAAGGTAAAGGATCTTTCCACAAGTATAGGATTCAGCTATGTCAATAAATATGAAGACAATAAGGACAATACCATATTCCCTAAAGATGTCAGTATTTATTCATCCAGAATTAAAATGGAATATTCGAAACTAGCAATGGAACTCGAATATCTTTATAAAACCAAAGACAACATTAAGCAAATCAATGTACTGGATCCGAATAATATATTTTCCGGCAATGCTTTCCTGCTAAATCTTTCTTATGCCACAGACCGTTTTGGGATTATTGCGGGGCTAAGAAGGCTGGAAAATTTTAATTTTTATTCGCAACGGGATCAAATCGGAAATATTTACCATAATTCCGTCCTGAATTACATTCCTTCGCTCACCAAACAATATGATTATAGCCTGGCCAATATTTATGTATATCAGGCACAGCCAAGGCTATCATTCCTTCCTCAAAAGAAGTCCGGAGAAATAGGTTCTCAATTTGATATTTTCTATAAAATCAAAAAAGGAACATTACTGGGTGGAAAATACGGTACAGATCTCTCTCTGAATATTTCAAACTGGTATGGATTAAAAGGAACATACAGATCGTACATCAATGATATTCGGGACTATAAAACTGATTTTCTTGCATTAGGAGAAAAGTATTATGCAGATCAAAGCCTTGATATCAGAACCAGACTGAAAGACAAATGGAAAATAGGATTGGTACTTATCAATCAGTACTACAACACCCAAAGAGTTGAAGAAACAAGCGGCGAGGTAAAAGCACAAACCATCGTTCTGGATAATATTTACAGGTTTTCCAAAAGCTCCATGAAACTAGAACTGCAGCACCAGTGGGCAAACGGCTACCATGGAAATTGGGCAGCTGGTCTTTTTGAATATAATTTCAACAAAAACTGGTCGGTTTTTGCAAACGATCTTTATAATTACGGAAATTCCGACAAGGAAAAACAAATGCATTATTATACCGGTGGGCTGGTATTTCGAAAAAATGCTACAAGAATTCAGGCTTCTTATGGCAGACAGAGAGGCGGGCTGCTTTGTGTTGGTGGCGTTTGCAGATTTGTTCCGGAAAGTGCCGGTTTTTCATTAGGAGTAAGCACCAGTTATTAAAGTACAATGATGATATCCATTTAGTAATACAGGCCATGAAATTCAGAAATTGAGTTTTATTAATTCTGCTATTGAGGAGAGTAATCAACATGTCTGTTTCAGGATAAATATCTAAAGTGAACTACAAAAAATTCCGGGAAAAATACAGGGTTAATCATTATATCCGATAAAATCTTAGCTTAGAATATCAGATATTCTAAGCTAAGATTTATGTTTAACTTTTTATTCCCAGTTCTATTACGTACCCTTCATGCCCTCTCACATTGATGAAATTCCCCCCATCGAACCCGAGATACTGACCTTTAATACCTGTAAGCCTTCCGGTAAATTCCGGTTTTTTATCTAATGTAAATGACGAAACTTTTTCCGGTTTTTCAAAAGGATAATCAAACATCCACAGTTCTTCACCTTCACTATAAAATTTCTGGAAGTCGTTTGGAAAATATTCTTTTATCTTTTGTCGGAAATCAGCGAGATCTACTTCTCCTTCAAAATCATCCTGCAGCATCTTTCTCCAGTTGGTTTTATCCGCCAGATGTTCTTTCAATGCGACCTCTATCATTCCTGCTTCATAGCGGTTCTCTGTTCTTGCGATGGGCAATGCAAAAGTTGCCCCCTGATCAATCCATCGTGTAGGAATCTGTGTATTTCTGGTTACTCCAACTTTTACATCTCCGGTGTAAGCCAGATAAACAGTGTGTGGCTGTAGCTGAATTTGTTTTTCAACTTCAAGATCTCGCTCTGCAACTCCTAAATGTGCTGTAGAAAGTTCCGGGCGGATAATGGTATCGCTTGCATAAGGGCTTTCAAAAAAACAGTTTTTGCAGAATCCCATTCTATAAATCGGTTTATTTTCACCACAATTTACACACTGAAAGCCTGTATGTTTTATACTTAACTCCTTTCCAAACAGCTCATTCATGTGGATCAGATCTCCGGAAAGATTGAGATAGTATTGGATTGGCTTAGCATCATAGCTTGTCATCTTTAAAATTTGCCCTTGAAACTGCATATTATATTTATATTACTTTTTTAAGTAAATTTAATGATTATATTTTTCAAAAGTAAAATTTATATTTTTGTGCTAATAAAAAATACAAATGGTTTATCTTGTAACAGGCGGTAGTGGGTTCATCGGTTCCCATTTAGTTGAACGATTATTAAGAAATGGACATTCTGTCATAAACATTGACAATTTTGATGATTTCTATGACTATAAGGTAAAAATTAAAAATACTTTAGAGTCAATCGGTAAAAATTCGGATTTTGAATTCTCAGATAAAGAGACAGATATTCCGCGTTTGGTTTCCCTCACTCATTCTGACCAATATTCCCTCTATTGGCAGGATATCCGTGATAAAAAAGGTCTTGAAAACATCTTTAAGAATCATCATATTGATATGGTGATTCATCTGGCAGCACTTGCTGGTGTACGGCCCTCTATTGAACGTCCTCTGGAGTACGAAGAAGTAAATGTACGCGGTACTATGAATCTTTGGGAACTGTGTAAGGATTTTACTATTAAAAAATTCATTTGTGCATCCTCTTCAAGTGTTTATGGAAATAATGAAAAAATTCCTTTTGCTGAAACGGACAATGTAGACAATCCTATCTCACCTTATGCGGCAACCAAGAAAAGTGGAGAGGTTATAGGACACGTTTACCATAATCTCTATCATATAGATATGATCCAGCTCAGGTTCTTTACAGTATATGGACCGAGACAGAGACCTGACCTTGCTATACACAAGTTTACGAAGCTTATTTCGGAGAATCAGGAAATTCCTTTCTATGGCGATGGGAACACAGCCAGAGACTATACTTATATAGATGATATTATAGATGGAATTACCAAGTCTATCCTGTATCTGGAGCACCATTCCGGAGTTTATGAAATCGTGAATCTCGGTGAAAACCAGGTAATCACTTTATCTGAGATGGTGAAAACTATAGAAACAGCACTTGGACAAACTGCCATCAAAAAAATTCTGCCAATGCAGCCGGGAGATGTCACAAAAACAAATGCCGATATTACCAAAGCACAGGATTTAATAGGGTATAAACCGGCCACAAACTTCCAAAATGGCATAAAAAAATTTGTGGAATGGTTTTTGAGAAAACGACAATAAGTAAATTGCTGACACAGCTGCCAGTCGGTTTGTGACAGTCATTTATTAGAAAAAATTATAAAAAGAATTGAAAATCAAGTATAAAAAAGTTTATTATACAACCTATTTTTATACTTTTGCAAAAAATTAGAAAATTATGTACTGGACATTAGAATTAGCTTCATATTTAAGTGACGCACCTTGGCCAATGACAAAAGCAGAGCTTATCGACTACGCAATCAGAACTGGTGCACCTATGGAAGTAGTAGAAAACCTTCAGGCTATTGAAGATGAAGGAGAAATTTATGAATCTATCGAAGAGGTATGGAGTGACTATCCTACTGACGAGGATTTCCTTTGGAACGAGGACGAATATTAATAAAGCGATAAGCTTTAGGCTGCGTGCTTAGAGCTTTTTTGCCCTTTTTATATATTAATTTACACGATAAGTGTTATTTAAAACGCTTAAAGCATTTTGCATTAAGCATAAAGCAAAAAATTTATGAGTTTTTTAAACAAAGTTCTTAAAGGGTTTTTGGGAGACAAGAAAGCGCAGGACCTAAAAGAAGTAAAAAAAGTTGTAACAAAAATCAGAGCTGTAGAACCTAACATTCAACAATTGTCGGATGATGGGTTGAGACAAAAAACTGCTGAGTTTAAAGAGAATATAAAATCTGCAACCAGCAAGATCACAGCTCAAATAGAACAGATAAAAGAGCAGATAAAAAATTCAACCAATGTTGATGAAAAAGAAGCTCTTTTCTCAAAAATTGAGTCTTTAAAGAAAGAATCATACGAAATTGAAGAAAAAGTTCTGGTTCAGGTTCTTCCCGAAGCTTTTGCATTGATCAAAGAAACGGCAAGAAGATGGGCTCAGAATGGAGAAATCCGAGTAACGGCAAGTGACTGGGACAGAGAGCTGGCTGCTGCAGGAAAAGATTTTGTTAGTATTCAGGGAGACACAGCTGTTTGGAAAAACTCATGGGACGCTGCCGGAACTCCTGTAGTTTGGGATATGGTCCACTATGATGTTCAGTTTATCGGAGGGGTTATTCTTCACAGTGGTAAAATTGCCGAGATGGCAACCGGTGAAGGTAAAACTTTGGTAGGAACATTACCTATTTATTTAAATTCACTTCCGGAAAGAGGAGTACACGTTGTAACCGTGAACGACTATCTTGCCAAAAGAGACTCCGCCTGGATGGGGCCTCTTTATCAGTTCCACGGAATGTCTATCGATTGTATCGATAACCACCAGCCGAACTCAGACGGAAGAAGAAAAGCATACAACTCAGATATTACTTACGGAACGAATAACGAATTCGGTTTCGATTATTTGAGAGACAACATGGTGACATCACCTTCAGAACTGGTACAAAGAGAACTGAACTTTGCTATCGTGGATGAGGTGGACTCGGTATTGGTAGATGACGCAAGAACACCATTGATCATTTCCGGGCCGGTTCCTCAGGGAGACAGACAGGAGTTTGATGTTCTTAAGCCTTCTATCGACAGAATTGTTGAAGTACAAAAGAAAACCGTTTCTACCATTTTCAACGAAGCGAAAAAATTAATCGCTGCAGGAAATACAAAAGAAGGAGGTTTCAAATTACTTCAGGCCTACAGAGGTCTTCCCAAAAACAGACAATTAATCAAATTCTTATCGGAAAGCGGAAACAGAGCATTGCTTCAGAAAGTTGAAGCGCAATACATGCAGGACAACAACCGTGATATGCCGATTGTAGATAAAGATCTTTACTTCGTTATCGAAGAGAAAAACAATCAGGTAGACCTTACAGACAAAGGTGTTGAATACATGTCTCAGGGTAACTCTGATCCTAATTTCTTCGTACTTCCGGATATCGGAACTGAGATTGCTGAAGTAGAAGCTAAAAACCTTTCTAAAGAAGAAGAGTTTGAAGCAAAAGAAAGACTTTTCTCTGATTTTGCTGAAAAATCTGAGCGTGTTCACACGATGAGCCAGCTATTGAAAGCATACACATTATTTGAAAAAGATGATGAGTATGTGGTGATTGACGGTGAAGTAAAAATCGTTGATGAGCAGACAGGTCGTATCATGGAGGGACGTCGTTATTCTGATGGTCTTCACCAGGCGATCGAAGCGAAAGAGAATGTAAAAATTGAGGCAGCTACTCAAACTTTTGCAACCATCACGCTTCAGAACTATTTCCGTATGTACAACAAGCTTGCGGGGATGACGGGTACTGCTGAAACCGAAGCTGGAGAGCTTTGGGAAATCTACAAATTAGACGTTGTGGTAATTCCAACCAACCGTCCTATTTTAAGACATGACAAGCAGGACTTGGTTTTCAAAACCAACAGAGAAAAATATAATGCTGTAATTGAAGAAATTGAAAAATTAACAGCACAGAAAAGACCAGTATTGGTAGGTACTACTTCTGTTGAAATTTCTCAGTTGCTTTCTAAAGCACTTCAATTAAGAAAAATTCCACACCAGGTATTGAATGCAAAGCTTCACAAGAAGGAAGCAGAAATTGTAGCTGGCGCAGGACAGCCGGGAGTTGTAACGATTGCAACCAACATGGCAGGTCGTGGTACCGATATTAAGCTTTCTAAAGAAGTAAAAGATGCAGGAGGTTTAGCGATCATCGGTACAGAAAGACACGACTCCAGACGTGTTGACAGACAGTTAAGAGGTAGAGCGGGACGTCAGGGAGATCCGGGAAGTTCTCAGTTCTATGTATCTCTTGAAGATAACTTAATGCGTTTGTTCGGTTCTGAGAGAATTGCTAAAATGATGGACAGAATGGGTCATAAAGAAGGAGAAGTAATTCAGCACTCTATGATCAGTAAGTCTATTGAAAGAGCTCAGAAAAAAGTGGAAGAAAATAACTTCGGAACAAGAAAGAGACTTCTTGAGTATGATGACGTAATGAACAAACAACGTGACGTAATCTATAAGAGAAGAAAGAATGCTCTATTCGGAGACCACTTGAAATATGATATCACGAATATGATTTTCGATGTTGCCAATTCTATCGTTGCGAAAGGAAAAGCTTCAGGAAATTATAAAGATTTTGAATACGAAATCATTAAAACATTCACCATGGAATCTCCGGTTTCTCAAAGTGATTTTAATAATAAAAATGTTCAGGATCTGACGAATATCTTATTCAAAGCAGCTCAGGAAGACTACAAAATGAAGCTGAACCTATTGAAAGAAAAATCATTCCCAATCATTGAGAATGTATACCAAAATCAGGGTTCAATGTTCAAAATGATCCAGGTTCCTTTCACAGACGGACACAAAACAATGACTATTGTAGCTGATCTTAAAGAAGCTTACGATACTCAGTGTGAAAGTTTAGTGAACGATTTTGAAAAGAACATCACTTTATCAATTATCGATGAAAACTGGAAGCTTCACCTTCGTGAGATGGACGACCTAAGAAGATCTTCACAAGGAGCTGTTTACGAGCAGAAAGATCCATTGGTAATTTACAAGCAGGAATCTTTCCACTTATTCAGTGAAATGATCGATAAATTAAACAAAGAAATTATTTCTTTCTTATATAAAGGAGAAATTCCGGCTTAAGAAAAATTTAATAAAATCATACAAAAACCGCTCTGGCATTGGCCATAGCGGTTTTTTGTTATTCAGTATATAATAATTTTATGATAAATATCAATCTCATTATTTATTTAGAACAGTTAAAAATAATATATTTGCAGAAAATTTGACTTTCATGAAAAATGTACTGATCTGTGCTTCCGCACTGGCAACAATGTTGGTTTCTGCGCAAAAAAAAGACACCATCAAATCCAATGATATTGAAGAAGTAATTGTTAACGGAAGATATTATCAGAAGTACAAACTGAATGAGGTTTCAGGTTCATTGAGAATCCAGACTCCGATTCTTGAGCTTCCTCAGAATGTACAGTCTGTCAGTTCGCAGGTTCTTGCTGATCAGATAACCCTGAATATGTCCGAAGGAATTGTCCGCAACGTAAGCGGAGCAAGAAAAGTAGAACACTGGGATAATGTATATTCCAATGTATTCATGAGAGGTGCCAGTATTGCTACTTTTATGAACGGAATGAATGTTTCTTCTACCTGGGGACCCATCAATCCTGATGCGTCTATCATAGACAGAATAGAGTTCGTAAAAGGTCCTGCCGGATTTATGGGTTCTATGGGAGATCCTGCCGGGTTTTATAATGTAGTAACTAAAAAGCCTACAGGAAAGTTTGCCAACAGTGTGCGCTTCACAACGGGAAGCTATAATCTTTTCAGAGGTGAAGCTGATCTTGACGGAGTTCTTGTAAAAGACGGGGTTTTAGACTACCGTATCAATTTGATGGGAAGCTCCAACAATTCATGGGTGGAAAATGATAAGACAAGCAAAATCATTGTTGCTCCTTCCATTACTTTCAGACCTACAAAGACGACTACATTTACGGCTCAGTATAACTATCAATACTTAAAATTCAATCAGCCTGGAGCTTATCTGATGTCTAACGACGGATACGCTTCACTGAATGTACATACCAATTTTAATGACCCGAACTTCAAGAAAACTGAAGTAAAGGATCAGAGTTTATTCTTAAGTTTAGACCAGAAGCTTTTCAAAGACTGGGTTTGGAGTACTCAATATGCTTATATGGACCTGAATTATGACGGAGGTTCATGGTGGGGAACTTTTGATTCAGCCAATAAAAATGTTTTAAACAGAACATTAAGCAACTGGCAGGCAAAAGGAAAAAATCATATTTTCCAGACCTATGTGAGAGGAACACTTAATACAGGGAATATTGTTCATAAAATAATCGCGGGATTTGATTACGGAGACAGAAAATACACTGCTGACTTTTCTTCTTATTCAAAAATTGTAGATGGCAAAGAAACCTTACTATTCCCAATTGACATTTATAATGTAAATTATGGGGTAGATCCTTCAAAACTTCCATCTTCTGATTTTTATACATTAAACACTTCTGCTCCGTTTTATAACGATCAGGGCGTAAAATATACTTCTTATTACGCTCAGGATCAGATTGAAATGTTCAATAATAAATTGAGATTAACATTAGCAGGAAGATATACAAGCGGTAAAACTTATTCCGCATATCCTAATCTAAGTCCAGGGACTCCTATTGTACCTGATACAGCTGGTGAGTTTACACCAAGAGTTGGAGTGAGTTATTCTATTAATGAAAATTTCTCTGCTTACGGTATCTATGATAAAACCTTCGTACCACAATCCGGAATAGGAATTAACAAAACCAAAATTACAGATCCTTTCAGAGGACAGAATATTGAATTCGGATTGAAAAAAGACTGGTTCGGAGGAAAATGGAACTCTACTTTTGCAGTATACGAAATCCGAAGACAAAATATTCTTGTTGCGGGACCTAAAGAACAAAATGAAGGACAGCCTTTCCAGGTTGCTACAGGTGAGCAGAGAGCAAGAGGTTTTGAAACCGATATCAAAGGAGAAATCATCAAAGGGTTGAATATTATCATCAACTATGCTTATACAGATGCAAAAACCGTTAAAGACACAGATCCTACAAGAATTGGAATTCAGTCTCCGGGGAATGCAAAAAATGTTCAGAATACCTGGATCAACTATAGATTTGAAAATGGTCTTATGAAAGGGTTCGGTATTTCAGCCGGTTATCAGTATCAGGGAGGAAGACAATCCTGGTATGGAGTAAGTGCTACAAAAGATCAGAGCCTTCCGGACTATTTTGATACCAACTTCGGGGTTTCCTATGTTGCTAAGAAATTTGATGTCAATCTAATGCTGAATAATGTCCTTAACAGAAAATTGTACAGTGGTTACAGAGGAGATGCCGGCGAATATGCATGGATCTACAATGCTCCACGTAACTGGAGATTATCAATAGGATATAAATTTTAAAAAATCAAAGGTTAGCCCCTCACGGGGTTAACTTTTTGCTATGAGAAAAAAGCATCACCATAAAAAGAAAGCTCCTTCAAAAAAATGGTCTGCCAAGCTGCATTTGTGGTTTGGTTTGTCTGTTGGTTTCATTGTATTTATAGTCTCTCTTTCAGGGACTTTATATGTTTTTAAGGATGAAATACATAACAGTTTACGCAAAGAAGCCATTTATCTGAAAAAAGAGGATATCGGGACAAAGCCTTTACCTATTCATCTGCTTCGTGAAAAAGTATCACTGGTACTTAATGAAAAGTATCCTGTAAGTGCCGTAGAAATCCCTTTGGATAAAACCAAGTCTTATCAGTTTCAATATTATGAAAAAAGCAAAAAGGGATGGAACTATTTCCAGCAGGTACTCATCAATAAGCAGGTCTATATCAATCAATACAACGGGCAAATCCTTGCTGTTTATGATGAAAAATATGATGTATTCAATATTTTGAAATACACCCACTGGGGACTTTTGCTTAATTCAGAATGGGGACCGTATACTGTAGGAATTCCAACCGTTCTTTTTATCGTTATGCTGATCACAGGAATTATTTTATGGTGGCCTAAAAATAAAAATGCCAGAAAAGGACGTTTTTGGTTCAACTGGGAAAATGTAAAAAACTGGAAGCGTAAAAACTACGATCTTCATAATATCTTAGGATTCTACGCCTCATTTATTGCATTGCTGTTAAGTATTACAGGACTTTATTTTGCTTATCCCTATGTAAAAAACACCTTTACTTTTGCTTTATCCGGTTCATGGGAACTTCCCAAAGAAAAAGAAAGAAAATCTCCGGACTCTCTCATGGCAAAGAATGAAGCAATTTTTGATCTTGCCGCAGCCCAGACTGAAAAACTGTACGCAAAATCATCCAGCTTCAGAATTACCCTAAACGGAAAGAATAAAAAAGGAAAAGAGCTTAAAAATCTTCCCGTAACAGTTTACGGAATGGACGGAAGATACAGTGAAAGAAACATCCTTACCTTCGATAAATACTCTGGAAAACTACTGGCCAACAAACCTCATCACAAACTTACTACTGCCGAGAAATACTCCAACGCCAACTATGATATCCATACCGGATCCTACTTCGGAATCATTGGAAAGGTCATCTGGTTTATGGCCGGCCTTACGTGTACATCACTCCCTGTAACCGGATTCCTGGTTTGGTGGGGAAAAAGAAAGAAAAAAGGAAAGAAAATATAATGAAAAAAGTGCTTTTATCAGCTGCCTGCTTAGGAACTACTACCGTTTTTGCTCAGGTAAAAGATAGTTTACAAACTAAAAATGTAGACGAGGTTGTCATGACGGCCTCCAGAAAAAAGGAAAATATCAAAGAAGTTCCAAGCTCCATCACAATAGTAGGAGAAAAACAGATTCAGTCTCAGCTTACTGTGAACTCAGATATTACAAGCATTCTGCAATACACTGTTCCCAGTTTAGGAACCAATTCAGGGCAGACTTCCAATTCGGGACAAACGTTAAGAGGCCGTCAGGTTTTGGTCTTAATTGATGGAATTCCACAGTCTACTCCACTTCGTAACGGAGCAAGAGATTTAAGGACTATTGACCCTTCAGCCATCGAAAGAATTGAGGTAATCAAAGGAGCTTCTTCCATCTATGGTAACGGAGCAGACGGAGGGATCATCAATTACATTACAAAAAGAAATAAAACAGATAAAAAGATCTCCGGAATTTCACAGGTCGGTCTTACAGGACAGCCTTACGGTGGTACTTTAGGAGTAAGGGCCAGCCAGCTTTTAACCGGAAAGATCAAGAAGTTTGACTATACCCTTTCATTAGCTTACGAAAGAACAGGATATACAAAAGACGGAGACGGTGTTTTAATAAGCCCTACCTACAGCATTGCCAAGATGGACAACTACAACGGATTGCTGAAAGTAGGATATGACATCAACGAAAATCAAAGAATTGAAGCCTCTTATATTGGTTATTCTTCAAGATCAGACCTGAATGTAGGATTAAAAACCGGAAAATACGGCATCACGCCAACCATTGGTGAAGGAATTGGAAAAGGGTTGGAAACCACTCCTCAGGGAACTCCAAAAAACCACAATATCCGGGTGAGCTATGACAATAAGAACCTGTTTGCAGGAACTTCTTTGAATATCAACCTTTACTATCAGGATTTTAAAACCGTTTACGGATACAGCGATACTTTTTTCAATGGCGGACAGTCTAATGTAATTTCAAAAAAAGCAGGAGCAAGATTTAATTTTGATACTCAACTTTGGAATTCAGCTAACTCTCAGGGAGAAATCATCTACGGAGCTGATATTCTGAATGATGAAACGGTACAAAAGCTTGAAGACGGACGTTTCTGGACTCCGAATATGAACATGACCAATATTGCGCCTTTCGTACTGGCCAAAATTGATCTGCTTAAAAAATTAACCATCAAAGGAGGACTTCGTTACGAAAACATCAAAGTAAATGTAGACGATTTCAATACACTTTCTACCCTTAAAAGTGACGGAACTTTCACGAAAAGCATTCCAGTAGCGGGTGGAAAACTTAATTATAATGCACTGGTAGGAAATATTGGTATCCGTTATAATATTGAACCTTATATCAATCTATTCGGAAGCTTCTCTCAGGCCTACTCTATAAATGAATTAGGAAGAATTTTAAGAACCTCAACTTCTGAAACCATCAAAAGTCTGGAAACAAAACCAATCATCGTCAATAACTACGAATTGGGAGCAACAGGACAACTTTCCAGCTGGTTGAACTATGAATTAACTTCTTATGTGAGTACCTCTAAACTGGGAGCATCATTCGTACAAAGCCCGGACAGAGCATTAATGATTCAGAGATCTCCCGAAATTGTATACGGAGTAGAAGGATTCTTACACTTTAGCCCTGCAAAATGGATTCAGTTTGGTGGAAGCTACAGTTGGATGGAAGGAATTACTTCCGTAAAAGACGATGGTGATTATTCTACCAAGATTAACAACAGCAGAATTTCTGCACCTAAAGTATTGGCATATGTTCAGGCAAGACCTGTTCCAGCTCTATCCGTTGGTCTTGATATGCTTCACTCTTTCCAGCAAAACAGATTCGAGCCTAACGCTAAAACAGGATTGTATGCTTATGGTGAGGGATATGTACCGGAATATACTGTCTTTAACTTTAAATCAAGTTATGAAGTTAACAACAACTGGAGATTGTCATTAGGTGTTGAAAACATTTTTAACAAAGTATATCAACCCGCTATTTCATGGTGGACTGCAAGAGACAGTGACTTTACGAATGCTCTTGGATTAAGAGGGACATTCATGATCGAATACAAATTTTAATTAATCTAAATAAAAAGTAAAGCATATCTTTGCTTTACTTTTTACTGTTATATGAAGAAAAAGCATCATCATAAAAAGAAACCGGGCTTCATCAAAAAATGGTCGGCTAAGCTTCACCTTTGGTTTGGTTTGGGAATAGGTTTTCTGATCTTTATTATCTCCATTACCGGAGCATTGTACGTATTTAAGGATGAGGTGGAAAACATCACCCGAAAAGATGTCATCTACCACCATGAGCAAAATATTGAGCAGAAACAGGTTCTTCCTATCAGAGTGATGGAAAAGGCTGTTGCGCAACAGGTCAAAGAGAAATATCCTATCCACTGGGTAAATGTTCCTATTGACAAAAAAATGTCCTATATGTTCTTCTGGTATGAACATAATACGGATGCCTGGAATTATTTTGATGAATTTCCTATCTATAAACAGGCCTATGTAAATCCATACACAGGGAAAGTACTGAGAGTCTATGATGAAAAAAACGGATTCTTCAATATTGTAAAAATGATCCACTGGAGCTACCTTCTGAAACAGGACTGGGGAACGTATGTCGTGGGAATTCCTGTTATCATTTTTATTATTATGCTGATCTCCGGAATTATTCTCTGGTGGCCAAAAAACAAAGCAGCAAGAAAACAACGTTTTGCCTTCAAATGGAAAAACATCAAAAGCTGGAAGCGAAAGAACTACGACCTTCATAATGTCTTAGGATTTTATGCATCAATATTTGCTTTAATCTTCTCAGTTACAGGCCTTTTCTATGCGTTTTTTGTAGTGCAGGCAATGATCTATGTGATATTTTCCGGTGGAGAAACCAAGTATCCCGACTTCTCACACATTAAAACAAAAGCTCCTATTGAGCTGAGAACGGAAGGGACACTGGATAAAATCATCAATACTGTACAGGCAAAATATCCGGATTCCTATGGTTTCGCCATAGATTTAGGGCACCCACACATGGATGACCACGAACACCCCAACTTTGAAGTGTACGTGAAACATCTTTCTTATTCATACCATAAAAGCAGCAGCTTAATCTTTGATGAAAACTCCGGGGAATTGCTGCACACTCATGATCCTAAGGATAAAAACTTTGGAGAAAAGGTTGTGAACGCCAATTATGATATTCATGTAGGAGCTATTTTAGGACTTCCTACCAAGATTATTGCTTTTATTGTAAGTATTATCTGCGCTTCTCTTCCGGTTACCGGATTTATGATCTGGTGGGGAAGAAAAAAGAAAAAACCAATAAAAACTGCTTAAAGTATTAAATAAAACCTACTTAATAATCCATTAATACAATCTTTTTTATAATTTTAGCCTTTAGAATTTAATAATAGAAATGTCATTAATAGATTTATCAAAACAAGTTGCCCTTGGAGTTGACATCGGCGGAACCAATACTAAATTCGGAATCGTAAATCACCGTGGTGAAGTTCTGGATAAAGGAAATCTGAGAACTGATGCCTATGACAAAGTGGAAGATTTCATCGATGCTTTATATGAACATGTTCGTCCCATGATGGAAAAGTATGGTACTGAAGCACATTTTGACGGAATCGGAGTAGGCGCACCAAACGCCAACTATTACAAAGGAACCATAGAACTTGCCCCTAATCTTCCATGGAAAGGCGTTATTCCTTTCGCTGAGCTGATGACGGCAAAATTCAATCTCCCTTGTACCGTAACCAATGATGCCAATGCTGCAGCACTGGGAGAAATGCTTTTCGGAGCTGCAAGAGGAATGAAAGATTTCATCATGATTACCCTGGGAACAGGTGTAGGAAGCGGAATCATTGCTAACGGAGGCTTAATCTATGGACATGACAGGTTTGCCGGAGAATTGGGACATACGATTGTAAAACCAGGCGGTAGAAAACACTGGAGCACAGGATCTGAAGGAAGTCTGGAAGCGTATGCTTCTGCTACAGGAATTACCATCACAGCAAAGAAAATGAGAGCAGAGTTCCCGGAATCTATGCTGAACCAATATCCTGAAGACGAAATCAATTCTAAAACAGTATACGAATGTGCTATCAAGGAAGATCCTATCGCGATTGAGGTTTTCAGATATACAGGCCAGAAACTGGGGGAAGCATTAGCTAATTTTGTAATGTTCTCTTCCCCTCAAGCTATTCTTCTTTTCGGAGGAGTAATTAAAGCTGGAGATTTTATCTTAAAGCCTGCTAAACTGCATATGGAAAGAAACCTTCTTCCAATTTTCAGAAATAAAGTGAAACTGGTATTCAGTGAGCTTGACGAAGCTGATGCTGCCATTCTTGGAGCAAGTGCTTTGGTTTGGGAAAAATAACTGAAAGACTTTTACATAATATAGAGCATCCTTTTTAGGGTGCTTTCTTTTTTTCCACAGACTGCATAGATCTTCGCAGATGATTATGTCGTATTTTCTTTGTGTTATTTGTGAAAGCATTGGTGCTATTTGTGTTTAAAATAATTTGTCATATCTATCTATTATAAGATGATTTATTTTCCCGCAGATTTCACAGATCTTCGCAGATGATTATGTTGTATTTTCTTGTGTTATTTGTGAAAGCATTGGTGTTATTTGTGTTTAAAATTAAAATTAGCATAATTAAGATGCTTCGACAAGCTCAGCATGACATCGCTAATACCAGCTGCTTTAAAATGTTCCGGATATCTGCCATTCACATCTTGTAGTGAAAGTATTTCCCACAGATCGCACAGATTTTCACAGATGATTATCCTATATTTTCTTGTGTTATTTGTGAAAACATTGGTGTTATTCGTGTTTAAAATAATTTGTCACATCTATCATTGTAATTTAAGTTTACTACGTAAAAGCCTGTTCAAATGAAAAAGTTTTTCATATTTTTGATTGGTCTTTTCCGGATCGGGAAAGGATTATAAAACAATATAATTACCAATAATGGACAACAATAATTTAGAACAGATTACTTTCGGTGGCGGATGTTTCTGGTGTGTGGAAAGCTGTTTCAATATGCTTAAAGGAGTACAATCTGCTATTTCAGGATATTCAGGCGGACATAAAGATAACCCTACTTATCAGGAAGTTTGCACTGGAGAGACAGGACATGCAGAAGTAGTTCAAATCACTTATGATCCTGCTGTCATTTCGTATGAACAACTGATGGATGTATTTTTCTTTTTACATGATCCTACACAATTAAACAGACAGGGAAATGATATAGGGACTCAGTACCGTTCTGTTATCTATTTTAAAGATGATGCTGAGAAAGTAAAGGCTGAAGAAGCGATCAAAGTATCTCAGGAATCGGGAAGATGGGCTGGTACTTATGTAACGGAATTAACGAAATTCGACAAATTCTGGCCGGCAGAACAATATCATCAGGGATATTATAATGAAAATCCTACACAGCCTTATTGCAGTGCTGTAGTGGGGCCAAAAATCCAAAAGTTTAAAAAGCATTACGCAGAACTGGGAATGCTGAACGCGGAATAAAACCTTATATTCTAAGTTTTGGCTAAAGCCGGATTGATAATGTATTTGGGGTTAAACGGACTAAAGTCCGTTCCTATTGATATCAACTGAATAGCTACAAACCGATACAAAATAACGGAAGCGAAGGGAAAATCTCTTCGCTTCTTATTTGATGCAAAGTGAATATGTCTGGAAATATTCCAATTGAATTTTCACTCTTGTAAAGGAAGTCTATTCTGCCTGTATCATTTCACTTGTTCCTGAGTATTTTCTAATGATATATGCAGTGGCCGGCTTTAATTCTTTTTTATTTTCCGGATCAACCCCATCCATGGTAAAAAACTCAACTTCCCCATTGACTTTTGAATACCATATTTTCCCCAGGGCATTCTCTACGGTAAGAGTATCCTTCCTTGTGATACGTTTAAAATATTTAATCCGGATTATATCTTTAGGAATAACATTTAGTATGGGATTCTCTTCCTTACAGTCCGCCAACTTATATTCATTTTGATCCCAATACATACAATTCTTTTCAAGGGAAGGCAGGTTCAAAAAATGGAGAGATTCGTATGCATTTCTATTTCCAGATGAACAATAATAATTTCCAATCAAAAACCCGCCAAGCATTAATATTCCTACAAGGCCAAAACTATTGTGTCTGACAAACTCCGGCATTTTGAAGTGTTGCTCATTAATGATATTAATATTGATCTTCGACAGCCTTTCTGATATAATTTCTTCATCCTGATCTACACTTATCTTAACTGTAGTTAGATTTTTTTTTTCATCATTTCTGATAAAAGTCCTTGAAAACTCAGTGAAATCTTTATAGCCAATATACTGGCTCATTTTATTCAGTCTCTCAGTTTCAATATTCCTGCTGCTATTGCCTTCTACAAAGTCTTCATAATATCGTATGAATGTTTTCTCTGAAATTTCATAAAATTTC
Organism: Chryseobacterium sp. WLY505; assembly: GCF_030846215.1. Classification (NCBI taxonomy): domain Bacteria; kingdom Pseudomonadati; phylum Bacteroidota; class Flavobacteriia; order Flavobacteriales; family Weeksellaceae; genus Chryseobacterium; species Chryseobacterium sp. WLY505. The sequence continues at coordinate 372,410 of NZ_JAVCWI010000003.1, read as the reverse complement.
AGATTATCAATAAAACAAAGATGCAGATAGGAAGCTAATCCACTTTTTGTGGTTTTCTCTGACTCTCTTCTTGCCTGCTCAAATACCTCATTAATCAGTAGTTTTTTCTTGGACATAAACAGTGTTTTCGGGCATTACAAAGTAGATGATTTTCAATCATACGGCATTACGGATTTCCGTAATAACTCACACTTAACAAATGTCTGTTGATGTCTATATTTTGTCTAACATCCCTTTTATTTTTTACTGCAAATTTGCCTTAGAAATCAACAAAACATTACTAAAAACTGATTTCAAAAAAAACCAGAGAAAACAGAGATTAAACTCCGGATTGGGAAGCAGATGTTTCGCCTCCGTTTTTAAAGGTTCACTTCCCTGAAAAATTAAGAAGCGCTTCGAAATTTTAATAGTGTACAGCTTGCGAAAAATACTTCGTGAGAGGAAGAAATACAATTTCAACTTCGAAAATTTTAAAGGAAATGATCCAAATTATATTGATGCTATTAGGACTAGCATTTTCAGACAATAATGGTAATACCTCAACCAATGATGGTAATAATTATGAATCCGCAACAATGCATCTTTCGGCCGGAACAATGGGGATGGTACCAGAAGATACAAGCGGCGAAACAGGGCAGATTTTACCACCAAAAAAATAATTAAACAAAAGGGCAATGAAAATTGTCCTTTTTTTAATACCTTTAGTTGTTATCAATTGTTATCATGTATTCGGGCTTAAAATTTGTAGGAATTTTTCTTTTATTCATTAGCTGTAATTTTTCCGAAAACAGGAATTCTCCGGTAAAAGTCCCTCCAACTGAAGCGGACGAAATGTATAATGAAGCAACATCTCTGTATAATAACGATAATGTAAAGGCATTCACTTTCCTTTCAAAAGCTGAAAGTATCTATAAGCTAAAGAATGATTCCGCAAATATAGCATCCTGTTTAATCATGAAGGCTATTATACTGAATGATATCGGAGACTATCTGAGCAGTAATGAAAGAGCCATCGATGCATTGTCTTTTCTGAAACTTCCCAGAGATTCCGCTTATCTTACTTCCATTTATAATAATCTTGCGATATCTGAAAAAAATCTCAAACATTATTCTGAAGCGCTCAGCTGGTATCATAAAGCTTTACAGGTAAGTTCGGATAATTCACAGAAAATTACGATTAAAAATAATATCGCAGATACCTATGGAAAACTGAAAAGCTATTCACAGGCTATCCGGATCTACCAATCTCTTCTTAAAGATAAAAATCTGCCGCAAAGCGAGATTGATTATGCCAGAATTTTAGATAACTATAACTATACCAACTGGCTTGAAAACAACAGCTATAAGGCGGAACAGGGTTTATTAGCAGCTTTTGCTTTAAGACAAAAAATCAATGACAAATCTGGTCTTATATCCAGCCACTCCCATCTTGCGGAGTACTATTTACAGTCGGATAAGGGAAAAGCATTGTATCATAATGAGGAGAAATACCGTCTGGCAAAAACGATCAAAAACCCTAATGACAGATTGGAAGCCATAGAATTTCTGGTACAAAATGATACGAAAAATCATTTGCAGAATTATTTTGCAGAATATCAGCATCTCAATGACAGCATCCTATTATCCAGGGATAAAGCAAAAAACCGATTTGCCCTGATAGAATTTGATGTAGAAAAAAAGAATGCTGAAAACCAGAAGCTAAAGATTATTACCGTCCAAAAACAAAACAGAATCCTGAAGCAGAATGTTGTCTTAGGAATTCTGTCTTTAAGCCTGGTTGGCGGCTGGATTGTGTACAAAAGAAGAAAAAAACGGCTGCAGCAGGAAAACGAATTTAGAATAAAAGAGAATCAACTTCATCTTTCCAAAAAAGTACATGATGTGGTAGCCAATGGTATTTATCAGGTCATGACTAAAATTGAAAATCAGGAAGATTTCGATAAAGAAAGAGTACTTGACGAACTTGAATTTGTCTATGAAAAGTCCAGAGACATTTCTTATGAAAAAACAACTCCAGAAAACAGGCCGGAATTCAGTAAGAGGATTTCTACCCTTATTGCTTCCTTTAATAATGAAAATGTAAAAACTTATCTTGCCGGAAATGACGAAAATATATGGAAAACCTTGAAAGAATTTACCCGTGAAGAAATCTACCAGATTATGCGGGAACTTCTGATCAATATGAAAAAGCACAGCCAGGCCACTCTTGTTGCTTTTAAATTTGAAAGAAAAAATAACAGGATACAAATTCAGTATACAGACAACGGCATCGGCATTTCAGAAGGAATTAAGTACAAAAATGGTTTAACAAATACGGATTCCCGTATTGAAGCTATCCATGGAGAAATTATTTTTGACACTGAAACCGAAAAAGGGTTGAAAATTTATATTTCACTTCCTGCTTCTTAAAAAAGAAAAAGAATGTTCAAAAAAATATTAATTGCTGAAGATCACGAAAGCAGCAGCATCTCTGTACAGAAAACCTTAGAAGATCTTAGTATTTCCAATACAGATTATGTCTATTATTGTGATGACGCATTAGCTAAAATTCAAAAATCCATTCGTGAAGATGATCTTTATGATTTGTTAATTACAGATCTTTCTTTTGAAGAAGACCATAATATACAAAATATTAAAGATGGAAAAGAGCTGATAAAAACCATCAGAGAACTTCATCCTTCACTGAAAATTATTGTTTTTTCCGCTGAGCACAAATCTGGGATTATAGACAGCCTTTTTAACGAATATGGAATTAATGGTTTTGTTCGTAAGGCAAGAAATGATTCAAAAGAGTTGAAAAAAGCAATTGCTTCCACGTATGTGAATGAAAATTATCTTTCTCTTGATCTTAAACAGGAAGTAAAGAAACTCAACAATTATGAATTCTCTACGTATGATATTACTTTAGTCTCTCTTTTGTCTCAGGGCGTTTTACAGAAAAACATCCCTGTTTATCTCCAAAATAACGATATTAAACCCAATAGTTTAAGCAGTGTAGAGAAAAAGCTGAACAGTATGAAAGAAGATCTTCAGATAACAAGTAATGAACAGCTTGTTGCTTTTTGTAAAGATTTGGGAATTATTTAACCCATTACGGTTTTCCGTAAGGTTAGTTTTCATAATTGCCTTACTTTTGAAGTAAGAAATGATGAAAAAAACTAATAACACCCAATATAATTTTATACAGTTCGAAAAAAGGTATCTCGTTTGGGATACCTTTTTACTTTCTGATCATTTCCGTGTGCGGAATATCATCTTCCAGATATTTTTTCCCCGTATCTGCAAATCCGAATCCGTCGTAAAATCTTAAAAGATAATCCTGAGCCGATATTTTGATTTCAGAAGTATGAAAACGGTTTTCTATAGTTTCCACAGCATATTGTATCAGCTGTTTTCCCAGGCTTTTTCCTCTCGCCTGCTCTGTTGTCAGAACTCTCCCAAATGAAGTTTCATCATACTTGATGCCCTTGTCAAATACACGGCAATAAGCCAGCACCTGCCCATCTTCTTCCGCCCAGATATGAATTCCTTTCTGATCATAATTATCCAGATCAGGATAAGGACAGTCCTGTTCAATTACGAAAACATCAATACGGGCTTTCAGTACGGCGTATAACTCCGGAACAGTAAACTCATCAAATGTTTTGATTTTCCAGACAATATTACTCATCGAAACTTATATTATTATGGGTTAAAAAATCATTGGTCTTCTGTATAAAATTAAGAATATTATCTCCTCCTTCCTTCTTTTCCGCTGAGGTAATATATAATTCAGGAAGATCTTCCCATGTTTTATGAAGTTCCGCCTTATAGTCTTCAACGTTTTTGACTACTGCGTTTGGCTTTAATTTGTCTGCCTTGGTAAAGACAATGGAAAACGGAATTCCACTTTCCCCACACCATTGGATGAATTCCAGATCAATCTTTTGCGGAGTATGCCTTACATCTACCAATACAAAAAGGTTAACCAGATTCCTTCTGTTCAGAATATAATTGGTGATCAGCTTTTCAAAATCCTTTCGCTGAACTTTGGAAACTTTTGCATAACCATATCCGGGTAAATCGGTAAGATACCAGTTTTCATTCACCAAAAAATGATTGATCAGCTGGGTTTTTCCCGGGGTTTGTGATGTCTTGGCAAGATCTTTATGATTCATCATGGCATTGATCAGTGATGATTTACCTACGTTCGATCTTCCGATAAAAGCATATTCCGGAATATTGGGTTCAGGACATTCCTGCCATTTTCCGCTACTCTTTACAAACTCTGCTGTCTTGATAATCATTTTTGAATGTATTTTAGAAAAATAAACCATTAAGAAAAGCTCTTAATGGTCATTTATATGTTTTAAACTTTATCTTTTATCCAGTTATACAGGATTTCATTGAATTCATCTGGTTTTTCCATCATGGCTGCATGGCCGCATTTATCAATCCAGAATAAGTCCGAATTAGGAATAAACTTGTGCATATCTTCTGCCACTTCAGGAGGAGTAACATTATCCTGTTTACCCCAGATCAGGCAGGTAGGTGTCACAATCTTAGGAAGATCATTCAACATATTGTGTTTGATGGCACTTCTTGCCAGCATCACTGTTTTTATTCCTTTCATTCTGTCATTAACAACTGCAAAAACTTCATCTACAAGATCTTCTGTTGCCACCTTTGGATCATAGAAAACCTCTTCCGTTTTCTTTCTGATATAAGAACGGTCATTTTTTCTTGGGAAGCTGTCTCCGAAAGTTCTTTCATAAAGACCGGAACTTCCTGTAAGAACAAGATTCTTTACCAGATCAGGTCTTGCTAAGGTCAATATAAGTCCTACATGGCCTCCCATTGAGTTTCCTACAATGGTTACCGGACCGGAAATATGACTTTCTATAAACTTGATAATATATTTTGCAATCGTGGTAAGATTCGTATTGAGTACCGGCAGATCATAGATCGGCAACTGAGGAACATATACTTTGAAGCCTCTATCCGAAAAAAAATCTACCATTTTATCGAAATTACTCAAACCACCCATTAACCCGTGCAACAGCACTAATGGATGTCCTTCTCCCGCTTCTACATAGGAATATTTCTTTTCTTTTTTTGTACTAAATATCATAAAACGCCTTAATAAAGCCCTGCAAAAATACAAATTAAACCTCAAAAAAATTTTGATTATCCTAATTTAAGATAAAAATAATATAATATTCTGCTTTTTAACTTTTTTTTTCAAAACGGCTTTACTATGGCCTAAATAGCACTTTCAACAAGTCTCTTCATATCAGCATTTTACATTATTGAAATTCAATCTTTAATAAAACTTATTAACATTGAGTCAAAAAGTGGGAAAAAGTGGGAAATTTTGGAAATTATTATATAAATTTGTCCCAAATGAAAAATTTCATTGGGACATATGAGTGTAAAATTGACGACAAAGGCCGCTTAAAAGTTCCTTCATCTTTAATCAAACAGATGGAAAACTTCGACGATAAGGCGTTTGTAGTCAAAAGATCTGTGTTCCAACCTTGTCTGGAAGTTTATCCTATGAATGCATGGGACAAACTTATGGGTAAAATTAATAAACTGAACAGGTTCATAAAAAAGAATGCTGATTTCATACGAATGTTTACGGCAGGAGTAAAAACAGTAGAGCTGGATAATGCAGGAAGACTGCAGATCTCTAAAGACCTTACGGTTTTCGCAAATCTTCAGAAAGATATTGTGATCACCAGTGCAGGAGAACTCTTTGAGATTTGGGATAAAGATGCCTATGAAAAGGTAATTGCTACCAATGAAGCTGATTTTGCAAGCCTGGCCGAAGATGTGATGGGCTCTTTCGATGAAGAATAACTGTAGGTTATTAATTGATTATAGTATTAAATAAAAAACACAATTAAGCATGTATCATAACCCCGTTTTGTTGAAGCAGAGTGTTGATGATTTGGTGACGAATCCTGACGGAATATATGTGGACTGCACCTTTGGAGGCGGAGGCCATTCAAGAGAAATCTTGAGCAGACTTTCCGACAAAGGGAGATTGTTCAGTTTTGATCAGGACCTGGATGCACTTAAAAATACAATTGATGATCCCAGGTTTACATTAGTTAATCAGAATTTCAGATTCCTGGAAAACTCATTGCTGATGTATGGCATTTCACAGGTAGATGGTGTTTTGGCAGACTTAGGCGTGTCTTCTCACCAGTTTGATGAAGCAGACAGAGGTTTCTCCACAAGAAGCAATGCTCCTTTGGATATGAGAATGAATGTAATGCAGAATCTGGATGCCAAAAGAGTGATTAATGAATATGAAGAAAGTGAGCTTGCAGACCTTTTCTATCACTATGGAGAATTAAGAGAAGCAAGAAAACTGGCGAGAGAAATTGTGCACCACAGAAAAACTAAAAGTATAGATACTACGGAAGATCTGAAAAAATTGTTCAGCTATATTCCACCTCACAAAGTGAATAAATTCTATGCTCAGCTTTTTCAGGCGATAAGAATTGAAGTAAACCAGGAACTTGAAGTATTGAAAGAAATGCTGGTTCAGGCTTATAATGTTTTAAAACCGGAAGGAAGATTAGTCGTTATTTCTTACCACTCTCTGGAAGACCGTTTGGTAAAAAGATTCCTGAAAAACGGAATGTTCGAAGGAGAACCGGAAAGAGATATCTACGGAAATTATAAAAAGGCATTCGAATTGATCAAGAGTAAAGCCATCATTCCTGATGATCAGGAAATCGAAGAAAACTCAAGAGCAAGAAGTGCCAAGATGAGAACAGGAATAAAGGTATAAATGATAAATCATAATTGATAAACGATATCAATTATCTTTTATCATTAATCAATTATAAAAAAAGCTTTGGCTAAAAGAACAACAAATCGCCCCCAGAAAAGACTCACTTTTATAGACATTATAAAAGGAAACTTTCTGAATCGTGATGAGATCAAAATACATTACAAGTACTTTCTCCTCTTATTTGTTCTGATGATGGCCATGATTTATACCAACCATCTCGTCAATAAAAAAATAAAAATTGTAAACGCCTTAAAGGAAGAAACAGAAGAATATAAATCACGAAACGCTTACGCCCAGAGTAAGCTGATCAAAGTAAAAATGGAATCAGAGCTGGGGAAAGAGGTTGCCCGGGATTCATTGATGACCCTGGAAAACCACCCTCACAAATTGCTAATAAAACTGGACAGTACAGATGCAAAAGCAAAATGAATACGACAATAAACGTAAGAAAACGTTACGATGGGGCTACCTCTTTGCAGTGGTAGCTTTGTGCGTGTTTGTCATGTTCCTGGCAAGAATTGTCATCCTGCAGAATACCAATGTCCAGGAGATAAAAGACGATTACATTAATAAAAATTATCGTGAAGCCACTTTAAAAGCTGCACGAGGAAATCTTTTTGCTTCCGACGGATCTATCCTTGCCACAACGGTGATGCGATATGACATCTATCTTGATTTCAAAACAATGAAAGATACGGTGTACTCCAACAACATCGGAGCACTCACTGATTCTCTGAGCAAAATGTTTGGAAAATCCAGAGGAGAATTCAGACAGAAGTTTGATGAACAAAAGAAAAAGAAAAACCAGTACTATACTTTGGTAAAAGGACTGGATTTCGATCAATACGACAGAATCCGAAAATTCCCGATCTTCAAGAAAGGTAAAAATAAAGGAGGTTTTATCGTTGACCGAAACTATAAAAGAGAATTGGCCACTTCAGAAATCGGAGCCGGAACCATCGGAATGGATAACGGCGAGCTTAAATCCGGACTGGAAGGAGCTTTCTCAAAATATTTAACCGGAACAGACGGTAAAAGGCTGGAACAGAGAATCAACTCTTCCCAATGGAAACCGATCGACTTCTGGAAAGTTCAGGAACCGGTAGACGGAGAAGATGTTTATACGACTTTAGATCTTAGAATTCAGGACATTGCGCACTCCGCACTTGAGAAGCAACTGGTTAATTTCGAAGCTAAACACGGAACCGTAATTGTTATGGAAGTGGAAACCGGAAAAGTACGTGCTCTTGTTAATTTAAGAAGAACAGAAGAAGGAGAATACGAAGACTCTTACAACTACGCGCTGAAAGATAATATCGAGCCCGGATCTACTTTTAAAACCATTTCGCTTCTGGCAGCAATGGACGATGGATTTATCGATGAAAACACAACGGTAAACGTAGGAAACGGAGTCTGGGTCTATGCAAAACAGAGAATCTCTGACGGCCACGGAGGAGGAACATACGATATCAGTGATGTATTGGCAAAATCCAGTAACGTAGGAACTTCAAAGCTCATCACAAAGTATTATGCAGAAAAGCCTCAGATCTTCCTTGACCACCTGAAACGTTGGAAATTATTCGACAAAATGGATATCGAACTTCCGGGAATCACAAAACCGAAGATCGTAACCCCACAAAATAAAAGATGGAATGCCGCAACACTGGCTTCTATCTCTTACGGATACTCTTCCAACATCAACCTGTTGCAGCTGACAACCTTCTACAACGGAGTTGCCAATGGAGGAAAAATGCTTAAGCCTTTATTCATTGATAAAATCATGAAAGACGGGAAAGTGATGTACAACGCAAAACCTGAAGTAATGGTGAATAAAATGGCATCTGAAAAAGCCATTAAAATGATGACCAGCGCTTTAACCAAAGCGGTAGAAAAAGGAACAGGACGAAGCATCTTTACTCCCAACCTGAAAATGGCAGGAAAAACAGGTACCGCAAGATTTGAATACTGGCTGCCTGGCCCAATGAAATATCGTGCATCGTTTGCAGGATTCTATCCGGCTGATGCTCCAAAATATACATGCTATGTGATGATTAGTGAACCCAATACCGCAAAAGGATTTTATGGAGGTTCCGTTTCAGCACCGGTGTTTAAAGAAATTGCAGGAAAAACATTCCTGAAAACACCGCAGAATATTGAAAAAGAAATGCTTGTAGACAAAAAGGTAAACCTGAGCAAAATGGTTGAACCTAATGTTAAAGTAGCAGTCAATGATAAACAAATGCCTAATGTAGTAGGGCTAATCGGGAAAAATGTAATCCCGCAGCTGGAAAACTTAGGCTACCGTGTCGATTATAAAGGAGTAGGAAGAATTAAAGAACAATTCCCTCTGGAAGGCACAACGATTAGTAAAAACCAGAGAATTTATTTGTCTCTGCAAAATTAAAACAAGGTTTCGGAAGGAACATTTAAACCAAAATAAGGCAAAGCTTTATTGATAAAGATGATAATAACAGAATTAGTAAACAGAATCCCAGTATTGGAAATCCACGGTGATAATAACCGTGAGGTTACCGAATTGGTGATCGACAGCAGAAAAGTTACAGAAAACTCTCTTTACATTGCCATGAGAGGAACCGTGGTGGATGGTCATTCATTCATTGCATCTGCTATTGAAAAAGGAGCTGCCGCAATTGTTTGCGAAGAATTCCCTGAAACATTGGTGGAAAATGTAACCTATGTTCAGGTAAAAGATTCATCTAAAGCCTTAGGTCATCTTGCCTCTAACTTCTACGGAAATCCTTCTCAGAAATTAAAACTGATTGGAGTTACAGGAACTAACGGAAAAACATCTGTTTCTACCCTTCTTTTTGATGTATTCAAAAATCTTGGGTACTCTGCGGCTTTACTTTCTACTGTAGAAATCAGAATTGGTGAAGAAATTATTCCGGCTACCCACACCACTCCTGATGTGATTACCATCAACAGGATTTTAGCGGAAGCTGTAGAAAAAGGATGTGAATTTGCTTTCATGGAAGTAAGCTCACACGGAATTGCCCAAAACAGAATTGAAGGACTACACTTCAAGATAGCAGGCTTCACCAACCTTACTCATGATCATTTAGATTATCATAAAACCTTCGAAGAATATTTAAAAACAAAGAAAAGATTCTTCGACCAGTTAGAAGATACAGCCATTGCCATCACCAATGTAGATGACAAAAATGGAAACGTCATGCTTCAGAACACGAAGGCTAAAAAGAAGTCTTATGCTTTGAAATCCATGGCAGACTATCACGGGAAATTATTGGAAGTAGATTTCAACGGAATGCTGTTGAATTTCAATGGAAAAGAATTCTGGACGACATTAACCGGAAAATTCAATGTATACAACTTGCTGCTTGTATTCGGAATTGCTAAAGAGCTTGGCTTTGAGCAGGATGAAATTCTTCAGGCTATCAGCAAATTAAAAAGAGTTTCCGGAAGATTTGAAACCTTCAAATCCGATGGTGGAATTTTCTTTATCGTAGACTATGCACACACTCCGGATGCTTTGGAAAATATCCTGGACAGCATCAACGATATCAGAACCAAAAACGAAAGATTAATCACCGTATTCGGTTGTGGAGGAGACAGAGATCACTCCAAAAGACCTGAAATGGGAAATATTGCCACCAAAAAATCGACCTTGGCAATCATCACTTCAGATAATCCGAGAACAGAAGATCCTGCACAGATCATCAAAGAAATTGAAGCGGGCGTTGAACCTCAGAACTTCAGCAAATACACTTCAATTCCGGACAGAAAAGAAGCCATAAAAATGGCGATAAAGTTTTCAGAACCCAAAGATATCGTTTTAGTTGCCGGAAAAGGGCACGAAACCTATCAGGAGATCAATGGTGTGAAACATCATTTTGACGACAAAGAAGTAATTAATGAGCTCTGGAAATTAATGAGCAAATAAATTACAAGTGATAATTGAAAGAATAATTGTTCAATCATTCATCAATTATCAATGATCATTTATTAACAATTGAAACTATGCTATACTATCTATACGAATATCTAACCAACCATGGAATTCACGTTCCGGGATTAGGAATGTTGAAATACATTTCCTTCCGTGCCGGAATGGCTGTATTATTCTCGCTTATCATTGCTCTTGTCTACGGAAAAAGAGTAATCAATTACCTGAGAACAAAACAGATGGGCGAATTGGTACGTGATCTGGGATTGGATGGCCAAAAACAAAAAGAAGGAACTCCTACCATGGGAGGGCTTATCATTATTCTGGCAACCATTATTCCGGTATTGCTGTTTACAAGAATCACCAATGTGTACATTGTGTTGCTGCTGGTTTCTATGTTTTGGATGGGTGCTATTGGTTTCCTTGATGATTATTTAAAGAAAATCAAAAAAAATAAAGACGGTTTAAGTGGTAAATTTAAAATTGTAGGACAGGTTGGTTTAGGGCTAATTGTCGGAATTACAATGTATTTCCACCCGGATATTACCGTTAAAAGAAAATATGCGGATGCTAAAGTGGTAAACAGAAACAATGTAGAGCAAAACTTTATGCCTACAGAAAAAATTACCGTTTCCACTGTTCCTTTTGCCAAAAATAATGAATTCGATTACAGTGGAATTTTATTCTGGATGAATGATAAAGATGCCCATGAGTGGGCATGGATTGTCTTTATTCCGATCGTGATCTTCATTGTAACAGCCGTTTCAAACGGAGCCAATATCACAGATGGAATTGATGGTCTGGCAGCAGGAACAAGTGCCATTATACTGCTCACGCTGGCTCTTTTCGCCTATCTTTCAGGGAACATCATCTTTGCAGATTATCTGAATATCATGTTCCTTCCGAATATGGGAGAAACCACCATTTTTGCCGTGGCAATGGTAGGTGCCGTGATTGGATTCTTCTGGTACAATACCTATCCTGCACAGGTTTTCATGGGAGATACCGGAAGTTTGATGCTAGGAGGAGTCATTGCCGTTTTGGCCATCATTTTAAGAAAAGAATTGCTGATTCCTGTATTATGCGGAATCTTCTTAATTGAAAACCTGTCTGTAATGCTTCAGGTAGTTGTTTTCAAATACAGAAAAAGAAAATACGGGTTGGAATATGCCCAAAACAACAGACTATTCAAAATGTCACCATTACACCATCATTATCAGAAAGAAGGATTCCACGAAAGTAAAATCGTGAACAGAATGATCATCATCGGGGTAATATTGGCTATTGTATGTCTGATCACACTAAAAATGAGATAAAAATTAAAAGCTGTAAGCAATAAGCATAAAGCTTAAAGCCTATAGCATAAAGCTTTTATAATATGAAAATAGTTGTTTTAGGAGGTGGAGAAAGCGGATGCGGAGCTGCTTATTTGGCCAAAAAGAAAGGTCTGGAAGTATTTCTTTCAGATAAAGGAGCCATTAAGGATAACTATAAGCAGTTTCTTACCGATAATGAAATTGAATTTGAAGAAGGAAACCACGATGAAGAAAGGATTTTAAATGCTGACTGGATCGTAAAAAGCCCGGGAATTCCGAAAAAGGCTGATATCATCAGTAAAATTCATGAAAAAGGAATCAGACTTTCCTCTGAAATTGAATTTGCTTCTGAATTTACAGACGCAAAGATCATCGCCATTACCGGAAGCAACGGAAAAACAACCACAACTTCCCTGATCTATTATATCCTGAAAAATGACGGATTGAATGTAGGTTTAGGAGGAAATATCGGATACAGCTTTGCCAAGCAGGTTGCAGATGAAAACCATGAATATTATGTACTGGAAGTAAGCTCTTTCCAGCTGGATGATATTCAGAATTTCAGACCTTATATCTCTTTATTGTTGAATCTGTCTCAGGATCACCTGGATCAGTACAACTACAATTATGAAGAATATGCATTGGCCAAATTCCGAATCACAGAAAATCAGGAGAATGATAACTTCTTCATCTACAACAAGGATGATGAAATGAGTAAAAACCTTCTTGAAAAGCTTGAAATAAAGGCGAAAATGATTCCTTTCTCAACCAAAGAGAAATTAACGGAAGGAGGTTTTGTGAATGATGATGAAATTGTGGTAAAAATGAAAGACGAATTCGCAATGAAAGTTGAAGAATTGTCTCTATTGGGAAATCACAATGTGGCCAACAGCTTAGCAGCTTCTATTGCCGGTAAGATCTTAAAAATCAACAATGAAAGCATCAGACATTCATTGATGACATTCCAGGCCGTAGAACACAGATTGGAATTTGTAACTGAAATTGACAGTGTAAAATATATCAACGACAGTAAGGCAACCAATGTAAATGCTACGTACTACGCCTTAGAAAGCATGAAAACACCAACCGTATGGATTGTTGGTGGATTAGATAAAGGAAATGACTATACCGAAATTGAAGATTTAGTCAAAAGAAAAGTAAAGGCAATCGTTTGCCTTGGAATAGATAACAAGAAGATCATCGATTTCTTTAAAGACAAAAAAGAAATTATTTATGATACTTCAAGCATGGAAGAAGCAGTGAGAATTTCAAAATCACTGGCTAAAAAAGGCGATACCGTCTTATTATCTCCATGCTGCGCAAGCTTTGACTTGTTCAAAAGCTATGAAGACAGAGGACGCCAGTTTAAAGAACAGGTATTAAATGCCAATGGCCACTAGCCATTAGCCAATAGCATTGAATATGGACGAACAGAACACAGAAAGCAGATTTGAATTTCTAAAGGGCGATAAAGTACTTTGGATGGTCATCCTTGTGATCTCCATTTTCTCTATTTTCCCGGTATACTCTGCAAGTTCAAATCTCGAATACATTGTTAATAACGGGACCACAACAGGTCACGTTATCAAACATATGTTCTTTGTAGTTCTGGGATTAGCCATTATGAGACTGGTAGGAACCATAAAATATGAATACATCGGAAAGCTCAGCAGTATCCTGCTCGGCCTTATGATTGTTCTGTTGATTGTTACCATGTTTACCGGACAAACCATTGATGGAGCCAGTGCTTCCAGATGGCTGAAAATTCCGGGAACACCGATCTCGTTCCAGCCTTCATCATTTGCCTTTTTAATGCTCATCATTTATCTGTGCAGATATCTGACCAAGAAGATCACCAGAGAAAGGCTTCCGATAGAGAATATCATGTATATTTTCGGACCTATCCTGCTTGTTTTTGTACTGGTAGCGAAAGATAACGGTTCAACGGCATTGATGATTTTAATGGTTTCCGTGGTGGTTCTTATCATAGGACAGCTTCACTGGAAATACATTGCAGGATTTATCTCCGCATCATTTGTAGCCATTGTATTCTTTTTATTGATTGCTTTAAATACCAATATGATAGGTGGAAACCGTGTTCATACATGGATGAGCCGTATCGAAACCTTTACATCAAGCAAAGCCAAAACAGCCGACGTAGATGATGAAAGCGTAAAAGCAAAAAATTATCAGGTAATGCAGGCCAAAGCTGCTATTGTACACGGCGGAATTACCGGAATGGGACCAGGAAAAAGTGCCTTGAAACAAATGCTTCCACAATCCGCCTCCGACTTTATTTTTGCGGTTATCGTAGAAGAATACGGGGTGATAGGAGCCGCTTTTCTGATCAGTTTATATCTGATCATGATGATAAGGATTGTAATGATCGCCAGTAAAATGCCAGCCTTTTTCGGATCGTTGCTCGTGCTCAGTCTCGGGGTAATGATTTTTATTCAGCTTTCGGTAAACATAGCCGTTGCTGTGAATCTGATCCCGGTGACAGGACAGCCGCTGCCTTTGATCAGTTACGGAGGAACTTCAATGCTGGTCACGTATTTACAGTTAGGTATAATTTTAAATATAAGCTCGAGGATTCAGATTTATGATGAAGAAGGAATGGGCAAAAAACAAAGTATAGCAGAAATAAACGATATCGCTTAAAATGGACAAAAAATTAAAAATATTATTATCAGGCGGAGGAACCGGAGGACATATCTTCCCGGCCATTGCCATTGCTGATGAGATCAGAAAAAGGTTTCCTGATGCAGAATTTTTGTTCATTGGTGCCAACGGGAAAATGGAAATGGAAAAAGTTCCTCAGGCAGGCTATAAAATTGAAGGAATTGATATCGCAGGAATCGACAGAGGAAACTTGTTATCCAACCTGGGACTTCCTTTCAAGATTCTGAAAAGTTTATCAAAATCTAAAAGTCTTATCAAAAACTTCGCTCCTGATTTTGCAGTAGGAACCGGAGGATTTGCCAGCGGGCCCGCTCTTTATGAAGCAAGCAAAATGGGAATTCCGATTTTCATCCAGGAACAGAATGCTCATGCGGGAGTCACCAATAAGATTTTAAGCAAGAAAGCTAAAGCCGTTTTCACAGCGTACCCAAAAGTAGAAGGCTTCCCGGCAGAGAAAATAAAATTCCTCGGAAATCCGATCCGTGAAAACATTGTTTCAGGAATGCAGGATACCGAGCAAGCAAAAGAAAAAATGGGATTGAATAAAGACAAACTTACAATCCTTTCTGTAGGAGGTTCATTAGGTTCCAGAACATTGAATAATGCCTGGAAATCTCATTTGAAACAAATTGTAGATAAAGATTATCAGCTGATCTGGCAGACAGGAAAGCTTGATTATAAAGATATTTTAGAAGAGACAAAAGATACAGACACCCGAAATATTCAGATCCTTGAATTTATCAAAGACATGGAACTGGCGTATTCTGCAGCTAATATCATTGTTTCCAGAGCCGGAGCTATTGCCATTTCAGAGTTGGCTGTAGCACAGAAACCGGTGCTTTTGGTGCCTTTCCCTTTTGCAGCGGAAGACCATCAAACCAAAAATGCCATGAACCTGGTTGAAAAAAATGCAGCCAGAATGGTGAAAGACTCAGAAATGCAGGAAAAATTCTGGAATACATTCTCAGAAATCTGCGAGAATGAAAGCGTAAGAAAAGAAATGTCCGACAATCTGAAATATTTTGCCAAACCTAATGCCGCAAAAGAGATTGTAGACGAGATTTTCAAAGTAATAAAATAATTATGTAAGGCTTCGACACGCTCAGCCTGACATAAATAAATCAGTTAGTATTAGAGCTGTCACCCTGAGCTTGTCGAAGGGGCACCGCTAAAATATAATTTATGAAAGGGGCTTGAATGTTAGTTGATTAAAGCCTTATAGTACAAAATATAGTAATACAACTCTGAGCTTATTCAAGAGTGGTTAAAGATTAAAATATAAATGAACATTTTACAAACATATCAGACTTTTTACTTCGTCGG
The DNA here is from genome assembly GCF_030846215.1 of Chryseobacterium sp. WLY505. NCBI lineage: Bacteria > Pseudomonadati > Bacteroidota > Flavobacteriia > Flavobacteriales > Weeksellaceae > Chryseobacterium > Chryseobacterium sp. WLY505. The sequence goes on along the minus strand of NZ_JAVCWI010000003.1, from coordinate 356,377 downwards.
AATCGGAGGTATCGGAATGAGCGCATTGGCACGCTATTTCAATGCGTCCGGAAAAAAAGTATTGGGTTACGACAAAACCAATACAAAACTTACTCAGAATCTGATGAATGAAGGCATTGATATTGTTTTTGAAGACCTTATTGATGAAAGGATTACTTCCCTTCAGAAAGAAGATACATTGGTAATCTATACTCCAGCCATCAAAACACTTGGAATATTGGATTATTTCAATGAAAATCAGTTTGAAGTATTGAAACGAGCTAAGGTTTTAGGGCTAATTACTGAAAATACAGACTGTATCGCTATTGCAGGAACCCATGGAAAGACCACCACGTCTACCCTTGTGGCTCATTTGTGTAAAGAGGCGGATCTTCCTTTCTCATGCTTTCTGGGAGGAATTTCTGAAAACTTTAAATCCAACTTCCTGTATAACGGTTCTACCTATTCTGTTGTAGAAGCAGATGAATATGACAGAAGCTTCCTGAACCTGTCTCCGGACTGGGCAGTAGTAACTTCTACCGATGCAGATCACCTGGACATTTATGGAGACGTCAACCATATTGAAGAAGGATTCAGACAGTTTGCAGCTTTGGTTCCTCAAGACAAACAACTTTTTGTAAGAAAAGGACTGGAAATTGGCAGAGGACATCAAACCTATGCAGTGAATGAGCCGGCAGATTATTATTCAGACAACCTGCGTATGGAGCATGATAAAATTTATTTTGACTTTCATACTCCATCTGAATCAATAAAAGACTTTGTCTGGGAAATTCCAGGAATTCATAATGTGGAAAATGCCACTGCAGCACTGGCTATTCTGCATAATTTAGGCGCAGATTTTGATACGCTGAAAAAGGCAATTGCTAATTTTAAGGGAATTAAAAGAAGATATACGAAACATATTTATCAAAATGGTAAAATTTACATTGATGATTATGCTCACCACCCTACAGAAATCAATGCTGTAATGAGCTCAATCAGAACATTTTACCCTGATAAAAAGCTATTGGTAGCTTTCCAGCCTCACCTTTTCAGCAGAACAAGAGATTTCGCAGATGGGTTTGCTGAAAGTTTGAGCAAAGCGGATGAGCTTATTCTTCTCGATATTTACCCTGCGAGAGAGCTTCAGGAAAACTTTGAAGGAATTACTTCAAGCTGGCTGTTGGACAAAGTAACATTAGATAAAAAAGAAGTATCGGCTTTATCCGATGCTTTTGAAAAAATAAAAGAGAAAGATTTTGATATCCTTCTTACCGTAGGGGCAGGAAATATAGATACCCTGTATGACCCTATCTGTGAGTGGATTGAGAAAATTTGAGTATAAACGCAATGCTCGCGAAGAAAATATAAAATAGTTCGCAAAGGCGTTTCACTCAGCAAATGAGAAAAATAACTGATTTATGTTAAAAAAATAATTTACTTATTAAAAATAAATTATTCAAATGATAGCCGTAGCTGAGTGAAACGCCCTCGCGAACGGAAAGAAATAAAAAGGTTGCTTTGCGATCATAGCGTTAAAACAAAAAACACAAAATGTATGATAGAAAATGAAATTTCAGAGATTGTTTTCGATGCTGGAATGAAAATACATCGTACCCTTGGAATTGGACTTTATGAGAATGTATATGAAGAATGCTTAGTTTATGAACTGAAAAATAGAGGATTGAATGTAGAATGTCAAAAAAACATTGACATAAACTATGAGGAATTAAAAATTTTTAAGGCGTTCAGAGTAGATTTATTAATTGAAAACAAAGTAATAATTGAAATAAAAGCGGTTCAGGAAATTAATGATTATCATTTTTTTCAGCTTTTAAATTATTTAAGAATAACAAATATAAAACTAGGAATGATTTTGAACTTTCATTCAGTGTTATTCAAAAATGGAGTAAAACGAGTTGTAAATAAATTATAAGATTTAAACACTTGCTAAGTAAAACGCCCTTGCGAACTAAATAATAAAAAAGTAAACTCTTTGCGAGCGTTGCGTTAAAATAAAAATATGAAAAATAAATACAGAATATTAAAAATTGTTGTCACTGTAATTATCCTGGGATTGTTACTGAGCTTCTCATTGAGGAGATTCAGCCGTGAGCAGATTACAGACAATAAGATTTCTGTAAAAATGAGCGAGAAAACTCCGGTATACTTTGTTGATGAAAAAGACATCAGGGAAATTGTAAAAAAAGAAAATCCTTCAGGAAAAGTGGGAGATCTCAATATTCCTTCTTTGGAAAAAAAGATCAATTCACTACCGGCCGTAGACAGCGCCAATGTTTATCTGAACCTGAACGGAAAACTCAACCTGGATATCAAACAGAGAGTTCCTGTGTTCAGATTAAATAAAGACGGAAAAGACTTTTATGTGGATGAAAAAGGAGTTGAATTTCCGATTTCAAGAACCTATTCACACCCATGTATGCTGGTAACCGGAAACGTGCATCCGGAAGAATATGAAAAGCTGGCAGAACTGGTAGAAAAGATAGATAAAGATGATTTCAGTAAAAAATACTTTATCGGAATCTCAAAAAGTAAAGACAGCTATAATCTTCTGACAAGCGAAGGAAATTATAAAGTGGAAATTGGGGACCTCGATAATATTGATTTTAAAGTAAAAGGATTTAAAACGTTTGTGGAAAAATATCTGGTGTATCAGGATCCTCAGAAATACAGCATGGTTTCTGTGAAATATCAGAATCAGATTGTCACTACTTTAAACCCGTATTTTAAAGAGAATGACAGTATTTTAAAGGCAGGAAAGATGGAATTGGCAAAAGTTCCTTCCCCAACAGCCGCTAAAAAGACGGAAGCTAAACCCAACATAGCAGAGGTAAAAAAAAGCAGCTCTACTTCGCTAAAACCGAAAGAGAGTACCAAACCGAAAGGAGCAACAAAAGAAGCCAAAAAAGCGGAGAAAAAGCCACCCGTCAAGGCGCAGTCCAAGCCTAAGGCAAAAGTAAAAATAGAATAAGTCCCTCAGGGCATGTAATACACAAATAGGAGCCTATCCATATAGATAAAAAAGTAGAAAAAAATCAAATCGATATAAAATGGAAAATCAAGAGTATTCAGTAGGTCTGGACATCGGGACAACGAAGATAGTCGCGATTGTCGGAAGAAGGAATGCACACGGGAAAATAGAAGTTCTCGGTGTAGGAAAAGCTAAAAGTCTTGGTGTTCATAAAGGTATTGTGAATAATATTTCACAAACTATTAATTCAATCAAGGCTGCAGTATCCGAAGCACAATCCAGTGCCGGTGTTCCTATCCGCAAAGTTACGGTAGGTATTGCAGGAAAACACATCCGTTCTCTGCAGCACTCCGATTATATTATGCGTGAACATCCTGATAAATTTATTACAGACGATGACATCGAAGCATTAAAAGATCAGGTAAAAAAGCTGGTTATGCTTCCTGGAGAAGAAATTATCCACGTACTTCCTCAAGAATATAAAGTGGATTCCGAGGGGGAAATTCAGGAACCTGTCGGAATGCACGGAAAACGTTTAGAAGCCAACTTCCACGTTGTAGTAGGGCAAATGGGCAGCATCAGAAATATTGCAAGATGTGTTCGTGAAGCCGGATTAGAAATGGAAGCCCTTACTTTAGAACCATTGGCATCTTCAGAAGCTGTCCTTACAAAAGAAGAAAAAGAAGCCGGTGTAGCCATTGTTGACATTGGTGGTGGTACAACAGATATTGCGATCTTTAAAGACAATATCATCCGTCATACCTGTGTGATTCCATACGGAGGCGGAATTATTACCGAAGATATCAAAGAAGGTTGTTCCATCATAGAGAAACATGCAGAACAACTGAAAGTAAAGTTTGGTTCGGCTGTTCCCGAATTAGAAAAAGACAGTACTTTTGTAACCATTCCCGGGCTTCACGGAAGACCGGACAAAGAGATTTCTTTAAAAACTTTAGCGCAGATCATCAATGCAAGAGTAGAAGAAGTTTTGGAAATGGTGAATACAGAACTGAAGGCTTATGGTGCTTTTGAACAAAAGAAAAAACTGATTGCAGGAATCGTTCTTACGGGTGGTGGTTCAAACCTGAAACACCTTCGTCAGCTGGCGAATTATACGACAGGTTTTGACAGCAGAATCGGTTTTGCGAATGAATATATCGCCAACGATAAAAATCAATATCTGAAAGGCCCTGAATTTGCTACTTCTATCGGGTTACTGATGGAAAGTTTGAAAATCAGGGATAAAAAGCAGACTATTGACGAAGTTGGAGAAGTTGTTGCAGAGCAGCCAAAACCGGAAGTCACTGCAGCACAGACAGAAACTGTTCAACCCGTTCAGCAGGCAGCACCTGTTCAGGAACAGCAGTCTTTTGAGAATGAAAGACAGGAGAACAGAAAGGCGAAGTTGACCTTCGGGCAGTCGCTTATGGAAAAAGTAAAAAAATTCTTTGAAGAAGTAGAGTAAATAAATATAAATGATAAAAGATTAATGATCAATGATACCTGAAATAGATTAATATTTATTAAATTAAAGACGAATATCATTCATCAATTATCATCTATCACTTATCAATTATTAAAAGTATAGTTATGGAAAATATAGGTACACAAGGATTTTCATTTGATTTGCCAAAAGGAAATTCATCCATCATAAAAGTAATCGGTGTAGGGGGCGGTGGAAACAACGCTCTGAAGCACATGTACGAGAAAGGAATCCACGGAGTTGATTTCGTGATTTGTAATACAGATGCTCAGACTTTAGATAATAACCCGGTAGCCAATAAAGTTCAGTTGGGAACTTCTATCACAGAAGGTCTTGGAGCTGGTGCCGACCCTGAAGTTGGTGAGAAATCAGCCATCGAAAGTATTGAAGATATCAAGGCTGCCATGGGCCAAAATACCAAGATGGTATTCATCACTGCCGGAATGGGCGGTGGTACAGGTACCGGAGCCGCTCCTGTCATTGCTAAAGTAGCAAAAGACATGGGAATTCTTACTGTAGGTATTGTTACCGTTCCTTTCAGCTTTGAAGGGAAAAGAAGGTTGGAACAGGCAGAAAACGGTCTGGATAAATTAAGAAATAATGTTGACTCGCTTATTGTGATCAACAATGATAAACTAAGACAGCAATTCGGAAACCTTGGATTCAAGCAGGGATTCTCAAAAGCCGATGAAGTGTTAACCAATGCTGCAAAAGGGATGGCAGAAGTTATTACAGGTTACTTTGATGTAAACATTGACTTTAGAGATGCTAAATCTGTACTTCAGAATTCCGGTACAGCATTGATGTCTACAGGAACGGCTTCAGGTGAAAATAAAGCTGAAGAAGCCGTAAGAAAAGCCCTTGATTCCCCGTTATTGAATGATAACAAGATTACTGGTGCTAAAAACGTATTATTATTGATCAGAAGTGGTGCTGAAGAAGTTACCATGGATGAGATTGGTATCATCATGGACCACATCCAGAAAGAAGCAGGAAATACTGCGGATATCATTTTCGGGGTGGGTGCAGATGAAGAATTGGGAGATGCAGTAAGCGTTCTTGTGATTGCAACAGGATTCTCTAATGATAATAAGAAGTTTGCAGGGCCTACTGAGAAAATCAGAATCAGTCTTAACGACAGTTTTGAAGCTCCTAAAAACTCTCCTTTCAAAACAAGAGAAGAAAGAGAATCGGCGCCGGAAGTAACCCATGATTTTGGAGGAAAAAACCTTTTCAGACTAGATGACGAAGACCACGAAACTTCGTTCAATGTGACGTCTGTTGAAAAAAAAATGATTATTGAAGAAGAACAGCCAAGAACTGAAATAAAATTCTTTGATAAAGAGGAAGATACGGTAAATACTCCGGAACAAAGCTGGAGAAATGAAGAAGAAGGAGAAGAAGAATATAGCTTATTAGCTATTGATGAAGAACATGATGATCCTAACGATCTTGAAATCCAGTCTTTCTCATTTGATTTTGAAAATAAAAAAGAGGAGCCGCAATCCGGAACTCCATTCAACAATTCGTTTTCTAATGAAAAACCTGTTGAATTCAGTTTCTTTGTAAACGAGCCGATCAGAAACGAGCCTAATACGGATTTCGGACAGCCAAAAGCAGAATTTAACACGCCTACCAATGCTGCGGTAGCCGAACCTGCTCAAAAGATTGAAACGTTCTACCAGAAGCAGGAAGAGCCAAAGGCTGAAACAAGATCAACTTTTGAAAACAGAACAGAAATTGAAACTCCGAAAACCGAAGAATCAGAATTCACTTTCGTGAATAAAACGATTGATCAGGACAGAGTAATTGAAAGAAGAAATAAATTAAAAGAATTCAACTCCCGCTACCAGAATTTTGACAGCACAAGTGAATTCGAGTCTATTCCTGCTTTTAAAAGAAAAAATATTTCGATCGACGGAAACAATGCATCAGACCAGAATATCAACACTTACCTGTCTGATAACAATGGATCCATGCAGATCAGAGAAAACAGATTTTTAAATAAAGACGTAGATTAAATGCTATTGGCAATTGGCTATTAGCAAATGGCTCTCGGGCCCTATTAAAGCTATTAGCCAACTGCCAGAAGCCAAAAGCATATAAACATGAGTTTAGAAAATACCATAAACGAAGCTATAAAAACAGCAATGAGAGCCAAAGACAAAGTGGCTTTGGATTCTCTGCGTGCTGTAAAATCTCAGATATTACTGCTTAAAACGGAAGCCATCGGAGCTGAAGTAACGGCAGAACAGGAAATTGCTATTCTGCAGAGAATGGTAAAACAACGTAAGGATTCTTACGACCAGTTTACTGCACAGGGAAGAAATGATCTTGCAGAAGTAGAAGACGCTCAAATGAAAGTTATTGAGCAGTTTTTACCTAAACAGCTTTCTGCTGAAGAATTAGAAACAGAAATTAAAAATATTATTTCTGAAACCGGAGCTGAATCTGTTAAAGATTTAGGGAAGGTAATGGGAGTGGCATCAAAAGCATTAGCCGGAAAATCAGACGGAAAAAGTATTTCCGAGATGGCTAAAAAGCTCCTTTCTTAACGGTGATATGCGTTTAAACTTATATTTATTTCAAAGTTTAAAAACGCTTCTCACTCCATAACTATAGGATATACAACCTTTGCATATCGATTTGATTAGAAGCCCGGAACTGTTCAGTTCCGGGCTTCACTTTCTTTGGATATTAAAGTTTGTTAATCAGTTTGATTCTAAACTGAAAAAGAATTAAGCTACTACCATATTTCAGAGAGTATTTAAGTGATTGATTGCTTGAGGGAAAGCTTCAAATGTTTTTTTCACGGTCGTTTGTTTTTCAGAATCATTTCAAATTTAATAATAATATTTCATTATTCCTAGTGTTAATTCACTTTTTTTAGAATATTATTACAATATTAATACTTGGTTAATTTTATATGACTAATCAATTGATAGTTTTTATATATTGAACAAACGCAAAGAATTGCTTAACTTTGTAGGGATAAAAAACAAAATATATGTATCCAACAGATTTAGTAATGCCAATGAAGGCAGAGCTTACAGATAAAGGTTTCCAGGATTTAACAACTCCTACTCAGGTAGAAGATGCTTTGAAGCAGTCCGGAACTACATTATTGGTCATCAACTCTGTATGTGGTTGTGCTGCAGGTGCTGCAAGACCAGGAGTAGTATACTCTTTGACAGGAGATAAAAAACCAGATCATTTAACAACTGTATTTGCAGGATTTGATACTGAGGCAGTGGTAGAAGCAAGAAAACACCTTGCTCCATTCCCTCCAAGTTCTCCATGTGTAGCACTTTTCAAAGATGGTGAATTGGTTCACATGCTGGAAAGACACCACATCGAAGGAAACCCTGCAGGAGCTATCGCAGCCAACCTTCAGGCCGCATACGACGAATATTGCTAAGAAGCAATCAGATAAATATAAAACCGTTACAAATTTTGTAACGGTTTTTTTATTTATTCACGTAAAAAATTTTCTGAAAATTCAAATATCATTATATTTGTTGAAATGGCAACCAAAGCACTTTTCAATACCGTAGTCAACTGGTTTATCCGTCAAAGGATTGACCAGATACAGAATTTTATGGACCATCCTATTGAAACCCAGAAAGGTATACTCTTTTCTCAGCTGTTTCATGCGGAGGACACAGAATATGGCAAACTATACGGATTCAATTCTATTTCGAGTTATCAGGATTTTAAAAACAAAGTTCCTATTGTTACCTATGAAGAAATGGAACCTTTTATTGAAAAAGCAAGACAGGGATACAAAGATGTAAGCTGGCCGGGCCTTATTAAACATTTTGCCAAATCATCGGGTACCACGAATGCTAAAAGCAAATTCATTCCGATCTCTGCCGAAAGCCTTGAATACTGCCATATGAAAGCCGGAAAAGATATGGTTTCCATTTATGCCAACAACCATCCCGAAAACCAGCTTTTTAATTATAAAAATCTACGCCTAGGCGGCAGTTCTGAGCTTTATGCTGATTTTAATACAAAATTTGGCGATTTATCTGCTATTTTAATAGATAACCTTCCTTTTTGGGTAGAAATTACCACCACTCCGAGTAAGAAAGTTTCTTTGATGGGAGAATGGGAAAGTAAGCTGAAAGCAATCACCTCCGAAGTAAAAAACGAAGATGTAGGAAGTATCCTTGGAGTACCAAGCTGGATGATGGTTCTTCTTCAAAGGGTGTTAAAGGAAACTCATGTAGAAAGTATTTCTGAGCTGTGGCCTAATTTAGAGGTGTTTTTTCATGGTGGAATCAGCTTTAAGCCCTACAGGGAGCAATTCAGACAGATCATCGGAAAAAACATCAATTACTACGAAATTTACAATGCTTCTGAAGGCTTCTTCGGTATTCAGGACAGATCAGACAGTGATGAGATGCTGCTGATGCTGGATTATGGAATATTTTATGAGTTTATCCCTATGGATCAGTTCCATTTTTCAAATCCTAAAGTCGTCAGTCTGGAAGATGTGGAAGTAGGGAAAAACTACGCAATGGTGATCACCACCAATGGAGGCCTTTGGAGATACCTGATTGGCGATACCGTTGTCTTTACTTCGATCAATCCTTTCAGAATAAAAATAACCGGAAGAACAAAGCATTATATCAATGCTTTTGGGGAAGAACTCATGATCACCAATGTTGAATCTGCGCTCTCAAAAGCTTGTGAAGCCACTGGTGCACACATCACGGATTTTACAGGAGCTCCTGTATTTATGAAGGGAAATGAAGGCGGCGCCCACGAATGGATCTTTGAATTCAGTCAGTATCCCGATAATCTTGATCACTTTATTGATGCTTTTGATACCCATTTAAAGACCATCAATTCGGACTATGAGGCGAAAAGATACAATAATATGACTCTTAAAAGACCAATTGTACATATTGCCAAAGAAAATCTGTTCTATCACTGGCTGGAAGCTAAAGGAAAGCTAGGCGGACAAAATAAAGTACCAAGGTTAAGCAATGACAGAGAATATATTGATCCATTGCTGGAAATGAATAAATAAAGCTTTTTTAAACGCAAAGAATTAGTAATTCGAAGTTTTATTTAAGGAGGCTAAGAATATGGCAGCTTCGCCGCTTATGAAGCGTAATGGCTATGCGTACGCTTCCTTAGAACCAATCTATTGATTCAAGCTTTGCTCCCTCGAATGATTACGGTATCAAAATAGAAACTTTGCGTTAAAAAATCTATTCACAGATAATAAATAAAAAAGCCGCAATTCTATAGAACTACGGCTTTTCTTATTTATTTGCTTAAATCTTCTTTTACTTTTTTCGCAGCTTCTTCTACTTTAGAAGCTCCTTTTTTCGCGGCTTCTTTTGCATCCTGCCCTACTTTGTTGGCTTCAGTTTTAATATCCTGTCCTGCTTTGTTAAGATCTTGTTTTGTCTTATCTGCAGTGGCATCAATTTTATCTTTTGCCTTCTGAGCAGCGGCATCAATCTTATTGCCGGCTTCATCTACTTTAGCCTTAACGTCTTCTTTTGCATTGTTGATTTTTGCAGTATCCACAACGTTCGGTGTTTCGGTAGTGGTAGTTGTGGTAGTGGTAGTAGACCCGTCAGGATTTTCTACCTGTTCTGTTTTGGTGGTTGATTTTGTACATGCTACAGTGAATACTGAGATCACCAGTGCAGCTAAAATTTGTTTTTTCATATTGTTTATTTTTTAATGGAATTTGGATTTATTCTGTTTTGGTTTCCGGTGTTGCCGGCTTTTCTGTTGCCTTCAGTTTCTTTTCAGCTTCTGCTTTTCTCTTTTCCTCTTCCTGTTTTGCTTTACTTTCCTTTTCAAGCTCTGCTTTAATCTTGCTTTCTTCCTCCTGCAGCTTTTTAGCCTGTTTTACAGAATCAAGATACTGAGGAGAAGACATTCTAATTTTACGAGCGATATCCACTGAAACAGCACCTGTAGAAAAGGAGTCGACAGCCGTTGTATCATAACGTACTCTCACTTCCTGTTCAGCCCCAAAACCAGGAGATTCTTTCTTGGAACAAGCCATAAAAAGAATGGTAAAAATAAAAGTTGCAGCCAGTAAATTTTTCATGGAACTAATTTAGCAGAAATTCTGCAATTACAGGATAATGATCCGATAATTTCACAGACTGGTCTACTTTATAGCTTAAAGGGATGATTGATTTTGAAGTGAAGATATAATCAATCCTTAAAGGCACTTTATAATCATGAAAACTGCTTGCACTGCCCTTTCCTGCTACCAGAAAGGCATCCTGAAGATCTTTTCCAAGATTATAATACTCATATGAATTGGGAACAGAATTAAAATCTCCTGCCAGAATTACAGGGTAAGGAGATAAATCGATCATTTTTCTGATTCTTTTTACCTGATCTTCATGAGCCTGAAAGGTCGGTGTCATATGAGAAAGCAATGTCGAAACATTTCCCAAACCTAATTTATCAAGTTTCGTAAACATCGATTTATGAAGCCTGAAGGGTTCCAGATACACATTAATAATTCTGATTACTTTTCCATTAATGTCTATATCTGCGTAGAATGAATTCCCACGGGCTTTCTCATCAATAAGTTCCGCTTGTCTTACAATTTTATGCTTCGTTTTAAGAATAACTGACGGATATTTTATAAGATCACGTTGTATAACGCGGTTCGTATCTTTTTCCTGTACCAGAATAATATCAGCATCTTGTGCTTTAATGTAGTCCTTTACTTTATCCCAGCCATATTCTCCGTATTTTACATTAAAAGTCAATACTTTAATATCCCGTATTGTTTTTAAGTTTTCTGTTTTGGGAGAAAAGTTGATCCATCGTCTGATTGGATTATAGAAAATAAATGTACCTAAGACAAAAGCAATTGCAATTTTTTCTTTTTTGAAAATCCAGATCAGCGTTAAAATTACGTGTGACAGGATCAGATAAGGAAAACCAAGAGACAGAAGATTCAGGTTGCCTAAAATGTTCGGTGGAATCCATGCATTCCCCAATGTGCATAACAGCAATACAGCAACAACGATATGTATAAATAGTAATATCTGGTTCGACTTCATGAAAAAACGGTCTTGGTACGGTTTTCTTTCAACAAAAATCCTACCAAGCAGATAATTTTAACTATTTTTATGATTATTTGCCTTCCGTAGAAAACTTAACTGTGACAGGATAATGATCTGAAATACTTACAGAACGGTCAACTTTATAAGATATTGCCTTTAAAGCTTTAGAAGAGAAAATATAATCTATTCTAATGGGAAATTTATAATCGTGAAAACTGGTTGCACTCCCTCTTCCTGCCTCCACAAATGCATCTTCAAGACCATCTGATAAATGATAATATTCGTAAGAATTGGGTACAGAATTAAAATCTCCAGCCAGAATTACAGGATAAGGAGAATTGTCAATGGCTTCACGAATAAGCGCTACCTGGTCCTGGTGTTTTTTAAAGGTAGGAATCAGTCTTTTAACAACATCTTTTATTTTTTGCTCATCGTTATCTGTATTTCCATTAAGTCTCACCATATCTTTTTGAAAGCGAAAAGGATTGAGATAGACATCAATGAACCTGTAGGTTTTTCCTTTAATTTCTATATCAGCCAGCAAACCAGGAATTCTTAATTCTCCATCTTGGGGCTCTATAATCTGCTGTTTCAGGATTTTGTGCCTGGTCAGAATTGTTAAGCCTCCTCCGGGATTTGCTATTTGATAGCCTTCCAATTGATATTTAATACCCGCATCCTCCTGTAAAAGAAGAACATCTGCATTCTGAGACTTCAGGTAGGGTTCGAGCTCTTCGTTTCCTACTCTTCCAGCTCTTGTATTGAAAGAAACCACTTTTATTTCGGAACCTCCTTTCTTATCAGAATAGTTAACCCAACGTTTTACAGGATTTATAAATGCTAACCCTGCAAACATAAACACAAATGCCCTTTTTTTCCAGCTGAATACCCAGAAAATTGTTAGAATCACATAGACTATAATAAGCACAGGAAAGCCTAAGGAAAGCAGATTAAACCAAGGAAAAATCTTTGGCGGAACATAAGCATTCAATAAAGTACCCAACAGCAGAAATAAAATTCCCAGGTGGACAATCAATACTATAAGTCGGAAAATCTTCACAAAATTATTTTAGTTGAATCTGTACAAATGTTTCTTCCAAATTCTTGCCAAAAGCCATCCAACCAAAGCTCCGCCAACGTGGGCAAGGTGAGCAATGCCTCCTCCGTTTCCTGAAACACCAAGATATACAGAAACCACCACAATGATGGGTAAAAGATATTTTACTTTAATCGGAACAGGAATAAACATAATTCCGATTTTAGCATCGGGATATAATGTGGCAAAAGCGGCTACTACACCGAAAATAGCTCCGGAAGCTCCCACCATTGGAGTAGCAACAATCGCTTTTAAACTTTCCAGTAATTCTTTCTGTTTAAGAACAGCACCCGTATTTCCTGCAAATTCAACACTTGCCCCTGACAAATAAGCATTTACATTAAATCCAAGCTGTTCTAATTCACGTGAAAGTTGTTGAACTTCCACAAAATTCCAGGCATTAAAAAGGAAAAATGCTCCCAAACCACTTGCAAAATATAAAATCAAATACTTTTTGTCTCCTAATGTCTGCTCCAGAATAGGACCAAAACTAAAGAGCGTCATCATATTAAATAAAATATGCATAATACTTCCATGCATAAACATATGGGTAATAACCTGCCATGAATGGAAAAAGGGAGAAAACGGATAAAAGCCCGCAAGATAACCTATCATCTGGTTTCCCATGAAGTAAGTAACAATAAATACTATAACATTGATGATAATGATATTCCTTGTAATGGGCGGTATATTGTTAAACATAATTTTTTAAAATTTGTTTTTAAAGTCGTTAAACGGAACTTCATAAAAACATCGTTTGCCGTCCGGTAAAAATTCCGGGAAGCCTAATGCTGTAAAGTCTTTAATCAGTTGTTCCGCATCTTTTTTATAAATAAAGTCAAATCTTGACTTCGACTGCATTTTATTCCATTGGTTATGGTAATACTGCAAAAACTCTTCTTCCGTCTTGTAGTCCAGGATCTCAAAAAGGTTTTCCAGGAACTTCATGGCCTGGGTTTCTTTCAGCCCTTCCGGAAGAGAATCTATTCGAAGTACACTTTCATGAGCAATTTTCATGTCAAACCCTAATTCCGGCAGATATTTTTTGATCGAATTGTATTTTGCCTTTTCGATTTCATTCATATGATACTCCAGAGAGAAAAGAAGAGCATGACTATTTGTATTTGATTTTCTGGTGGATTTATTCCCTTCAGAAACCAACAGTCTGTGCATTCTTCCCAAATCCAGCATCAAAGTGACATCTCCTTTGTTGAAAAGCCAGTATCCATTGGGAAGTCTCATCAGATCTTCATCAAAATCTTCATCTTCAAATAAATTGATTTTTGAAGGTTCTGCTGTAATATTCTGATGATACATTTCCGTTAGGTTCTGAATTTCCTCCGGATGTACTACATTTTTTTCTTCCAGAAACGGATTATAATCTTTGTCTACAATAATTTCCGGCATTTTGAAAACACCTCCGCCGGATCCTCCTCCATTTCCTTTGCTCGGAATCGGTTTATTCATCATTTCATCCAGTTCCGGATCTCTGTCGAAATCAAGACTTGGAGAAACATTATAAATTCCTAAAGATCTTTTAATCGTTGAACGAAGCAGAGCAAAAATAAGATGCTCGTCTTCAAATTTCACTTCTGTTTTCTGTGGATGGATGTTGACATCTATTTTCTCCGGATCAAGCTCCAGGAACAGGAAAAACGAAGGAACATATCCAGGTTGAAGAAGTCCTTCAAAGGCTTCCTGTACTGCTTTATTGAAGTATGGACTTCTGAAATACCTTCCGTTAACAAAAAGGAACTGCTCCCCTCTTGCTTTCTTAGCGCCTTCAGGCTTGGCAACAAAACCATGAAGTTTACACCAGATAATATCTTCTTTAATGGGAATTAAAAGCGGCTGTAATTTTCTTCCGAAAACATCCACAATACGCTGCATCTGACTTCCTTTTCTCAGTCTGAAAACAGCTTCATCATCATGGAACAGTGAAAACTCAAGGTTCTCATGAGCGAGTGCAACGCGCTGAAATTCATCAATTACGTGTCTGAATTCAATATTATTATTTTTCAAAAACTTCCTTCTTGCAGGAACGTTATAGAAAAGGTTTTTTACCAAAAAGTTTGATCCGTCTGCTGTCTGAACCGGGTCCTGAAACTGGAAAACACCTCCTTCAATATAGATATTAGTCCCGATGGAAGTATCTTTCTGTTTCGTTCTCAGTTCAACCTGGGAAACCGCTGCGATAGAAGCCAGTGCTTCACCGCGGAAGCCTTTTGTGGCAATCTTAAAGATATCTTCTGTTCCTTTGATTTTGGAGGTAGCATGTCTTTCAAAAGCCATGCGGGCATCTGTTTCAGACATTCCTTTTCCGTCGTCCACCACCTGAATAAGGTTTTTTCCGGCATCTCTGATGATCAATTCAATTTTCGTTGCATCGGCATCAATAGCATTTTCCAAAAGTTCTTTCACGATGGATGCAGGCCGCTGCACCACCTCTCCTGCTGCAATTTGGTTGGCTACATGATCCGGTAAAAGCTGAATAATATCTGACATAAAAACGTAAATCAACTTACAAAAATAGTTAATGGAAACGGGAATTAAAATACTAAAATCGTGATTTAATATTTAATTATCAACATTTTTACCTATTTATCCCCAACCGATTTTTTTAATGTTTGTAATGAAGGACGTTAGCAAGTTGATCCGTCTCATCCTGAAACTTTCATTTTAACAGTCATCAAAATATGATTAAAAATAACAGAAATACTGGCCCAGAAGTTGATTTTTCAGAAAAACACCCTTATTTCATAATAAAATAAGGGCATTTACAGCTAGTTTATACAAAAAATTAATAGTGTGTTTTCTATTTTAATCCTCAAAGACAAGCTTTCTTTTCTTCTCTCTTTTTGGAATACCATGGATTTTCTCATACAGGTAAGCAAAAATATTAGGCTTTCTGTAAATCCTGTTGTATCTGTACTTCGTGTTGAAGTGACGGATATGAATTTTATAAGCATCGTAACCGATAACAATCAGAAGACATATACTGATGACATAGAAGACTCTGAATTCCAGATAATAGTAAGTCAACCCTGAGAATACAGCTCCCATCACATAGGCAAGCATGATACTCATCAATAGTTTTGCTCTGCCAATCAACTCTCCGTTTCTCCTGTATTTTTTCTGGGTAAACATCGATACCAGAATTCCCAGGTCGGTCGTTGTTCCCGTAAGGTGGGTCGTTTTTACAGAGAAATTGGAGATACTTGCCGTTAACCCGTTTTGAAGT
Organism: Chryseobacterium sp. WLY505; assembly: GCF_030846215.1. Taxonomy (NCBI): domain Bacteria; kingdom Pseudomonadati; phylum Bacteroidota; class Flavobacteriia; order Flavobacteriales; family Weeksellaceae; genus Chryseobacterium; species Chryseobacterium sp. WLY505. The sequence goes on along the minus strand of NZ_JAVCWI010000003.1, from coordinate 340,525 downwards.
CCGGTCGCGAAAAGCATTAATGCTACTAAGTATTCTGTTTCTTCTAACGTTTTCTGATAATAAAACTGCCCGTATACTCCTACAAAAAGCAAACATATAATTTCCAGCACAATGGGCATAGAATGGGCAAAATATTTACTTTTCTTATTAAAATTGATGACAATAAAGTTGGACAAAAAGCTTCCGAAGAAGAACAAAAAGATCCATCCTCCCACAACTCCTACCTGCGTCCAGTTTCCTTTACTGATCTCTGCAGCCAAAATAGCGTAGTGTCCCGTTACATTCGATGTAAAAGAGAGGAATATCAATAGGGATGCGATATTTATAGTACCTGCCGTAAAGGCAGTCAGCGTCCCCAACCTGATATTGTCTCCCAGTGTCCTGCTGTTACTATAATTTCTTAACATTTTTAATCGTTTTTTAAATTGTGTTTAATTGTTAGACCTCTACAAAGATCTCTGCCAATCTTCCTCTTTCCGGAAGTTTTTCTCTTACTTCAACAGTAATCTCATAAGACTTCAGCTCTTTGCATTTTTTGATATAAGGAATCAGATCGAATTTGCCTTTTCCTTTGCTTTTGATAGATGGAGAATAGTAAGCTTCCTCAATATTTTCCGCCTTTACATATTGATTGAATGTTCTTTGGAAGCTTCCTGTAAAGACATCACAGATGATTTTATTAACCAGATGAGGATATTTATTACTGATAATTCCAAAGGCATCGCAGAATTCTGTAGGTCTGATTTTATTGAAAACAGATGTTTTGGTGCTGAACAAAAGGTCTCTGATAGAATCTCCGGAATCATACCCGGAAGTCAGGAGGATATTATATTGGTTCTGATCTTCAGCGGCATCTTTCTCTTTAAGTACTTTTTTCAATATATTCAATGACTCAAGAGAGTAATCTGTTGCAATTAAAATTGTTTTAGTCATGTTCTTATTATTTTGTATTGTGTTTATCTTTTTTGATGATACAAAACTAGAACGACCAAATTAGAAGATCTTTGGAACGGAATTAAAATGTGATTAAAGAGATTAAAATGAGATTAGAAAATTGTTAAGGGGATTTAATATTGGAAAAAATAAAAATCAAAAAACGGAAATAACAGCCTGTTTTTCAGAACCAAACAGACTAAAACAGGTAGAAAAAATGCTGAAATAGCAGTTCTTACTTATCTGTCACTTCGCCTTTCTGCATCATGCTATAGAAGTTCGGGAACTTCATCTGTACCGTTGTTCCCTGGTTTTCGTGCGAACTTACGATCAGTTCACCGTGGTGCATTCTTACGATGTTTCTCGCCAATGGAAGCCCGATTCCGTAGCCTTCGTAATTATTGGTATTAGAAGCTCTGAAGAAAGGATCATAGATTTTGTTCATTTCCACTTCCGGAATTCCGATACCATTATCTTTTACAATGATGTACACATCCGAATTGGTAGCTCCCAGAGAGACTTTAACCTGCTGGAAATTAGAATATTTACAGCCATTACTGATGATATTGGCCACCGCAAGATGCAATAGCTGCTCATTCCCCTGTACCTTTAATTTCTTCGGATTATCGGGAAGCATACTGATATCCAGATAGATATTATTTCGGGAATCAATTCTTCTGAGGGTTTCAATAACGTCCCAAAGCAGCTGATCAATTCTTACTTTATCCATTTTCTGGATTTTCCCATCAAATCCGGTTTGGGCAATCATTAATAAAGCTTTGATCTTTTTATCCAGTTTTTCGGCTTCATCCAGAATGATTCCGAGGGTTTCTTTGTATTCATCTGCCGTTCTGCTGATAGAAAGGGCAACATCAGCTTCGCCCATAATAGAGGTAAGCGGAGTTCTTAACTCGTGAGAAACATTTCCGATCAGGTGATTCTGGGTTTCGAAAGAAGTTTCAATGCGGTTGAGCATATCGTTGAAAGTATCCACAAGTTCGTTAAGTTCCTTATTATCAGGCTGAGACTCCAGTCTTAAGTGAAGGTTTTCAGAACTGATCTCTTTTACCTTTCCAGTGATTTTTAAGATCGGCCTGAATAAAGTTTTAGACAGATAAAAAGAGAAAATCATACTAAAGAACAGAGACAGCACAATACAGGTAAGCAGCGTTCGTTTTAAAAAGCCCAGATAATAAACGACATAGTGATTTTTTGCGGAAGCAATGGCGATATAATCTTTATCGTCATATTTAAAACTTTGTCCAATATAATAGAATTCTTCATCATTATAATTGGACTCTCCTTCTCTGATGATATTTTTAAAGAAATAGTCCGGTATATGAACTTCCTGAGATATCTTTTTGAAATTGGAATCTGTAGGAACGGCAAAAACATAGTCTTTTTCCATGGGAAGTTCCTCGTCATTCAGGCTGTTGAGAATATAGTTTTCCGGAAGGTCAAGATGATCTTTGCTTTTTTCGATCTGAACAATCGTTGCTGTTCTGATCTTCAGCAGTTCATAAAATCTCTGGTGTGAAAAATTAACGATTGAAAAGTACACCAAACCACTGAACAGCAAAATGATGGCGGTAAAAACCAACATCAAAAGTACCATCGTTTTGGTTTGATTTGTAATGACTCTATTAAACATTCATTATGTCTTTTTCAACACATACCCCATTCCTATAACGGTATGAATCAATTTATTATCATCCTGGCTATCCAGTTTCTTTCTTAAATAATTGACATAAACATCTACCACATTGGTTCCCAGCTCGTAATTTACGCCCCAGACGGCATCAAGAATTTCCGCTCTTGAAATTACTTTTTCCGGGTTATTCAGGAAATACAGCAGCAATTTATATTCTGTGGAAGTAAGGGAAATATCTTCTCCTGCTCGCGTTACTTTCTTGGTATAGTCGTTCACCATCAGATCCGAAAACTGAAAGACATGTTCATTATCCGGCTCCGGTTCAGCAATTTCCAGTGGACCGTTGTTGTTGCTTCTCCTTAGTAAAGACTTCACACGGGCTACCAGTTCAATAAATTTAAAAGGCTTCACCAGATAATCATCTCCGCCACTTTCCAATCCGAGAACAATGTTTTCAGAAGTTCCCAAAGCCGTCAGAAATAAAATCGGAACGCTCTGATTGGTTTTTCTTATTTCTTTACACGCGTCCAGACCATTCATTTCCGGAAGCATAATGTCTAAAATTACCAGATCGAACTCATTAGCCTGCACCAGCTGCACTCCTGTACGACCGTCAAAGGCAACAGAAATTTCATATCCATTTTCCTGAAGTCCCTTTTTAATAAAGGACACCACACTGGTTTCGTCTTCGATAAGAATAATTTTTTTCATAGATGAAATAAGGAGTTTTACAAAAATAGGGAAATTTTCCGGGGATGGGCAAACCTGGAACAGAGAAAGAAAAGGGACGCTAGAAGATGGGAACCTATTACAAACGTTTTATGATTCAGTTCAGATGGATTAGATTTAACGCAAAATCCACAAGGAATTTTTCAATATAAAATTATAAAATGATCGCAAGGAGGTTTCACTATGCAATGATTGTATTCTTAGCTGAACGAAGTGCCCTCGCGATCGAAAATAAAACAGCATTATTAATAGACTTGCCAACTTTGCGTTTTTTATTTTTCCACTTTTGTATCACTTTACCTTTTTGTGAATTCCTTTTTTTACCATACAACCTATATAGAATAATATTACCTTTGTTTTTAATATAACGGTGAAAAAATAATCAGGTTAAATTGCACACAGTATGAATGACTTTTTAATAGGTATCGGTAAGAGATTAAAGGATATTAGAAAAAAGAATAATTTAACCATTAATGAACTGGCTTTCAAAGCCAATGTGAGCAACGGTCTTGTTTCCAGGATTGAAAACGGAAGAACCATTCCTTCCCTTCCTGTTCTCTTAGATCTGATCCAGTCGCTTGAGATTGATGCCAGTTATTTTTTTGAAGGGGTTGAGAAAAAATCAAACGCCAAATTCATCTATGTTCCCAAGGAAAGCCAGCAAGTCATTGAAAAAGAAGTAGAAGCTGAAGGATTTAAGTATATGCATATCTTCAGCAAGAGTCTTCATTCTTTAGGTTTTGAAGCCGTGCTGCTAACTCTCGAACCGAATTCTAAAAGAGAAAAGGTCATTACGGATGCCTGGGAATTCAAATATATTCTGAAAGGAGAAGTGAAATACGTAATTGATAATGAAGAAATTATCCTTAAAGAAGGGGACTCGCTTTATTTCAACGGTAAGTTTCCTCATGTTCCGGTAAGCATCAGTGATGAAAGCTGTGTGATGCTTGTTCTTTATTTTTATACTGCTTAGCTGCATTCTTTTTTAACGCAAAGCTTTTTATTATTTTGCTTTTGTCCTTCTGACGAAGGAAGAATCTCTTATTTGCATTCAATAACGCAAGATTCTTCATTACATTTCATTTCATTCAGAATGACAATTGTAGTGTAGATTCCTTACAAATACACCTATAATAATAAAACTTCATCAACGACAACGTCGTAACCTTTGCACACTTATGATGTGGTATTATAATTATTAAACTTTGCGTTTAAATCATATTCCAATTTTTTACATCATCGTTCAATTTTGGATTTCCGAAACATACAAAAGTTTACAAATATGCAACTTTTGATTTTCTACTTTCTCTCAAAATGAACGAAATATTAACTAAAAAAAGCCTGTTTTCAGCAGATTTCTATTCCTGATATTTTTGAGAAATATCTACTAAAAACGTTGTTACAGCTATTTCAAATCGTATTTTATCGAATTTCCAAAGATAAACTACAATTGGTTTTAAAGTAAAAATCACGTAACAAACATGGTTTATTTGTTAAACAATACTTAATACAAAATATTTATATATATTAAAATTATTAGCGTGATTTGCATAAAAAATTTAATATATGTAAAAATGAAAACAAAATTAGAGAAATTACTTACCCTTGTTTTTGTCTGTTTCATAGTCTTTGTTTCAGCGCAAAAACAGTTAATTATAGGAACTGTTCTTGACGACAGCCAGCCTCTCCCCGGGGCCATAGTCAAAATAAAAGGCTTATCTAAAAATATAACGACTGATATTGAAGGAAAATTTACCATCAACGATATTAAAGAAGGTCAATACACATTGCAAATCAGCTATATAGGATATGAATCTTCAGATATTACTATTGATCTGAAACCAGAAGAAACGATTGACTTAGGAATTATCAAACTATCCCAACCCAGAAAAAATATTGATGAAATTGTCGTTACCGGAACGTTAAAAAATACGGAAGCGAGAGCTTTAAACCTTCAGAAAAATGCCATTAATATTACCAATGTGATCGCTTCAGACGGAATTGGAAAGCTCCCGGACAGAAATGCAGCAGAAACCGTGCAGCGTGTGCAGGGAGTTTCTATTGAAAGGGATCAGGGAGAAGGAAGATTTGTTTCCCTGAGAGGACTTCCCCCATTCTGGGCATCCACAACCATCAATGGAAACAGACTTCCCACTGCAGAGGAAGAAACGACTTCCAGAGCAACGGCATTCGACTTCTTTCCTACGGAACTGATCTCCTATGTACATGTAAACAAGTCTTTTACCCCAGATATGGAAGCTGACGGAATAGGCGGTGGTGTCAATTTTATCACGAAAACTCCACCCATGAAAACAGAGTTCAAAGCAACGGTGGGAAGCGGTTATAACGCAAAGTCTGACAAAGGAGTTTACAACCTTGGATTTTTATACGGAGGAAGAACGAAGGATAAAAAATTCGGGTATTTATTCAACTTTGCGCATTTTATCAGAAACTGGTCTACGGATAATTTTGAGGCGAGAAGAAGTGGTGATGAAGGGGTTTTCAGGCTGGAACTCCGTGATTATAACGGCGTTAGAAAAACAACGGGAATCAATACCGCTTTTGAATATGTATTGTCTCCAAAAACAACCTTCTATTTAAAAGGAATGTATGGTACTTTATCGGATGATGAAACCCACTATAAACACAGAATCCGTTTTGATAAATTCAGCAGTGCTAATAATACAGCAAGAGTGGAGCTTCAGAATATCCACAATTTACTGATAACGGAACTTACTTCTGTTTCTTTGGGTGCCGTTCATAATTTAAATAAAGGAAAAATCGACTGGGATTTATCTTACTACGACAACCAATTCAAGTACGGAAATATTCCTGATAAACAGAACAATTCTTATTATGTGATCAAGTACACTCAATCTGGTGTAGGTATCAATCCTGATTATATTTCCAATCATGGAAATGGCCCCAGAGCCTATTGGAAAGCTGACGGTGGGAAATTAGATTATAAAAATCCTGATGCGTTATTTGGTTTCTACAGTGATCCGAACTTTAAAATGGATGCTTCACAGATGAGATTTACAGATCTTGAATTTTATAAAGTCTTTGTAGAGGAAAAGGATAAAATCGTAGCGGCATTCAACCATGAAATCAATGCTTCTGATAAACTGACTTTAAAATATGGTTTTAAATACAGAGATAAAGAGCGTAATGCAAAATTCTCAGATATTTTCTATAACTGGAGCAGCGGAACAGCCCCTCTTTTGTCTGATTATTCTCAATATATCACAACACAGCCCAACGGACCGAAATATTTAAGTGAAATGAATGCCCACATCGGCAATACTTTTGGGGCGGTACTTTCTACCACAGGAATGAACCAATTCTGGTATGATCAGCAGGGTAATCTGAAGATCAATACTGCTGATTCTGAAGCATTGGAATACAATAAAGCATTGGGAAGAAACTTTGATGTGTTTGAAAAACATGCAGATGCTTACGGAATGGCAACCTATAAACTGAATGATAAAATCATCATTTTAGGAGGAATCAGATTATCCAATACCAATACCAAAGTAAGAGGATACAGCGTGAATGATAACGTCCTGACACCGGTAGAAAATACCAAAAACTACCTGGCTGTTCTTCCGATGATTCATTTAAAATATACGTTGAACGATAAAACCAATCTTCGTTTTGCCGCGACAAGAACTTTTTCAAGACCTAATTTTGGTGACCTGACTCCGGGTGGAACATATATTGAAGCAGACAACGAGTTCAAAGGGGGAAACCCGAATCTTAATCCGACCTATTCTTTAAATTTTGATCTGATGGGAGAATATTACTTTTCCAATGTCGGAATTCTGAGTGGCGGAGTCTTCTATAAATCGATTACTGATCCTATTTTTCAGGACTCTTTTATCGGAAATTATAACGGAATCAACGGCGTACAATTTACAGCTCCAAATAACGGGAAAGCAGCGTGGCTTGGAGGAGTTGAGTTGGGAATTAATAAAAGATTTGACTTCCTTCAAGGGTTTTTACAATACTTTGGAGTACAATTGAATGCCACCTTCATGACTTCCGAAATGGAAAAGCCAAGCGGAAGAACGGTAGCACTTCCCTACCAGGCCAAAGAGTTGTACAATGCGCAACTTTTCTTTGAGAAAAAAGGATTCAATGCAAGGCTGGCTTACAACTACAAAGGAAAGTATGCTGTAGAATATGCAGAAGAGGATATCAATGATTCTTATTACGGTAAATACAGCAATCTGGACTTCGGAGGTTCTTATCAATTTACCAAATACCTGACTTTGTATGCTGATGTGAATAATATTCTGAACAAACCTCTGATTTATCACTTCGGTAAAAGCGAAGACCGTCCGGAGCAGGTGGAATATTATGGAGTACGTTTCAATCTTGGAATAAAACTGAATTTCTAAACCATTATCATGGCCAGAACCATCAATAAAAAAACATTAGTAACACTGAAGGCCGCATTTGCTGCTTTCGGTGTTTACTTCTGCATGTACGGTTTCAGGAAACCTTTTACCGTAGCTTCTTTCGAAGGACTTTCTTATTTCGGGGTAGATTATAAGATTTTGATTATCATTGCACAGGCAGTAGGGTATTTTATCTCAAAATTCATCGGGATCAAATTTATTTCGGAACTGAAACCTCAGAGAAGAATTATGTATCTCTTTACTTTCATTGCTGTTGCTGAGCTCGCACTATTAGGATTTGCAGCCGTTCCTGCTCCTTACAATATTCTGTTTATGTTGATCAACGGTATTCCACTGGGAATGATCTGGGGAATTGTTTTCTCTTATATTGAAGGACGAAAAACTACGGAAATCATCGGGCTTTTTTTATGCTCAAGCTTTGTAGTTTCTTCTGGGTTTACAAAATCTGTAGGGAAATTTCTGATGGATAATTTTTACGTTTCAGAATTCTGGATGCCTTTTTCAGCCGGACTTATTTTCATAATTCCACTGATTCTTTTCGGGTTGCTTCTTGAGAGAATTCCCAAACCTTCGGAAGAAGATATTTTACTTAAAAACAAGAGACAACCATTGAATGGTAAGGAAAGAAAAGCTTTGATCCAACAGTTTTTTGTTCCCATCGTATGTATCATCTTTTTATATATAAGTTTAACGGTTTTAAGGGATTTCAGAGACAATTTCAACCGTGAGATCTGGGACGGACTAAATTTTACTTTCGACAGTTCTATTTTCACTTTAACGGAAATTCCTATCGCTGTAATGGTTCTGGTGATTTTAAGTTTTATGGTAAAAGTAAAGAACAATAAAAAGGCATTTGCCTATTATCATTACATTCTTTTTGCAGGAATTCTTACGGTAGGACTTTCTACGTATCTGTTTCAGCAAGGTTCACTGTCGCCTTTTTTATGGATGACGGTTTCAGGTTTTGGGATGTACATCTGCTATATTCCTTTCAACGGAATTTATTTTGACCGGATGATTGCTGCTTTTGAAATTAAGGGAAATGTAGGCTTTCTGATCTATATTGTGGATTCCTTCGGTTATCTGGGAAGTGTTTTGATTCTGCTGTACAAAAATTTCGGATCGGCCCAGACTTCCTGGTTACATTTTTATATCAACTTAAATTATATCATCACCATAGCGGTTTTCGTTCTTTCCGTGATTGCTTTTCTGGCTTTCAGAAAAAAGTCAAAACCCAACTCTAAATCTAATCAATTCATCAATTTCGATACGTCGAAAATTTTATAAACTATACGACAATGACAACAAAATTTGATTTACTCGTTGTAGGAGGTGGAATTTTAGGAACATTCCACGCTTATCATGCGCTGAAGAAAAATCTTAAGGTAGCTTTACTGGAAAGAAATTCTGTTCCTCAGGGTGCCACTGTAAGAAATTTCGGTCAGGTCGTGCCTTCCGGAATGGATCTTAAATGGCAGAACTTCGGGAGAGAAAGCCTTGCCATCTACAATGAACTTCATAATCAGGCAGACCTTACCATCAGGCAAAATGGCTCCATCTATATTGCTTCCAATGACGAAGAACTTCAGCTGATTGAAGAACTTTATGAAATCAACAGAAATAATGATTATGAATCTGTTTTATTATCAAAAAATGACTGCATCAAGAAATTTGACGGTCTTCGTTCCGACTATTGCAAAGGAGGTTTGTTTTTCCCACAGGAACTTTCTGTAGATTCTGCAGATATGATTGTAAAGCTTCACAAGCTGCTTCAGGAAAAAATGGGATTACAGATTTTCTACAACACAACTGTACTGGAAACCCATGAAGATGATCAGAAATGTACAGCTATAGCTGCAGACGGAACAGAGTTTAACGCTTCCAAAATCATCATTTGCGGGGGACATGAGTTCAAAACTTTATATCCTAAAGTATTCAATGACAGCGATCTGGAAGTGAGTAAACTGCAGATGCTTCAAACAAAGCCGCAGGGAATTTATTCGCTTCAGGGAAATATCCTTACAGGTCTTTCTGTGAGAAGGTATGAATCTTTTAGTGAATGTCCTTCTTTCCAGAAAATCAAAGCTTTAGAAGATCCTAATTCGTTTGAGAAGAAATATGGAGTTCATATTTTATTCAAACAGGCTCTTGACGGTTCTGTAATCATAGGAGATTCTCACGAATATGCAGACGCGAAAAATGCCGATGATTTGGGGTATGATCTTAATATGGAGATTGATGAATTCATGATTCATGAGGCCAAAAAAATTATTGATCTTCCTACGTATGAAATTCAGAGAAGATGGTTCGGAATCTATTCTCAGTGCAAAACAAAAGATATTTTTGAACACAGCCCATCTGCCAATATTCATATTGTAACAGGGATCGGAGGAAAAGGAATGACGGGAAGCGGTGGCTTTTCCAAATTTAATATTGAAAAAATTTACGCATAACATTTACATGAAAAATATAGAATTATTAGTTCTGGATATGGCCGGAACAACAATTGATGAGGATAATGTAGTTTACAAAACGCTTACTAATGCTGTGAATGATTACGGCTATGTGGTAAGCCTGGAAAAAGTATTATCCAGCTGTGCCGGAATGGAAAAACTGGAAGCCATCACAAGCCTTTTAAAAGAAATTAATGGGAACGAAGAAGATGCTCCTGCTATTTTTGAGAATTTTTCTGACCAGCTGAAAGAATCTTATCAAAACCTGGATGTAAAACCCATCAACGGAACGGAAGATTTCTTATTGAATATGAAAGCTCGAAACAAGAAAATCGTTCTAAATACAGGCTATACATCGGAAATCGCCCATCAGCTTTTGGATAAACTCAACTGGAAAGAAAGTATTCATTTTGATGCTTTGATTACTGCGGATGATGTTTCAGAAAGCCGCCCAAGCCCTGAAATGATTCATCTTGCCATGAAGAAATTCAATATCACTGAAGCTCATAAAGTATTAAAAGCAGGCGATTCTGTGATCGATATTGAAGAGGGCAAAAATGCAGGCTGTGGATTAACAGTAGCCGTACTTTCCGGAGCTCAAAGTAAATCAGAGCTTGAAAAGGCAGCTCCCGATTATATACTGAATACGATTTCTGAAGCTGAGGGGATTCTTTAAACACTTTTCAGATTATTTTTAAATACTTCTTGACACAAATGTTTTCATGGTTTTTCTATTGGAAATGTTTGTGTTTTTACCACCCCGTCAAATTTCCAATTTGACAAAAGTTGCCGTAAAAGTCAAATGATTTGGCTTTTGTCATTCTGAGCGAAATGAAATGTAGTGAAGAATCTAGTGTTTTGAAAATCAATAAGATTCTTCCTTCGTCAGAATGACACTTTTGAAACAGCCTCGATATAGTACATCCAATTGAAGATTTTTAAAAAGCTTTTTTCGGGAACTTTTTAATTATCAATTAATTAACTTTCAGTTCATAAATATTTACAAATAGTAAACTAATTTTACAATAATTAAACATAAATTACTATTTGTAAACTTTCTATATTCAAAAAACTCTTTTCCTTATGAAAACAAAACTATTATCAATGGCTGTTGTCATGAGCTGTTTCCTTGGAGCTCAGACTAAAAAAGTTCTTTTTATTGGTATTGACGGATGCCGTGCAGATGTCATGATGTCTACGCCTACACCAAACATTCAAAACCTCATCAGTCAGTCTATTTATTCTATCGACGGACTTTGTGCCGCCACTACCTGGAGCGGAAACGGATGGAGCACCATGCTGACGGGTGTATGGCACACCAAACACAATGTTCAGGACAATAATTTTACCAGCCCGAACTATGTTAATTATCCGGATTTTTTAACAAGAGCAGAGACTTATAATCCCGCTCTAAGAACTATTTCTCTGGCTCATTGGTCACCGATCAACGATAAAATCATTCAAACCGCTGATGTAAAAACCAATCTGGCAACGGACCTTGCCGTGAAAAATGCAGCTGTTACAGCTTTACAGAATGATAATCCGGATATTCTCTTTGTAGATTTTGATGATGTAGACCATGCCGGGCATTCTTATGGATTCTCATCTACTGTTTCTCAATATGTCAATTCTATTAAGACTACGGACTCTTATATTGGAGAAATTGTTACTGCAATGAAAAACAGGCCTTCTTATAATAATGAAGACTGGCTGGTTGTATTGACTACAGATCATGGAGCAATCGAAAGTTCTCATGGAGGTGGAAATCTTACCGAAAGAAATATTTTCACGGTATATTCCAATCCTGGATTTACACCGCAACAGATCAGCAAGACTGTTCTGGAATCCAATAAAACATTTAATCAGTTGAATTTCCCGGCGGGAACTTATGCAAAACCAGCAAGCCAAACTCCTTTTAATTTTGGAGCTAATCAGGATTTTACAATTGAATTTTGGGTGAAACCCAATGCAGCTTACTCCAGTGACCCGGTGATGATCAGTAATAAAAACTGGGCAAACGGAAAAAATAAAGGATTTGTTTTCTCAGGTTATTCAGGGCAGACTTTCAAAATGAATATTGGAGATGGAACCAACAGGATTGATCTTGTTGGCGGAAAAGTAGAAACCAATAAATGGAAACATATTGCGGCAAGCTTTGACAGAGATGGTCTTGTAACATTATATGAAGATGGTGTTCCGGTAACTTTTGCAAAAATGAACACCATCGGCAATATTGATTCCGGACTTCCTCTAACATTAAATCAGGATGGAACGAATGCTTACGGAATCAATCTGGCGGCTTCTTATAAAGATGTAAGAATCTGGAAATCGGCTCTTCCCAATGATGTTATCGTGAATTGGGCGAACCAGGATATTACAACTTCGCATCCTTATTATTCTCAATTATTAGCTAACTGGAAGTGTAATGGAACTTCAGGAAATACATTGACAGATTCCAGCCCGAATGCCAATAACATGACTGTGACAGGTTCTCCTACTTATAATGCGGGTACAGTGAATAATTTTAAGGTGTATGATTATACCTCAACAACGAGAGAAACAGATCACTTCCCTACGGTATTGAACTGGCTTTGTATTCCGGTGCAGTCTTCATGGGGAATAGATGGAGTAAATAGAATCCCGGCATGTTCCAAAGAAATATTGGCAGCAAAAGAAACAAAAGCAATCGCTGATGATTTTAAAATTTATCCGAATCCTGTTTCTACCTTCATTGGAGTCCAGTATCAATCTCAGGATAAGGAAATTAAAGCAGAAATCATCGACAGTAAAGGATCAAATGTTTTAACAACACATTTAAAGTCTTCAAGAGGTTTTTACGATGAAAAAATCAATATCGGAAATCTTCCGGCTGGTGTATATTTCATTAAAATCAACGGAAGCAAAAAAGCACTGACCAAGACATTCATCAAGAAATAAAACAGTAAAGCAATTAGATTTAAATTTGATATTAGAACAAGGATATTCCTATCCGAGTTCTAATATTTTTTTTGTTTTATGTATTGAAAATCAATTCCATTCTGACATCTGCACGGTCGTACTCAGCATGACCGATAGGGGTATGGATAAAGCCAAGCTTTTCATACAATTTAATAGCCGGAACCAAAATAGAATTGGTTACTAGAAAAACTTTTTCTGCCTTCAATTCTTTTGCTTTTTCCACTAAAGCATTTCCCAGCAGATAGCCTAATTTTTTTCCTTGTGCTTTAGGGCTTACTGCCATCTTTGACAGCTCAAACGTAAGAGGATGATCCTCCGTTTTTACCAATGCGCAGGTTCCCACAACTTCTCCATCCAATAAAGCAAAGGCAATATGTCCTCCTTTATTTAAAATCTCTTCTTCCGGATGATCCAGCAGTTTATAATCTCCTGCTTCCATCACAAAAAATTTTTTAATCCATTCCTCATTCAAAGCTTTGAAGGCTTCTTTATACTGAGGTTCATAGGCTATAATTTTTACTTCATTCTTGATATCATTCATCACTATAAGGTTTATTAAATTCTGTTTTTTATCATTTTTCCCAGCTTTTCCAGGTCACTTTCCACTCTGTCTGTCCATTCTAATGCATAGTTTAAACGCATACAGTTCTGATACTGATTATATTGTGAAAAGATTCTTCCCGGGGCAAAGTTTACTTTCTGACTGACCGCCAAATCATACAGATCTTCCGTACAGATTCTCTTATCCAGTTCCAGCCAGAGCATAAAACCGCCTTTGGGTTCTGAGATTTTTGTATTATCCGGAAAATATTCAATCACCGATTTCTGGATCTGAAGGTAGTTGGCGTACAATTTCTTTCTGAACATTCTCAGGTGATGATCATACCTTCCATGAGCAAGGAAATCAGCAATCACATCCGAGAATAAAGAAGGTCCGCTCACCGTCTGAACCAATTTTTGGCGGATAATTTTCTCTTTAAATTTTCCAGGCGCTACCCATCCTACTCTAAATCCTGGAGCCAATGTCTTGGACACCGAGCCTACCCACATCACAATGCCTGCTTCATCATAAAATTTACAAGGTTTCGGTCTTCCTGCTCCGAAATAGATGTTTCCGTAGACATCATCTTCTACTAAAGGAACATTGTGCTCGGTAAGCATTTTAACCAGTTCTTTTTTGTTCTCATCCGGCATCTGAAATCCTAGTGGATTATTATAATTTACCACAAAACAACATGCAGACAGCTTGGGAAGCACTTTCTTTAGAGCATCCAGATCTACTCCTGTGATGGGATGTGTAGGAATTTCTACGGCTTTCAATCCCAATAATTGAATGGCCTGAAGAATTCCAAAATACACAGGACTTTCCACTGCCACTGAATCTCCCGGCTGTGTAACGGCCATTAAGCAATTATAAACGGCATTCATTGCTCCGGAAGTGATCACCAGATCATCTTCTGTGATTTTCCCCTCCATAACCATTGACCATTTGGCGATTTCACGGCGCAGCACTTCGCTTCCCTGCACGGGTTCGTAATTGGTCCCGCTGTCACTTTTCCTTTTCATTACATCAATCATGCACTTTTTCATCTTGGCTACCGGAAGAAGACTTTTCCCGGGAATTCCAAGTGCGAATTGTGTGACATCTGTCCCTCCGATACTCCCGAACACCTTGTCAATCAAATCCTGAGGAGTATTTTTACCTTCTGAAACCTTCATCTGTGTCACAGAAGGCAGCGCCAGTTTTCGCTGGGAAGTCTGGCTTACATAATATCCATATTTTGGACGTGATTCTACCAGAGAGCGGCTCTCCAGTTCCATATAGGCTTGTTTTATGGTATTCAGACTTACATTGTATAATTTCTGGGCACTTCTCAATGAAGGCAGCCGGTCTCCAAACTGCAGGGTTTCACTTTTAATCTGCTCTGTGACAGAATTGGCTATTTTAAGGTACAGAACATCTTTAGACATAGGATCGGGGTTTTACGTAAATGTACAATTTTCTCCCGTTTTTATTCAGGATTCAACCAACTGATCATACTGTTGATACTGCTTTTTAATTGTTCAGTATCCTTGAAATTGGGTGTATTATTATTTTTGCAATATCTTTCAGCACGGGAATAAAAATTCCTTTTTTCGGCATCCGTCATTCTGTTTTTATCATAGATTTTAAAAGATATTTCATCTTTTTTATTGATGATAAGACTGGCAAAAGCAATGACATCTCTGCCATTTTTAGCCAAAAGAAAAGGAAGTCCGAAATTCTGATCTGCTTTCTTCAAATTCTGTGTTTCCAGAAAAATGTTTTTCAGCACCAACATGTCTGATACATAAGCCTCAGCATATTGAAACTGTTTCTGATGTTGAGTGATTGTTTCCATATTTTCTTCTTTAGCTAAACAAAATTATGGAGTATTTAATTTTGGATACAGATACAGAACTATAGAATATTATGGGTACAGATTTTTTTATTTGATCTTCTTACGCTCGCAGATAAGCAGATTTCGCAGATTTTATCCTGAATAACACCTAATTCACACGATGAATAATAACATGGGAATAAAAAAAACAGACTGCTTCTTCCGAGACAGCCTGTTTGCAACTATTTAAAGTTTCATGGTTATTGTTCTGTTTTTTTAAGGGCTTCTTTGATTCCTTCCAGTCCGTCTCCAAATTGGGCAAGCAGTGCTACAATCTGTGACATTCTATCATTCTCACCCAATCCTTTTAAGGTTTTATTTTTAATAAAGGTTTTCTTTATTTCATTCCAGCGTTCGGTTTCTTCTTCTGAAAGAATTCCTATCAGTTCTTTCATTTTCAACATATTGGCTTCTGCTCCGGTGGTCAGCGTCTGAGATTCATTCTGATAGTGATTCAGCACAATCTGAATGACTTCATTATCTTTCAGGATTGGTTGTATCTGTGCAATCAGCTTATTCATATTACGGTAAGATCCCTGCAATTTGAATGGCGGTTCATTTCGGTAATCGTCTGACATGGCTGCGGATGCGATATATTCTCTGTTCACCTTCAGCACCATATTTCTTACTCTGATGGTATTTTTCAGGACTGCTCTGAAATCTGATATTTCATTAGAACTGAAATTTCCTTTCAGGTTATCGGCGGGATTATCTGTAAGTACACAATCATAGAGTTCATACAGGTTTTCCATTCCCGGATGGGTCAGCCTGGTCAGATATTCATTAGACATTAAAGCATTTTCAATAAGGCTCAGGTCAAAAAGATCTGTTTTCGATCCGGATATTTCTCCCAGATTGTAGGTATCTGAACGGTTGGCCAGCATATCCGGAATTTTAAACTTTTCTCCACTCTCCGTGTATGGATTTCCGGCCATGACAAGGCAGAATCTTTTGGATCGAAGGTCATAAGTTTTACTTTCTCCATTGTAGATTCCTTCAATCTTTCTTTGTCCGTCTGCAAGAGAGATGAATTTCTGTAAAAACTCAGGATTACAATGCTGAATATCATCAAGATAAAGCATTACATTATCTCCCATTTCCAACGCGAGATTCAGTTTTTCAAGTTCCTGTCTGGCACCTGCATTTCTGGCTTCGGAAGGGTCCGTTGATACAATATCATACCCTAAAGACGGTCCGTTGATCTTCATAAATACCAGTCCCATACGCTCTGCCATATATTCCATCAGGGTTGTCTTTCCGTATCCTGGTGGAGATACCAGAAGAAGCATTCCCATTCTGTCTGTTCTTTTGTCTGATCCTGCAGTTCCCAATTGCTTGGCAAGATTGGCTCCGATGAGAGGGAAATAGATATCATTAATCAGTTTATTTCTCACAAATGAACTCAATACCTGTGGCTTGAAAGTATCTAATTTGAGTGCTTTTTTCTTCTTATCTACCCAGCTGTACTTCAACTCCTGAAGGCGTTTGTATTTCGGAACGGTAACCGTATTAAAGTGATTCAGTCGGGATACAAATTCAAAGTAGTTAAGATGATATTCCGTGTCTTTTTCAAGAGACCTCAGCTCTTTTATGGCGACTTCATAAGCAATGTGTTTGATATTTTTCGGATCAAACTTTTGAGTAATGATAAATGCTGCGGCTTCCTGGATAATATTGTGGTCAGCTTCCGGATCAAAGGCCTGTAATGCACTCTCAGCTATGTAATAACACGCTGCAGGATACTGATACATAGCCTGTATCTGGGCAATAAACTCCAGATCTTTGCCTTTTTCTTTGAGTTCTTTGAGGAACAATTCATACAAAGTAGCAGCCTTTTCTGAGATCAGGAATCTTTCTTTATCTTCTTTTTTCAGGTATATGGCAGCATTGATACAATCTGTTTCTTTAAAGATCCCATGCATTGATGCAAAAGATTTCATTTCTTCCGAAATTTCTCTGCTTAAGTACTCAAATCCCTGTTTTACAGTAAATGATTGAGCAATAATAGCTGCTGCCTCAAACTGTTTGGTATAGTATTCTTTTCTTTCACTTTCAAGGAAAAACCAGAAAATCTGGGCCAAGGCTCTCTCCTGTGCTGTAAACCTCATCAGTCCAAGTTCATTATGGATCTGCTGAAGTTTCAACACAATAGTTTCAGCATCTTTATCATGAATTCCTTTTACCAGTCCTTCTCCGAAATGCTCTGCTGTAAACTGCTGTACTGCCTTTCCGTTTTCAATCTCTGAGGCTATTTCCTTGTGAGCTGAAAATACATTCCAGGCAAGGTATTCAAATCTTTTTACCTTGTTGTTTTCTGAAACAAATTCCTGATTCCAGACTTCTTTGAATTCATCTGCCGTGAAGTTCAATGGTTCATATAAACTTGTTCCCGTAAGATGATAGTAATATTGAGCATTTCTCAGTACCAGCGTAAGATCCAGTTTCTGCTGATTGACTGCAAATTTATAGTCTCCCAATGCAATGACGCTTTCTCCGTCTGCATAGATCTCTTTTTTATCTTTTAGTTTTCTTACGGCTTCCTGCTGCTGAGATTTTAACAAGGTCTGAATCTCTTCCGATTTTGCTGAATCTTCCCATTCTGCAAGCTGTCTGGAGAGATCTCTCACTTTCTCTACCATCAGATCGGCAGCAAAATAACCATTGATCTCATTTTCTGAGTCAAAAGATTCTGCTTTGGTCTGTACCGATTTCAGGATTCTATGCGCAGCATCAAAAAGATTCTGAGTCCTTTTATTTCTTGCTTCGGTAAGCTGTACCCTTTTATTCTGGAAATGTCCGTAAACTTCTTCTCTTTTGGTTCCTATCTGTTGAATGAATTCTTCGAAATCAATAAATTTCGTTTCCATTTCTTCCAACTGGATAGAAAGTTTGGTCAGATATTCATCACATTTCTCAGGAGTTTGCGAAAGCTCCAGAAAATTGATCACAGACTGGTCAAATAAGGTAATCTGAGCATGGAAATCTGAAGCCAGTTCTTTCCCTGAAATTTCTCTTTTTCTTTTGCTGAGTTCAAGCCTTTCCTGATTCAGTCTTGCAAAGATTAAAGAGATGTTTTCAATAATCTGGGTAGACTGGGAGGTGTCTTCAATTTTAAGGTTATTAACGATATCTACCAATAATTCCAGCTGCCCGGAAAGGGTATTGATATTTTCTTCAATTGTTCTGGCATCAATGGCTTTCTGTAATCCAATGATATCTTCAGAAATCTGCTGTGCTCTTTCTTCGTATGGCAATAATGCACCTTCCTGAAGCAGAAATTCCACACAGGCATTTGACAGTTCTGTATAACGGTCTGCAAGGGATTTTTCCAATCTATCCAGCAACGCTGTGTCTGCATATTTAAGTTCTTTTGCTCCTGTCACTTCTCCTCTTAATGCTCTGATCTGAGAAAGGGCATCAATATATTCTGTAAGCTGGGAATAGTGAAGCCTTTTGGTATCATCAAGAATTTTCTCACAGGCCTGTTTTATCTTTTCTAAAGTTTCCTCTGTATTCTTCCTTTGCTCTACTACTTTTTCGTATTCATTGATGGCAGAATGCGCAATCGCTCTGATCTCTTTCAATGGTACATCAAGCTTCTGAACCTCATCTTCACCAAGAAAATAGTAAGTATCCAGAATAAAAGTAGAGAGCTTTACGATATCATCATACAAGCCACTGTAAGAATCTTTTTTGTTCAGAAGGGTGATCAGCTCCTGACTCTCCGCCATTACTCTTACAATATCTTTATTTCCTATTTTGTAAAGTAAACTGTCTGCCTTTTCTATATTGGGCAACAGTTCTTTTGAAAAAGGAGTCTGCCAGATCTGAGACAGATGATGTTTGGTTGTTTCGATGCTTTCTCTGAGGTAGATCAGTTTCCCATCCTGTAAAAACGTAAACCCACTACAACGGATCGGGGTTTCTATGGTCTGGGTGATGATATTGTAAGAAATAAGCTGATAGTTATTCGTTTTATCATCATAAAAAACATACAGAAAGTTCTCTCCATTCGGTTCTGTAATGGTTTTCAGATAATAAAGTCTGTTCTGATCCTGAGAAATCACTTTTAATCCTCCGGTCTGAAGGGCATATCCGTTGGAAAATAATACCCCTTGATTTTCCGGAAGCAAAAGCCCTGAATATTTAAGAGCATCTGCTCTGGAAACGGTTTTTTCTTTATGGTTATAAATGAAATAGCGTTCTGTTTCCTGATAAGGCTTTATTTTAAACAAAACAAGATTATCCAGATCACAGAAATGAATCTCTGCATCATCCAGATTCTGATCTTTGTGAATTACATCTTCGGAATAAATTCCTTTTCCGGTATCCGTATTGTCTTCTACTTTGATGGTAATATCTCCACCGATGCTTTCTACAAAAACTTTATCTGCTAAAGAAATATGAGGATGTTTTCCGGATCTCTGCATATCTCTGGTTGCCTTTGTCCATACAAAGCCATGCTGCTGAGGATATGAGGTTTCGGAGGCACTTCTCGAATCTACATAGATCAGTTGATTCTCTTTGATCAGCCATTTAAAGGCTTTGATATCTGTGGTACTTTCCGACAGCTGAAAAACCATATAAAGATAGTTTTCCGTGAAGGTAAATCTGGCAAAGAAAGTATTTCTGTAATATTTGTAAAGGTTTTTAAACTCGTCAATGAAAACCTCATCATTGATCAGGGTGTGATCCTGAGGTTCAAACCGGTCATTATTGATGGTATATATTGAAAAAACGTCCGAAATATTGATTTCCGTCTGAAGTCCAAGGTGCGCATTAGACCCGAAAATCAGGTGGTCACCCAGTGAATAGATATCTTTGGCAATACAGCTGTGATCCGTAGAAATTCTTTCATTGGCTACAAGCGAAAAATCTACTCCGCCAAATATATTTTTACGGTTTTCATTAAGCTGCTGAAGTCTCTGAATCAGGTCATTCTTCTGCTCATTTAAACGGTTCTGAATAATTTCGTAAGTTCCGGAATTAAGTTGTTCTGACATCGTTTTTATTTAGGTTGTCATGGCTGCTGCACGACAGCAGGTCTTTGTATAACTTTTGGTACTTTGAAAATTTTTTTTTGATATAAACCTAATAGGTTTGAGGCTTTAGAGCATCATTAATTATCTAAAGCATTACTTAATAAACATGGTTGTTGTTCACCGGTTTGTGCTCCACTCCCAGGTGTTTAGCCATGTCCATCGCTCTTTCCAGAATTCCCTTTTCCTGTTGATTGGCTACGCCGTTCAGTTTAAAAATCAGGGAAGCAATGCTCATATTTTTGATGTCATCGGAGGAGATTTTATATTTATCCACCATTCCCATCACTTTTCCGATGATGTTTTCTCCGTCACCCAGAAGGTTTTCTTTTACAATCTGTGCATTTTCGCTGTGGCTGATGAATTTATCCAATCCTTTTCCTGCAGAAACTTGTCTGATAACGTTGTCGAAGAAAGTATTATCACCTCCTACGATATCAATTTTTGCAGATTTGAAAGCTTCCGCCAGTACCATAGACTGTGCTTCTGCAATATCTTTCTGAATAGCGATCTGAGCCAGTTCCACATCTTTTTCTTTTGCCAATTGAAGACGGAATTCTTCGTGGTCTTTTCCGGCATCGTTCAGTTTCTTCATGGCTTCTGCTTTCTCTGTGATTCCTGCTGCTTCTGCCAATGCTTTTTCTTTGATGACTTCTGCCTGGGCAATTCCTTCTTTTTTATTGGCATCAGCTTTTTTCTCAATAACAGTAGCTTCTGCCACACCTTGTCTTTCTGCAGCATCTGCTTTCGCATGCATTACCTGAGCTTCTGATAGTCCTACGGTTGCTTCTTCTTTTGCTTTCGCATCTGCAATAATCTTGCGTGCTTCAGCTTCTTTTTCTGCAGCATCTCTTTTCGCCTGTGCTTCAATTACATATTTCTGCGCATCTTTTTCTGCTGCCAATCTGCGGGATTCTGCAGCTCTTGTTTCCTCAATCAGCTTTTTCTCTGCTTCCTGAGTGGCAACGGTAATTTCTACCTGCTTGTTTCTTTCTGCTGTTTTGAAGGCTTCCAGATCTTTGATTCCCTGCTGTTCTTCCACTACAGTTTTCTCCATGGTTAAACGCTCGCGGATGGCATCCTGAATACTTTTCTTCTCCAGTTCTATTGCTTTTTCCTTTTCAATCTGAGCCAGAGAGACAATTCTTTCTCTTTCTGTTGCTTCAAGGGCTTTATCTTTTAATACTCTTTCTGTTTCTACCAGATCTGCACGTTCTTTATTTTTGGCAGCAATAACCACCTGACGAAGTTTATTTTCTTCTGCAATCTGTAGTTTTTCTTCTGTAGCAATACGAACAGTTTCGTATCTCAAGCGTTCTTCTTCTTCTACTTTCAGAATTTCTGCATTTTCGCGGGCTTTGATATTGGCAACCTCTCTTTTTTGAGATTCTTCTTTTTCTGCCAGCTGTTTTTCAAGTTCCAGAATGGCTTCTCTGGCCTCTACATTTTGTTTTGTAATGGTTTTTTCTTCATCACGACGAACCTGGTTGGCTTTAATATTTTGAGTAGCTGTCAGTTCGGTAATTTTCTTAATCCCTTCAGAATCAAGGATATTATCTTTATCTAATTTATCAATTGAGGTCTGCTCAAGGTAGTCTATCGCACAGTCATCCAGCACATATCCGTTAAGATCTGTTCCAATGATATCAAGGATTTCCTGACGGAATTCACTTCTTGCTTCGTATAATTCTGTAAAATCGAATTTCTTTCCTACCGTTTTAAGAGCTTCTGAAAATTTAGCTTCAAACAATTCTCTTAATGTCTGGGCATCCGAAGCACGCTGACAACCAATCGTCTGACCTACATTTACAATATCATCTACTGATTTGTTGACGCGGATAAAAAATGCCACCTGAATATCTGCTCTCATATTGTCTTTACAGATCAAGCCTGCTCTTCCCTCTCTTGAAATCTCCAGTTTTTTTACGGAGATATCCATAGATTCCATACGATGGATAATGGGAATGACAATACCGGCATTAAAGAAGACTTTTGTACCTCCATAACCAGTTCTTAAAATAACGATTCCCTGAACGGTTTTTTTATACATCGATAAAATCCAGAAAATCAATCCGATTGTTGCTACGACGGCAACAATAATTCCAGCAATTAAAGGTAAGTTCATAGTTTTATAAGTTTATAGTTTATATAGATGTGTTTTTTTGTTTTATAAGAATTGGAAGATGATTCCGAGGATACAATTCAGCAAGATCAAAAAAATAGTCAGCATGGTTATTAGTTTTTTATTTTAATATCTTATTGATTTCTGTACGTAGTAAATCCTTTTTTCAGGTTCTTCATCTACAATCATAACCCGGGTTCCGTGCTCCAGCCTGCTACCGTCCTGGCTTCTCACCATCAGCGTCATAGGATCGCTTCCGATGAAGACTTCCATCATTCCTATTTTATCATCCTGAATGCTGGATTTTAGACGTCCTTCTCTTCCTAAAAAGGCATAGGACAATTCCCCTTTATGATTGATCTCTTTAAAAAAGGGATTCAGGGGCTTTAGGATTATTTTGGTTAATAGCATTCCCCCAATCATCATTGGAAAAAGAATCAGTATTCCTGCCCATGTGGGAAGTGGAATAAAATAATTCAGATAAAATGAGCCCAGCCAGGTAATCAGCAATGAAAGTGTTAGAAAATATGTTACCGGAACAATATCCAGATTCAAAAATTTCAGGAAATGCATCCAGGCTGAAGGATCATGATCAGGAGCGTGGAGATGACCATCCGGAACTTCTATATCTGCATCAGCATCCAGATCGGAATGAATGCCTACATCGATATCCAATCCTGTAAGAATGGTAAAGATCCAGTAGACCACTGATAATCCAAGAAGGACGGTCAGCACCGTATTCACCGGAGAAAATGCTATAGTTAAAAATTCCTGAAAGGTCATATATTAGCCTTTTTTAAGGGTTTCTTTTAATCTGTTTAAAGCTTCTTCAGCTTTTGTATCATTACTGTTTACCATGGCATCGATCTCTTCATCAATGCTTTTTCCTGATTTTGAAAAATCAGAATAGGCTTCTGCAAGGACTTCCTGCTGTACGACACGATCCTTCAGTTTTTCCAGCATACTCACTGTACTTCCGGTGTCCATCTGGGTCATCTTCTGGTTGATATCTTTCGTGGCTTCACTTACCTGAACTCTTGCTTTCAGGGTTTTCAATTCGTTTTCCCATTTGGCAATGCTTGATTTCAGATGGTTGATACTGCCCTGTAACTTTTCGCAGTCATCAAACAGTTTTTCATGTTCTTTATGAAGAGCTGTTGCATTTTCCAAAGAAGAGGTCTGTTTTTTCAATGCTTCTTTAGCAAGGCGGTCTGCCTCAGCAGTTTCCACTTCTCCTTTTTCTGCTTTCTGAACAATGACTATGGCTTTATTATAATAGTCTTTTGCGGTTTCCTCTGCTGTCTCTGCTTCATTCTTTTTGCGTATGGCAAGAGCTTTCAACTGGGCAAGAGCTTCTATACTTTTTCCCAGCTGTTCTTTCATTTCACGGATACCCTGTTCCGTTAAATTGATCGAGTCTTCAAAGCTGTCGATCACAGAATGGATTTCTGCTTTTCCTATCGTTAACAATCTTTTAAAAATGTTCATTTTAAATATCTTTTGTGAATTACTTACTCATTTCAAGCATTTCTGTTGTAAATTCCCCCACAAGGATCCCTAAAGAGTTGATGGAAGCCATCACTTCGTTTTGTGCCATATTATCGGTTGGTAGTGTATCTCTGAAAATCACTCTTCTTCCGGTTGCGTCCAGTACAAATGCTCCGTGAACGATGTCTCTGTTTTTCTGAAGGAGTCTCAGAAATATTTTTTCGGATGGATTTTTGATTTCAAAAAGGAACTGTTCCATGATCAGAATAGAGTCTGATATTATAAGGATCATGTTTTTTATCCCGTTGGATTCTTTTTCGATGATTAAGATTCTCTGAGCCTCATCTTCCAACGTGATGTTAAACTCATAATCTAACAACCACTCTTTGACCGTTCTGAATATTTGATTTCTCATGATGGCTGGTTTAGTGTTTTATTTTTCGTCTACACAAATATAAAATAAAATTTTCAAATTGCAAATATTATTAGCAAATAATTGTTTCAGATTCTCTATCTTTGCAAAAAAGATTAGACAAAATGAGCTTCTTTGGAACTAATATTAAAAAAATAAGACAGGTAAAAGGACTAAGCCAAAAGGCTTTTGCTGATTTATTTGATTTAAACAGAGGAGTGATAAGCTCTTATGAGGAAGGACGTGCCGAACCCAAGATAGAAACTATACTAAAGGTAGCGAATCATTTTAATCTTAATCTTGATAAATTACTGACAGAAACCCTTCAGGTAAACCAGTTAGTAAGCGTTTCTGATATAGACCAACTGATGCTTTTCCCGGAACTGGCTATTCAAAACAGCAAAGAAGCAAAGACAAATACAGAAGAAAATAATCCAAGCACGGCAGTATTGCAAAAAATATTAGCATTCGTTGATATGGTCTATGAATTTACTTCTGAAAAAACTTTGCTGCCACAATATGAATACGGCGATATTCTATTTCTGAACAAAGCAGATCCGAAAACAGAACCTATCAGCAACCTTCTTATTTATCAGAACGAAAACCTCATGTATCATCCTGATAATCAGAAAACAAATAATAAAGAACAGGAATATTATAAGATTGCAGGATATGTTTCTTTAGGGGAGAAAAATATCTTCACCAGTATTTTTGAGAGGCTGGAAAGACTGGAACGTAAAAACAGAATCTAGCAAACTCTTATTAAAATAATAAAAACAAAAAAAGCCCTCCGTAATCTCTTACAGAGGGCTTTGTACCCCAGACGGGACTTGAACCCGTACGTCCTTGCGGACACAGGATTTTAAGTCCTGCGTGTCTACCAGTTCCACCACCAGGGCATGGTGTGGGCAAAAAAAAAAGATTCGAACCAAGGGTTCCAACCTTCTTAAAAACTCCAGAGAGTTTTTCGAATAGTGCGGATGAAGGGACTCGAACCCCCACGCCTCACGGCACCAGATCCTAAGTCTGGCGTGGCTACCAATTACACCACATCCGCTGGTTTTGCTGATCTGAATACTCAGATTCAACCTGATTTCTTACAAATATAAGATTTTTATTTAAAGAACTCTCTCTATTAAAACAAAAAACCCTCCGTAAGATATTACAGAGGGTCTTGTACCCCAGACGGGACTTGAACCCGTACGTCCTTGCGGACACAGGATTTTAAGTCCTGCGTGTCTACCAGTTCCACCACCAGGGCATGGTGTGGAGCGAAAAACGGGATTCGAACCCGCGACCCCAACCTTGGCAAGGTTGTGCTCTACCAGCTGAGCTATTTTCGCATAGTGCGGATGAAGGGACTCGAACCCCCACGCCTCACGGCACCAGATCCTAAGTCTGGCGTGGCTACCAATTACACCACATCCGCTGGTTTTTTATATTGTAAGTTTTAAAGAGCTTGCTTCGTTTTTGTGAGTGCAAATATAGGACAATTTCCTTTACTACCAAACTTTTCAGGAAAAAAAAATAAAATTTCCATATTTTTTTTTCATGCCTTCTTTTATTACATTTCATTTTCATACTTTTACATCGTTAATATTTACGATATGGAATTACAAGGAACGGTAAAGAAACTTTTTGATGCTCAAACATTTGCGAGCGGGTTTCAAAAAAGAGAAATGGTTATTTTGACCCAGGAACAGTATCCACAGCCGATAAACATAGAATTTTTATCTGATAAAATCAGTTTATTAGATAACCTTAAGGAAGGAGAAAACGTAAAGGTAGGAATCAACATCAGAGGTAGAGAATGGGTTTCTCCGCAGGGTGAAACTAAATACTTCAACTCTATTACAGGGTGGAGAGTAGAGAAAGTTTTTGACAATGGTTCTGAACCTACTCAGGCAACGCCTCAGCAATCTGCTTCTCCTGTTTCTAACGAGAATCCGTTTGCCGGAGATGACGATGATGATTTACCTTTCTAATTAAAGAATAAAAGATCAAATATAAATCCTGCTTTTTGAAGTGGGATTTTTTTTCTAAAAATGGTCCGATTAGACGAAAACGAGATTTCATTTCCCGACCCTGAGCTGTATGATGGCCATGAGGGAGTGGTTGCTTTTGGCGGCGACCTGTCCGTGGAACGTATATGGTTTGCCTACCAGCTGGGTATTTTTCCCTGGTACAATCCCGGAGAAGAAATTCTTTGGTGGTGTCCGGATCCAAGGTTTGTTCTTGTTCCTGAAGAATTAAAGGTTTCGAAATCCATGAGAAAGATACTCAACAGGGATGTTTTTACTTTCTCTGAGAATAAGAACTTCAGAGAAGTGATCAAAAACTGTCAGCAGGCTATCCGAAAGGGACAGTCAGGAACGTGGCTTTCTGATGAACTGATGGAGTCTTTTATCCAGCTGCATCAATACGGTTTGGCCAAAAGCATTGAGGTGTGGCAGAATGAAGAACTTGTAGGAGGTTTTTATGGGCTGCAGATTGGAAACGTTTTCTGTGGGGAAAGCATGTTTGCAAAAGTAAGCAATGCTTCTAAAGCTGGGTTTATCCACTTTGTAGAAAGCCATAAAGATAATCTTGAATTAATTGATTGTCAATCTCATACCGAACATCTGGAGAGTCTGGGAGCAAAAATGATTCCCAAAAAAGAATTTCTAAAAATCTTACACGAAAATAATGAACGCAGATAAAGAAAAATGGGTTCTTCTGGTTATCCTGAGTATTATCTGGGGATCATCCTTTATTTTGATCAAAAAATCGCTGGAGCACTTCAATCCGTTTCAGGTTGGGTCTTTAAGAGTTCTTATTGCCGGCATTATTCTGCTTCCGGTGGCTATCTCCAATTACAAACTTTTCCCTAAAAAGCATTTAAAATGGTTAATTCTGGCTGCTTTTACCGGGAATTTCATTCCGATGTTTCTGTTTCCGATCGCTGAAACGGAAATAAGCAGTAGTATTGCAGGGATTATCAACTCCATGATGCCCATTTTCGTGATTATTGTTGGAGCTTTGGTCTGGAAGTTTGAAACAACAAAAAAACAGATTGTGGGCACGTTAATAAGCTTCACTGGAGTCTGTATTCTGGCGTTTGGTGGTGGAGACAGCGGAGATTTGAAAATGATTCCGATTCTGTTGCTTTTATTGGCTACTCTGTGCTATGCATTGAGTACAACGACTGTAAAATCAAAGCTGATGGAGGTATCTTCCACCGTTTTATCTGCTTTTGTATTCTCTTTTGTTTTGTTGCTGCCTTCCATTATTGCTCTTACAGGTACAGGATTCTTTTCGGAATTCAGTTTTTCGAAGGATAATCTGATGGGGCTCATGTTTGTCAGTCTGTTATCTGTTTTCGGAACCGGGCTGGCCATGATGATGAATTATCGTTTGCTGAAAGTTTCATCTCCCCTTTTTGCTTCCACGGTGACTTTAGTGATGCCTATTGTGGCTATTATCTGGGGCATAATAGATGGTGAGCAACTCACTTATTTACAATTTATTGGAGCTGGAATTATAATTGCCGGGCTCATCTTTTTAAGAACCAATCCAAAAAAGTAAAATCATATTATAAATTAAATTATATTTGGATGATTTAACTTATAACTATGAAAAAACTTCTACTTTTTGGTTCTTTGGCCTTATCTGCAATTTCATGCTATAGCTCTGATGATACCCCTTTTGATAACAGTGATCCGTCTAATCAAAACGTAATTCTTCCCACGAAGATGACTATGGATGGTATTGTAATGAAAATCAATTACAACGGCACTAAAATCATCAGTATGATTAACAACATTAATTACGGACAAAGAGTGGAGTTCTCTTATACCGATGATTATGTTTCCGGGATTAAACATTACGAAAATAATGTCCTTGAAAGTACTGTAGAATATGGATATTCTAATGGACGCATGGCTTCAGCTGTCATAAAGGAATACTCCACTACCGGAACTGTACAGAATACGGTTACATTTACTTATAATTATACCAGTAATACCGAAATCAATGTAAAAAGACAGACCAATTCAGGCGTTGGAGGATCCTCTACCATTAACAGTGTTTTTACTTACAGCAATGGAAATATGGTAAGCAGCGTAGGCTCAGGAACCGGAACCGTCAATGGAAATACAGTTAATTATACGGAAAAAGAGACGTATACCTATACTGATAAAAATTATCCTTTCAAAAATGTAAAAGGTTTTGACAAAATCATATTCAACGGAAATGAGAGCAGTGATGGGATAAGTATGCTATTTTCGAATATTAAGAACAGCTTAAGCACTTACAAAGGAGAGTTTTCCAATACTACAGCTGGAGGAGGAATAGCAACCGGAACGACGTCTCACAAGTATACAACTACTTTTAATACTGCCGGTTATCCATCAGAAGAGAGCAGACAATCTCTTGATATGAACGGAAATGCAAACACCAGTGCTCCGGACAAATTTTTCTACGAATACAATTATCAATAAAAAAAACCTGCATTTCTGCAGGTTTTTCTCTTATTTTAGATTACTCTAGTTCTTTTTCTTCACTTTACTGGCTTTTACCTTCTTCACTTCGTCTTTAATGAAAGGATATTTTTTCTGCATATCCTTAGCTAAAGAAGGATCAAGTTCCAATGCTTTTTGAAGAGATTCCATTCCTTTATCCTGGTCTTTCAGATTGTAAAAACAATTGCTCAGCTGATAAAACAACTCTGCTCTGTAATGCTTTTTAATCGCTCTGTTCAGCACAGTTACCGCGTCTTCATACTCTCCTACCAACATCAAAACTTCCGAATAGGCATACCAGTTGTAGAACCTTGAAGGCTCTGCATCCACCAGTTTTTTAAGACAGGAAAGACTTTCTTCAAACTTCCCTGAATCGATGAATAAAAACGCCAGTCTTTTCTGGTAATCCAGATTGTTTTCATTCAACTGGGTCGCTTCTTTGGCAAAATGCAATGCTTCAGACATTCCGCCCATTTCTTCGTAAAGATAAGACTGTTCCATCATCGCAAGATAAAACTGAGGGTCTTCTCTTAAAGATTTCTGGAATGCATTTAAAGCTAAAATAGGCTGTTTCAAGGCCTTATTGCATAATCCGATCTTATAAAAAGTAAATGCCTTTGTGTATTCCAGCTCCAGCATCTCTTCATACGTTTCGATGGCTTTCTGGTATTGTCCCAAAGCTTCATAACAGGCTGCTTTATTGGCATATACTCCTACAGAGTTTGAGTTGATTGCCAGTAAATAGTCGTAGCCTCTTATCGCTTCATCATAATTTTTTCTGTTGAAATAGAATTGTCCGTATTCAAACCAGGCGGTTTCAGAATAAGAAAATTCGTCTAAATATTCATTAAGAAAGGCAATAGCCTCCTCACTCTTATTCAGGTCACTGAAGCACACCATACAGTTTTCCAGTGAATATTCATCCATAGGATCCTCCTTCAGTGCTTTTCTGTAATGTTTAAGAGCGTTAAAAGGATCTCCGAGATTCACATATTCATCCGCAATAAAGTTGTGGAGAAAGTTTTCTTCTTCCTCTAATGTTAAAGCTTTTTTGCAGATTTCAATGGATTTTCTGGGATTTCCTAAGTTCGAATAATACTTGGCATAACAAACCAAAAAGTCTGTATTCTCCATAGAAGCGCCTTTCAGTTCGTCAATAAGTTCTTTCGCCGTATTATACTCTTCCCACTCCAGAAGGATCTCAAGTTTTTTGATCTTGATATCCAACGAATTAGGGTGAAGCTTTAGTCCATAATTAACAGCCATGTCAGCGTAATTAAAATCACCAAGCTCCAAATAATAAACAATAATGTCTTCTAACTCTTCTGTATCAAAGTAGAATTCTTCATTGTTTTCCATCATTTCTTCGAACTTTTTTACAAGTTCATTTCCAAAATACTCTTCCAATAGTGTCCTCTTTGTCGGCCCAACGCTTGAATTTGCTTACAAACCTCGGCAAACGTTTAGTTAATAATACATCTGAAACTGATATTCAAATATTTATGCAAAGTTGCAACTTTTTTTTGAATTTTCCATTTCATTAATTTCTATTATAAAAATAGTAAAAAAAGAAAACCGATAAAAGGATTGTGGATAAAAAAACGGAGATTGTGGTTAAATTCTTACAACAAGGCGTTTTCCGCTTTGTAACTCAGCATTCCATACAGCTTCGATATTTTTTATATCAACGTCCTGAGTTTCCATTTTAATTTTTCCTTCTACGGCTGCCTGAAACATTTCCGGGATAATTTCTGAAAAAAGAAGGGCCGATTCTTCTTTTGTCCAGCTTCCCAATCCTGATCCTGAAATCTGAATATCTGTACCTCTGAGGATCTGGGAAGACAGCTGAATGGTATCTCCGCTCATTCCTCCTATCGTTACAAGCTTTGTCTTATGGGAAAAGGTTCCGTCTCCTTTAAAAGCAGACAAGATCATTTCTACAGAGTGTCCCCAGATATAATCTATGATAATATCCACCGGAGTTTCCTTATGAATGTCTTTTATTTTTTGTTTAAAAGCATTGTCCTCCAGTTTTAGAGAAACGACCTCATCAGCCCCCAGCTCAAGTAAAGACTGCAGAGACTCTTCATTTCTTCCGGTAACAATAATCTTCTGTGCTCCATATAATCTGGCGATCTGAACAGCAATTCTGCCTGTAATTCCTGTTGCCCCGTTGATCAGAACGGTGTTGCCCTGCTGTATTCCTGCCTTGAATTTTAGTGCCATTGCTGATCCCATCACTGCATTTGGTAATGCAGCAGCCAGAGAAAAATCCAGTTCATCAGGAATTGGAATGATCATCTTTTTATCGGCTGCAGCTTTTTCAGCGACTGTTCCTTTTTTGCTGAAAAAATAAACCTTACTTCCGTTTTCAAGGTATCCTGCTCCATCTGTCCCGATAACCGTCGGCTGGTGTTCCTGATTTTCAGTTGAGTAATGATTTCCTCCTGCCCTCGCTCTGTCGAGATTTTTAATCGATGCGGCTTTTACTGAAATCAAAATTTCATTTTCCTGTACTTCAGGTTCCGGGAAATCTGCATATTGAGGAGTGCTTCCTTTTTCAAATACTACGGCTGCTTTCATTCTTTTAATTTTTATACAAAATTAGGAGGGGAGAAGGCTGTAAAGCGATAACATTTGTTATGAGTTTTTGGAAAGGAAGCAGGAAGTGGGAGGCTGGGAGTTTATAAATCCAGTAATAGAGTTGAAACGCTGCGGTCGCTAGGAAACATAATATTGTTATTATTATTTGTTCGCAAGGGCACTTCGTTCAGCAAAGAATAGCGACCATTGCTTAGTGGAACGCCTTTGCCAGCATTTTCAATAATAAAGATTATTCTTTGCGGACGTTGCGTTAAAAAATTAAGTGAATTTTGCGGAGGACGCTAGGGAACAGGATATTGTATATTATTTTTGTTCGCAAGGGCACTTCGTTCAGCAAAGAATAGCGATCCTTGCTTAGTGGAACGCCTTTGCGAGCATTTTCAATAATAAAGATTATTCTTTGCGGACGTTGCGTTAAAAAATTAAGTGAATTTTGCGGAGGACGCTAGGGAACAGGATATTGTATATTATTTTTGTTCGCAAGGGCACTTCGTTCAGCAAAGAATAGCGACCCTTGCTTAGTGGAACGCCTTTGCGAGCATTTTCAACAATGCATAT
The DNA here is from genome assembly GCF_030846215.1 of Chryseobacterium sp. WLY505. Lineage (NCBI taxonomy): Bacteria > Pseudomonadati > Bacteroidota > Flavobacteriia > Flavobacteriales > Weeksellaceae > Chryseobacterium > Chryseobacterium sp. WLY505. Next base: position 308,238 of record NZ_JAVCWI010000003.1, on the reverse strand, counting down.
TATTCTTTGCGAGTTTAGCGTTTAAGATGAGTCTGAATTTATGCAGTTCTTTTTAAGCTTCTGATTTCCATTTTCCAACCTCTTAAAGTCCATCTTTCAATATTTTGCTTTTGATCCTGCTGAGATGTACGGTAGTAATTCCGAGATAGGATGCAATATAATGTTGTGGAACTCTTTTGATAATCTCGGGTTTTTGTTTAACCAGGTTCAAATATCGTTGTTGCGGAGTATCTTTAATAAATGAAAAGAAGTGTTTCATATAATCGAATACCCTTTCAAAAAGAGCATCCATAAAAAGATTTCTGAGTTCAGGGTTTTCGTAGACTTCTTCCAGAAAAGCGTCCACATCAGGTTTATTAATTTTGTATAAAATACAGGGTTCTATGGTCTCAAATGAAACCATACTTGGCAAACCTTTTTTAAAGCTTTCAAGAGAGGAAAACATTGTGTTCTCAGGGAAAAACTGAAAGGTAACATCTTTTCCGTCATTATTATACCAGGCTCTTACCATGCCTTTTTCAAGATAATAGGCATTGCAGGAAACTTCACCTTCTTTTAAAAGCAAAGTCTTGGCAGGAACATCCATACGCTGGAAGCTGCCCAGAAATTTTCTCCACTTTTCTTTAGGGAAAGGAAATCTGTTTTTAATATGTTCAAACATTTCTGGTATAAAAAAAGAACGGACTGTTTGTCCGCTCTTCCTGTATTTATTAGACTAAACTCTTGATTTTAGCAATAATATCATCTCCTAACTGATCTGCTTCTTCCTGAGATTTAGCTTCAGTATAAATTCTGATGATAGGCTCTGTATTGGATTTTCTAAGGTGAACCCAGTTGTTTTCAAAGTCTATTTTTACACCATCTACTGTGGAAACTTCTTCATTCTTGTATTCCTGCTCCATTTTGCTTAAGATCGCATCTACGTCAATCTCCGGCGTAAGCTCTATTTTCTTTTTACCCATAAAATAGGCTGGATATCCAGCTCTTAATTCAGAAACGGTCTTGTTTTCTTTGGCTAAATGCGTTAAGAATAATGCTACACCTACTAAAGAATCTCTTCCGTAATGCAATTCCGGGTAGATAATTCCTCCGTTTCCTTCTCCTCCGATGACAGCATTTTTCTCTTTCATCAAAGTAACAACATTTACTTCTCCTACAGCACTAGCAAAGTATTCTGAATTGTGGGTTTGTGCTACATCTCTCAATGCACGGCTTGAAGAAAGGTTGGAGATTGCTACTCCATTTTCATTTTTCAACAGGTAATCTGCAACGGCTACCAGGGTGTATTCTTCCCCGAACATTTCTCCTTTTTCATCAATAAGAGCTAATCTGTCTACATCAGGATCTACAACGATTCCTAAATCTGCATTTTCTTTTTTCACAAGATTACAGATATCTCCCAAATGTTCTTTCAAGGGTTCAGGATTGTGTGGGAAATGTCCTGTAGGTTCACAATATAATTTGATGGTTTCACAACCTAATTTATCTAAAAGCATTGGAATAGCAATCCCTCCTGTAGAGTTTACGGCATCAAGAACTACTTTAAAATTCTTTGCTTTGATTGCTTCCACGTCTACCATCGGTAAATCCAGAATCTGCTGAATATGGATATCAAAAGCATCGTCTCTTGTTTCATATTTTCCAAGATCGTCCACTTCTGCATAATTGAAATCTTCACTTTCCGCCAAAGCCAGTACTTCAGCTCCGTTTTCACCACTGATGAATTCTCCTTTTTCGTTTAAGAGTTTAAGAGCGTTCCATTGTTTAGGGTTATGAGAAGCTGTAAGAATGATTCCTCCGTCTGCATTCAGTTCAGGAACCATTACTTCTACTGTGGGTGTTGTAGAAAGACCCAGGTCTACCACATTAATCCCTAATCCCTGCAATGTAGCTGTAACTAAAGAAGAAACCATCTGGCCGGAAATTCTGGCATCTCTTCCGATGATAAGGGTAAGATCTTTTTTGTTTTTATTATTCTGAAGCCAGGTTCCGAATGCGGATGCGAATTTTACCACATCCAGTGGTGTTAAGTTATCATTTACTTTACCACCAATGGTTCCGCGAATTCCGGAAATAGATTTTATTAATGACATGATGTTTTTTTAATTTATTTTGTTCTTACTGAATTTTCCAACGCAAAGATACTTAAAAGACCCTTCAACTTATAGAACCGGAATCTTTTTTTGGACTTTATTATAGGTATTTTTCACAACTTTCGGTGGTGCAAAACGATACCCTATGTATAACAGCCCATAAAGGTTATTATTCTCTACGGTTTGATTATTTTTCTGATCGTAGGCATAATTTTTAAAATTCATTTTCCCCCCGAACAGAAACCGGTCGGTATTATAACCTATATGAAGACCTCCCTGCATTCTTATAGTGGCATATTGGGCATCTTGTTTTATTGATCCGTTATCAAGCTCTCTGTAACTGGAAAATTTTCCTCCGACCCCGACAGCCAGATAAGGAGAGATATTGACATTTTTTCCAATGACCCAATTGTAGAAATATCCTATATTCCCGCCAATATTATATTGTGTTTCTTTGCTTTTTACCTCGTTAATTGTGTTTCTGAAAACGGTAAGATCATAATCCAGAAAGGGTATCCAGCTTCCACTGCTTTTCCTTTGCCATTCTCCTTGTGTATAGATACTTCTTGCTGAAAAATTCTTATTGAGAATATAAGATGTAGATCCACCAAAAGTCTGTACTCTTAAATCGGGAAACTGAATGTAGGGATCTATTCTTTCCTGCCATTCGGGGGACAGATCTTTCATGTTTTCCACATAGAAGCCTTTTACATTTTTATAATAGACATTCTGAATGAATCTTCCCGGAAAAAACCTGAAACTTAAATCGGTATAAGAGCTTTTCCCTTTCATTTCATCATCATTATTTCCATCTAAAAACCGGGGCGCAAAAGATATTGTTGCACTTATTATTCTATAATCGATGGAAAAGGAAGTTTTCGTTTTATTGTTGATGGACAGAATTGTCTCGTTGGTATTCTTCCCTTCTCCTTCTGAAAAAACATAGCTTTCGATGTTGGTATCAAGGTTCACACGAATCATCACCTGGTCTGCATAAGACTTGGTATTTGCGGTATCTGACTGTGCTTTTACCTGAAGAGCTGATAAAGAAAATAATACGAATAATACTGCCTTTAAAAAATTCAAATCGAATAATTTACATTAGAAAATGAAATTACTACATTTTTTTCAATTATCCGGTAAACCCAATATTAAGAACAGCCGCAATCCTTATCGCAGTTGGTTCTTTTGGAACTGAATTTCTTTGGCGCGAAATTCTTTTTAAGTACTTTAAATAAAGAGTAACAGGCGAATGCTACAATTAATACAATAAGTACGTACTGAATGATTAATGATGAGTCCATTACTTTAAAATCTGATATACTATCATCGACACAAAATATGCCAAACCTGTCATCATAACTACCTGAAAGCTGGTCCATTTCCAGCTTTTGGTTTCTCTGTAGACTACTGCAAGTGTGGAAACACACTGCATTGCAAATGCGTAGAAAAGAAGAACCGAGATTCCCGTAGCAAAACTGAAGACTTTTTCTCCGTTGGGTTTTACATCTCTTCTCATTTTATCTATTACTTTCACTTCGGGAGCATCATCTTCCAAACTATAAAGGGTAGACATTGTTCCTACAAAAACTTCTCTTGCTACGAAACTGGTAAGGATTCCGACCCCCATTTTCCAGTCGTAACCAAGCGGAGCAATTACAGGTTCTATTCCTTTACCCATCTTAGCAAGGTAAGAATGATCAAGATGAACATCAGTCGCTACAAATTCGTTTGTTTTCTGGCTTGGCCCGAAATAGCTTAAAAACCAGATGATGATACTTACGATGAAAATTATTTTTCCGGCTCCGGTAATGAAGTCCCATACTTTTCCTAAAACCATTTTAAAGTCATATCCGAAAAGTGGCTTTTTGTAAGCTGGAAGATCCATTACAAGATACGTTTTTCCTTTACTTTTAATAAATCGTTTTAAGATTGCTGCAGAGAATAAAGCGACTAAAAATCCAAGGAGATACATTCCCATAAGGACCAGTGCTTTGTATTTAATTCCTAAAAATGTTCCTTCTGAGATAATCAGTCCGATAATGATGCTGTACACAGGAAGCCTCGCAGAACAAGTCATAAACGGTGTTACCAATATCGTAAGCAATCTTTCTTTTACGTTTTCAATATTTCTTGTAGAAATTACGGCCGGAATAGCACAGGCAGTTCCTGATACAAGGGGAACGATACTTTTTCCGTTAAGCCCGAAAGGACGAAGCAATCTGTCCATCAGGAATACGACTCTTGCCATATATCCTGAATCCTCTAATAAATAAAGGAAATACAAGAGAATTCCGATCTGTGGTGCAAAAACCACAATTCCTCCAATTCCGGGAACAATTCCGTTTGAAATCAATGAATTAATTGGTCCTTCCGGAAGATGTTCGCTTGTAAACGCTGCCAGCCATGAGAAGGTCTCTTCGATCCAGTTCATCGGGTATTCCGCGAGAAAGAAAACACTTTGGAAAATAACCAGCAGAATTGCTAAAAAGACTACATAGCCCCAGAATTTATGAACTAAAACTTTATCCAGCTTTTCGGTTAATAATTCTTTGAACTGAGTTTTTTTAGAAATGACATCAGCCAGTATTTTGTCTACGTTCTGATATCTTCTAACGGTTTCCTGAACCTGTAATCTTTTAGGGACCAAACTTTTAGAATCAGGTTCATTGAGCTGTTCCATTACTCCGCCGATTCTTCCAAGATCAGTTCCCAATGAAAGGCTCATCCACGCTTTATATTCGTTATCGAAACCTTTATGTGCTGCCAGTTTCTGAATAAAGTCTCTATGCTCGCCCGGTGTTTCAAAAGAAAGTTGATCTGTTTTTACAAATTCGTTGTTATAAACAGCTTCTCTTACTGCGTCAATCCCGATCTGTTCTTTGGCATTGGTCTGAATAATTTTTATCCCCAATGCTTCGGAAAATTTTTGAATATCTATGGTGATTCCCCTTCTTTCTGCCTGATCAATCTGATTGACTATCAGAATCGTTGGAATTCCGAGATCCTGAATCTGCTGAAACAGCAGCAGCCCTCTTTTTAAACTTAATGCTTCAAGAATATAAACAACTCCTGCATAGTTTTTCTGCTCATCAATAAGATATTTGGAAAAAATAGCCTCATCTTCTGAACTCGGGTATACACTGTAAGAACCAGGAAGGTCGATAACCTCTACTTCTTCGTTTTTGTAAATATATTTCCCCGAATGACTTGCAACGGTAACGCCGGCGTAGTTTCCGGTTTTCTGCTTTTTGTTGCAAAGCGTATTGAAAACCGTTGACTTTCCTACATTAGGATTTCCGACTAAAAGTATCTGTTTTTTCTTGTTTTCCTGCATTAATTCAATTCTTCAACAATGATGTAATCTCCTTCTTCCTCACGAAGAGCAATCCGGCTTTTTTCTGCCCCAAATTCTACATACATTGGCCCGCTGAACGGTGCCTGATACAAAATTCTGAAAAGAGTCTCCGGAAGAAGTCCCATTTCAATAATTTTATTGGGCATTTTAAGATGGTCGTTATCATATCCCAATATCTTCCCCATTTTGTTTTTAGGGAATCCACTTAATTTATGTAATCCTTTCTCTTTCAAAGCCTAATTTTTAGTCCTGCAAATATACGCTATTTAAATTTAATCTAAATAACGTTTTGACATAAAAGAAATCACCCCAAACACATTGCTGTATCTGGGGTGATTCAAAATATAATTTAGTTGATATGAAGTCTTATTTTTTCTTCTTGTCAAAAGGCTGATCTTTTTCTATGGGATTATCATTGGATCCGAAGAAATCTTTCACCTGCTTTTCCAGCCTTTTCATGAAGTCTCCTACTGTTCCGTCTGTTCCCGGCATGGGTCTGCTCATATTTTCTGCAGTCATGTACGGTCTTGATTCTGCGAACGGATCTGCTTTGTATCCTTCGTAGGATTTAAGAAATTTTTCTTTGGATGTAGGTGTTATTGTATTGCTCATCATGCCCATCTTAGCATTGATCTTATCGGCATATGATAATTCTTCATAGTTTTCGATCTTTTTGTTTCCGCTCAATTGCCATGAATAGTTCTTATCAGTGTCTTCGATTTTTACAATTAGCCCCGGAAGTCCTTTAAACTTATAAGGTCCATCCTGAAAAGGAATGTCAGAACTAAACCAGGCTGTCCACTTTCTTCCTCCAAATTCTGTAGTTGCTTTCTGAGCATTGTATGCTCCTATTTTTTCTTTATCAGGTAAAATGCTCCATTGTAATTTCGGTTCGTCTTCGTATGAGAATAGGTTTCTGCTGATTCTATCTACATACTGAACCTTCATATCCGGATAACTTTTGATAATTTTATAAGAGAATTTTGGCCACTTTATAAATTTAGTCATGTCCTTGAAAGACTTGGTTTTCTCCATTTCTTCTATCTGAACTTTAATGATAGAATCCTGAGCCGGCATTGTATAATCCTGATAGATTGATTTCTTTGGGGCAATATCAAGAATAGTAATAATCTTATCCATTCTTGCCGAATCTTTCTTCGGTTTAAAAGTCAGTTCATAAAAGAAACGGTTCGCTGTTTCTTTAGATTCCTGAGCTCCTGCAAATGCAAACAGAGTTATCAAAAATATGGAGAATAACTTTTTCATTGTAGCAAGTTTATATAATTAGTAATCATATGTCTTCTTTTGTTACAGTTTATTTCAAATTTTATTTTCTGGCAAAAAATATTCTTCCGTTTCAATCTTTACTACTTAAAAAATTATGATTCTGTTAAAACAGTTTCATTTTTAAAACACTTACCTTTAAGTTTCTAAAAAACAAAATATTATGGACACCTTATCTCAATTAAAATCCGAACTGGAAGGAGAATTTCAAACCACCAAAAAATTTATTGAACTATTTCCTGAAGGAAAAAACGATTATGCTCCGCATGAAAAAAGTATGAAACTGATGCCGCTTGCCACCCATCTTGTAGAAGTTTTTGAATGGCCCAACACTATTTTGAAAACTTCCGAGCTGGATTTTGCCAAAGGAGACTACAAACCTACCGTTCTTTCTACAAAAGATGATCTGATGAAAAAACTGGAAGATGATTATCAGTCCGCAAAAACAGCATTGGAAAACAGTACGGAAGACGATCTGAACCCCAGTTGGACGATTAAAAATGAAGGCCATGAACTGGCAAGCTGGAGCAAGTACGGCGCGATCCGGCATGCTTTAAACCAAATCACTCATCACAGGGCTCAACTGGGAGTGTATTACAGACTAAACAATATTCCTTTGCCGGGAAGCTATGGGCCTTCAGCAGACCAGCAAAGCTTTTAATTTCAGTATATCTCAATAAAAAAACCAATCTATCAAGATTGGTTTTTTGCTTTATTTAAAATTGAATTTTACAGTAAACATCACCTGGCTAGGGCGTAGCTGAATCTTGGTGTAAGAAGAACTATTCGTTGTTTGATTGATATTATAGGTTTCAAAGAACCTTCTGTTAGCAATATTTAACCATTTAATTTCAAAATCAATTTTCTTTTTAGACCATGAAAATTGGTAAGAAATATCATAGAACGCATTCTTATATTTATTACTTCCATCACTTGTATTCACCTGATCCCAATTGAATCCAATCGTATGGTCTTCTATAGGATAGAAATAAACTGCCAGATTGTGATTAAATCCTGTATTCACACCGAGCCTGCTCTGATTAGAACTCAAGCCTATATTATCTTGTTTGTTTCTTGATAAATTAAGTGTGTAATCTACACTTGCCCAGCTAAAATAGGTGTTATTAAACTTAAGTCCATAAGTCTGAGTATTGTTTTTGCTCAAATATTGAGTGTCATCCAAGAACGCATCACTTTTTGTCAATGTATTTCCATAACTCACAGAAGCATTGGTCTTGAATTTTGGGAAGTATTTACCAACCTCAACATTAAATCTATTACTCTTTGAATGATTTTCTCTTTCAATGTATCGGATTAAAGTAGACCCCGTTGCCGCATCCAAAATTGGAGAAGAAAGCAAATTTCTTTTACTATCACTCAATGAATAATTAATATTAAAGAATAGATTGTTTAATGGGTTTCTGTATTCAATTCTTGATCCTGCCATTTTTGACGTTATTTGAGGTATCGGGTTATTAGGATCCATTACATTAAATCCTCTAGGGCTTAGTAACATGTATCCCGCATAAGCCGTTTGAATATCTCCAAAATTATTGCTGATGTTTCCATTCAAACTTGCTTTCCAGAATGAAGCAAATGAATATTGAATAAAAGCATTTGGAGTAAATGTTGTCTTATTTAGTGATTTTGAAACTCCCCTTAAATCATCTTCAGCTTTAATGCTGTTGAAATTCGCAGGAAAATTTGCAAAAATACTCCAAGATTCAGATTTATAATTAACACCTAGCGAAGCAGAAGGAACAATTTCTGTAAATTTCAGGTTGTTTTCATAAATACCATCATTGAAATTTGGCGGTACATCATTCGGTACAGAAGGATTCGGAATTGCCTGCCCATCAAAGTTTGTATTTAGCTTATCTGTAGAGAAATCAAATCCCACCTGAGGAGTGAATGTCCATCCTTTTTTAGAAAAACTAATATTTGCTGAATGTGAAGTATCTAAAGTTTTTAGTCTGAACTGTTGTAACGCTAAAGTACCTGGTGCAAAATTTACAATACCATATCTATCTTTTTCGTTAGGATCGTTCGGGTTTACCTTTGGAAGTTTGTATGGCAGCTGTAAATAACTTGCCGGATCTACTTTCAATGTCTGCTGATCATCCTGATAATTGATATATGATTTGAAATTCACCATCTTTTCTCCCCATGGAATAATAGTACTCAATGAGTTTTGGAAAGATGATGTTGGAGATTCCACTCCTTGATTTCCTGATCTTCCTGCTCTTTCAGCAAATGCCCTGTCTGCATTCCAGAATTGGCTGAAACTTGTGGTATTTTTAAAGAACCCTTTCTTAGCATTTTTGGTAAAGATCAATTCTCCTTTCAGTTTATCTGTATAAAAATTATTTCTGGTACTCATTACCACAGTGGACTGCTGGGGTCTGTCATTAGTTGGAAAATAAGTTGTTTCATTATAATCCTCTCTTTGCACTGCATTATTTGTATAATTTGCATTAACCTTTAATTCCCATTCTTTCTTTTTATCAATATTAGTTAAATAATTTGCAGACAAATAGTGAACATTATTCATCAAATACCTTTTCACTGGTAAATTTGGTGTACTTGCATTTTCTACACTTAACCAATTATTTTGCGAGATGTTACTTCTTCTTCCTTCCCATGAACTACCGAATGCCAGAATATTCCCTTCATTTTCTACCTGCTCACCCATGTTATTGGTTTTATAATTGACAACCCATTGGCTTTTCTGCCCGAAAAACATGGGGGTTAATTTTACATTCCAGAGGAAAGGTTCTAAACCAACTCCTACTTCACCTCTCCCGGTCATGGTGACAGAGTTTTTCAGTTTGATATTGATGGCTGCCTGGTCTGAAGGTACTTTATCCTGAAGGATTTTTACCGGCTGGTGGTTCTCCAGAACTTCTACTTTCTGTACGGCATCTTTAGGAAATGAATTGTTGATGGTACCGTAACCTCCTTCCATAAGGTCTTTTCCATTTACATAGAATTTGTTGATCGCATTTCCCTGGTATAGAATTGTTCCGTCTTTATTTACTTCAATTCCCGGAATCTTTTTCATTACATCTGCAAGAGTTCTGTCGTTTTTACTATTGAAAGCCTTAAGATCATAGGAAATAGTGTCACCTCTTGCAGTAATCATTTTGGTTTTCAGCTGTACTTCTTTAATTTCTGTGGCTTCAGACTGCATTTTAAAGTTCAGAGTCTGGTCACTATTATTAATCTGCTTTGTAAGAGGTTTTTGATTGAAAGCTTTCACTTTCAGATCCACGTTGGATTCAGCGGAGGTAAAAGTTACTTTATATTCTCCTTTGGAGTTTGTAATGGCGTAAGCAAGAATCGCGTCTTTACCAGGCTCTTCTATGGTTACACTGGCGCTTGGTATTGCTACCCCGTCATCATCAGTAATTTTTCCTGAAACCGTTTTCTGCGCGAAAATAAGCACAGTAAAGAATAGCATCAGAAACAAAGAAATATTTTTTTTCATACCCATTATTTGCTCAATTAGTTAATCATTGTAGTTTTTTGTTACACTTTTTATAAAGATGAATTTTGTTGTTAAAGGTTAAATCGCTATCACTACAAACATAGTGATAATTTTCAAACTTTTATATCTTTTGAAAAAAATAAATATTTTAAAACAAAATCCGGAAGGATTTGCCTTTTTTATTATGAATATATATTTCATCACAAGATTCTGTTTGGCATAACAATTCTGCAAAAGAATAGAGAAAACTATTTTTTTAATTTATGGAACATAATCTGAATAAATTTTGTCATAATTAACTATATAAAGAACAATTTTAAATAGAACTAAGGATATTAATAATCACACTCATTCTAAATAGGAAAATCTGATTTGAATCATAGATTAAAAAAAAATTAAACACTGGTACATCAATATATATTTAATAATTTTGTAACATAAAATTTATAAAATGGGAATTATTTTAAAGCCTATAGATGTTGTAGAAGACATTTCTAAAGAAGATTTCTACGAAAAATATCTGAAGCCAAGAAGGCCCGTTGTCATCAGGAATATGGCAAAAAAATGGCCTGCTTATCAAAAATGGACGATGGAATATATGAAGGAGGTTGTAGGAGATGTGGAGGTCCCTCTATATGACAGCTCAAAGGCCGATCCTTCTGCTCCCATCAACGCATCAGCAGCAAAAATGAAGTTTGGAGATTATATAGATCTTATCCAGCGAGAGCCTACTGATCTAAGAATTTTCCTGTTCGACCCCATAAAATATGCTCCAAAATTATTGGAAGATTATATTTCTCCTAAAGAATTAATGGGGGGCTTCCTTGATAAATACCCTAATATGTTCTTTGGAGGAAAAGGTTCTGTAACCTTCCTTCACTTTGATATTGATATGGCTCATATTTTCCATACTCATTTCAACGGAAGAAAACATATTCTTCTTTTTGATTATAAATGGAGAGAAAGACTATATCAGATTCCCTATGCTACGTATGCACTGGAGGATTATGATATAGAAAATCCGGATTTCACAAAATTCCCGGCACTGGATGGTGTAGAAGGCATTGAATGCTATCTGGAACATGGCGATACTTTATTTATGCCTACAGGCTGGTGGCATTGGATGAAATATCTGGACGGAAGTTTCTCGATTTCCCTAAGAGCCTGGGACAAATCATGGGCTGTAAAAGCACATTCTCTATGGAATCTTACTGTACAACGTAAATTTGATGACATCATGAAGTCTAATTTCAAAAAGAAATATATGGACTGGAAAGAGAAAATGGCGATTAAAAGAGCAGAAATAGCTTTGAAAAGAGGCTTACCAAGATAATAAAAAGACGTTTCACTTGAAACGTCTTTTTTATTTTACTTACTCAATATCAATAATTTACAAAACTCTATAGACAGGATACTGCCTGAAGGTTTTTTCTTCAAAATAAGGTGAGTGCTTGTATACCCAATCGAGCTGGGCATCTCCGTCTTCAGACAGTTTTTTATCAGATACTTTGGCTGCCTCAAAAGCTTCTTTGAGTTTTTTATCCTTTTTCAGGAGTTCAGCAGCTGTATCTTCAAAAATATAAGCGGAATAATATTCTTTCTGTGCCAGAATTCCATCAAAGAAATTCCAGTTGAAAAATGAGTCTAATGCTTCAGGTTCAAGGGTTTCTATAATATATTTTACACCAGACTGATCGGTTGAAACCAGATAATCTCCGGCACTAAATTCCCTATTTTTCTGTGTAGCATCAACCGTTGTTTCAAAATGCAGGTAGTGCCCTTCATAAGGGTTTTTAACGGTTTTAAAATCTTTAATTTTATAAGACTCAACCATTAAAGTACTATCCTTCTGTATCGGTTTCATCTGAATATTATTCCTTTTAAACTCTTCAATCACCCGGTACTGCGACTGCGGAATTACATAATATTTCGGAATGGTAATATATCCCGTAGGGATAGCTGTTGTAAAGAGTTTTATATTCTTTGTAAAGGGCTTATTTCGGTCATAATACAGTCTTGGCTTTCCTGAAACTTCACTAGGTTTGTACTTTCCTTCGTAGCCCTTAAAATCCATCGTTGAAAATTTTGTGGAGTCTATTTTCCAACGGATACCGTACGGTTTGCCTGCCTGATACTGTTTTAAATTTTCTTTGCGAAGCTGCTTTATTTTTTGATAATCTTTATCTAAATTCTGCAAATTCACCAGCATATATTTGTACGTAGCATCTACCCTTTTGTCATAAGGTTTCAGCATGTGGGTTTCGGGAACGGTTCCTAAGGAATTGAAAAGCGAAGTATATCCTGTAGAGTATCTGGGAGAGTCTTCAAATGAGGCAAATCCTACTTCCGGAACATCTCCATGAATGTTGACGTAGGGCGTACTTTCATACCCCAGTTTTTTCATATCCTCAAGATTTTTAGCCTGATAATCATTATAGAAATAATTTCCAAGAGTATTTCCCAGACGTTCTTTAAATGTAGAAATATAGGTGAAAGTATATTGATAATCTGCTCCGTTGCTGACATGGTTATCAATGAAAACATCCGGTTTTAACCACTGATAGATTTCCTGAAAGCTTCTGGCATTTTTAGAATCTGCCTTGATAAAATCTCTGTTCAGATCATAATTTCTGGCATTTCCTCTGAATCCGTACTGTTCCGGACCGTTTTGATTAGCTCTGGAATATGAACCTCTGTTGAGCATACCACTTACATTATAGGCAGAAATAGCTGCAATGACAAAATTCTGTGGAGTTTTAATCTTTTTAATGGCAAGATCTCTCATCATCATCATGGTTGCATCAATTCCGTCCGGTTCTCCGGGGTGAATACCATTGTTAACAAATATAATGGCTTTGTCTTTTCTTAATTTCTCAAAATCTTTTTCAGGAAAAGGGTTATAAACTACCACATAAATAGGTTTTCCGTTGTCATCTTCTCCTTTTTTAAGGTATTGGATGGTATTGAAATTTTTCTCCAGATCCTGATAATAGCTGTTCATTTCATCGTAGGTAACCGTCTGATTTCCATTCCCTTTTTCAAAAGGAGTCTGAAATGATTTTTGAGCTAAAAACAAGGTAGAACTCAGGGTGAATAAAAGATATTTCAGTTTCATTGAAGTCATATTTTCAGACTTTAAAAGTAGTTATCTTTTGGGAGAAATGAGAATATGTTGATGGGTAAAATGTTTTTAAAACTAAAACCTAACAGGTTTTGAAAACCTGTTAGGTTTGTTTTCAACAGTATTAATTTCTGCCTTTTTCTTTGGGATATAGAGAGGGAAGCGGATCGCTTTGCCAGAATTGCTTGGAGTCAATATCCATGATGGATAAAGATCCTGTATAGGCTGCTCCGGTATCCATATTCCAGATATTGGCTTTATTGGCTGGTATTTTGATCCCAATATCGAGAGTAGGCGTATGTCCGATGAATATTTCTTTATACAACAGCAGTCTTTTGGGATATAATTCAGAATTCTTTTCCAGTTTTTTATCCATTGCCACGGCAGTTTCCCAAAGGGTTCTGTCCCAGCGGTAATTACTGGAATAGACTTCTTTTTCAGGACCGTGCATGGAAGAATATCCGGCATGAATAAACAGCCGGTTCTGATCATCAATATGATAATTTTTCATTCTTTGAAAGAATTCGAGATGAATATCCAGATCTTCAAGAGCATAATCAGCATAACTTTCTACCGTACTTTTTCCTCCGTTAAAAAGCCATACATCGGGTTTTTGCCCAAATGCCAACCAATCTTCACCCCATGCATCATGGTTTCCTTTGATGAAAATACATTCCTGTCTTTCGGAAAGTTCCAGTAAGAACTGTATGATTTGTGAAGACTCGCTCCATCCGTCCACATAATCGCCGAGGAAGATCAGCTGATCATTTGTGGTCACTCCTGCTCTTTCAAGAACCTGCAACAAGGCTTTAAATCCTCCGTGGATGTCTCCTATGACTAATGTTCTGCTCATTTTACTTTGAAATATATTTTGCATCTACAAAATCTGTAAGCCAAACTCCGTTTGCAGACTGGTAGAAAGACAATCCTTCCTGATGCATTGTTCCGGTTCTGATGGTCAGAATCACAGGTTTGCCGTGTCTCATCCCGACCTTTGCAGCGGTCTCTTTATCAGCACTTAAGTGTACATGCTGACGTGTTCTTTTTTCAATTCCTTTTTCTAAAATGGAAGAAATATTGGCTTCTGCTGTTCCATGGTACAGAAATTCCGGAGGCTGCTTGGCTTCCAATGCCAGGTCAATATCAATAGAGTGTCCCTGACTTGCTCTGATCATGGTTTTATCTTCGTTTAAAGCAAAACGCTTTTTGTTGTTCGTTTCTACCACCTCGTCCAATTCTTCGGAGGTAAAATATATTCTTTTCTTTGCTGACTTTTCCCTCAGTTCTTCTATATCTGCCCAACCGTTTTCATCGAGCGTAAGCCCAATGCTTTCAGGCTGATGCCGCAGGATCAGGCTTAAAAATTTACTTATTTTTTTCTTTTCTATTTCGTTCATGGGTTGTGTTTTAATTCATTAATTTTTGGTGTAATTTCTCACACAATACCTCAATATCATGTTTCCTCACGAGCTCTGCAACCCATTCTTCAGGAATATTTTCATATCCGTAATAAATTCCGGCAATACCTCCTGTGATAGCTCCCGTTGTATCGGTATCTTCCCCGAGGTTGACCGCCTTTAAAACAGCTTCAGAATAGTTTTCTGAGTTTAAAAAACACCATAGAGAGGCTTCCAGGCTGTGAAGAACATAGCCGCCACTCTTAATTTCATCTTCAGGATATTTTGAAATATCATTTTTTAAGATCCTTTTGAATAGTTCAATTTCATCAGGATTAAATCCTTGTTCTTCAGCATATTTCAATGCAGTATTTTGTGTATGCATATATGCTTCTCTTTTGCTCTTTCCTTTCAACAATTGAATGGCAAAAATGACATAAATGAAACAGGCAAAAACAGAGCGGAAATGACCGTGAGTTATTGCGGAAACCTCTTTTACCATCAGATAGAGTTTCTGAATATCATTTTCCTTTTTAAGATAGAAAGCGAGGGGAAGAATTCTCATTAAAGAACCATTTCCATTGTCTTCTTCAAAAATATTTCCTGAAAATCTGGCACTTTCACCTTTGATTAATCTTGCCAGAGAATGTCTTGTCGTTCCTCCAATGTCAAAAAGCCTTCCATGGGCAGTCCAGTGACCGTATTTATTCCACTTAACAAAACTTTGTCCGATTTTTTCCAGATCATAGCCTTTGGTAAGCTCTTCTGCAAGGCAAAGTGTAAGAGAACTGTCATCACTCCACGTTCCTTTGGGTTGATTCCAGGACATGTATTCCAACATTTTTGTTACAGGATTTCTTTTCAGATCTTCCCTCTTTTTAAACTCTACAGGAACACCCAGTGCGTCTCCAATGCAGACACCCATAATTCCCGCTTTTACTTTGTTTTCCATCAGGCTAAATTGACCAGTTTATCAAATAATAATTTCATTCCCTGCGTAGCTGTTTCCTTCATTACTACGGCTCTCTGTCCATATCCAAATCCTGTTTCATTAGGATTAATGACGATTAAAAGACAGTCGTCTTTGATATCATGAATCAGTCCGGCTGCAGGATACACCTGTAACGAAGTTCCTACTACCAACAGAATATCTGATTCCTTTACAATTTCTCTTGCCGTTTGATACAAAGGAACATCCTCTCCAAACCAAACGATAAAAGGTCTTAATTGAGCTCCGTCTTCTGCCTGATCTCCTATTTTAATATCATCTTTTTGTTCATAAATCAGGCTTTTATTATTACTCGAACATGATTTGAACAATTCTCCGTGAATGTGAAGGATGTTGGTAGATCCTGCTCTTTCGTGAAGATCATCAATATTTTGGGTAATAATCTGGACATCAAAATATTTTTCCAGCTCAGCCAGCAATTGATGCGCTTCGTTGGGCTGTACTTCATGCAGCTGTCGTCTTCTCTGATTGTAAAATTCAAGGACTAGTGCTCTGTCTTTTTTCCATCCTTCCGGACTTGCCACATCCGTTACATTATGATTTTCCCAAAGACCGTCTCCGTCTCTGAAGGTTTTTATTCCGCTTTCGGCACTGATTCCCGCGCCGCTTAATATGGTTAGTTTTTTCATGATTTTAATCTAAAAGTTTTTGGTAAATTATCTCATTTTCATCATCAAAGCAAACAAAAATAACTTTCTCAATACTATCAGAATGAAATTTTCTGACTTCATCTACCGCGATTTTTCCTGCCAGTTCTTTTGGAAATCTATAGACTCCTGTACTAATATTAGGAAAAGCAATCGTCTTCACACCAAGGCTTTCTGCTAAATTCAAAGAATTACGATAACAGTTTGCCAGAAGAATGGATTCCTTTTCTTCGTGACCGTTCCAAACTGGTCCTACTGTATGGATAACATATTTTGCAGGCAGATTTCCTGCATTTGTTACTACCGCTTCTCCCGTTTTGCATTTTCCTTGTCTATTTCTGATCGCAACACATTCTTCCAATATCTGAGATCCTCCCACTCTGTGAATGGCTCCATCTACACCGCCTCCACCAAGTAAGGATGAATTGGCAGCGTTAACAATTGCATCAGCTTGGATTTTTGTAATGTCTCCTTTTATTAATTCTATTTTCATTGTATTTCTTCAAATGGTTTCAGCATTTCTTCTTTCTTGGTAAGTACAGCGAAAACCACTCTTTTAAATTTATTTTTATATTTTCCCTGAAGATGTTTCCTGAATAATCCTGCAATTTCTTTTGGATCATTTTTAAAAACACCGCATCCCCAGGCTCCTAAGATTAAGACCTCATTTCCCTGATGTAAGGCCAGTGAGAACATTTTATCCATTCTAAGCTCCATTGCATCGAGAATTTCATGTGCCCTTTCCGGTTCCTGACGTTTTACCACACCTGCATTGACTGCCGGAGACGTGATGAAATTACACAGAACAGGTTTAGGAAGTAACTCTCCCTTATCTTTCCTGAAAACAGGAACTTTAGGACTGTAAATCATTGTATCGGTATAAAAACAGGATTCCATCGCACGGTGAATTGTGTAATAATCCCATGCCTGAAGTAAGCTTTCATACAGTCCGGAAGTTCTTGCCAGGCTTTCTTCCTGTGCTTCCGCTCCATTAATAAATCCTCCACCCGGATTTTTTGCTGATGCAAAATTCAGACACATGATTTTCTCCTGATTTTCTTCTTCAGCTAATTGTAAAATTGCTTTTAAAGAACTGCATTTCCATGTTTCAATTTTTGTTTCAAAACTGATTTCCGGCAACGGAGATTCTTTCATTTCAGAAAGTTGTTCCGGAGTGAAAAGAGCGGTTTCTTTTTTACTGATTTCCAGTTCGTTTTCTATATTTATTTTTTCGTTTTTTTCGTTTATATAATATTTTTTGGCAAGGATATCTAAGGTATCTTTTGCCATTCCTTTATTTGTCATCGTTAGTTTTTTAATGTTTGACATCAGCTCTCCCAACTCCGTATTTCCTGCTTTTTCAAAATCATCTCCTATAAATACCTGGGTTACTTTGATGTTTCCTACAATAGCTTTATTAAAACTATCCAGTTCTTCTGATGGAACCCATAGTTCGTTATGGTTTCTTGCTCCTACATTCTGGGCAGGATATTGAGCTGCCACTTCTTCCAGTACATCAAACTGGGTTACAAAACCAAGATAGTTTCCGGCTTCGTCTCTTGTGTTCCATTTTTCTGCAATTTCTGAAGCATACTCTTCATTGAGAACAGGATAAAAAATGGGCTGCCATTCCAGTCTTGGAGGAAATTCTTTAAATCCGCTTTCTATAATCAGGATCATTTCTTTTTCTCCTACTGGTCTATATAATGTTGTTGTTTTCATGGTTATTATTTTTATTCAAAATCATAGACATATACTTGCACCTCTTTTACAAGCAATGTTCTTTCAATAATAGGTTCAATTTCTTCCCATTTTCCTCCTGCCAGTCCACATCCTATTCTCGGCATATGAACGCTTGCATTCAGCAGCAACGCTTCATTGGAAAGTTTTTCGAGAGCTTTTTCAATAGCATCATATCGAACAGGAACTCCATGACTTCCTATTTTTATTCCTTTTTGGCCGATTATATTGGCTACATATATGTATTTTTCAACCTGGACCAACTGAATTTTTCCTAATGCAAAATCATTTTTACTTCTGAATCGATGCCAGTCTCTGTATTTCTTTTCAGGTTCTTCCCATCTTTTAGAAACTGCCAGTACAAATCCTTTTCCCCAGCCTCCGATATCATTACAGATATGGGCGATGATTTTTGTCCCTTTGGCTTGTGGCGCTGTTGCATCTCCTTTCAAATATTGTATCGTTTTCATGGTTCTTAATTTTCAATCATTTATCATTCTTCTATTCTATCATTAAATATAAAATTAATGCTTTTATCTTATCCTTTCTTCTTCTTTTTGAAATTAAAAAATTGACTTAAAATCTTTTGAATAAGGAGAATAGGATCCATAAACGGTATTCAATTCAACGTCCAGATTTTCTAATTTAAATTGCTCATCAATCTGATCTAAGCAGGTAATAACAAGATTCTTTTTAACGGGAAATACATACGCTCCATCCAGCTTTAAGGCATAATTCAGCAGTCTGTAATCTATTTCTCCAACCCTTAGTTCTTGCTGATATTCATTAAATGTACAGGTTTCTTCTTCATTATTTTTCAGATTCATTTCTTTTTCATTGCTCATCCAGCCGTTTCCATGACGGGTTGAATAGCTTCTGGTCACATAATAAATTTCAATATCTTCAATCTTTAAAAGCTTACAGATTTCGCAGGCATTTTTTGAAGTCGTATGCGCATAGGTCACGTTAGGAAAAACACCATGATCCATATCGAGTAAAATACCCTGACTTCCTTCGAAAATAAGGTGATCAAACGAAGCCAGGTAGTTATAATCATTTATCTTCCAATCAATAGCTTCAATAGCATTTAAGAAAGGCTGCAAAAGTTCTGTAATCTCATTTTCATGTACAAAACCATAGTAATAGGCAATTCCTTTCAGTTTTTTCATCAACATTCCTTTGGGTGCTATTAGGTCTATGGCAAATAGCTTATAGGGACTTTCGTTTCTTTTCATCGTGGCTCCCACTCCTTTTCCACAGGTTCCGTGTTCCAGATTACGGTTATTTGTTCTGTTCTGCCATACATCAAAAGGAGTGGTAACTTTTGCCAATGGATGAATATGCAGCTCAATATTTCCGTTTTTTGCTTTTAACTCTTCTCTTTCATTGAGTAGAAAAACCGGATGAATGGTACAATGCTCGGTAAAGTAAGAAGGCAGGCCGCGAAGTGCACCACTTGCAAAACTGGAATGTACATGCTTTCTTTCATCCATCATTACGGTATGTGCCGCCTGCTGTCCTCCTGAAAATCTGATCACAACAGCCTCCGGATTCTGAGAAGCCAGAAAATCCGTGGTAATCCCTTTTCCTTCATCACCAAAACCAAGTCCTATTACTATTTGCGCCTTTTTCATGTCTTTTTATTTTTTAATCTTTTTTCTTTGTCATTCTTATTTACTGATGACCTTGACAGATTTTTATAGCATCTGAAACTTATCTAACCCTCCCGTTCCTGTTGTTCCGTAGCTTTTGTTTTTAAATTTATCACAGATAATATTTTTAATAACATTCGGAATTTCCCTGTGATCTGCTATGGAAATACAGTTTTGTCCTAATAATTCTTTCCAGCCTCTGTCTGCTCTCAATGCCTGATCAGAGTGCAAAACACTGATGTGGTATACTTCATATTTTTTCTTTGCTTCTTCCAGCAGTTCAAAATGAGTGTAGGTTTGCTGTCCTTTTCCCATAATTTCTCTGATGGCAGATGCAGAAAGTGTTTTCAAACAAGGTTCATCACCTACGGTAAACAGTAATCCTTTTTGTCCTCTTTTTTCAAACGCATCGGTTCTGGTGTGAAATGCTGCAAAATACCACGCTAAAAGATAGCTTTCACCTGCATTTCCGCCACCTCCGGACTCAATATAAGTTCGTGTAAGCCACATATCCAGTTCTTCATCTCCTGATTCGAACTGTCCCACCTGAAGCGGATAACCATCACATTCATGATCTCCTATTCCAAGGAATAATAAGGCCGGATCGGGAACTCCTCCCTGGATAATTCCTCCCATGAGTTTCGGCAATCCTTCTCTGATCAACTCATGAGGTATATGTCCCATGCTTCCGGTAACGTCCAATCCTAAAATAATCGGAACTGAATGAGGGTGAACTTCTGAATCTCTGGATTCTCTGAAAGAAATTCCATGAGGATTCATCGATTCATGAGCCATTCTTTTGGCATTCTGGGTAAAAATTTCCCCTGCGGATTTTGTTCCGTAACCTGCTTTGCTTGCTCTGTCATAACGAGCGTCTAAATCGTATCTTGTACTTCCCATGACTACAGTGTTTTTCCAAATAAATATTCAAATCTCTTTTGGGTTACTTCGAGCTGAATATTCAGATTTCTGATTGTTAATGATAATTCCATGTCTTTCTGAACGAATGCTTCGGGATTGAAATCCGCAAAAGTCAGACTGTTTCTGTCTAAAGGACAGATATCAATAAGCCCTTCCTGTTCGCGCTCGAGTCTTTTAATTTTTAATTCGATATCTTCCACTCTGCGTCTGTAAATCAATTCGGAATCTGCTCCGATGATTCTAGCACGGTCTTCTCTGATCTGATCATTATTTCTTTGTAATGATTCGATAAATCTGGGTTTTAATTCATCTTCCATGATCAAATATTTTTATTTGCGTTAATATTACACTAATTAAACAAAACATAGTAATACCTTCCCTTTTATGGATGATTTATACTTTTGAATACATTATATCTGTTCTCAAAACATATTTCAATCCATTAATCAGCGTTTTTCCTTCATGTCTTAAAGGATGATGAAAAATAAGAGCTGTGCCTTTCTTCGGAGCTACTGTAAACAGGTTTTCGAATTCTGTTTCTCCTCCTTCAAAATCATCATTCAGATAGACCATAAAAGTGTAGAAACTTTTCTCCATTTCATTTCGGATATAACTTCCATCTCTGTGCATTTTGAACTGCTGTCCGGGAGCATATTTATAAACCCTTAGCATTTCATTAAAGTTAAGAACCTGATATCCACCACGTTCCTGAGGCAGAAACTCTACAGCCTTGTTAAAAAGCTCTTCAGCAATTGCAGTATTAAAAATCATCAGTCGGTCATTATTTCTGATCCCTTTATTCATCTGCTGGCGCCCAAATACATTGATTTTTGCTTCTTCAAAAACTTTTTCCTGCGAAAGACTGATGTACTGATCACATTCAGCCTCAGTCAGAAAATCTTCAATCAGAAATATCTGTGGGTGTAATTCTATTTTTTCCATAATTAATATTTTGTGCATGGTTTGTGTTTTTACCTTCTTAATTCATCTCTTACCTCCATCAAAGCAAATCCTAAAAGGTTTTCTCCGTTCCATAATAAAGGGTTTTCAGCTCTGTTATCTGTTTCCAGCATCCCGATTCCCCAGATTCTATCGTAAGGACTTGCCTCCACTAAAATTTTGTCTCCGGTTGATAAAAGAAAGTCTTTAAATTTCTGATTTTGAGAGAATTTCAAAAGATTTCCCTGAGTTACAATCTGATATTTATGTTCATCCCAAAGTTTAGGGTCAAAGTTTTTCACTTTCCGTCCCAGAGCTTTTGCCTGATTCGGAGTAGCGGCTTTTAAAATTTCCTTTTCCATTTCAGCATCATTAAATAATCTTGCTTTTCCAGCCATCATATAATGTTCTGCTGTTCTATAGGTAATTCCGTTTTCTTCAAAACTTCCCGGAAACCATTGGCTGAAACATGATTTGGTAACGATATCTTTTGCCGTGTGTCCCCAGAAAAAGAGAAATTTTATTCTTTCCTTTTTTTGAAAGCGTTCTGTAATATTTTGTATGGTGTATTTCATGATTGCGTTATTTTGACACAAATTTAAAATAATATGAGTCTTTTCACCAAATTTATTTGTGTTAATTTTACGCTAATAAATTTAATTAATTGATTTACAGTGATAAAAATTTAATTTTAACAAACACAAATAACACAATTTTGATCACTAATGACACAAATTTGATGCGTTTAGGCTAAAGCTAATGGAATTTGAGATTCTTCCTTCGTCAGAAATCGAAGATTCGACTTAGTCATTGACGAAGGTCAATAATATGACATTTGATGCAAGCATTCTCTATTGAATAAATTTTTATGGATATATATTAGCGCACAATTCTTGTGCGCTTATTATTTGTGAAAATTAGTGCCAAATTATTAGTGAAATTTGTGTTTAGATATAACTATTTAATTTCAAAATAAAAGCCCTGCTCTTCCAACTCTTTATATTTTTCTTTATTGAATGTAAAAAGTTTTCCAGGTCTGCCGCTACCTTCTTTTTTTACGTTGTTGGTTTCGTTAAGCAATCCGTAGCTCATGATTTTTTTTCGGAAATTTCTTCTGTCAATTTCCTGTCCGACAATTGTTTTATAAAGGTTTTCAAGATCTGAAAAAGGGAATTCTTCGTTGAGAAGATTGAAGCCAATCGGCTGGTATTGAATTTTTGTGCGAAGTCTTTTTAAGGCAGTCTCGATGATTATTTTATGATCAAAAGCTACTGAAGGAAGTTTATTGATACTGAACCATTGTGCATCTTCCGCATCTGAATCGGCAAACAGTTCATGATAGGAAGGGTTTACAAGCCCTAAATAAGCCACAGAAACCACTCTGTTTCTCGGATCACGACCCAAATTACCAAAAGTATACAGTTGTTCTAAAAAATCGGGTTTTATGCCAGCTTCTTCATAGAGTTCTCTTTTTACCGCATCATCTACACTTTCATCATCCAGAACAAGACCACCTGGAAGTGCCCAACCTCCTTTAAAGGGTTCAATATTTCTTTTAATCAGAAGGATCTGAAGATCTTTTTTATCAAAATATCCGAAAATAACGGCATCTACAGCCACTTTTATATCCTGTAATTTTTTTGGAGACTCCATAAATTGATTTGCGTTACGAATACACAAAGTTACAATTTATGCCTGTATTAAAAAATAAATTCTGTTATAATAAAAGTTCTTATCTTTAAATTATCATTATAACCATCTTAAAACTAAATTATTATGAAAAATTTATTAACAATTCTTTCTGCAGCTTTTTTATTAATAGCTTGTGAGAAAGGAAAAACGACAGCAGCCACTGGCTCTGATAAAACAGATTCAGTATCTACATCTGAATGGAAACCTGTAGATTCTGCAACCGCCATGAAAGACTGGATGGCGTACTCAACACCGGGAGAAATGCAAAAAATGCTTGCAAAGTCTGATGGAACCTGGAACGGAGAAACTACCATGTGGATGGAAAACGGGGCAAAACCTATGATGAGTAAATCTGAGGCTACCAATAAAATGATGTTTGGCGGACGTTATCAGATCACTAATCACAAAGGTGACTTTATGGGAATGCCTTTTGAGGGGATGAGCATCGTAGGATATGACAATTCAAAGAAGAAGTTCGTCAGTACGTGGATCGACAATATGGGAACCGGAATCATGCATAGCGAAGGCGACTGGAACCCTTCCACAAAATCAGTTGAGTTTAAAGGAAAAATGACAGATCCTTCAAGACCTGGAAAAGATTGTGATTTCAGAGAAGTATTCACCTTTGTGGATGATAATACTCAAAAACTGGAAATGTATGGCCCGGATTCAAAAACCGGAAAGGAATACAAAACAATGGAAATAAAATATACGCGTAAAAAATAAATGAATAAAAAAGCGCTTCTGATGGAGCGCTTTTTATTTGATAAATTATTTCTTAAAAGGTTTTTTAGTTTGTTTTAAAACTTTCTTTTCATCACTATCTAATTTTCTTTGCAACTTTTTCACATCCTCTGCCGGAGGTAAATCTTCAGGGACTATTCCTCTGTTGGTCAGCATATTTCTAACAGCAACATTATTATCTATATGTTCTTCTTCAATATTTAGTTGCCCTTTTAAGTTTTTATTTTGAACATTCAAACCTGTCATTTCAGCTGCCAGATCTTTAGCTTTAATACTAATTGTAGGTAAAAAATCTGCGACTGGTCTGCTTTCAGGAACTCTCATTTTTTTCTTTAACATTTGCGTATTTAAACGAAAAAGCGCTTGATCTCCTTTACTTCTTATCACAGCAAATCCCTGGCTATCAACGCCTCTTTCATATAAAATCCCTGAAAGTTGTTTTTCAGTCTGACTTAATTTTTCGCGAGCTTTTATCCTTTCATATTCTAATAATCTCTGTTCTACCAATTCAGCTCTCCTAGTTTGAACCGCAAAATAGTTCTGTGCAAAAGATATTTCTTGTTTTCTACTATCACCATTTTGTGCGATTAAGTAACAACCATATCTTGTCAGTAAAATATCATCTATTTCTTTCTCTGCTCCTTTAGGCATTTGTATCGTTTTCCTGACATCAGGAAAATGATACTCAATTAACTCTCCAACGTTTTTACAAGCATCTTTTGCTTTTATAATTACTTTTTCAAAGTTTTCCCATTTACTATATCCCAATAATATTTGTAAATCTCTTGCACTCCAGCATTCTATACCCTCTAGTTCAGAGGCTGCTTCTTCAAATTTATAGAATAAATCTTTTATTTCTTCTGATTTCATTTAATAATGTGTTTTTATAAATGTACAAAAAAAACCGCTTCTGATGAAGCGGTTTTTACTTTATAATAGATTAATAATTAATCATTTAACTTTAGTACAGCCATGAACGCTGATTGCGGTACTTCTACTCTCCCAATCTGCTTCATTTTCTTTTTACCTTCTTTCTGTTTCTCCAATAATTTACGTTTTCTGGAAATATCTCCTCCGTAACATTTTGCAGTAACGTCTTTTCTCAAGGCTTTAATAGTTTCTCTTGCGATTACTTTCGTTCCTAAGGCAGCCTGAACAGCAATATCAAACTGTTGTCTAGGGATCAGTTCACGAAGCTTTTCACACATTCTTTTACCGATGTAATAAGCATTAGAATCGTGAATCAATGAAGATAAGGCATCTACCATATCACCATTGATCAGGATATCCATTTTTACAAGCTTGGAAGCTCTGAATCCGATGGGGTGATAATCGAATGAAGCATATCCTTTAGAGATAGATTTTAACCTGTCATAGAAGTCGAATACAACCTCAGCAAGAGGCATATTGAAAATTAACTCTACTCTTTCTGATGTCAGATAACTCTGGTTAACGATTTCTCCTCTCTTTTCGATACATAAAGTCATTACTGCTCCAACGAAGTCAGATTTTGTAATGATAGAAGCCTTGATGAAAGGTTCCTCTACTCTGTCCATCGTTGAAGGATCCATCATTTCAGATGGGTTGTTGATCAGAATCGGAACTTCAGGTTCTTTTTTAGTATATCCAAAATAAGAAACGTTCGGTACCGTGGTAATTACGTTCATATTAAACTCTCTGTCAAGACGTTCCTGAACAATTTCCATGTGCAGCATTCCTAAGAATCCGCAACGGAAACCAAATCCAAGAGCTGCAGAACTTTCCGGCTCGAAAACCAAAGAAGCATCATTCAGTCTTAATTTTTCAAGAGAGAATCTTAATTCTTCAAAATCTTCAGAATCAATTGGATAGATTCCGGCAAATACCATTGGCTTTACTTCCTCAAATCCATCAATCGGAGCATCCGCGGGTTTTTCAAATGAAGTGATGGTATCTCCTACTTTTACCTCACGGGCATCTTTAATACCCGATACAAGATATCCTACATCTCCGCAATGAATTGTTTTCTTTGGAACCTGCTTCAGTTTTAAGGTACCCACCTCGTCAGCTCCATATTCTTTTCCTGTAGCGAAGAATTTGATCTTTTCGTTTTTAGTGATGCTTCCGTTCACTACTTTAAAATAAGCTTCAATACCTCTGAATGGGTTGTAAACAGAGTCAAAGATCAAAGCTTGCAGTGGACCGTCAGGATCTCCTACCGGTGCAGGAATTCTTTCAACAATCTGCTCTAAAAGGTTATGAACACCTTCTCCTGTCTTTCCGGAAACTCTCAATACATCTTCATATTCGCATCCGATAAGGTTCATGATCTCATCGGTTACTTCTTCTGGGTTCGCAGACGGAAGGTCAATTTTATTCAGAATCGGAATGATCGTTAAATCATTTTCCAATGCAAGATACAGGTTGCTAATAGTCTGAGCCTGAATACTCTGTGCAGCATCTACAATAAGAAGTGCACCTTCACAGGCAGCAATAGAACGGGAAACTTCATAAGAGAAGTCAACGTGTCCCGGGGTATCAATAAGGTTTAAAATATATTTTTCTCCTTTATACTCATAATCCATCTGGATGGCGTGCGATTTAATGGTAATCCCACGTTCTTTCTCCAAATCCATATCATCAAGCGTCTGAGACTGTAATTCTCTTTGGGTAACGGTATTCGTGTACTCCAATAGACGGTCTGCCAGGGTACTTTTACCATGGTCGATATGAGCGATTATGCAAAAATTTCGTATGTTTTTCATTTAAGAATCTTGTAGTTTGCAAAGATAAGAAAATGCAGGAGAATTTTTCATTCTTAATTCTTTCTTTTAACTGAAACACAGATAACAATAAGAAGAGAGGTAAAATTTTCCTTCTTTTTAAATATTATTTTGTTTTGCCAAAGTCTTCCGGTAACACATAATTTCCAGTAAAAGGATCAAGATAAACTTTAGGTCCTACCGTATTCTTTCTTTTGCCTGATAAACTGACATCTATCACCGCACCAATAACACCACCAATGAGACCACCTGCAGCTGCACCAATTGTCACCCCGGTTGTTGCCGTTTCAGGAAATAATTCTGCTCTTGTTACCTCTATAAAAACGCCATTATCATCTTTGAAAATCTCAGTGTATCCCACAGGAATATTTTTGTAAGCAATTCCCTTATAAACAAAAGCATAAAAATCTCTTATTGCCGTTTTTTCCTCTCCTTTTACAGCCTTTGTAACAATTCCCTTATCATTAGCCTGCAAAGTAAATCCGGGTTCAGGATTGTGAGTAAAAAAGCTGTAATAGTCTTTGTAAACCCCTTCTTTCAGTTCATTTGCTTTTAGAATACTCAGTTTTTCTTTTAATACAGAAGTATAGTCAGGAAAATCATTTTCTGAAATACTGAGTTCCCAAGGGGTTGCTTTATAGGAATCTTTAAAAAGATCCGTAAGAATTAAAGTCACTTTCCTTGCCAGACTTTGGGCCAGATAAGGTGTGGTACGTGATGAAACGGTTGCCACAGTGTCTATTCTATCCATAAAATGATATCCGTCTTCTTTCTTAATAAATGTACTTGCCTTTAATTCAAGCTTTCCGATAGAATACTTTTCCTTCTTATCTTCTGAAATACTTAAATTTTCAAGCAAAAAAACCATATCATTATTTCCTCGGGTTGGATTATACTTATAAAACCAATCCTGTATGTCTTTGCCGGCATTATTTTCGAAAACAACTTTCACCTCATCCTTATGGTACATGACCATTCCGATTTCCTGATGGGCTCTTTGATCTAACACCGTAAAACTTTTGATTGAATTTTTGCTGTCTTTAATAGATTTTGAAAGATCAATTGTTTCTATTTTCTGACCCCATATTACGATCGAAAACAATAAAAAGAAAAGTACTTTTTTCATAGATAAACTTTGTGGTAAAAATAATTTTTTTTGTGGTTAAATTAAACGGCTCTCACAGAAAAGATCTGTAAGAGCCGTCCAACATTAAAAAAATAAACTATTATGGGTTCTGTTTAGTTCCGGAAGCATTGTTATTATTTCCGTGAGGCTTTCTTTCATCCATTTTATCCTTCATCATCTTTTCGGATTGAAACAGTTTCAGAACTTTTTGGCAGGGAATTACCTGCTGCATTTTATCTGCATATTTTTTTCTGTTATCCAATAGCTTCTGCCCTACTTCAAAACTTTGCTGCAATTTAGCTTTCGCTTCGTCATCTGATAAAGTTTCGGGATCAAAGTTGGAATTAAACTGACTTTTTATCTGCTTCTGGCTATCCAGATATTCGTTATACAATTGTGTAAATTCGGCTTTATCATCTGGATCGACATTCAGATTATCCATGATCATATTGTTCCTGAATTTCTTCAGGAGTTCTTTTCTCTCTTCCGGAGAAAGATTATTGATGACTTCTTTCCTTTGTTTAGGATCCATCTTTTTCCAATCATAATCTGTTCTTTGGGCATTTAATCCAAAGCCATAAATAATCAAAAACGTCAATAATATCTTTTTCATTTTCTTTTAATTATAAATATCCAAATAAACGTCCTGAGTCGAATTACTTGCTAACTCTGCAATTTCAGAATTAGAAAACGAGTCCAGATATTCATTCATTCGTGTTTCTTCTTTTTTCTTTACAGTTTTCACCGGTTTAGGGCTCTCTGTTGTTTTTTTAGTTTCGCTTACACTTTTGGAAGCGTAAACATTGTTATTTTTTTGATTTTCAACTGTTTGATTATTATTTTCAACAGAAGTTAAATCAGATTTTAAAGTTTCATAAGCCAGCTCGCTTTCTGTTTTGGGCTCTCCGTTATTGGCAACATAGGTTGTTTTAGAGTTCAGGATTTGTTCCGTGGAATCGTTGTCTGAATTAAAAACATAAGTTGCTCCAAAAATCAAAGCCAGTGATGCCGCAGCTGCATACATCCAGTTCAGCTTAAAGACAGGTGCTTTTTTACTTGTCTTTATATCATTCATAACGCTCTCCTGAATATTTTCAAACATATTATCAGGAACTGTGTAAATGTTTTTACGCTCTAATTTTTCTATGTCGAACTCTTTCATCTTTGTTGGTCAAAAATTATTTTTCGTAATTTTCTTTAATATAATCTTCTATTTTCTGTTTGGCATAATGATAATTCGTTTTCAACGTCCCTACCGACATATCTACAATTTTTGATATTTCTTCGTAAGGTAAATCATCATAATACCGCATCATAAATACCAGTTTCTGCTTTTCGGGCAGGCTCTGTATAGCGTTCTGCAGTAAAATCTGTATTTCTTCAGCATCACCTTCTGTATTATCTGCAACAAGATTCTGCATATGATACTCGGGATCCTCATCCGTTTTCTGCATTTTTTTCATTTTGTTAACCTGCTGTAACGCTTCGTTGGTAGCGATTCTGTACAACCAGGTATACAACTGGCTATCATTTTTAAACTGATGAAAATTCTGATATGCTTTAATAAAAGTTTCCTGCAAAGTATCCTGTGCAAGATCTCCGTCCACAATAATTCTTCTTATGTGCCAGTACAATCTGCTTTGATAGGCGTCCATCAAGGCACGAACCCCTTTATCCTGGGTCCGTGGATTCTGCATCAACGAAATAATTTCCGCGTCCTTAATCTTCATAAGATGCCTTCATTGTTTTGGATTACAAAAATAGCTGAAAGTTAAATTAAAAATTCAATTTTCAATGTAAATATTAAAAATAATATGAGACACTTACGCAATAAACGTGCCTCTATTGAAGTATGGGATTTCTGAAACCATCTTCCTTTCCCGGCTCAGCTTAAAATCTTATATTTGTTATATGCAAATTGTAATCATCGGTTCCGGGAATGTAGCCTATCATATGGCAAAAGCTTTCACTTTGAAAAGTATTCCTCTGGCCCAGATTTTTGGGAGGAACGAAAAAGAATTAGGTAAAATTTCTGAAGAATTAAATATTCCTTACTCTACAGATCATCTGGAAGAAGCAGATCTTTATATTCTTTGTGTAAGTGATCATTCTGTAGAAGAAGTCTCAAAAATTATTACAAAAAAAGATTGTCTGGTGGCCCATACCTCAGGATCTCTTCCAAAAGAAGTGCTGGCTGGCAGCTACCGAAAGTCCAGCTTCTACCCTTTACAGACTTTTTCAAAATCCAAAGAACTAGAATATGAAAAAATTCCGTTTTTTATAGAAGCGGAAAATGAAAAAGATCAAAAAGTATTGTTTGATCTTGCTTCAAAGATTTCGGAAAGAGTGATGGAAAGTAATCATGAAAAAAGAAAATATATTCACCTGACGGCTGTTTTTGCCTGCAATTTTGTGAATCATCTTTTTTCAAGAGCTAAAGAAATTTCAGATTCCCAGGATATTCCGTTTGATTATTTCTTACCCCTTATTGATGAAACGGTTCAGAAAATTCATGAAATTGAGCCCAAAATGGCACAAACCGGTCCGGCAGTAAGAAATGATGTAAGGATTTTACAGCTGCATGAACAGTTATTAAAAGACGAAAGTCTTGAAATTTATAAAACAATGAATCATTCTATTCAGAAAATGTATGAGTTATAAAGAGAAATTAAAAGATATTAAAGCATTTGTTTTTGATGTTGACGGAGTTTTCACAGACGGAAGTGTTTATCTTCTTCCCGGAGGAAATATGTGCAGGGTAATGAATGTTCTGGACGGATATGCGGTAGTAAAAGCTTTAAAAAACAATTATTTAATCGGTGTTATTACCGGAGGAAATGATGAAATGGTAAAGCACAGAATCAATTATCTGGGTATTCAGGATTACTATCCGAAGTCTCACAATAAAATAGATGATTTCGAAGACTTTAAGAAGAAATACAATCTTAAGAACGAAGAAATTCTGACCATGGGTGATGATCTTCCGGATATTCACATCATGGAAAGTTCAGCCATTGCGGCATGTCCTGAAAATGCGGTTCCCGAAGTAAAAGGAATTTCCGATTATATTTCCCCTAAAAAAGGAGGAACGGGTGCAGTTCGTGATGTGATTGAACAGGTAATGAAAGTTCAGGGGAACTGGCATGACGATAATACTCAATCTGTATAAATATCTGTATGAAATTACTTTTAGCATCACAATCCCCAAGAAGAAAAGAACTTCTTTCCAGCCTTGGTTTTGAATTTGAGGTCGTGAAAATAGACTGCGAAGAAATTATTCCGGAAAATATTAAAATAGAAGATGCTGCGGCTTATCTTTCTGATTTAAAAGCTTCAGCCTTTAGAAACCTTGAACCTGGTGAAGTACTTCTGACTGCTGATACGGTAGTCGCTATCGATAATCAGATCCTGGGAAAACCTAAAGATGAACAAGACGCCTTTACCATGCTTCAAAGTCTTTCGGGAAGAACGCATCAGGTCTACACGGGAATTACCATCAAAACAGCCAATAAGTCTGTCACAGAAACAGATGTAGCGGATGTTACTCTCGACAAACTTTCAGATGAAGAAATAAACTATTATATTCAGAATTATAAGCCTTTTGACAAAGCAGGAAGTTATGGTGTCCAGGAATGGCTGGGAATGGCAAAAATCACAAGCCTTACAGGAAGCTATTATACCATTATGGGACTTCCTACCCATCTTGTTTATAAAATCCTGAAAGAATCTTCTCTTATTTAAAAGATTATCAGGTTCAAAACGCTCCTTAAAGAAGAAATAAAATATTTCCGTAAGAAATATAAATATTATTCATTATAAAATTTTATTATTTTTACAAAATCATCAAACTGCTGATAATAAAAAGCAGATTAGCGAGTTATATTGAATAATGAAAAAGAATATATTATTCCTTTTAGTCATATGCCTTGTTGCTTCCTGTTCTACCAGAACGAAAAAGCCGGAGCAGCGTTCAAGAGTATTGAAAGGATTTTCCACATATTATAACACATTATTTAATGCAAAAGATGCATTAAACAGTGAGTTTACCACCAGAGATAAAGGGCATAAGGACAACTTCTATGCTCCATACATTCCTATTCTGACTTACGAAGAACAACCTTTGGGAAGTGATCTTGGACAGACTGAGGCTTTTGCTGAAAATTCCATGAAGATGGCTGAAGTAGCCAACAGACCTTCAGGAAGAGGTAATTCAGGAGTTCCGAATATCCCTGGAGGACCTCCGGGAAATGGGCCTTCAAGACCTGACGGAGAACAGACTAAAGGAGCTACTACACTGGAAATTGCAGAAGCAAAAGCTTTAAAAGCAATCAATAAATATTCTGTAACCAGAAATGGTGAAGAGAAAAATAAGCAGATTTTTGATGCCTACATGATTCTTGCCCAGGCAAGAATTTATAGGGGTAAATCTCTGGAAGCACTTGATGCTCTGAATTATGTTTTCACCCGTATGAAAGATGATAAAAGGATTCCACTCGCAAGAATCTATCAGGGACTTGCTTATGATCAAATCAAAGATTATCACAGGGCACATGAAACATTTGCCAAACTGAAAAGTGAAGATATCAGTAAAAGCTATGCAAAACTTCTGAGTATCTACTATTCTGAATCTTTGCTTGATGCCGGTAAGAAAGAAGAAGCTGCCAAAGAACTTGATAATGCTTTTGAACTGAACAGCAACAGAAAACTGAAAAGCAGAATAGCTTATCTGAGAGGTCAGGTGCTGGAAAATCTGAACCAGAATGATAAAGCAAGAGAAAGCTATGCTGCAGCGTATAAATATGCCAGTGATTTTGAATTTGAAGTAAAATCTCAGGTGGCCATCGCCAAAACTTTTAACGGTAAAGGTGACTATGCGGGAGCCAAAAATTATCTGGAAGGAATCAGTAAAAAAGGAATGTATGGCTCCAGAAAAAATGAATTTTACTATGCTTTGG
Organism: Chryseobacterium sp. WLY505; assembly: GCF_030846215.1. NCBI lineage: Bacteria > Pseudomonadati > Bacteroidota > Flavobacteriia > Flavobacteriales > Weeksellaceae > Chryseobacterium > Chryseobacterium sp. WLY505. The sequence continues at coordinate 275,311 of NZ_JAVCWI010000003.1, read as the reverse complement.
GATTAATGGCCAATAAAGCAGGTAAAAAGGATGAAGCTCAGCAATTCTTCAGAAAATCTCTTTTTGAAAAGGTGTCGGATCCTCAGATCCGTGGATTGGCTTATTATGAAATAGGAAAAAGCTACCTTGATAAGAATGATTATATCGGAGCCGGAAGTTATTATGATTCAGCCCTTGCTGTAATGACTTATGAACCATCAAAAATCCTGTTAAAAGATCAATCTGAGTATATTAAAAAGATCTCCAAAAACTACTATCTGATCAAAAAGAATGACAGTATTCTTTCTCTGGCAAAAATGAATGATGCTCAGAAAACAGATTATTTCACAAAATATATTGCCAAACTAAAGATTAAAGAAGAGAAAGAGGAACAGGAAAGAAGACGTGCAGAAAGAAGTAAAGGTTTTGATACCGGAGATTACAGTGCCAATTCTATTTTTGCCAATAGCGGCAATTCTTTTGAGGATTTTGGCGTAACCACAAAAGGATTTTATTTCAGCAATTCGGGAACGGTAAGCAAAGGGACCTCTTCATTTAAGCAGATCTGGGGAGACCGTGCTCTTGCTGATAACTGGCGTTCTTCCAAGAAAATGGCCTCTATTGAAGATATGAAAAATGAAGCGTTGGGAGTAACTTCAGCACCTAATCCAAGACGTTTTGAGCCTGCGTACTATATTGAACAGATTCCTACAGATCAGGGAAAATTATCGCAGTTAAAAAAGGATAGAGATACCGCTTCATTAGGTCTGGGAATTATGTATCAGAATTATTTTACCAATACTCCACTGGCTACAAAAACGCTTTATGATCTTGTAGATGTAAAACCGGAAGAAAAAGTAATGCTGCAGGCACTGTATGAGATTTTTGCCATGAATTATGAGAAAAATCCACAGGCTTCTGAAAGAGCAAAACAAATTCTATTAGCTGAATATCCTTATACTTCTTACGCTGAATTTGCCAGAAATCCTAAGAATAAATCATTTGTAAAATCAACCGAAGAAGTTGAAAACGAATACAAAAAGGCATATGCACTATTTGAATCCGAAAAATTTGCAGAAAGTAAAGATATTATAGATCAGACGATTCAGAAGTTTCCGAAAGATGCACTGGTTCCTAAGCTGTATTTATTAAATGCTTTCAATGCAGGAAAATCAAGTGGAAAAGAAGTTATGATTCTGCAGCTGGAGCAGATTGCCCTGAATTATTCCAAAACACCTGAAGGGGTAAGAGCCAAAGAAATGCTGAATTATCTGAAAAGTGACCTCAGCTTCCAGGCAACGGATAATAAAGGAAATACTATTCCTCAGCAGCCGTCAGGAGCACCAGTACAGCCTAACTCCCAAAATACGGGACTTCCACAAATGAACAGCGGAAAAGTACAGAAGCTGGATACGACGCAGAACATTAATACGAATACTGCTCCACAAAATCCTAAAAAACCTAATGAGACAAAATCAGGATCGAAGATCCCGCCGAGACCTCAATAAAATAAAAAAGCGAAGATTTATTCTTCGCTTTTCTTTTTCTTTACTCCATGGAAATCTTTGAGATAAAAAGGCTCAAAATAAGCCATATCTTCAAATTCTTTGTTTTGAATTTTCTCCAGAGTCTTTCTGATGAGATATTGTGCAGAAGGGTAAACATCTTCTTTAAAAACAGCATCAGGGAGATTCAGAATCTCTTTTGCTTTTTTAGCACCATCCCCCACAAACAGAACTTTTTTATCTTTAAATTCTTCAAAAGAAGTCTCATCTAAAATCTTCGCTTCTGTCTTGGATAACTCCTCCCCTGTTTTACCGTCATAAACGGCCGTATAAACCTCCATTCTCCTTGCATCGATCAAAGGTATTATAAAATCGTAGTTATCGCCTAAAAAAGGCTCTATCATACTTTCAAGAGAATTCACTGCTATCAAAGGAACTCTGAGTCCATAACAAAACCCTTTTGCTGAAGCTGCTCCGATTCTTAAGCCGGTATAAGAACCAGGACCTTTACCTAAAGAAACGGCCTCGATATCTTTAAGTGAAATCCCCGCTCCTTCCAATGCCCATTCTACATAGGTGTGAAGACTTTCGGATTGTTTATAGTTTTCAGAAACTTCCTCGCAAAGGCATAATAGCTTCTCATTGTCTGATATGGCTACTGAACAGTTCTTGGATGATGTTTCCAGATATAGAATTTTCATTTTTTTGTTTTAAGCTAAACAGCAATATTGCAAAAGCAAAACCGCATTTAATTTTCTGCAAATTTACTCCATTATTTTGGACTATTTTCTATAAATCGTTCTTGGTTCAGCCTGAGCACTCGGATAGATGGTCATATCTGAAATGGTAACGTGTTTCGGTGCGTTCACACAGTAAGCTATAGCATCTGCAATATCTTCCGGTTTCAGGGCATCATAGCCTGCATAAACCGTCGAAGCTTTTTCACTGTCGCCTTTGAATCTTACCAGGGAGAAATCTGTTTCTACAGCGCCCGGCTGGATATTGGTTACTTTGATTCCAAATTCCGTAAGTTCCAGTCTCATTCCTTCCGAAATAACGTCTACTGCTTTCTTCGTTGCACAGTACACTACTCCATTCGCATAGGTTTGTCTTGCCGCTACAGAACTGATGTTTATTATATGACCTAAATTTTTAGTTTTCATAGTTGGAATGATCATTTTGGAAACATAGAGTAATCCCTTTACATTTCCGTCAATCATAGAATCCCAGTCATCGGTCTTGCCAGCAGAAAGCGGATCTAACCCATGGGCATTACCAGCATTATTAATCAGAACATCAATCTCTTTCCAGTTTTCGGGAAGGGAATTAATAGCTGTTTCCACTTCTTCAAGATTCCTTACGTCAAACATTAAACTAAATATTTCGGTATAATGAGAGAGTTCTGTTTTTACAGCTTCAAGTACCTCACTTCTCCTTCCACAAATAATAATTCTGTTTCCTTGTTTTGCAAGAAGCTCTGCTGTGGCTTTACCTATACCGGAAGTGGCTCCGGTGATCAATATTGTCTTCATAAAATTGGTTGTTACATGTCTGAATGTACTACTCTATCAATGTCATGATTCTGGAGCATTCAAACATTGTTGTATTGATTTATTAATTTGCATCAAAGGCCTGAAAAGCATCTTTGATATGGTCTATGATTAAGTTTTTGTTATCATCGGGAAGAACGGAAATAATATCAAATCTGACTTCCTGATCTTTATTAAATTCCTCCATATAATGATCGGCTGCAGAGACAATAGATTTTATCTTTGTTTTGGTGACAGCCTCCTGAGGAAGCATAAAAGCATCGGTAGATCTTGCTTTCACTTCCACAATAATAATCAGGTTATCTTTTTCAGCAATGATATCAATTTCATTTTGTTTAAAACGAAAGTTTTTGGCCTTGATTTTATAACCGTTTTTCTGAAGATAATCAGCAGCGAGATTCTCTGCTATTTTTCCAAAATCATTATGATGAGCCATAGTATGTATTTAAGAGTTTGGAGATAGGAGAGTAGTGTGGCTTTAAAAATCTACTTTTACTTTAGCATCCACTTTCATTTTCACGTTGGCACCAATTAAAAGTGGCCTGTTGTCCTTAATGTGTCCATTCGGGAAGGAAAATACTACCGGGAAGTTATACTTTGAAATTCTGTCAGAAATAAGCTTATATACGAACTCATCAAAGCTTTCTTCATAGCTTTTATTTTCCTTTTCATCTCCCATATTGGTCATTCCACCCACAATCAATCCTTTGATTTTATTGAAGACACCAGCCAGCTCCAGACTCATAATCATACGGTCCAGTGCATAGAAGTTTTCTCCGATATCTTCGATAAACAGAATCTTGTCTTTAAAGTCGAATGAATATTTGGTTCCCAGAAGGGCATAAATAAGGGCTAAATTCCCTCCAACCAATTCTCCCTGAATATTCCCTTTTTTGTTTAAAGGGTGAGATTTAAGGCTGTATTTGGGCTTTTTGCCTTTAAGGATATCAAAGATCAGATCATAGCTTTCATCTGTAACTCCAAAACTGGATGTTTTAATGGTCTGTCCATGGATGGAAACAAAACCTTTTTTCAACAGATAACTTTGGATCACAGTATTATCGGAATATCCGATATACCATTTCGGGTTTTCTGTAAAGTTTTTCAACTTCAGGTGCTGAATAAGATGCTGGCATCCATAACCACCTCTGGAAGCCCATACAGCTTTTATTTCCGGATCATTTAATGCCCAGTTGATATCTTTTGTTCTTTCCTTCTCTGTTCCGGCGTAATTATATCCGTTTGAAAATTTAGTGTAGAGATGTTCTCCGGGAACGGGTTCAAAACCTCTGCTTTTAATCATTTCGATTCCCTTTTCCAGTTGAGTGGCATCTACTGCTCCTGCAGGGGAAATAACAGCTATTTTGTCTCCTTTTTTAAGAGACTTTGGAAAGATCATTTTTTTCATTTTGCTTTTTGATATTTTACTTCTTTCTTTTCTGCTTCCTCCAGCTGTTTTTCAAATTGATTGAACTTTTTAAAACTCTGCAGGAAAATAAAGAAACTGAAGATAATAAGAATACAGCCAACAACTCTTCTGATCTGGTTGGCCAGTTTTTGTGTTAATTTATCGTGAAATTGCTTGGCAAGAAATATCTTGGCAAGATCTATAGACAGGTAAGTGGCCAGTACTATGCTGATGTATAAAATAAAACTGCTGGTGTCCGGATATTGATTCCTTACGGAAATTACCGTTACCAGCCAGAAAAGGATGACTCCAACATTCAGAAGATTAAAGAAAAAACCATTAAAAAAGGTCTTAATATAATTTTGACCAATGATCTTTTCTTCTCCGGGCATGTGCATTTTGGTTTTGGTCACCAGCATCACAATTCCGTAGATGAAAATAAGAATAGAGGTGATCCTGTAAAAACCGGGATGTTTATCAATTAAAGAAACAATATCTGTACTGGCATAGTACGCCGCTACAATGCATAATAAATCTGCAGTAATCACACCAAGATCTAGTGACAAGGCATGTCTGGGGCCTCTGGAAAAGCTGGTTTCAATTAACAGGAAAAAAATAGGTCCTATGAAAACCAGGCTCAGCATAAATCCTAATATGATGGCAGATAGTACAAGTTCTAGCATTAAGTGGTGTTTTAAAATGAATAAAAATTCATTTCGTTTAATACAAAGTTAGACTTTATGATTTAATTATTCAATAAAGTTGTGATATATCAAGTAGATTTTAATCAGACTTTAATGTAAAAAATTGGAGAAATAGGAGAGGAGCGTTTGTTATACGTTTTTTGCTAAAAAAATAAAGAGGTCATTTCGTTTAGAAACAACCTCCTTTATATAATAATTTTACTGAATACGTTCAGCTATCTTTTTTTATTTTTCCAAACACTTTTCATTAAAAACAAATTCGAAATCTTTTCTGATTTTAAGACCAAAAATACCCCTTTCGAAGGTGTAAATAACCTGATTTTTAAACAGCATTCTTTTATAATCAATCCAAAAACTTCTGGTCATGTAAGAATACTCGTAGGCGTTTCCACTCAAATAAATGTAAGTTGTTTTACCTTTCTGATGGCTGCGTACACTCCCAACCTCTGAAATCATGTTTTTATAACAGTATGTTTCTTTGGTAGGATTCATTCCTGTAAGATAGTTTATCAAAAAAAAAACATTAATTATCTGTGGAAATGTAACTCCAAAAAAGTAACTTCTCCCTTGTTTATCAATATTAATAATCTTCCTTTTGATTAAAATATTACATATGACTATAAGAATGATGATAGCCAGTACAAACAGATAAAAATTGATAACAGTATTAAAAATTACTGTTACCAATAATATTACGTTTAAAATACTAAATACAATGTATTTATCTATTCTCGTCATTACTTCACAATCTGGAAGTCAAGCTGCTTCTGAATCAGATTGGCTTTTACCACTTTGATCTGAACTTCATCTCCCAACTGGTACTTATTTCCATGTCTTATTCCGTATACGGCATGGGTTTTCGCATCATACATATAGGAATCATCCACAAGATCTCTCAGCTTGATCAAACCTTCAGCACCGTTCTCAGGAATTTCAACCCAGAAACCAAATTCTGCTACTCCGGAAATCACTCCTTTGAAAGTTTCTCCCAGATGTTTTTCCATGAATTTCACCTGCATGAATTTGATAGAGTCTCTTTCCGCATCTGCTGCCAGTCTTTCCATCGCACTGCAATGTTTTGCCTTTTCTTCAAGCTCACCTCTGTTCGGAGATTTTCCTCCATCCAGATAATGCTGAAGAAGACGGTGGGCAAGCAAATCCGGGTAACGACGGATAGGAGAGGTGAAGTGGCTGTAATACTCAAACCCCAGACCATAGTGGCCAATAGGTTCTGTAGAGTATACCGCTTTACTCATACTTCTCATCGCAAGCGTTTCAATCATATTTTCTTCCCCTTTTCCTTTTACATCATGAAGAAGTTTATTCAAAGATGCAGCCACTTTTTTGGTATTGGCCAAATCCATTTTATATCCGAAAGTAGCAACGAAGTCTCTCAACGATTCCAATTTTGCCGGATCCGGATCATCGTGAACCCTGTAAATAAATGTATTATTGGTGATCTCACCTTTTCTTGAAAGCGATACAAATTCTGATACTTTTTTATTGGCTAAAAGCATGAATTCCTCGATCAGGTGATTGGAATCTTTACTGATTTTAAAGTATACCCCAATCGGCTCATTATTTTCATCAAGATTGAATCTTACTTCACTTCTGTCAAAAGTAATGGCTCCTTTTCTGATACGTTCATGACGCATTATTTTCGCCAGTTTATCAAGCGTATTGATTTCTTCAGCCAGATCACCCTGTCCGGTTTCAATACGTTCCTGTGCTTCCTCATAAGTAAACCTTCTGTCTGAATGGATTACTGTTCTTCCAAACCATTGTTTCTGAATTTCAGCATTGTCATTCAGTTCAAAAACAGCTGAGAAAGTATATTTATCTTCGTGTGGACGAAGGGAGCAAACATCATTACTCAACACTTCCGGAAGCATCGGCACAACCCTGTCAACAAGATATACCGAAGTTGCTCTTTGATAGGCTTCATCATCCAGAATTGTTCCCGGCACTACATAATGAGATACATCTGCAATATGAACTCCGATTTCCCAGTTTCCGTTTTCCAGTTTTCTTATGGATAAAGCATCATCAAAGTCCTTCGCATCTTTAGGGTCAATGGTAAACGTACAGATATTACGCATATCCCATCGCTTTGTAACCTCTTCATCTGTGATGCTTCTGTCGATTTTATCTGCATCAGCTTCTACTTCTGATGGAAATTCGTAAGGAAGACCATATTCTGCAAGAATAGAGTGGATTTCCGTTTCATGTTCTCCCGGAGCACCCAGCACCTGAATGATTTCACCTTCCGGATTTTTATCACCTGGTCTCCATTCCGTCATTTTTACAATAACCTTATCGCCATCTTCTGCATTGTTGAATTTTCCTTTCGGAATAAAGATATCCGTGTTGATTGATTTTTTATCGCAAACCACAAACCCAAATTCCTTGTGGGCAACCTTCTGAAACGTCCCTACAAATTCGGTTCTGGTACGTTCCAAAACTTCCAAAACAGAGCCTTCCAGTTTCTTTCCTTTATAATGATAAGTTATAATAAGAACCTTATCTCCCTGCAATGCATCCTTCACATTTTTGGCGTGAACGAAGACATCATCTTCCAAACCTTCCACACTTACGTAAGCATTTCCACTTTGGTTAAAGTCAATAGTTCCGGTAAGTGTTCCTGCGATTTTCAGGTTCACGATATATTTTCCTTTTTCTACTTCTTTGATTTTTTCAGATCCCTGAAGTTTGTGCAGCGCCTGGATCACAAGTTCCCTTTGTCTTGGATTTTTGTAATCTATTCCATCGGCGATCTGCTTATAATTATAAATTTTGGATGAATTTGCATTCATAAAACGGAGGATCATTCTTCCGATCTCCATCATTTTTAAATCATTTTTATGACTTATATATTTTCTTTTTTTTGGCATTTTAATTTTCTTTTAATTGTTTTGGTCTTATCTCCACTAAGACCTTTTTCTAAATCTTCCTTATTAATTCCTTTGTATAAGGTTATTCAATTTCATCATTAGAATCTTTCCGTAAATCATCAGAAATTATCTTTCAGTTTGCTTACAACGGGAGCTTTAGTTTTGTATAAATTTAATACAATTCTGGAGAAGAAAAGAGAAAAACCTTTTATTAAATATATTTCAAATATAAGAAAGGCTTTGGAGAATAATAGAGTGTAATTTCTATTGGACACTGCAAATGTACGAATAAAAAATAAATAAGGCTTGTAAAGTGATTTACAAGCCTTATTATAATTAGCAAACTGCAATTTTGTCAACTCTGTTCTGGTGTCTTCCACCTTCGAAGTCTGTTGAAAGAAATTTATCTACAATTTCAAGTGCCAGTTCTTTAGATATAAATCTTGCCGGCATTGAAATCATGTTGGCATCATTATGTTGTCTTGCCAGTGTTGCAATCTCCGGCATCCAGCATAATGCGCATCTTATCTTCTGGTGTTTGTTCGCAGTGATCTGAACTCCGTTTCCGCTTCCACAGATCAGAATTCCCAGCTCATTTTCTCCGTTTTCCACAGAGGTTGCCGCAGGGTGTACAAAGTCCGGATAATCCACACTGTTTGTGGAAAACGTTCCAAAATCCTGAACTTCAAAACGTTCTGAAAGGTAGTTCTTAACAATCTCCTTATATTCATAGCCTGCATGGTCCGCTGCGATAGCAATTTTTCTTTTCATAATACTCTTATTAAGCTTTATTAGATTCTATTTCCTTACAAAGGTAAGAATAATAACAATTCGTGTTAGTAAACCCTGAGTTAATTGTGAAAAGGTATGTGAATAACTGTGGAAAACTTTTCTCAACTTTCTATTTTTAAAGATCAATTTATTTCGTAATAGAAAATCTTTTCTCAAACTTTTACCACAACTTTCCAGATGTTTTCTCCAGCTATCCCCAGATTTTTCCATAATAAAATAACTAATAATGGCTTCATCCCAAAGTTATCAACATTTGTTAATAAGTATGTGAAATAGCGGGTTTACAGAGATTTATATTGTGAGTTAAATATGAGTTGAATAAAAGTTGAATGTTATCAATTTTTAGCCTAAAACTTATCCCCGAAACTAACAACACTCAACAACAACTACATTATTCTTTTTTTTAAAAGAGAAAAAATTGTTGATTAGTGGGTGATTGGGTTCGGGGAAAGTTTTTGAAAACTTTTATTTTAATCAAACTGTTGAAAAAGTTTAAAACCTTACATTTGTGAAACAAAAATTCAATGAGATTTATGAAATTGTTCTTGCGAGATTTTACCGGAAGCTAAAACGGATTTTGAGCACGGCGGTTTCATAGGGCTTAGCAAAAAATAAATCTACTTATGAAAACAATCAATGATCTTAATTTTAAAGATAAGAAGGCTCTGGTAAGAGTGGACTTCAATGTTCCACAGGATGATCAACTGAAGGTGACAGACAACACAAGAATTGTTGCTGTGAAACCAACAGTGGAAAAGATCCTTAATGATGGTGGTTCTGTCATCTTAATCACACACCTTGGAAGACCTAAGGGAGAGGTTAAAGATGAATTTTCCCTTAAACATATTGTTGGCGAAGTTTCTGCTGTTTTAGGACAGGAAGTGAAATTTGTTGATGAGTGTATTGGAGAGAAGGCAGAGCAGGCAGCTGCAGATTTAAAACCAGGAGAGATCTTATTATTGGAAAATGTACGTTTTCATAACGAAGAGGAAAAAGGAGACGCTGCATTCGCAGAGAAGCTTTCAAAGTTAGGAGATGCTTATGTAAATGATGCATTTGGTACTGCGCACAGAGCTCACGCATCCACAGCAGTAATCGCTCAATACTTTCCATCAACTAAATATTTCGGTTTGTTGATGGCTAAAGAGCTTCAGGCAATCGATAAAGTATTAAAAAGTGGTGAGAAACCAGTTACAGCTATTTTAGGTGGTTCTAAAGTTTCAACTAAAATTACCATTATAGAAAATATTCTTCCTGCAATAGATAATCTGATCATTGGTGGAGGTATGGCATTTACTTTTATTAAGGCTCTTGGAGGGAAAATCGGTAATTCTCTTGTAGAAGAAGATAAACTTCCTTTGGCCCTTGAGATTTTAGGAAAAGCTAAAGAGCACAAAGTAAAAGTATATCTTCCGTCTGATGCCATTATCGCTGAAAGCTTTAGTAATGATGTGGAGAGAAAAGAAGTTGATATTTATACAATTCCTGAAGGATGGATGGGACTTGACGCAGGTAACAAATCAAGAGACCAGTTCAATGATGTATTATTAAACTCAAGAACAATTCTTTGGAATGGGCCAATTGGTGTTTTTGAAATGTCAAATTTTGCTGGAGGGACAGTTGCATTAGGGGAGAGTATCGCTGAAGCAACAAGATTAGGAGCTTTCTCTTTAGTAGGAGGAGGAGACAGTGTTGCTTTCGTGAAGCAATTCGGATATGCTGATCAGGTAAGCTACGTTTCTACCGGAGGTGGAGCAATGCTTGAAAGTCTTGAAGGACTGGAGTTACCAGGGGTAGCTGCTATCAATAATTAATAGAAAAGATAAGATATTGTAAGGTCTGCTAATATAATTAGCAGGCTTTTTTTATTGCTGGAACATTATGAAAATCCTTTATTGATCGGTATTTCCATTGTATTTTAGATATAACTTATAGTTATATAGAGTTGGGTTGAATTCTCTTTCAGAGACTTATGTTTTACAGGAAATTTGTGATCAGAATATTCTTGTAAAATTTATGAATTCAAGTGATTTTATTTCTGGTTATATTCTCTTTTTGCTTTGGTAAATGACCATTATTTTTGCAATACTATTGATGTAAAAAGTGGTATTTTTTCTATGAATTATGCTTTGTATTTTGAAAAATACAGAAGAAGCAGTTGATATGATTTTATGAAAATTATTAGAGGATTTGAAGGAAGATTTATGATTTTCTTCTTCCGGTTGAAAAGTGATTTTAATTATTTTTTTAAAATTATTTTGGAGAGATAGGTTTCAGTTTATCTTTTTTAGGAAATAGTATTTTAGATTGTTTTAGTATTTAAATTTCTACTAGAAAATGGTCGATATAATTTATTAAAAACTTTAAATCTCTAAATTATTTATTTCACATAATAGTGATAGTGTTGTATCTTGTTGATTATTAGTTATTAAACTTACTTTTCATCTATTTTATCCTTGTTGTTTTTATGTGATAATCTTATTTAAATAATAGAAATCCATAGGTAACTATAATAAAATGAATAAGTTAATTACTTTTTGAATTTTTAAGATCTGTTTCCAAGATAAATTTAAGTGAGTTTTATTTTTTTATTTCTTAGACTTAAAAATTTGCCATGAAGTTTAACATTGTTTAGGTGCTTTCAACTTTTAAATTTTTTATTGAGTATTGATTTTTGAAATTCTCTACAACTATTAATTTTTATTTTTTCAGTTTTCTTAAAAAAATAGAACGTGTCAATTTTTTTGAAATAGAGAAAAATTATTTTTATTAAAAATGATAGAGTGGAGTAGGGGAGCTTTTTTTATCCTGGAAGAATTACTTTAGTAAGAAATTGGATTTTCTATTTTTTTGTCGTCAGAAATATATTTACCAGATCAGCTTTAATTTTTTCTTTTTCAATAAAAATGTCGAAAAACGACCTTCTTAAATAGCTTAAAAATCAATTTTCTCTATTTTTTAGAGTATTTGTATCTTATTTTATTTTGAAGTTAAATTGAAGCTGTTTTTGGGATAACTTATCTTGTTAAAACTAAATTTCTTCTTTTTTTTCGCTGGTTTTTATGGTTTTATTGAAAACTGAATGAGAAAGTTCAATAAAAGCTTTAAGCACATAAATTGCTGTGCAGGTGATTGGCATTTTTCTCTACTTTAAAAATAGAGTAGGGGAGATATTTTTTTGTGATAGGTAAGAAAGGTAAATTCAATCTTATTTTTTGATTTGATAAAATTGAGGAAGAATTATTATTCGGATATGATATAGAAAAAGAAAACTCAGGAGAAAAAATCCTGAGTTTTTTATTTTTTTGGCTAAAAATGCTGAAAATCGACCTTTATAAATGGGTCAAAAATCGATTTTCTATCTTTTTTCGATAATATATATCAAACTTGAAAATTCGTTGGAAAATAATGCTTTTACGTTCGAAATTGTTCCGTAGACTACTGCTTTTACCCAAAATAGAGGTGATTTTTTATACTTTTCGCTCAACATGGAGATGTAATAGGAATCAAGGACCAAAGGTTTGATCTTTCTCATTTTCCAGTCAGGATTTTTGGAAATTAAATTTTCCATACCATTTTTTGAAAAATGATAGATATGTCTTGGAACATCATACGCGGCCCAATATTCTTTATAATGTTTCGCATCATAGGAAGTTGGGTTGGGAACTGCAATGACAAGAATTCCTTTTTCTTTTAATTTTTCATGAAATGTGCTAAGCATTTCATCCTGGTTTTCGATGTGTTCAAATACATGCCAGAGTGTAATAGCATCTAAGGTATTGTCTTCAATTTTATTAATATTATCTAAAATGGAAGCTTTTGCTATTTTTCCCTGTGCTGCTTTTCTGGCATCAGCATCAGGTTCAAAGCCGAAAGTTTCAAAATCATTTTCTATATATTTTACAAACTCTCCGGCACCGCATCCGTAGTCGAGTACTCTTGATCCTTTTTTTATTCTGTCTACCAGTATATTTTTTTTATACTGCAGATTAAAAGACTGGAGGAATTTATAAAGCTTTTCTTTTAAACTTCCGGAATCCTGGTGATGAGAAATATAATCTTCACTTTCATAATATCTGGAAATATTGGATGGAATAGGAGTGGTTTTGAATACTCCTTTTGTTTCAGTCTCTTTAATTTCAAATATTTCCTGTGAAAGAAAATGATCTTTTATTTTCATTGAAGTAAATATCTTTTATATGATAAAAAAATTAAGATATTCAGAAGTGTTTTACGCTCATAAATACCTTAATTTTTATTTTTATTTTCTAATGTTTCACGTGAAACATTTTTTTTAACGCCCTAGGTAAACTAATAAAACATTAATATCAGCTGGGGAAACCCCACTTATTCTTCCTGCCTGGGCAATAGTCTTCGGACGAACGTTAGACATCTTCTGTTTTGCTTCTGCAGAAAGGCTGGAAAGATTGGTATAATCGAAATCTTCAGGAATTTTAATGTTTTCCAGACGATTTAACTTAGCAACGTTTTCTTTTTCTTTCTCAATATATCCTTTATACTTAATATTGATCTCTGCCTGTTCTCTTACTTCATCATTATATTGACTAGAAACTTCTTTGATAAAATCAATTTCATCCAGTTTTTCTAATGTCATATTAGGTCTGGTAAGGATTTGAGCTGCTCTGTAAGCCTGATCTACAGGGCTGCTTTCAATAGATTCCAGAACTGGATTGATAATACCTGGTTTTAAAGAAGTTTCGCGAAGAAACTCTTCAAGTGACTGGCTTTCAGATACTTTGGTTTCAACGCGTCTTAATCTGTCTTCTTTTGCCAATCCTAGCTGGTATGCTTTCTCCGTTAATCTGATATCAGCATTATCCTGTCTTAAAAGAAGTCTGTATTCTGCACGTGAAGTAAACATTCTGTAAGGTTCTTCCGTTCCTTTTGTGATTAAGTCATCAATCAATACTCCAATATAAGCTTCATCTCTGTTTAGGATAAAATCTCCCTTTTCATGAACTTTATTGTGTGCATTGATTCCGGCAATTAATCCTTGTCCTGCTGCTTCTTCATATCCAGTTGTTCCATTGATCTGTCCTGCGAAATATAAATTATCAATTAATTTCGTTTCGAGGGTATGCTTCAACTGAGTAGGAGGGAAGTAATCATATTCAATGGCGTAACCCGGACGGAAAACTTTTACATTTTCAAATCCTGGAATATGTTTCATTGCTTTGATCTGTACATCCTCAGGAAGAGAAGAACTGAATCCGTTGACATAGATCTCTACAGTTTTCCATCCTTCCGGTTCCACGAAAAGCTGGTGTCTGTTTCTTTCTGCAAAACGATTAATTTTATCTTCAATACTTGGACAGTATCTCGGGCCTAAACTTTGGATCGTACCATTGAACATTGGACTTCTGTCAAAACCTTCTCTTAAAATATCGTGTACCGTTTCGTTAGTATATACGATATGACAGCTTAATTGTTTTGTCAGTTTCGGAGTGTCAAGATAACTGAACTTTTGTGGATTTTCATCTCCTTTCTGTTCTTCCATTTTCGAATAATCCAAACTTCTTCCATCTACTCTTGGAGGAGTACCCGTTTTCATTCTTCCTGCTTCAAAACCTAAAGTGACCAATTGTTCTGTAATTCCAAAAGCTCTTGGTTCACCCATTCTTCCTCCGCCTAATTGTTTATCCCCAACGTGAATTAATCCGTTAAGAAAAGTTCCGTTCGTAAGAACTACAGATTTTGCTTTAATCTCAATTCCTAAAGAAGTAACAACTCCTGCTACTTTATTATTTTCAACAATTAGTTGTTTTACCATATCTTGAAAGAAATCAAGATTGGGAGTATTCTCTAATGCTAAACGCCATTCTTCGGCAAAAAGCATTCTGTCATTTTGGGTTCTCGGAGACCACATCGCAGGACCTTTTGAAAGATTCAGCATCTTGAATTGGATGGCAGATTTGTCTGCCACAATTCCGGAATATCCTCCCATTGCATCAATCTCTCTTACGATCTGTCCTTTTGCGATTCCGCCCATTGCCGGGTTGCAACTCATCTGTCCGATGGTCTGCATATTCATTGTAATAAGCAGGGTTTTTGAACCGAGGTTAGCTGCTGCCGCTGCGGCTTCGCAACCTGCGTGTCCGGCACCTACTACTATTACATCATATATTTCTGAAATCATTTTTATCTCGCTTGTTTTAAGCTTTAAACCTTATCTTTATAACCAATGTTTCACGTGAAACATTTTTGGAGAATGCACTCTAGGTAAACTTATATTGTTGCTAGAATAGAGTACTTTAGATATGGGACCTTAAGTGATTGTTCAATTCTAAAACTTTAAATCCCTGTATTTATCCAGGTACAGATCTTCCATTCTCCGCATCTCTTTTTCTTCCTCTTCCGTCTTGTCTTTATACCCTGCAAGGTGTAAAATACCGTGGGCTAAAACCCTTCTTAATTCTTCTTCATAATCTCGGGAAAGGGTAGAGGCGTTATCAGAAATGCGCTGCAAAGATACGAAAATCTCAGCGCTTATTGTCTTGCCTTTTACATAATCGAAAGTGATAATATCTGTATAATAATCATGCTGCAAATAATCCTGATTGATCTTAAGAAGATATTCATCATCACAGAAAATATAATTGATTTCTCCTAGTTTTTTTCCTTCTGAAAGAATAAGATCTTCCAGCCATTTTTTGTAATCTGTACTTACCGATTCCGGTAAGTTTTCATAAAAGAACTGTATCATTTTTTTTAAAACCAGTGTCCTAATATAACACTGAATATACCTTTTTGGTTATTTTTTAGGGAGTGGCTGAAGTTTACTTTTATCTGCCCGAAAGGAGATTTGTAACCTGCCGTAATTCCCAGTGAACTATAATTTACTTTAACTGCATCCTCAAACTTGATATCGTTTGATAAGTTGGCAAAGGTAAAGTTTCCGCTGATAAAATAGTTTTTATTAAACTTAAACTGGAGATCATTGGATGCCAGTATGACATTGTTTGTATAAAGCTGGGCGAAATAGAATCCTCCAAAACTTTTAAAATTCATGAGATTCTGCTCAAAAATTCCACCTAATCTATATTGGTAATAGGCGGGCAGATTTTCACCAATGGTAACTCCTCCAAATAGATTCAGACGATAACTGAATTGTTTGCCAAGGGGAATGTTAAGCTTAAGATCTGCTTTGATCTGAATGATTCTTTTATCGACTTCAGATTTTAACAGGTCTACAACCTTGCCTTCTGCAGCGAAATAAACCCCTTTTGTCGCGAATTCCTTATCATCCTGAGTATCGGTTTTTATAAACACATAAGGGTTCAGAAAACGGCTGTATCGCCTGTTATCTCCATTGCTGTTTTCTGCTTTAAAATAATCGTGACTAATACCGCCGCCAATAGCAAATTTGTCCTTCCATGTGGATTGTATATAGGCTTCATTTCTGATCCATTCCCAACGGTCTACTACGTAATTATCTATATTCTTTATATCAAAGCTCATCCCGGATGAGTAAAGACCGACACCTGGTATATATCCGTTATCTACGAAATAGTTCAGGTAATATCTCAGACGATCTCCTACAACGACATCCAACGAAAGGTTAGAATTTTTGAATAAAAGTCTTTTGGCAGAATAATTTAAAAGAAGTCCCGTTTTAAAAACTTCGTCATAATGCAATCCGAATTTTAAAAAATGACGGGCATCATCTTCAGTGACGTAAAGCTTCAGGTAGTTGGCGTCATTCTCCTGAACGATATCATAATTGATAAATTTGTAGTTGTTGGTGGCAACCAGCTTATCAATCATTTTATTGATACTTCCATACGTCTGCAAAGAGGGGAGACGCAATCCCATCTTACCCAGTGTGTAGTTTTTACCATAAATTTTACTTCCTTCAATAGAAATACTATCAATTTTATAGACGTTGGAATAGATTGGATTCACCTGTTGTCTGAGACGGTCAAAAGGTCTTTTGGGAAGCTGGTCCAGGATCTGGGAATATTTTAAACCTTCCACATATCCGCTATCCAGAATTTTCTTTTTATCATCATAGCTTGTTGCAGACATTCCTTTCAGGTTGGGTTTTATATTGATGTCTGTATATTTATATTGCTTTCTGGTATCTTTCTTTATTCCGAAATCGATAACCTGGTTCAGAATGGCTATAATATTGTTTAAATCCTCTCTTTTGGAAAGATCCTGGTTAAGGTCCACCCCGATAACGATATCAATTCCTTTGTCCTTTAACGGTTTTGACGGATAGTTTACCGTCATGGCTCCGTCAATATAAATGCTATCCCCGATTTTTACCGGATCCATTAAAGAAGGGAATGCGGAACTCGCCATAATAGACTGTACCAGATCTCCCTTTTCAAAGATCTGCATATTGCCGCTTTCAAGATTGGTGGCGACGCAAAGGAAGGGAATAGGCATTTTGGAAAAGTCCTCAATATTGGAAACATTTTTGAAAAGTTCTTTCAGAAGATAAACGTTTCGTTGTCCGGTACTGATAGAGGAGGGAAGTGTGATTTTTCCGTTTTTAAGCGGAATGGATAAAAGATATTTGTCTACAGATTTATTGAAAAAACTGGCTTCCTGCCGGGACTTTGGATCCATAATCAGAGAATAGAAATCCGTGTCCATGACTATTTTTTCTATTTCTTTCCCAGAGTAGCCGGCGGCATACAATCCGCCTACGATGGCTCCCATACTTGTCCCGGAGATATAATCCACTTTCACTCCTAATGAATCCAATACTTTAAGAACTCCTACATGTGAAAAACCTTTGGCACCACCACCGGCAAGCGATAGTCCGATTTTCGGGTTTTTCGGAATTACCAAATCTTTTTTTACCTGAGAATGGATCAATAACAATTGGAATATGGAAAGCAGAATCAGGAGTTTTCTCATAATTAATCTTTTATATAAATCCGTTTCACCCGGGGTGAAATGGAGGTTAATACTTCATAGGTTATCGTTTTGCAGTATCCTGCGAATTCTTTTAAGCTTGGTTTGGCGTTGAAAACAGTTACCGTATCGCCTTCTTTTACATTGGGAACATGGTCTACATTAATCATCATCATATCCATACAGATATTTCCGACGATAGGTGCAAGAGTCTTATTTACCCCTACATTTCCTACCTGATTTCCGATCAGTCTTGGAATTCCGTCTGCATATCCCACAGGAATCGTTGCAATTCTTGTAGGATGATCTGCTTTATATCTTCTGCTGTAGCCTACTGATTCACCATTTTCAACGGTTGATATCTGTGAAATTACGGTTTTAAAGCTTACCACAGATCGTAATTGTTTCTGAATTTCAGGATCTGCAGATTCTCCCAGCATACCGATACCGATTCTCACCATGTCGTGCTGATGATCTTTATAGCTGGTAATTCCTGCCGAATTCAGAATATGACGGATAGGAGTGTAGCCTAGCTTTTCAATAAGGTAACTTGAATTTTTTTCGAAAACATCAAGTTGCTTCAAAGTGAATTCTTTTTCTTCAGGCATATCAGAAGAAGATAAATGACTGAAAAGGCTTTGAACCTTTACGTTTTTCTGGCTTAAAGTTTCGCTTAACTGATCCAGCTCAAAATCTTTGAAACCAAGTCGGTGCATTCCTGTTTCCAGCTTAATATGGATGGGATATTTCTTATCATATCCGGATTTCTGAACCGCTTCATAGAATAGTTCCAATACTCTGAAACTGTAAATTTCAGGTTCCAGGTTGTATTCTATTATAGTCTGATAGCTGTGCTGTTCAGGATTCATCACAATAATAGGAGTCGTGATGCCTTTTTTTCTGAGTTCAACTCCTTCATCTGCATAAGCTACCCCAAGGTAATCGATATGATGGTGCTGTAGAAATTCTGACACTTCAAAGCTTCCCAGTCCGTAGGCATTGGCTTTTACCATAGCCATCATTTTAGTTCCCGGCTTCAGCAGTGATTTGTGATAGTTGATATTATGAAGAATCGCGTTTAGATTCACTTCCAATACCGTATCATGTTTTCTGAGTTCTAGAATATCTTTCAGTTTTTCGATTTCAAATTTTCTGGCTCCTTTGAGTAGAATAATCTGATTTTCTATTTCAGTAAGATGTTTACTTTCAATGAGCTCTTTAGTGTCAATGAAAGTATATGTTTTAGATTTAAATAATTCACTAAAGTTTGATATTTCATCACCAATTAAGAAGACAGAATCAAAATGCTGCTCATTCACCAGTTCAGAAACTTCTTCGTACAATTCTTTGGCGTTGGAGTTCACTCCTACAATATCTGTTAAGACCAGTGATTTTTTAGATTTGTTGTATTCATTCAAAAACTGCAGGGCAGTCTTCAAAGAATCGAGGTCAAGATTGAAAGAATCGTTGATGACAATATTACCCTTAATTCCTTCAATGGCTTCAAGCCTCATTTCAACGGCTTTTAAAAGGTTGATTTTTTCAACGATCTTTTTATTTTCGATATTCAGTTCCTTTAGCACGGAGATAAGCGCCATAGCGTTGGTTAATGTCGCTTCGTCTCTTTGGTGCGCCGGAAAACTGATTTCTTCACCCAAATATTCAACAATGATGTTTTCATCTTTGGAAATATTGTTTTTGATGAAAACCTGATTCTGTTTTTTAAAACCGTAAGAAATTAATTTTTTATCGGAATGCGAATTTTTAATTTTTTGATCAACCAAAGAATTATCTCCATTATAAATGATGACTTCGGAATTTTTGAAAAGAATTATTTTTTCATCTATCAGTTCTTCTTCGGAAGAAAAGTTGGCAGCATGGGCTGTTCCGATGTGGGTAAGCAGTCCGATCTGAGGATGGAAAATATTTTCAAGTTTTTCCATTTCATGCGGTTTTGAAATCCCTACCTCAAAAATTCCCAGCTGATGGGAACTGTTGATCTGAAGAAGAGACAAAGGAAGACCAATCTGAGAATTAAAACTTTTCGGGCTTTTAACTGTAGGAAATTCATTCCAAAGACATTGATAGAGCCATTCTTTTAAAATAGTTTTACCATTACTTCCTGTAATTCCGATGGATTGTAAATGAGAATGTTCGAAATGATACTTTGCTAATTTTTGAAGAAACTCTATAGAATTTTCAACAATGATCCAGGTAATATTTTCAAACTCCGGATAATGATGTTCAGAAATAATGACATTGATACCTCTGTCCATCGCAGATTCAATAAATTTTTCTCCGGAATTTTTCTGAGTATTGATGGCAATAAAGGCTGTATTCTTGATAGAATAAATAATTCTGCTGTCGTAAGCTATATTTTTGATCAATAAATTTCCGTCTCCAATGATCTGTGCATTGGTGATCTCTGCAATGTGTTGTACTGTATAATTCATTGGTACCCTTTCTGCTTTATTTTGAGCGAAACTGCAAAAAGGTAAAACTGCAAAAGAAATGAAGATATTCTATCCTCTTCTTTCCTTTTTTAATATTTTACAATAAAGCTTTTCCGCTTTTCATTTTTATATTAAGTGAATATATTATCGGCTTAATGCAAACAGCTTTTCTCTGTTTTGCCCTTATCCTTTATTATTTTCTTTTTGAAAGTACTTCGTCAATAAAAACACGGCGGCTTACTGCTTCATAGCTTTCTGTTTCTCCCAATTCTACCAGATTATCTCCCTGAGAAGTTCTCATGGAATAGTTGGCCAGATTACCTGTTCTCTTACAAATAGCATGCACTTTTGTAACATATTCGGCAGTCGCCATCAAATTAGGCATTGGTCCGAACGGACGGCCCAAAAAATCCATATCCAATCCTGCAATAACGACTCTGATACCGCTATTGGCAAGCTGATTGGCAACATCCACAATGCTTTCATCAAAAAACTGAGCTTCATCAATGGCTACTACATCACAATTGGAAGCCAACAGAAGAATTTCATTTGGGTTTTCTACTGCTGTACTACGGATTTTATTCTGATTATGAGAAACTACATCCTCTTCAGAATACCGTATATCCATTTTAGGTTTAAAAATTTCCACATTCTGTCCTGCCATTTCCGCTCTTCGCAATCTGCGGATCAGTTCCTCGGTTTTACCGGAAAACATAGAGCCGCAAATCACTTCCATCCAACCACTTTGTTTGGAATGATTAATTGTATTTTCTAAAAACATTTGTTAAATTAGCCGTATATTTTTAACATCAAAAGTAAGCAATTTTAATAAGAATCTTATTATGCAGAATATCCAAGATTTAAAGGAAAAGATTTTTTTTGAATCCATGAATATCATTGATAATCTGGACAAAATAAGCCATATAGACGAATTACTTTCCAAGCAAGATCTTGTAGATGAGCTTGCTAACAGGATTTCTTTTTTGAAACTGCTGGAAAAAAATATTGAATACTTCGTAGCAGACAATACGGCGCAGAATCAAGACCATGAGTATGTATCTTTTGTTTCAGGAGAAACAGAACATCACGATACCGGAAATGAAGGGATGGAAGAGGAAGCTATTTTCAATAATGAACTGAACGAAATTGATGAAAATGAAGTTTTTTCAGACGAATCTGAAGAAGAAGAGGCTGTTTTCAACAATCAGTTAAATGAAATTGTTGAAAATGAATTCCATGAAAATATCGTAAGCTTTGTAGAAGAAAACAAGGAAGAAAATTTACCGGAAATTATTCAGGAAAAGACTCCTGAATATAAAAATCTGGAAGAAGAGGCCGTTTTCAATAATCAGCTGAACGAAATTGATGAAAATGAAATTTCAGAGGAACAGAGAGCAGTTTTGAGTTTTGTGGATGAAGATAAAATTCTTGCAGATTCTACACCGGATTCAGATGAAGATCTTAATGAAGATCTGTTTCATAATGAAGTCACAGAAGAAGAAACCAGTTTCAATACTCAGCTTAATGAGATAGAAGAGCAGGAAGAAGAAACTTCTGAACCGGAATCTGAAAAAGAAACTGATTTTGCAGTTGTAAATGATGCAAAACCTCCTGTAACGGAAACAATTCCGAGTATTTTTGATACGGAAACGCTGGATGATGAAATCCTGATTGAAGAAAATGAAGAACAGTTTGTAGCTTCAAATGTATCCATAGAGCAGGGAGAAATGGCTACAGAAACTTCCAATGTGGAAAATATTCTGAGTGAGATTAAAAATGACCATTCAGAAGAACCTGTAAAAGAAGAAAGCATCCTTGCTGAAGTCTATGACAGAAGAAAAATTGTGGAAATAGATAAACCTGTTCCCGAAGAAACAGATAAACATCGTTCTGATGAAAGCTTCGAAAATTTAGAAGAATACCATCGGGAGAAAAAAATAAAATTAGCCAATATCAAAGGAATGAAAGCTGTTCAGTCACTTTTTGATGACGACCATCTGGAACTTCCCAAAGAAGATAAAACTTCTCCGGTTATAAAAGAAGATCAAGGAAGTATTCTGAAATCAAATATTCCGACCAATTTCATGGAAGCAGACAAGCTGAAACCTGAATTTAAACTGGATCTGAATGACAGACTTGCCTTTACGAAGATGCTTTTTGAAGGAAGCCAGGCAGATCTGAATGATACTGTTTATCAGCTGAATCAATTCAGAACACTGGAAGAAGCCAAAGAATATCTCAGCGATCTGTATTACGACAGGAAATGGAATAAGGTGGATGAATATGCACAGAGACTTTGGATATTGGTGGAAAATAAATTCTTATAATTTTGAGCGGAATCCTATATTTTGTTCCCACACCCGTTGGGAACCTGGAAGATATGACATTCAGGGCGGTAAATGTCCTGAAAGAAGTAGACTATATTTTATGTGAAGACACCAGAACTTCTGGAATACTTTTAAAACATTTTGAGATCTCAAAACCTTTAAAGTCCTATCATTTACACAATGAGCACCAGGCAACGGAAAAAGTGATTACAGACCTTAAAAACGGCCAGAATATCGCTATTATTACAGATGCGGGAACCCCTGGTATTTCAGATCCCGGATATTTGCTGGCCAAAGCAGGAGCAGATAATAATATTGACATGATCTGCCTTCCAGGAGCAACCGCTCTGATTCCGGCACTTGTGGTTTCGGGACTTCCTAATAATGAATTTCTGTTCGCAGGATTTCTGCCGCAGAAAAAAGGAAGACAAACCAAGCTGAAACAGCTTGCTGAAGAAAAAAAGACCATCGTTTTGTACGAAAGTCCTCATAAGATCAATACCACGCTGGAGCAAATCAAAGAATTCTTCGGAGAAGAAACCAAAGTAAGCTTAAGCCGTGAGATTTCCAAGAAATTTGAAGAAACGAAACGCGGAACTATCAATGAATTAATTGAGTTTTCCAAGAGTAAAACTTTAAAAGGGGAGATCGTTCTTATTGTCAATAATTCTATTTAATTTTCTTTGAAAAAATTAGTTTTTGTATTGTGTTCTGTAATCTGTACAGCACAGACTAACCAATATATGAAGGTAATCCTGTCGAAAAAAACAGGGAAGGAAATCAGTTCTTATTCAGAAGGTTATGGAACATTTTATGATACTGGTGATAAGAAACAGGGCATTGTAGATTCTTTAGGAACGATTACATTTCAGTCTTCAGACAAAGGAGGTATTCTGCATGTTTTCAAAAACCGGTTTATTCTTTATTCTGATGAAGGAAATGGTAAAAAATCAGCAGTTATTGACGAAAAAGGAAATGAAATTATCCCTTTAAATGATCAGGAATTTAATACACCATGGTGGAGTGAAGATTGTATCATCTCATCAAAACAGAATGCTGAGGCTGTATATGATTTTAACGGAAAGGAAATTATTCCCTATTCAGAAAAGATCCGTTTTTCAGGGAAGAACAGACTTTTTGTTTTAAAAGATAAAAAATGGTTTCTGTATGACCTTAAAGGAAAGCAGCTCAGTAATCGTGAATTTAAGGAAGATTATAGCTTTGAACAGGGTAGAGCACTGATTATCAATGAAGATAGTGAAAAAGAAATCATTGGAAATAATGGCCAGACTTTGCACAAGTTTTCAAAGCAAGTGGTAGATATTAATGCCTATCCTTATCTGATCACTCAGAATAAAGCTACAGGAAAATATGGCTTGATTGATACAGATGAAAATACGATTGCTGAAGAAATCTATAACGATATTACCCCGGAATATTTTGGTAAAAAGGAGTATATCTATCTTACAAAAAACGGAAAAACTACAGTTTTCAGTAAGAAAAGCAGAAGGCTGTATGCCCAGGCTTTTAAATATGTAAATCCTTTATTGGATAAATATTTCAGTGTCTATAATGATAAGATAAAGAAATCCGGGATTATAGACCTGGAAGGGAATATTATTTATCCTCAGGAATATGATTTTATCCGAAGTTTTACTATTTCCGGAAATGATTTCATTTATCTTAAAAAAGGAAATGAAGAGAAGTTTCTCGATAAAGATCTTAAAAATATCGTGGGTGGCGGGGTTCAGATTCTTGGTTTTTATCCGGATAATCTTATTGTTGGAAAACAGGATCGGTACTTTAGGTTTACAGTGAAAGATCAGTCATTATCTGAGTTGAAAAATATCAGCCAGATAAAAAGTGAAGATGTTGACTATTTTAATCCCCTTAATCAATATTCAAAACCTTTGGTCTGCAGAAATACAGATAATTTATATGGGATTCTGGATGGGAAAGGAACAGAAATTGTACCCTTTGTTTACGAAGATATTATAACATTCGGGAATGCTGAAAACGAAATTGTTGTTAAAAAAGAAGGAAAATTCGGAGTTTCCAATTTTCAGAATGAGCCTTTGAAAGACATTATTTATGAAAAATATTTCTGGCAGAAAGAAGTGTTGAGACTAGACAAGAGTAAAAAGACAGACTTTATTTACTTCACCAGATTTAGAAATAATTTCGGTCAACTTTAAAAAAAATCCTGATAATCATCAAAAAAATAGTAGTATTTTGACAATTTCAATGGGTTGAATAACATTTTATAATATCTTTGCAAACCGTTTAATTCCGGAAAGGAATTATAGAAACATGAAGAGGCAGCTGTCACAAGCTGAACGAGTTATAAAAAGAAAATAATTGTCAATAGATATGAAAATATTAGAAGGAAAGGTAGCACTAATTACCGGAGCTACAAGAGGAATCGGTAAAGGTATCGCTGAAATGTTTGCTCAGCAAGGGGCAAAAGTAGCATTTACCTACGCTGGCTCTGTAGACAAAGCAAAAGAATTAGAAGCGGCTTTAAGTTCTGTAACCCAAATCAAGGGATATCAGTCTGATGCATCAGATTATGATGCAGCGCAGAAATTGGTGGAAGAGGTAATGGCGGAGTTCGGACAGATTGATATTTTGGTAAACAATGCAGGGATCACAAAAGATAACCTGTTATTGAGAATGTCCAAAGAAGATTGGGATAAAGTAATCAAAGTAAACTTAGATTCAGTTTTCAACCTTACAAAAGCGGTAATCAAGCCGATGATGAAGGCAAGATCCGGATCTATCATCAATATGACTTCTGTAGTAGGGGTGAAGGGTAATGCCGGACAAGCCAACTATGCAGCTTCTAAAGCCGGGGTGATCGGATTTACAAAATCTGTGGCACTGGAGTTAGGATCACGAAATATCAGATGTAATGCGATTGCACCTGGATTTATCGAAACGGAAATGACTGCTGTTCTGGATGAAAAAACAGTTCAGGGATGGAGAGAGGAAATTCCGATGAAGAGAGGAGGACAGCCTGCAGATATCGCCAATGCATGTGTATTCTTAGGCAGCGAAATGTCTGCATACATTACCGGACAGACATTAAACGTTGACGGTGGAATGTTAACTTAGAAAATGAAAAAAGTACAGAATATCGTATTATTCTTGTCGATTATAATAGGCGTCGGTCTGGCATACATAAGTTTCTTTAATGTATATCAGACCGATGATTATTTTTGGTCCTTTACTACCAGAAAAATGGGACTGCTGCAAAGTTGTATCAATACCTATACAACATGGGGCGGAAGATATTTCGGATATTCTATTAATATGTTTAATCCTGTCTTTTATGACAGTAAAAATATTGTTCCGAAAATCTATCCTGTTTTTTTAATGCTTTCCTTTATTGGAGTTTCCGCATTAAACTTTAAAGAATATTTCAACTATTCTTACAAAGAGTCTATTAAAAAAGGCTTTCTTTTATTTTTCTTTTATACCATACTTCTGGTAAGCCTGCCTGAACATTACTTCTGGATCACAGGTTCCAATATCTACTTCGTTCCTGCAATTTTAGCGGGTATTTTACTCTATTTTACTAAAAAAAATAAAGATACGGGAAAGAATATCTGGTTTTATCTTTCCATACTGCTTGTCGTAATGCTGATGGGTTCTAATGAAATTCTGGCATTGATTGTATGGGGAATTCTGTTGGTGTCTTATTATCAGAAACGTAATAAGAAAAACCTGACTTTGGTATTGACTGCAAGCGTCTTTTTATCGGTAAGTTTTCTTGCGCCTGGTAACTTCAACAGAATGGGTGAAACCGAGCAAGGAATTATAAAATGGGTGAAAAGAACAGGCCTTTTTGGAGCCAATACACTCTATGTTGCAGTTAAAGTACTTTTAATACTACCTCTTTTTATTAAAGTTTTTGAAGAAGAACTCAAGAAAATCACTGCTCAGATACTGTTGAAAAAAGCTGTTTTATTCTGGTTGGTTTCATTGATACCTTTGTTATTTACAGGGTATATCCTAACCTCTATTGCAAGACAGTTTGAAAGTATCATCTTTTATTTTTTAATCAGTTTTTCACTAATCGTCTATTTCAAATTTGAGAAAATTAAAAATTTTTGGTGGATTTCCCTTTTCATTATTTTCCTTCCTGAGCTCAAAGTTTTCCCTGAGAGATATTCTTATTTTAATATTGATCTTAATGGTGAAAATATAATTATGGAGCTTCTGACTACAGATCTTAAGGAATATGAAAGAGAGATGAATGAAAGGGTTGATATAATTAAAAACTCTTCTCAGGATTCTGTGGTGGTAGACAAAATAAAAGAAGTTCCAAGAATTTTACATATGGATGAAATGGCTTCTGTAAAAGAGGACGAAACCTATGTAAATGATCAGCTTCAAAAATATTTTAATAAAAAATACATCAGAACAAAAGAATAAATAAAGGCTTTAGATACGCAATCTAAAGCCTTTTGTTGTATTTCTAGTCCTTAAAAACCTGGTTTTCCTGTTCCTGAACCCTGATAAAAGTAGTTCTTTTAGAAAGTTCCTTGAGTTTTGAAGCTCCTACATATGTACATGTGGATCTCACACCTCCCAATATATCTTTCACAGTATCTGCTACCGGCCCTTTATACGCTACTTTCACTGTTTTCCCTTCAGAAGCACGATATTCTGCCACACCCCCGGAATGCTTGTCCATGGCTGTTTTGGAACTCATTCCATAGAAAGAACGATATTTTTTACCGTTTTCTTCAATCATTTCTCCGCCACTTTCATCATGTCCGGCAAACATTCCTCCCAACATGACGAAATCTGCACCTCCGCCAAAGGCTTTCGCTACATCACCGGGAACTTTACAGCCGCCATCAGCGATGATATGCCCGCCTAAACCGTGAGCAGCATCAGCACATTCTATAATCGCTGAAAGTTGAGGATATCCCACTCCGGTTTTTACTCTGGTGGTACATACTGATCCGGGGCCAATACCTACTTTTATGATATCTGCACCTACCAGAAGAAGCTCTTCCACCATTTCTCCGGTAACCACATTTCCGGCCATAATAATTTTGTCCGGAAAATTGGCCCTAGCTTTCTTCACAAATTCAACGAAATGTTCAGAATAACCATTGGCTACATCGATACAGAGAAACTCAATTTTTGGGTGCTTTTCGAGAATCTGCTTTATTTTCTCCTCATCTGCTTTTCCCGTTCCGGTACTCAAAGCAATATACTGATGAATACTTTCGGGCTGACTGTCCAGAAACTGGCTCCATTCCTCCGGGGTATAATGTTTATGAACCGCTGTAATAATTTTTTCTTTAGCCAGTTCAACGGCCATTTCAAATGTCCCTACTGTATCCATATTAGCGGCAATGATGGGAACTCCTGTCCATTTTTTCCTGGTATGTTTAAAGGTAAATTCTCTTTGTAAATCAACTTCCGAACGGGATTTTAAAGTAGAACGCTTAGGGCGGAACATTACATCCTTAAACCCCAGTTTTATGTCATATTCTATGCGCATTTTGTAATTATTTGTCAGAATAAAGGTAGTGAATAATATGAAATAGTGTATTTTTGAAACAATGGATTTTCCTGTAACATTTCATATTTTCGGCAAAACGATACTTGCGCATCCGCTTTTTGAGGCTGCCGGAATGTTTCTGGGCATGAGATATTATTTTTATCTGAAACGTAAGTCTAAAGAAAAACTTTCCTTCAATACTTCTGCGGCAGTTTTAATTGGTGCTACTGCCGGAGCTTTGATAGGTTCCAAGCTGATCGGTAATCTCGAAAATCCTTATGCATTATTTGAAAATTTTTCTATCAGAAAGTTCTGGTCAAACAATACTATTGTAGGAGGGCTGGCCTTTGGTTTATTGGGAGTAGAGCTGGCAAAAAAGATTGTGAACCATAAAGAGAGTACGGGAGATCTTATTGTTTTTCCCCTGATATTGGCCATGATGATAGGCAGAATAGGGTGTTTTCTTACAGGGGTTTATGAAGAAACGTATGGTATTGCTACTGATTCTGTTTTTGGAATGCATTTGGGAGACCAATATCTCAGACACCCTGTTGCTTTGTATGAAATAGCCTTTTTAATGGTTCTTTGGGTAGGATTAAGGTATATTCAGAAACTTAAAAAATACCCTTCCGGTTTTATATTTCAGCTGTTTATGCTCAGTTATTTTACATTCAGATTTCTTTTGGACTTTATAAAACCAAGGGTAGAAATCATTGCCAATATAGGTACAATTCAAGTGGTGTGTATCTGTGTAATTATTTACTACATTTATAAAATTAAAAATACCGGATCTTTATATTTAAAATATTCAAGATGAAAACATTAACTATTTTAGAAGGGAATCTCAATCTGGCTGGGGTAGTGATAATGATTATTGGTGCTATTATTTTGGTAGCAGTGGTTTTTTCCCTCATCGTCGCTTTTATTACAAAACTTATTTATGAAAGGAAAGGAGACCGGAAATTCACCAGAAAACAATTTATCCAGACCATGCTTATATCCCTTCTGATCTGTGGATTAATCAGCGGTTATATTTGCGGAGGACTTTAAAAATTTTGCTATGCCAGTAAGAAATTATAGCTATTACGATTATACCATCAGTCTTTGCCCCGAATGTCTTAAAAGGGTAGGTGCTAAAATCATTATTGAGGATGAAACTGTCTTTATGACCAAGAGATGTCCGGATCATGGATTTTTTAAAACAAAAATAGCTTCTGATGTGCAGTATTATAAAAATATAAGAAACTATAATAAAGCCTCTGAAATGCCTCTTCATTTCGGAACAGATGTGGAATATGGCTGTCCTTATGATTGTGGACTATGTGTAGATCATGAACAGCATAGCTGTCTTTCTATCGTAGAAGTGACAGATCGCTGTAATCTGACGTGTCCCACCTGTTATGCGATGTCCTCACCCCATTATGGAAGTCACAGAAGCTTGGAAGAAATTGAGGCTATGTTTGATATTATCGTAAAAAATGAAGGGGAGCCGGATGTAGTGCAGATCAGTGGGGGAGAACCTACAATCCATCCGGAATTTTTCAAAATTATGGATATTGCCAAATCAAAACCGATCAAACATCTGATGCTGAATACCAACGGAATCAGAATAGCCAATGATCCGGGATTTGCTGAACAGTTGGCGACGTATGCTCCTGAGTTTGAAATTTACCTTCAGTTTGACTCATTTAAACCCGAAGTCCTGGAAGATTTCAGAGGGAAGGATCTTACTTCAGTCAGAATTAAAGCACTTGAAAAACTCAATGAACTTAACCTTTCTACGACACTGGTTATCGTTCTTCAAAAAGATAAAAATATCGATGAAATAGGAAAAATTATAGAGTTTGCCCTGAAACAGAAATGCGTAAGAGGAATTACCTTCCAGCCAGTTGAAATTGCAGGAAGAAACCGGGAAGACTCTGCTTATGAAAAAATTACTTTGACTGAGGTAAGACAGGAAATTATCAATCAGTTTCCCCTGTTGCATTCTGATGATATTATTCCTGTTCCATGTAACCCGGATGCGCTGGCTATGGGATATATCTTGAAACTTCAGGGCGAAACAATTCCTTTAACCCGATATATCAATCCTGCAGATCTTCTGAATAATGAATCACGGAATACCATTGTTTACGAACAGGATAAGGGGTTGCATATGCAGCTGCTGGATATTTTCAGTACCGGAATTTCCGTAGATAAAGTTCAGCCTAAAGTCAATCAGTTACTGTGCTGTCTGCCGGAAGTGTGTGCTCCGGATCTCGACTATGATAACCTTTTCAGAATAATTATTATGAACTTTATGGATGCTCATGATTTTGATGTAAGAGCGGTGAAGAAGTCATGCGTACATATTGTCAATAAAGATCTGAAGTTAATCCCTTTTGAAACGATGAACCTTTTCTACAGAGATGAAAAAAAGGCCTATCTGGAAGAGCTCAGAAAAGAAGATAAAGTATTATTTTAGCCATATAAAAAGCAAAGCGTGAAATCTGATTTCACGCTTTTATTTTTTCCTTGTTATTTTACTTCTTTTACATCTTCAAAAGTCATCACTTCTTCCAATGTTTTCATGTATTCATAAGCTGTCAGGTCAAACTTTACCGGAACAATAGAAATATATCCGTTAGCCAATGCCGTTTCATCAGCATCCTCAGAATCGTCCATATTGTTGAAATAACCTGTTAGCCAGTAATATTTTTTACCGTGTGGATTGATTCTTTCATCAAAGCTTTCTTCCCATTTGGCATGAGCCTGCTTACAGACTTTTACGCCTTTTATTTCTTCCGCCGGGAGTTTTGGAATATTGACATTCAGTACAATTCCTTTTGGCATTGGATTTTCCAATGTTCTTCTTACAATATTCTGGATAAATTCTTTAGCCTGAGTAAAATCTGCTTCCCAGCTAAAATCCAGTAATGAGAATCCAATAGCAGGAATTCCTTCCACGCCAGCTTCTACCGCAGCAGACATAGTCCCCGAATAAATTACATTGATAGAAGAATTTGCCCCATGATTGATTCCTGAAACCACAATATCCGGTCTTCTTTTCAGGATCTTATCAAGAGCCATTTTTACACAGTCTACAGGAGTTCCGCTGCACGAAAAATCAGTTTGCGGGCCATCAAGGGTAACTTCTTCGTAACTTAGGGTAGAGTTGATGGTAATAGCGTGGCCTTTTCCACTTTGGGGAGAGTTGGGTGCTACAACCACTACTTCTCCGATTTCATTCATAAAACTGACAAGATTTCTGATACCGGGAGCTGTAATTCCGTCATCATTAGTCACCAGAATAAGTGGTCTTTCCATAAATTATCTTTAATTTTTTTATTTAAATAGAGTGAGTTTGTTCATTTTCAGAATTGAACAAATAGATTTTCAACACATCAAATGTAGGTAAAAATCAGACGCCATAAAATACCAGATTGGGATTGGCTGCTGTGAAATGAGAATAAGATTCTCATACTATGGCCTGTAGAATGAAGAGGTGAACATAGATAAGGAAAACCACAAAGCGCAGAGAATAAAACTGAAATGAAGGAAATTTAAGATGAATTTTATTTCATCAAACTCAGAACTTTACAGGTATTTCCCCTATAAAATTTCTTGGTATCCGGGGAATAACACCTGTAAAGCCTGATAGTTTTAATGTTAAGTGGTTGTACAAAATAATAAACTAGTCGAGAGGTTTTCTGCCGGAAATGATATTATAAAGAATAACAATAATGGCGATCACCAGTAAAACGTGAATTAAATAACCTGTACTCATTCCGGGAACAACTCCTAGCATTCCCAATAGCCAAACAACGATGCAGATGACTGCTACTAACCATAATAAACTTTTCATGACTTAATATTTTGAATTTGTATGGTTAATTCTCTGCATATTTTATGCCTTTATGATATGAAATTGATTTTTGTGGTATGTGTTATTTGTTTTTTAATTAAAAAAGTAAAACTTAAATATGCCTGTGAAAAGAGCGATCTGTATCATTTTGTCATCAAATAGCCTGATAATAGGAAATGGCTGACACTGTCTCGGTTATTTGCAAATCTCTTTAAATAAAAATCGTCAAAACTGTCGATATTTGTAAATAAGGTATTAAATTTGATCATTTGTAACAGTACCAGACTTACTGCTACTAATTATTATACTTATTTTAAAAAAATTAATAAATAAAGACAGTTTATGTGGAAAAATTTCAAACTGAATAAATTTTTACTCCTGATTCCATTAACCAGTCTAATGTTTTGTTTCAACTCGCCACAGAATGACGATGAAAAGATGCAGACGATAATGGTGAGCGTAAAAAACACACTTTCTTATCTGCATTATAGCCCGAAATCTATCAATGATGCCTATTCGAAGGACGTTTATAAGCATTATTTCGAATTGGTAGATCCAGCCAAAAGATATTTTCTTCAATCTGATATGGATGAATTCAGCAAGCATGAAACAAAGCTTGATGACTATATCGGACAAGGTGATCTTACATTCTATAAGCTTACGATTGACAGGCTATACCAAAGAGTGGATGAGATTGATAAAATCACACAGGATATTTTCAGTAAGCCGATTAATCTTCAGGAAGATGAAACGCTTACTCTTGAGCCCAAACTGAAAAAAGTACCTGCCAACAAACAGGAACAGTATAATGAATGGAAAAAATTCATCAAATACAATATCCTTCAGGAAGTTGAGTCGATGAACAGCAAAGAAGAAGCTCAGAAAGAAAAGAAAGACTCTGTTCAGAAATACAAACTGAAAGATACGATCAAGTTTAAGCCACTTACTCAGGACGAGAAGATCAAAAAAGCGACTGATGAAGTAAAAGACCTTGTAAAAGATACTTTCACGAGATTCAAAAAGAGAAAGAAAATGGATTGGTTTACTGTGTATATGAATGCTTATACAGAAGTATTCGATCCACATACCAACTACTATTCTCCAAAAGATAAAGAAGATTTTGATACTCAGTTTACCGGAAAAGTAATCGGTATCGGGGCTCTGATCCAGGAGAAAAAAGGAAACCTTTACTTAGGAGCGCTTACTATTGGAGCACCGGCATGGAAGTCGAAACAGCTTTCTGAAGGTGATAAAATCCTGAAAGTAAGATCTAAACCGAAAGAAGATGCCGTAAATGTGGTAGGAATGCTTTCTGATGAAGCAGTACGTTTGATCAGAGGTGAAAAAGGAACTCCGGTAACCTTAACGGTTCAGAAAAAAGACGGTACCATTAAAGATGTAACGATGATCCGTGAAGAAGTTGCTATTGAAGATACATTTGCAAGAAGTATTGTAGTGAATGCTCCAAATGGTAAAAAATACGGTTTCATCAACCTGCCAAGCTTTAATGCTGATTTTGAAAACGCCAAAGGAAGAAACGCTTCTGATGACATCAAAAATGAAATTATTAAGCTTAAAGAACAGAATATTCAGGGAATCATTCTTGACCTTAGAAATAATGGAGGAGGTTCTTTAACTGAAGTAGGAGATATCATGGGACTTTTCATGGAAGCAGGTCCTTACGTTCAGGTGAAAGACGGAAACGGGAAAATACAGACGCTTAAGAATAAAAACGAAACTCCGATCTGGACAGGCCCGCTGGTTATTATGCAAAATGAGCTTTCCGCTTCAGCTTCAGAAATCCTTGCAGGAGTAATGCAGGACTATGGCAGAGCGATGATCATCGGATCTCCACAATCTTTCGGAAAAGGTACCGTTCAGACTTTTGTGGATCTGAACAGATTCCTGAACACAGAAGATGATTTCGGATCTCTAAAACTGACAATTCAGAAATTCTACAGAATTACAGGAGAGTCTACACAGAGAAAAGGAATCGTGTCTGATATCCAGATGAAAGATTTCTTTACGTATGCTGAAGTAGGAGAGCGATATGATGATTATGCATTGGCCTGGGATAAAATTCCTCCTACAAAATTCCAGAAACTTAACTATTTCAATATCCAGGCACTGGAAAAGGCAAGTGCAGACAGAATGGCTAAAAACAGCAATTACCAGTTGTTATTAGAATCTGCTCAGTGGAGAGAAAAACTGGATAAAGAAGAAAATATCACATTGAATATTACTAAGTTCAATGAGCTGATGAAGAACAGAAAATCTCAGATTGAAAAGTTCAAAGCATTGACAAAATTTGAAAATGGTCTTCAGTTCATGATGTATCCAAGTGAAATTGAAAGAGAGAAAAAAGACGAAGCTTTCAAGAAAAAATCTGAAATGTGGATCAAGAATCTGAAAAAAGATCTTTACCTGCAGGAAGCAATGAATATTGTATCAGATATGGGGGCTAAATCCTAAACATAAAAAACCGCTAATCCTTTTGGTTAGCGGTTTTTTATTGAATACAGTAGATTACTTAATTTCTACACATCCCACTCTTCCTCCGGCATTTCCGGTAGGCTGGGTATGGAAATCATCTGCTGCGGCGTGTACAATAAGACCTTTTCCAATAATGTTTTTAGACTCATCTGTACAACCCAGACACCATTTGTCTGTCTTGAAAGTCAACGTCGCCGTTCCGTTCTGATCAGCAACCAGGTTTCCTATATCTCCCATGTGGAAATGTTCAGCACCCCATTTACCATGATCATTCTTCGAAGGATTCCAGTGACCGCCTGTAGAAGTTCCGTCTGCTGCAGAGCAATCTCCTTTTTCATGAATGTGTACTGCATGGATTCCGGGAGTAAGGTTGGTAATATCCAGCTTCATGGTTACTTCATTTCCATTTTGAGTAAACTTCGCCGTTCCTCCTGTCTGTGTTCCGCTTTTGGCATTTACAGAGTACGTTTTTGTGGTTCCGCATGAAACGGCAAAAACAGCAAATCCCGCCAATAATGCTAATGTTTGTACTTTCATTTGTTCAATGATTTATAGTGATTTTACGATAAATTTAAAAAAGATTTTCCAAAGGGCTTTATGATCTCACTCTTTTTTGAAAAACTTAATTGGAATGATTGCTTTAATACAGCCTGTTTTATCCTTAAATTCTGAGACTTAGCTCT
This sequence comes from Chryseobacterium sp. WLY505, assembly GCF_030846215.1. Lineage (NCBI taxonomy): Bacteria > Pseudomonadati > Bacteroidota > Flavobacteriia > Flavobacteriales > Weeksellaceae > Chryseobacterium > Chryseobacterium sp. WLY505. The sequence goes on along the minus strand of NZ_JAVCWI010000003.1, from coordinate 240,275 downwards.
GGAGGCTAACTGTATTTAAAACGAGGTAAAAAAAGCTTATTTTAGTGGATAGAAAGCCACTTATAAATCAAATCCAGAAGGCGCAAAGAAATAGAAAATGATTATTCTGTATACATTCATCAATGAAACAAAACATCAGCCTCTTCTGGACAGGTATCTGCCTGCTTTTGCTATGGAAATCAGACAGGATATCCTGAGGTACAGGAGGTGGCAGGATTCACAGCTTTCTTTGCTGGGAAAAGTCCTTCTGCAATATGGTTTGAAGACTTACTATAACATTTCTGAAACAGAAATAGGAACTCTTCCGAACAAAAAGCCTTATTTAAAAGGACTTGATCTTCATTTTAATATCTCGCATTCCAAGGATCTTGTGGTCTGTGCTATTGCAGAATATCCTTTGGGAATAGATGTGGAATTTAATGATCCTGAAATGAATTATGTGGATTTCAAGTTTCAGATGACAGAAAATGAGTTCAAGGAAATTCATGATTCTGAGGATAAAATAAAGAGTTTCTTTATGTATTGGACGAGAAAAGAAGCGGTAATAAAAGCCCATGGAGCGGGAATGATGTTACCTCTGGATTCTTTTGAAATCTTGCATAATGAATGTATTATTGAAGATGAAAAATTCTTTACCAGAGAGATTTTTATCCATGAAGATTATCACAGTTATATGGCTTCTTCTGATCAGAAAATTAAAGATATAACTCCTCTTATTAAGTACTTTGAAATAGAAATTTAATGTAAAAGAGAAAACGATTTCTGATAATAGCAATAAAAGACAACATCATTCCGGTCCGAAGAAATATCTTTGTGAATTAACACCTTTGAAGTGGAAGAATATAAAAAACGGATTGTAAAAACCATTCAATATATTGATCGCCATATTGATTCGGATCTTTCTCTGGAAAAAGTTTCAGAGGTAAGCGCCTATTCTCCTTTTCATTTCCACAGAATCTTTAAGCTGGTTACAGGAGAAACCCTTCAGAATTATATCATCAGAAAGAAAATAGAGAAAAGTGCCCTTCATCTGGCGGTTCATAAAAATATGGACATCAAGGAGATCTATTGGGATCTTGGTTTCTCCAATCATTCTGTTTTCTGCAAAACATTCAAAAAATATTACGGTCTCGCTCCAACAGAATTCCGCAGATCGGCTCCTGAAAAATTTCACAAGATTTTACAAATACAAAGCAAGAACGGACAAATTGATACGGTTTTCAGCCAATACATTTGCAACATTGAAAACCTGTTAAACTGGACTAAAATGAATTTAAAAATCGAAGTAAAAGAAATGCCGGAAATGAATCTGACCTCCGTTATGAGCCTTGGAATGGCCAACGTAGAAACTTCTTTCAACATCTTAATAGACTGGGCAAAGAAGAAAAAACTGTTTCCCCGGGAAAATCTTAAAATGATTTCTGTTTATCACGACAGCTGCAAAATAACGCCTCCCGATAAGGTCAGAATTCATGCCTGCATGCTTTTGGATGAGAAACTGACTCAGCAGGACGGAGAAGTCTTTGCAGAAACTTTAGAGGGCGGAAAATACATTGTAGGAAGCGGTGAAGTTACTCTCGCCGACTTTGAGCAGTGCTGGGTTTCTTTGTTTTTATGGATGAATGAAAACAATTATTCTACAAGAAGAACCTTTCCCTATGAAATCTATCACACCAATTTTAAGGAACATCCGGAAGGGAAGATGATCGTGGATTTTTGCATTCCGATTCATTAATTACCATTCGGTAGCAAAAGAATGCCTTTCAGTAATAAATTTTTTACAGAAAGGCATTTCCCGTACTATTTTTGACCCAGAAAACAATAAAAATGAAAACACAAGGACAAAACATCCTGTTTCTGATTCTCCTTCTCACCTCCATTATGGGATATTCCCAGGTGAAAATCTCAGGAAAAGTATCCTTCAAAAACAAAGGAGTAGCTGAAGTAAATGTTACGTTGAAAGATACCTATGATGGTTCAACAACAGATGCGCAGGGTAATTTTACGTTCGAAACTTCAGAAAAAGGAGCTCACACAATTACCTTTACCCATCCGAAATATGAAAACGTAGAAAGAACCGTTTCTATTGAAAATCAGGATGTTTATTTGAATATTGATCTAAAAGAACAGATTAGTGAAATAGATGCAGTAGTCGTTTCTGCAGGATCTATTGAAGCCAGCGATAAGAAAAGAGCAACAGCATTGCTTACTCCCATTGATATTTATACCACAGCAGGAGCAGACGGACAGATATCTTCGGCTTTGACCTATCTTCCTGGAGTTCAAAAAGTAGGAGGAACGGAAGGGTTATTCATTCGTGGGGGTACAGGAACAGAATCTAAAATCTTTATGGATGGAAGTCTTATCAATAATTATTTTTCCAATTCTGTTCCGGGGATTGCAGGAAGAGATCAGTTCAATACATCTCTTTTTAAAGGAAATATCTTCTCAAGTGGCGGTTATTCTGCCTTGTACGGGCAGGCTCTTTCGGGAGCATTGATGCTGGAAAGTGTAGATCTTCCGGATGAAACTTCCTATAACTTTGGGGTTTCTCCTATTTTTCTGAGTGCAGGATTTCAGAAGTTAGGAGATAATAAAAACTATTCCTACGGAGCTACAGCAGGATATTCGCTTTTAAGTCTGATGCAGAAAGTCTTTAATTTTAATACAGATTTTATACAAGCACCACAAGGTTTAAACGGAGATCTGAATTTCAGATTTAAAACAAAGTCAGGAGGCTTTTTCAAATATTATGGAATGTTCAATTCCAATAAAATGGGCGTGAGATCAGAAAGTCTTGAACCCGGATATGATTTCAGCCTGGTAAAACTTAACGGAAAAAATACATTTCATAACCTTTCTTTTAAACAGAAATTCGGAAAATATCTTTTGAATGTAGGCGGTTCTTATTCCTACAACAGATCGGATCTTCATTTTTCGACGGAAACTAATGATGTTGAATCCAACAGAAGCCAGCTTCTGACTGATGGAAATTATCTGAACTTCAAAGCTGTTCTTGAAAGAAAAATCAACAGAATCAGTGCAGTACGAGGAGGAATTGAACTGAATAATACTGATGAAAATCTGAATTTTGAAGCTGTACAGAAACATTATAAAGATTTGATCTCCTCTGCTTTTGTGGAAACTGATCTCGGATTCAGCAATGCATTGTCAGCGAAAATAGGGGTAAGAGCAGAACATTCTTCATTTTTAGGGAAGGATAATATTGCACCTCGTTTCGCAATTGCATACCGTCTGGCAAAAGACTGGACAACTTCGTTAGCTTACGGGATTTTTTATCAGAATCCGGAAAGTAAATACATCAATGGACCTGCTAATCTTGGCTTCCAGAAATCCCAGCATTATATTTTCCAGGTTCAGAGAGCTTCAGAAGGCAGAACTTTACGTTTTGAGGCATTTTACAAGAAATATGACCAGTTGATCAAGACGTTCAATATTACCCAGAACAAAGAGCAAAATCAGCAGATTCAGAACGCTTTAAATAATGATGGCTACGGATATGCAAAAGGACTGGAATTTTTCTGGAGAGATAATAAAAAGACATTTGAAAATATCGATTACTGGATCAGCTACTCATACCTGGATTCAAAAAGAGATTTCCTGAATTATCCGGTAAGTCTTCAGCCGAGTTTTGCAGCAGAACATACGCTTTCAGCAGTAGCAAAAAGATTTATTCCGGAATGGAAACTTGGGGTCAATCTATCATATACTTACGCCAAAGGACGGCCTTATTATGACATTGCCTCCACATTTAAAGATGGAAAAGCTGTAAATTTTATCCGGGATGAAGGAAGACTTAAGGATTACAACGCACTGAATTTCAGCGTCAATTATCTTCCGAATATCGGTAAAAAAGATGCAAAAGCTTTTCCGGTATTTGTATTGAGCATCAGCAATATTTTAGGATCAAAGAATATCTATGGCTATAATTTTTCAGCCAATGGTTCCAGAAGCTCTGCTATTGTTCCGCCAGTCAACACTTTTGTTTTCATAGGAGCATTTATAAGCTTCGGAGTAGATAAAACAGATGATGCCATCAATAATAATTTATAAAAAACATATCTTAGAACAAACAAACATAACTCACTTTTAAAATTTGATATCATGAAAAAATACCTTTTAAGTTTTGCTTTAGCTTTTGTGAGCTTAACTGCTTTTGCACAGGCAGATTATGATAAAATAATGTCTGAAAAAATAGCCAGAATAGAAACCTGCAAAACCTCAGAAGATTTCCAGACCCTGGCGAATGATTTCCAGAGAATAGGAAGTAAAGAGAGCACAAAATGGCTTCCGGCTTACTATGCAGCATTTTCTTATATCCAAAAAGGAAGAACCCTGATGAGAGACGGAAAAATGCAGGAACTGGATGGTATTGCGGATCAGGCTGAAAAACATCTTTCAATGGCTCAGAATCTTGCAGGAACTGATAATGCAGAAATTCACCTGTTGAGAAAAATGTCTTATTCTCTGAGAATGATGGTGAATCCTGCTCAACGTTATATGACAGACGGGGCAAGAGCTGCTGAGGAGATGAATATTGCAGAAAAATTAGATCCTTCAAATCCTAGAATTGCATTGATCAAAGCGGAAGATGTCTATTTTACTCCTGAACAGTACGGAGGCAGCAAAACCAAAGGATTGGAGATGTTTAAAGAGGCTCAGGCAAAGTTTAAAACCTACAAGCCCAAAACAGCTTTAGATCCTAACTGGGGAAGGGGAGAAGCCGATTATTTCTTAAGCTTACCGGCAGAAAAAGCAAAATAGTTTTCTCCGTATTTCATACCTATCAACCTTCATTCGTGAAGGTTTTTTTATACCATTCAGAAAAGAAAATCTGCCCTTCGGTAACAATTAATTTTTGATACCTTTAATAAAAACTAATTTTGAGTCAAGAAAACAGATCATGAAGCGTAAATATTTTACAACCTTACTTTGGACATCATTGGGAACTACATTGTTTTTCTTTTTGTTTTTTAATGATGAAAAAACTTTGCAGACTTTTTTGATTACGCTGCTCCTTTCCACCATGTACTCGTTTGTTCTGGGATTTGGAAACGGATTTATCAATGAATTTCTCAACAGAAAATTCCCATGGTCCGAAGCTACCCGCACGAGAGCGGTCTTAAGTATCATTTCCATTATTATCGGGAACTTTATTCTGGTGTATTTCTGTAATTATATGAACTATGTAGTGATTCAGAAAACAGCAACCACAGAAGTATTCTTTTCCTCCAAATATGGCGTTACCAATTGGTTTATGATCAATATTGCCCTTTTGATTTCTGCCTTCCTTCATGCGAAAGGTTTTATGGAAGAACTCAAGAAAACTTCCAAAAAAGAAGTGGTGGAACAGAAGCTTATCGCCAAGTCCGCCAATGCCCAGTTTGAAAGTTTAAAAAACCAGCTGGATCCACATTTCCTTTTTAATTCATTGAATGTTTTAAGCTCACTGATTGATGAAAATCCAAGACAGGCACAAAAGTTTACCGCTTCAATGTCAAAGATTTACCGATATGTACTTGAACAAAAAGATAAAGAACTGGTAACCGTTGAAGATGAGATAGAATTTGCAAAAACCTATTGTGAACTTTTGAAAACAAGGTTTGAAGACAGTGTAGATTTTACCTTCGATGTTGCTCAAGAGGATTATCAGAAATATGTAGTTCCATTGGCTTTGCAGCTATTGCTGGAGAATTGTATCAAGCATAATTTTGCTACATCATCAAAACCTCTGGTTATCAGAATTTTTTCGGACGGAAATACCCTCTGCATTGAAAATAATCTTCAGGTAAGAGAACAGATCAAAGAAAGCTCGGGAATTGGGCTGGCAAATATTGTACAGCGTTATTCCCTTCTTACAGAACGAAATGTATTCATCGAAAAATCCGAAGATCATTTTAAAGTTAAACTTCCGGTGCTGATGGCTAAACCACAAGTTTCCACCTCAAAACCTGAGGATGATTCTGCCGCCTATAAACGGGCACAAAAGAGAGTAAAAGAGATTAAGAGTTTTTATATGAACCTGATTTCTTACTGTACGGTAAGTGCCTTTTTAATCTTTATTAATCTTTTTACCAGCAGCAGAAATCATTGGTTCTGGTTTCCAGTACTGGGATGGGGAATTGGCGTTGCTTCTCACGCATTTCAGGTGTTTGGCGTTGGAGAATCCTGGCAGGAAAAGAAGATCCGTGAAATTATGAACAAACAAAAAAAATAGAACCATGGGAACATTTGACGAAAACAATATTGAATATCAACGGGCAAGAAGACAGGTAGAAAGGCTGCGCGGGTTTTACGGACATGTATTCGCTTATATCGCAGTGAATGCTCTGATTGTTGTCTATAATTGTATGCACCTGAAACCTGGTGAAAGTTATTTTCATTTCAAAAACTTTTTCACGGCAACTTTCTGGGGAATAGGGCTTGCAGCACATGCGGTTACCGTTTTTCTCCCTGGTGTTAATTTTATCAGAAAATGGGAAGATAAGAAGATCAAGGAACTTATGGATAAACAGAAAGATCACTAAAAGGAATAGCGTTTAATCTTAAAAACCTTCTGAAAAATGAATACTTTATCAATTCTATTCTACATTTCAATGGCCGCCTGGTTTCTCACGGAATTCCTTTACAAGAACATGCTGAAGTCCGGCAAAGAAGATCAAAAGAATAAGGATAAATCTACACTGAATATTTTATGGCTGGCCATTCCCTTTTCTATTGCAAGTTCAGTATTTATGTTTTACAATACTCATTTTCCGATAGTTAATGGAGTTTGGATTCTCTATCTGGGTGAATTTTTTATTCTTATCGGGATTATTGTCAGATATGTGATCATCAGATCTCTGGGAAAATATTTTACCGTAGATGTAACCATCAGACAGGATCACAAAATCAAAAAAGAAGGATTTTATAAATATCTGAGACATCCTTCCTATGCTTTTTCTTTGCTAACTTCTCTTGGTCTTGGTTTGTATTTAAATAACTGGTTGTCATTGATTTTTGCTTTTGTTCCTCCGTTTTTAGCCTTTGCCTACAGAATAAAAATTGAAGAGCAGACGCTGATAGAACAGTTCGGGGATGAATATATTGAATACAGAAAAAGCACCAAAAAATTGATCCCTTTTATCTATTAATTACAGGATTTTACGATTCGGATAGCATAATCTACCATTCGGTAATATAAAATTGATTGATGAACCTTTCCTGAACTACCTTTGACTCAAGAAAAAACAAATCAACCTTCAAAAACAAAACATTATGGAAATTTTACCAGACAAAGAAACAATTGCTTATAGAAAGGCTTCAAAAAGAGTGAAAGACCTGAAAGAATTTTATGGAAACCTTACTTCTTATGGTATCGTAATTCCTTTCCTTGCAATACTGAATCTGATGACTGCTCCCGGATATTTATGGTTTCTATGGCCTGCATTGGGTTGGGGAATAGGGATTGCATTTCATGCCATCAACGTATTTGGAATTGGTAAAAGCTGGGAGGAAAGAAAAATCAGAGAATTGATGGAGAAGGATGAAAAACAAAAAATTAAAACATTTTAAACGTTAATAATTTAAAACTTATAAATCATGGATTACGAAACTGCCCACACAAGAACCCACAACATCAGAAAATTCTATAAAAGCATTTTTATATTTGCCCTATTCGCCGTTCTGATCATTCCTGATGATATTTTTGGCGAAAAGATGATCAGCTTTCATTGGTTTGACAGATATACAATCCTTGGAATCTGGGCGTTTATTATCCTCGTAAAAGCGATAAAACTTTTTCTTTTTGATTCCGAATGGGAAAAAGATATGATTGAAAAAGAACTCAGAAAAGAGAAAAAAACGATACACTATTAAAATCTGTCCACTTTTATATAACTTTATTTCCTAAAATCTGAAAACCAAAACTTAAACTCAATGATCAAAACTGTCATTATCGAAGATGAAAAACCTGCTTCAAGGAAATTAGAGAGAATGTTGAATAACTTTCCTGAAATAGAGATCGTTGCCAAAATAGAATCAGTGGAAGAAGGTGTTGCCTGGTTTTCTGAAAACGAACATCCGCAGCTGATCTTTTCAGATATTGTTTTGGGTGACGGACTGTCTTTTGATATTTTTGAAAAAGCACCTACCAAAGGTTTCATTATCTATACGACAGCCTTTGACCAATATACCCTGAAAGCTTTTAAACTGAACAGCATTGATTATCTTTTAAAACCCATCCTTGATGAAGACCTGGAAGGAGCAGTGGAGAAATTTAAATCTTTCATTCCTGCCAATGACACCAATGGTTCTCAGGATATCAAACAGTTAATCCGAAAAGAAAAATCTACCCTTTCCAGAGTGCTGGTAAAAATAGGGTATAACCTTAAGATTATTCAGACTCACGAAATAAGCTGTTTTTTCAGTGAGAATAAAATCGTTTATCTTCAGACTGAAGACCGTACCTATCCGTCAGATTTTACGCTTGATGAGCTGGAAGATGTTCTGGATACAAAAAAGTTTTTCCGGGTGAACAGACAGTTTATTATCAGTTCAGATTATATTAAAAACATTCATACTTCGCCCTACTACAAAGTGGACCTTGAGTTTCAGCCTGAAGAGGAAATAACGGTCAGCAGAGATCGTGTAAAAGATTTTAAAGACTGGCTGGTCAGTTGATAACGACAAACTTAAAAAACAAACACCATGGATCTTATATTATTATTCTTTAAACTATTCCTGGCCCTATTTTATCCCTGAAAATCCATCATCAGGAATTATAGAAATCACTGGCAGATTGTACAAACTGGTGAAAAGCTTCTGTAATTTCTTTTGAATGCTTATGGGTAAGCGGAAATGGAACCATATGAGAGTATTCAAACGGGAAATCTTTGATTTCAATGTCTATATTAATATTCCTGTAGCCGCCCTGCAGTGTATTTAATGCTTCTATCGGAGGCGCAACACTGTCTTTTTCCAACACATAGGCTTTAATCTGAGATTGGATTTCCTGAATTCTTTCCTCTCTTTCCCTCTGAAAATAATTGTAGCGGAGCATTTTTTTGAACCAACTTTCCTGTGGATGTAAATCTTCATTCTGATAATGTTTCAGACGTGGATCCGATTTAAAATCAGAACTCAGCAATTCCGTAAAAACAGACTGCATTTTCACAGTGGCCTGAATATCCATGATGTATTTGGAGATTGGAAACATCCTGTCGATCGTCATTCCTCCACAAAAACAGAATACTTTTGATTGGGTAAAATAATCATGGGGATCAGCCATTTTGATAATTAACGCAAGAAATGATCCTATAGAATAGCCAAATAAATCCAGATTTGCTTCTGGAGAAATACTTTTGATTTTACCCTTTTTAATATCCTTTACCACTTCTGTGATATCAGAATAGGTTTGGAGGCCGGACCAGAAAATTCTTTGAGGATGAGCTTCGAGTCTGGAACTTATGGCAGCATTCACATAAGAGTAATTCATGTTTTCCGGATATTTTCTCTTCCTGAAATTAACGACTTCCATCATATGGTGACGGTCACTCCAGATAGGATCTGCACGATCCATATGAAATGCAATAGGAAATAAAATGATAGCCTTTTGTGTTCTTTGAGCCAGTTCATAGGCCCAAGGAAGATATTTATCCCATTTCTTTTCATTCAGTCCATGAAAGAAAAACAAAGCTCCTTCGGTTGTTTCTATATCTGCCCGCTTCAGGATATGATATTCAAATCTTTTATTGCATTCAATATCAAAATCTTTGATATCTACAGCGGGTTGGTTGTACAAGAGATAACCATTTTTGTTGATTTCGAGTGTTTGCTGATGTTTGTTGCAATGTTGATTTTCTGAGCCATAAAGAAGGTCACAAACCTTTGATTCAAAAGGGATTGATTCAATGCTTAGATTCAGTTCTTTAATTTCAACCTTTTCTTTTCCGGAATCAAAATGATTTTTCAAAACTTCATACAATTCATAATATTCCATAGCAAGACGATTGAAGGGTTCATATTTAAAATCATCAAGTTAGAGAATTATTGCGGTAATGGATTGATTTTTAAGGTTTAAATATATTCCAGGCATAAGAGAAATACAATAAACCCCGAAACAGTCTTATTCCGGGGCCGTGATATGGAGATTGATGATGATGTTTATTATTGAGTTTTTTGTATCCGATAATTTTTATTTCTTTTAACTATCTGTAATCTATTCTGTTAGATTCGGTGTCTTCAAGTTGTTTAACAATTGATTCAGGTATTTCATCACTGTCAATGGGAAAGCTGATGGAATCGGAAATAAAGGTTTTTCTGTCCGCTTTTCTGAAGATTTCAAACAAAGCAATCGGCTCCTGATTAAAACTAATGCACGTGCTTATGAAGTGGATTTCGTGGAGTTTATAGTCCGGGTTCTTAAGTTTTTCTTTAATATCCTTTATCCTTGAAATGAAATGCCTCTGACGAATAAAAGTATTGCTGTTCATGATAATAAAAACATAGTCAGAATAGGCGGTTACTTTTCCAAAGTATTTGTGATGATCACCACCGCTTCTTTCAATAAAATATTCTCCTGTGGTTTCCGACTTGTAAATTTCCATGGCAGAACGCCATATGCGGTCTTCTTTTGCCATCAAAGGATTGTCGGGCAGATTTCTGTTATAAGAATACCAGCAGCCTACTAAACGGTCTAAAAGTGCGGTATTCATATTGGCATTATTTATATCAATCCTCAGATCATTAAAATTGAATGCTTCCGTATTTGAATTTATAAAATCTATGTAATTGGAATACCCCAAGACCTTGACAATTAAACTCAGTTTGGCAAGGTTAGGTCTGCTTAAAACAGCATTGTCATTCTGTCTGAATTTTTTCAGTTTATTGATGATCAGATGTTCGTACAGATAATTCGCTCCCAGAAGATCTGGTTCTTTTTTGATCTCTTTTTCTGAATGATCATTGATAATCAGCTCATTCAGTTCAGTGCTTATATAAGACCATTCAGTTTTGGTAACATCTTCCCAATGGTTTTTCTTTAAAAATTGCCGGCTTAAGAAATTCATGAGTTTCTCAAGATGCAGGATATCTTCCTTTTTCATGGTGTGTATTTGTAAGACCAATTTAAGACTTTTTTCAAACCAAAAAAGATTTTTGAAAGACTTTTATATTGTGTAATCTATTGATATTTGAATAGAAAACAAAAATCAAAACAATGGAAACAAAAATGCTATTGCAAGATGAGTCCCTTTGGAACAGGATACAGGAATTTTCTCTGGATGCTCCCGGTGTCGAGTTCCCTTTCTCAAAAAAACTCGCAAAAGAAGAACGCTGGAGTCTTGATTTCGCCAAAAAAGCGATTGAAGAGTACAAAAAGTTTGTGTATCTCTGTTGTATTCTTCCCCATGGAGCTTCTCCAAGTAACATCGTTGACAAGGTTTGGCATATGCACCTGATCTACACCCAAAATTATTGGGAAGAATTCTGTCCGCATATTTTAAAAAAGCCACTTCATCATCATCCTTCGAAAGGTGGATTTGCAGAGAAAGAAAAACATCAGAACTGGTTTGAAGATACTTTAACAAGTTATCGGCAGATTTTCCGGCAAGAAGCACCCGAAGAAATCTGGAGAGAGAGTAGTAAAAAGTCAAAAGTACAATCCTGGCTGAGAAAAATGACCTTCTTTGCTCCCATATTTTTGTTACTGCTTTTATTTTCATGCACAGAAGGAGATAACTTTTCGGGGTTAATGGTTACTGCAGTTGTATTTGGGATTATTTTCATTCTGGGAACTATCGTTTCAATCATAGGAGATCAGGAAGTTTCTGACCCTAACAGAAAAGATAAGCAAAATAATGACGGAGGAAGTTGTGGCGGATCAAGCTGCAGCGGAGGCGGCGGTTGTGGAAGCGGCTGCGGTGGTTGTGGGGGATGCGGAGGCTGTGGAGGATAATAAAATTAATCATTATGAAAAAACTCATCATTCATTCACTGCCGGTAGTGATAAGTCTTATAGGGCTTATGGCAGTCCATCAGACATTTAATCCTGTTACTCTTAAAGGTCCAGACTTTCTGAGGTTTTATCTCATCCTGCTTCTCGGATTTTATGCTTCGCTTTTTATGCTGAATTTTTTGAAAGAAACCATTTCGGGAGCGACATTTTATTTCGCAGGATTTATTTTCTTGTTGGGAATTATCAAGCTTATCAGAGGTATCATGTTGGGAAAACCTGTTGGGTTTCTTGCTATGATCTTAATAGCAGAAGGTATTGTTACATTGATTTTTATCTCAGGTCATGTCAATGAAAAGATAAAGTAAAATTTATTTTTAAAAACAAACCCGAAACAAAAATGTTCCGGGCTTTATTATGTGTTGTTGATATTAAATATCTTTCTTTTCTTCTTTTGCGGGCTGATAGCCATATTTTCGAACCATAACGGAAGTCAGAACGACTAAAATAAGACTGATCGCGATATTGGAGTTTTCCGGATGTACAATGGCCTGATAAAGATTATAACCGAAAATAGAGGATACAATAGCAATCAGAATATTGTTTACATAAGCGTACTGGTTTTTTGAAGATGTTTTCATAGTAGTATTTTTTTTGTTATTTACTGAGTAAGTATGCCAACTTAAAAAACGTTACAGAAAATTTCAAAAAAATATTTTCTTTAAAAAAAAACATCTCAACTACCCGAATCCCGCACCCCGTAACCCGAATCTCAAAAACTCTTACGAAATCACGCCGCTGCCGATCAGTTCCTCATCGATATACCATGAAGCAAACTGTCCTTCAGCAATAGCAGACTGAAGTTCATCAAATTCAATATAAAAAGCATTCTCAAACTGATATAGAGTTGCTTTCTGCAAAGGCTGTCTGTATCTGAATCTGGCCATTACTTCCTTAGATCCTCCGTTTTGAAGTCTCAAATCTTCACGAACCCAGTGCAGTTCAGAATTATCTATTTTCAAAGCTTTTTTGTGAAGACCGGGGAAATGGCTTCCTTCTCCTACGAAAAGGATGTTGTTTTCCATATCTCTGGAGATGATAAAACAGCTTTCTTTGTGGCCGCCTATACCAAGCCCTTTACTTTGTCCGATCGTGAAAAACTGGGCTCCCTGATGTTTCCCGATTACTTTTCCGTCAGATTTTTTATAATTGATTTTTCTTGATAAAAATTCAAGTTCTTCTTCTTTGGATGAGAATTCAGGTTTTTCTTCCGAAAATAAAGGAGAATCCTTGAAAATTTCTACAATCTCACCTTCATTAGGTTTCAATTGCTGTTGTAAAAACTGGGGAAGACTTACTTTTCCGATAAAACATAATCCCTGAGAATCTTTTTTATCTGCTGTTACCAGTCCGATTTCTTTTGCAATTTCTCTTACCTGAGGCTTTGTAAGTTCTCCAATTGGGAATAACGCTTTTGAAAGCTGATCCTGACTTAGCTGGCAAAGGAAGTAAGACTGATCCTTATTATTGTCTTTTCCGGCCAGAAGATGGAAGATTTCTTTACCGTTTTCATCAAAAGTAGAATTTACCCTTGCATAATGTCCTGTAGCAACTTTATCTGCGCCCAAAGACATGGCAGTCTTCATAAACACATCGAATTTTACTTCTCTGTTACACAATACATCAGGGTTGGGAGTTCTGCCTTTTTCGTATTCGGCAAACATATAGTCAACGATACGCTCTTTGTAAAGTTCACTCATGTCTATCACCTGGAAAGGAATTCCAAGCTTTTGTGCTACCATAAGGGCATCGTTACTGTCCTCAATCCAGGGACATTCATCTTCAAGTGTTACGGAAGCATCGTTCCAGTTTCTCATAAATAAAGCCACTACCTCATGGCCTTGCTGCTGCAGCAAATACGCTGTAACACTAGAATCTACACCTCCGGAGAGGCCTACTACTACTTTCATTGTATTCAATTTTACGAAACTCTTAACGGGAGTTCTTAGTTTGATGCGGCAAAAATACAATTAAAAAATTCGTAAAAAAACCATAATTTTAAACATTGATAAAAACGATAGAGCTTTATGCTGTCTTTTTATCAACCCATCTGCAGATGGAAACAGATGTGAATATAATTGTAAGATCAAAAATATAACATATGAAAAAGTTTATTATTTCTATGATGCTGATAGCTTCAGGATCAGTTTTTTCCCAAATTTCTGTAGGAGCGCCCGTACAGGAAAACAGCAAATGGACTTTTGGAGGAGGCATTGGATTGGGATTTGGAAGTAACAGCGCCTTTAATCTGTCCGCTTCACCAAGAGTAGGTTACAGGTTTACCAATGATTTTGAAGGCGGAGTAATTGGAAGTGTTTCGTGGCAGACTTCTGATTATTATAAATCTACCATGTTTGGAGTCGGTCCTTTTGTCAATTATTATTTTGCCAGATCATTTTATGTGGGAGCCAACTATCAGCATTATTTTGTTGATTACAAGGATAAATACTACGATTATAAATACAATACGGAAGAAAATGCATTATACCTTGGAGGAGGATATATGCAGCGGATCGGAAACAATTCCTTCATGCAGCTGGGTTTAATGTACAACGTGCTTTGGAAACAGAATTCGAGTGTATTTTCCAGCGGTCTGATCCCGAATATTGGTTTTGTGGTAGGACTTTAATATTTAATTTATCAGTATCAATGGGCCTTAGCCCGTTTAATCAGAAACCAGAATTCATTCGGCTTCAGCTAAAGCTTATAAAACAAAAATCCCCGGGAAACTTCCCGGGGAATTTTTATTTGAAATTAAATTATTTATTTAATTAAGATTGAGAAGACTTTTCAGCCGATTTTTTCGCTTTCTGCGTTTTCCCGATCAATCCGTCTTTTGCTTCATTAAGATCAAGAACTACAGTTTCTCCTTCGCTCAATTGCTTGTTTACCAGCATTTCTGCCAATAAGTCCTCAATATATTTCTGGATGGCACGTTTCAATGGTCTTGCTCCGAAATCTTTATCCCATCCTTTTTCAGAAATAAAGTCTTTTGCTTCTTCAGTAAGATCTACTTTATATCCTAATTTTTCAAGTCTGCCATAAAGCTTGTTCAGTTCAATATCAATGATTTTCTTGATATCATCCTGTACAAGAGAGTTGAAGATCACAATATCATCAATTCTGTTTAAGAATTCCGGTGCAAATGCTTTTTTAAGGGCATTTTCAATCGTGCTTCTTGCTCTTGAATCTGAAGTTGTTTTCTTCGCAGAAGTTCCGAATCCTACACCGTCTCCAAAGTCTTTAAGATCTCTTGTTCCGATATTTGAAGTCAGAATAATGATGGTATTTCTAAAATCAATTTTTCTTCCTAAACTGTCTGTAACGTGTCCTTCATCCAAAATCTGCAACAGAATATTGAATACATCCGGGTGAGCTTTTTCAATCTCATCCAAAAGAACTACTGCATAAGGTTTTCTTCTTACCGCTTCTGTCAGCTGACCACCTTCTTCGTATCCAACGTATCCCGGAGGCGCACCAACCAATCTCGATACCGCGAATTTCTCCATGTATTCACTCATGTCAATTCTGATCAGTGATTCATCGGATTCGAATAGTTCTCTTGCCATTACTTTTGCCAATTCGGTTTTACCAACCCCGGTTGTTCCAAGGAAAATAAAGGTACCAATAGGGCGGTTAGGATCTTTAAGACCTGCTCTGTTTCTTTGAATAGCTTTCACTACTTTCTTCACAGCATCTTCCTGACCGATCACTTTTCCGTTCAGCTTCTCATCCATTTGGGCAAGTTTGTCAAGCTCGTTCTTACCGACTTTCGTTACAGGAACTCCGCTCATCATAGAAACCACTTCCGCTACATTTTCTTCCGTTACGGTTTCTTTTTTCTCTTTTACATCCTTATCCCATTTTTCCTGAGCAGCATTCAGTTCCATCTGAAGACGTTCTTCTTCATCTTTCAGCTTTCTTGCTTCAAGATAGTCCTGAGCTTTTACAGCTTTCTGTTTCAGTTCTTTGATCTCTTCGATTTTCTTTTCAAAATCAATGATTTCTGTAGGAACTTTCATGTTTTTAATATAAACACGGGATCCCGCTTCGTCCATAGCATCAATCGCTTTGTCCGGAAGGAAACGGTCTGTAATATATCTTGATGTCAGATTGACACAAGCCAGAATTGCCTCCGGAGTATAGATGACATTATGATGCTCTTCATATTTATCTTTGATCTGATTCAAGATCTGAACAGTTTCATCAATAGAAGTAGGTTCCACCATTACTTTCTGGAATCTTCTTTCTAAAGCTCCGTCTTTTTCAATATACTGACGGTACTCATCAAGGGTAGTAGCCCCGATGCATTGAATCTCACCTCTTGCTAAAGCCGGTTTGAACATATTGGAAGCATCTAAACTTCCCGTCGAACTTCCTGCTCCCACAATCGTATGTAGCTCATCAATAAATAAGATGACATCTCTGTTTTTCTCCAGTTCCGTCATAATGGCCTTCATTCTCTCCTCAAACTGACCACGGTACTTAGTTCCGGCAACTAAACTTGCCAGGTCTAATGTGATGACACGTTTTCCGTAAAGAACTCTCGACACTTTTTTCTGTTGAATTCTTAATGCTAAACCTTCAGCAATGGCAGATTTACCAACTCCAGGCTCCCCGATAAGAAGTGGGTTGTTTTTCTTTCTACGCGATAAGATCTGAGAAACTCTCTCAATTTCTTTTTCACGCCCGATTACCGGGTCCAGTTTTCCATCCCTTGCCAAAGAAGTAAGATCTCTACCAAAGTTATCCAATGTAGGGGTTTTACTTTTTGCAGAACCTAGATTTCCTGTAGGTTTTCTCATTTGCTCAAATTCCTCTCTCTCATCATCATCATCGTAAGCGCTCATCTGAGGAGACTGTCCTGAATTTTTAAGCATTGTCTGGTACTCTCTTGAAACTCCTTCGTAGTCGATGTCATAAGCTCCCAGAATATTTGAAGTAGGATCTTCATATTTATAAAGAATACCTAAAAGCAGGTGAACGGTATTAATTTCATTGCTTTTATATTGACGGCATTCTAACTCTGCACGTTTAATGGCATGGTCTGCCATCTTGGTGAAAGAAATATTGGTAACCTCTTCAGAAATAGGATTAAGACTTGCTGTATTTAAAGTTTCAATTTTTCTTCTGATTTGTGTTAAATCCGCATTAAGGTTTTGAAGGATTTCTTTTGCAGAGTTTTCCGTTTTTATAATACCTAAAAGTAGATGTTCTGTATTAAGAAATTCACTTTTCAGCCTTTTAGCTTCGCTTTTGCTTTGTTTGAACACCTGGCTCAAACCTTGTGAAAACTTATAATCCATAATATATCTCATTAGAACAAAGGCAACATTACCTTTTATTCATTATCTAAATTACAAATATTTTACCAAAAATCAATTAATGACTTTATGGCAGAAAAAAATTTATTATCTTATTGAAAATGATTAAGTTTGTAACCTTAAATTTTCCCCATGAATACTGAAATTACTAATTACATCGGCTATTCTGCTTCTCTTTTTATCGTATTGAGTTTCATACTGAAAGATGTAAGAAAAATCAGAGTGGTCAACATGATTGGCTGTTTTTGTTTTGTCATTTATGGTATCTTTAATGGAATGCTTTGGCCGGTTATTATACCCAACGGACTTATTTGTTTCATTCAGATTTATTATTTAATACTAGACAAGAAAGATTGATGAGGAAAAAAATTATTACTTCTGCTTTTAGTAATCTGTATACTGACCAACGGATAGAGAAGGTGTGCAAAACCCTTTTTGATAACGGATATTCCATTGAATTGATCGGTAACGACTGGGAAGGAAATGAAAAAATGGAGCGTCCTTATCCCTTTTCCAGAATAGGATTGAAGTCTAAAAGTTTAAAGACCGCTTATTTTGAGTTCAACTGGAAATTATACAAAGAACTGAAGAAAAAAGCGGACAAAGATACGATCCTTCATGCCAATGACATCGATGCACTTCTGCCAAATTATCTCATTGCCAGAAAACTGAACATTCCGTTAGTCTTTGACAGCCATGAAATTTTTACGGAAATGCCATCGGTTCAGAACAGATTTTCTCAGAAATTCTGGAGAGTTCTTGAAAGAAAACTGGTTCCTCATATGGAACTGATGATGACCGAAAGTGAAAGCTATGCTGAATGGTTTCATGAACAATATAATGTTAATCCGGTAGTGGTTAGAAATATTCCGAGAAAAATTCTTTCTGCACCGGAAATTCCTGAAAATCATCCTAAAATTATTTTGTATC
The DNA here is from genome assembly GCF_030846215.1 of Chryseobacterium sp. WLY505. Lineage (NCBI taxonomy): Bacteria > Pseudomonadati > Bacteroidota > Flavobacteriia > Flavobacteriales > Weeksellaceae > Chryseobacterium > Chryseobacterium sp. WLY505. The sequence goes on along the minus strand of NZ_JAVCWI010000003.1, from coordinate 222,008 downwards.
AGGGAGCAATCAATCAATCCAGAGGAATAGAAAAGATGATTGTTGCCATGCATCATATTAAAGATGCTGTTCTGAAAATTGCAGGGGATGGTCCGAAGAAAAAAGAATATGAGGAACTTGTTATTCAGGAAAAGCTTCAGGATAAAGTATTTTTCCTGGGTAAACTGAAACCGGAAAACCTCAGGGAAATAACCAAAACGGTTGATGCAGGATTCAGTCTTGAAGAAAATAATGGGGTAAGCTACTATTATTCGCTTCCTAATAAAGTTTGTGACTATATCCAATCGAGAGTACCACTTGTCATGATTAATTTCCCGGAGATGCAAAGGATAAAAAATCAGTTTGATGTGGGAGAAATTATTCAGGATCATCAGCCTGAAACCATTGAGAAAGCAGTCAATCTTATTCTTCAGCGAGGAAGACAGCATTACCAAAGCGAATTAAATAAGGCAGCAGAGGTATTTTGCTGGGAGAATGAAGAGACGAAAATCCTCCAACTTTTTGAAAAAGCATCCTGTAAATAATTTTTACAAAATTGGTTATCTTTGCAAAAGAAATTTGATTTAAAATGACCATTAAAGAAAAACAGCAGGAAATAATAGATGAATTCGCTTTTCTTGAAGATTGGGAGCAAAAGTATGAGTACATCATTGATCTTGGAAAAGAGCTGAAAGGCTTGGCTGAAGATAAGAAAACAGAAGAAAATCTGATTAAAGGCTGCCAGAGCAAAGTTTGGATTGATGCTGAATTTAAAGATGGGAAGCTTTTCTTTAATGCAGATTCTGACGGTATTCTACCCAAAGGGATCGTTTCTCTTTTAGTAAGTATTTACAGTGGACATTCCACTCAGGAAATCCTGGATTCTGATTTTGATTTTATCGGAGAAATAGGACTACAGGAATTTCTTTCACCTTCCAGAGCTAACGGGCTTATGGCGATGACCAAGCAGATCAAGTTTTATGCAGTTGCTTACCAACTGAAATCATAACCGTGACCAGAATTTTAGCATATCGTTTTTCCGCATTCGGAGATGTTGCGATGACCGTACCTGTTTTCAGAGAATTTCTGGAGCAGAACCCCGGTGTGGAAATTATTATGGTCTCCAGAAAAAATTTTGAGGCTTTGTTTGCTGGAATTTCCAATGTAACTTTTAAGGGAATTGATCTGGATGACTACAAAGGTCTTTTCGGATTGAGAAAACTGAGTAACGAACTGATCCGGGAATTTAATCCGGATTGTATTGCCAACCTCCATGATGTAATCCGAACCAAGGTTTTAGACAGAATATATAGAAGAAAAGGGCTTAAAGTTTTTAAAATTAATAAAGGCAAAGAAGAAAAAGAACATCTTACGGATATCTGGAATCTGGAAAAGGTACAGCTGAAAAAAACAGTGGAACGTTATGCTGATGTCTTTCGTGAAATGGGATTCAAAGTTGAACTTTCTCATCAATTAAGACCGGTTTCAGAACAAAAATCAGGAATTGGGTTTGCTCCTTTTGCCCAGCATAAAGGAAAAATGCTTCCTTTGGAGAAATCCTATGAACTGGTAAGGATTCTGGCTCAGAAACATACAGTATATTTCTTTGGAGGAGGAAAAAAAGAAACGGAAACCCTTGAAAAGTGGGCAGAAGAGATTCCTAATACAAAAAACCTTGCCGGAACATTAAACCTTACAGAAGAACTCAGTCATATTGCCGGGCTGGAACTGATGATATCCATGGATTCTGCCAATATGCACCTTGCAAGTCTTGTAGGAACACGATGTGTTTCTATTTGGGGAGCTACTCATCCATATGCAGGATTTTTAGGATTCGGGCAGAGTGAAGAAGATGTTGTTCAGGTAAAAGACCTGAGCTGCAGGCCGTGTTCGGTTTTTGGAGATAAAGAATGTTACAGAGGCGACTGGGCATGTCTTGAAGAATTTAATATTCAAGGCGTGATAGACAGGGTTAATTTTTAAAAATAATCTTGACCATCTCATTAGCTTTAGCTTTATCAGAGTGGGTTTTTTCTAAAATTTCCTTTCTCTTTTCAGTATCATGATACTCTTTTTCAGCTGAGGTTACAATGTGTTGGCGAATTTCATTCATATCGGACCCAAACAGGCATACACTCTTCAAAACACGATCATCTGTGATATTTTCGTTGATAATGACAAAACGGCTGTTGTAAAGCGTATTAAACAGCTTCACCTTGGTTCCGGAATTCTGGTAAGAAATCAAAATATTGCCATGGGCATCTTCCAGAAGGCTATAAAGATTTTCTGTGGTTTGAATAGGAGTGAGGCTGATATTTTCAACTTCTGAAATTTTCCTTTTCATGTCTTCACTGGCACGATCGGAGGCTACAACCAGTTGATATTGCGGAAGCGTTTTAAATAAACCGATAGTCTCATTTAATGCTCTTTTATTGTCTGCAGTGCTGAGGTCTCCATGAAAAAGAAAATACTTTCCATTGGTGTCCAATTCCTTTACCGATTCATTACCGTGAAAGATATGTATCAGGTGTGCATTTTCCGAATAGGTTTCTACTTCACTATATTCCTTTTCAGACAGACAGAATACAGCTTCAAATTTCTTTAAAAGTTTTTTCTGATATCCGGAATACTTTAAAGATTCAATTTTATAGATGATCTTTTTAAATAGGTTCTTCTCAGACACAGAAAGACCTTTATAGTACTCCTTTTCGTTATTGTGATAACGGAGGTAGAGTTTGTGGTCATTCTCTCTCAAAAACCGTATAATTTGGGTGGTTTGTAAGCCTTCGAACAATATGGGAGCTTTGTCCTTCTCCAGATTTTTAAGCAGGCCTTCAGAATCTCTGATAGCAGCAGCAAAAGGTGTTGCTGAGAAATAGAGGAGTGGATTCTTTTTCTTTTGATAAAAAAATACATTTTCCGTCATCTCTTTGACTTCCGGATCTATCTTATGAGGGATTTGATCTACAAAACAGTGCAGGTGAATCTTTATTCCCAGATCAGATAAGGCCTTGATTTTATAGTACACATCAATAATCCCACCGTAAGAAGGAGGGTAGGGATAATTGAATGATATGAGATGGAGCTGCTTCACGCCTGGCGAATTCAATTGCAGGCAAAGGTATATAAATATAAGGAAAGTGGAGGAGAAGGTTTGTGATTTGCTTAGGACAGATTTTTAGATGTTGATGATTGCAAAATATATTTATAAAATACAAAACCATTCTTTACTATAATTCAAGAATGGTTTTATTTAGAAATATTAAGATATCTATTTGTCCAAAGGGAAAAGGTGTCTTACAAACTTCATGAGTTCTTCTATGGTTTTAAATTCTTTTTTAACATCAACCAACTTAACAAAATAGGTTAAGGTAATTATGCCATTTTCAAATATGATATTTGAAACTGTATTCATTAAGGGGTTTCTGTTTTCATCTTCAAGTGAAAAGAAAAGAATTTCTTTGTCTTGTATTTTGTGAATTATAGGTGAGTAACCTTCACTTTCTAATTCTTCTTTTATTAATTTTAACATAGTTAATCCTATATTGGAAACACTTGTCTTACAAACTTTAAGAGTTCTTCAATAGTCTTGAATTCTTTCTCAACAGGAATTTGTCCTAAGGGGTATTGTATGATAATTTTTTCTTTTTCAATTCTAATTTGTGATACAGAATTCACTTTAGGATTTCCCTTGTTATCATCAATACTATTAAAAATGATTCCCAATTTTTCTTGTAAATAAGGATTATAACCTTCGTCAGAAAGTTTATTTATAATTTCTTTTATGTTCATTATATATAATTTTAATTATTTCACATGATAACTAGAAGCTCCACCTCGTAACCAAGAGTCTGCAAACTCATCCAAGCCAATCACTGCTTCAATTCCTTTTCCTTTTCCTATCCCTTCAGGAGGCCATGGGTCTCGAACAAAGACTTTTCCATCAACAATTTTATCAACAATGATAACATGATAGTTACCATTTTCTGGTAAGACTATACCTATCCATGAACCTTCTTTTGAAATATCTTCTAAAATTAATGGCATCAAATTATCTGGATTTCTGATAAAAGTTCTATCAAGAATCTCTTTATCCTTAAATACTTTTTTCAGAGCGTCTAAAATTCCATCAGGAAAAGTTCCCATTTCTTCAGTAGTTCTTGCAAACTCCCTAATAACTTTTTCAGTTAGTTCGATTCCATGGTCTTTAGCTAATTGTCTGATACATGCAGCAGCACAAGACATATTATGCTCTTGTGCAACCATATTTCTGGAAAGTACTTCAAGGTATTTTAAAATTCCTCCTGTTCCAGTGCCTATTCTAGGTTTGAGTATCTTACTCCAGAAAGCGTTGACCTCTTTAAAGTCTCCTTTGAAAATAGGTTTTTCTCTCCATTTCAGAAGATAACCATCAGCTTTAGCCAGAATTTCAATACCAAGCTTTTTAAAGCCTATTCTTGCACTGGCAAGAATGTTAAAAATGCTTTGAACTTTCTTTCCTTGTAACACAATTTCTTCAATCTCCTCTGTTGTCATGGCTAAATCTTCTGCTTTAGCACCGTTTTTAGCCCCTTGTAATAATTCTTCAACAAACCTGATAAATCCTTTAAATCCCTTAGCACAAGCCTTTCCAAATCTAATAATAAATCTTGAAAGAAAAGTCAGTAAATCTGTAATTCCAAGTGTTGCCACAGAAACAGTTTCTCTTGCCAGAACCTTTAATAGACTTGCTGCTTTCTGGGCATAAGTAGCTCCTTTTACCACATTCCCTGCACCCTCTGTAAAAATAAGTAGCAGAATATTAATTAGTAGTTCAAAAGCAAAAATGCCTACATAAAAAGCTACTGTATATCTTGAAACATCACCAAAATATTCTTTCATCTTGTCCAGTATTCCTTCCGTATCAGATTGAGAAATGCTTCCACTGGCTTTGAATAGGTCTTTAATTCCCTGTAAGAACTTAGGAACATTCTCTGTTACCCAATCCAGTATATCCTCAGCTTTTTCCATCAAGTCTCTTCTTTCAAGATACTGCTGATAGGAGAAAGCAGTTGTAGGCTGTAAAAGAAACTCTAAAATATACAGCAAGCATTGTATAAGGCTGATCAGTCCACTATTAAAACCACAATAAAAAGCATTGGCTATTTTAAGAACCTCTACCCCTTGCTTTATCATGTCACTAAGATCATCTGTTATATTGGTCAGAAAGGATTTAATATCATTAATGACTCCTGTAATCTTATTAACCAGCTTTTTAAAAGCATCAGGAAGGTGGCCTATAGACGCTTCTTTAACTTTGTTTGCGGCCTGTTTTACCATTGACCAGACCTTTGAAAAAGCAACTTCAGCTCCTTGAACAAAAGGATTGTCACCCAGATTCTCAAAGAACTGTGCAGCTTTATTCATAGTAACAGGAACTCCAACACCTCCTATAATAGGAATTAATGGAGAATAATCTTTAGCCTTAGGATTGTAATTTTTCTCTGTAGGCTTAAAGGCTTCTAACTTTTCAGCACACCAGCCAATGGCATCTGCAGGAATAGATGAAATATTTCCTATAATCTCTTCAAACCTCCTATCTCCTGTGTAAAACTGATATTCTCTCATTAATGCCTGATGAACAATATTAGCATCTATTTTATCTTTCTCAAAAGTATAAGCCAACTGTGTCAGATAGGCAGCTTCATCTTCTATGGAGGTGATATTCCTGAAGAACTGACCATTTATATTGGAGGGCAATGGTTCTGGAAATCTCTTGAAGAGTTGTACAAAGTAATCTCCCATTTTGGCAATATAAAAGTCACCAGAAAAGTTTGATTTGTTAGGATTAGGTTTCTCATAGAACAGAAATAAAGCCTGTTTCTTTCTGGCATTAGCCTGATAGCTTCCATATACCTGTGAACCTGTTTCACAGGGCAGAACTTCTGCGTAATACTCATATCCTGTTTCTCCTTTATCATTGACTCCTGTTGAAGCAAATATTGATACAGGGTTATCTGTAAGATAAGAATAGCCTAAAGGTGTGTTTCTATAATCATGGAATGGACTTCTGTAATAGGGAGAGTTATCTTTGTTAACTATATAATCACCTAAAGCGCTCTTGTCACCCACAAATCCCTTGTTTAAATCTTCTATAGAGATAACCTTATATCCTGAAAGGTCATCTTCCCAATCATCGTCAAATTCTTTTTTCATAAGCTGTGTTTTAGCAATTAGTATTGTGTTTAATATTACTAAACAAAGCTAATCCTTGCCAACGCCAGAACTTGACGTGTAATATTTATTATTTATCTGATACTGATGAAAAAGCGTAAATTGATTTTTAGATACCCGGGAAAGTGGTAAGAATAAAATAAAAAAAATCTCCCAGAAATCTGAGAGATTTTTTGTGGGTCCTGAGGGATTCGAACCCCCGACCCTCTGGGTGTAAACCAGATGCTCTGAACCAACTGAGCTAAGAACCCGAATTTTTTTGAAAGGTTTCGTTTCCTTTTCTGTGGGTCCTGAGGGATTCGAACCCCCGACCCTCTGGGTGTAAACCAGATGCTCTGAACCAACTGAGCTAAGAACCCTCTAGACTTGTTCTCTTGTTTAGAGTGGTGCAAATATACGACTTATTCTTTAATCTCCAAATTTTTTTCCAAAAAATCTCCCACTACAAAGTTGCTTCCGCCGATAAAAATCATTTCTTCATTTGTACATCGTTCTTTTGCAGAGAGATACGCTTCCTGCACGGAATCAAAAATTTTATAAAAAATTTTCGCCTCCTGGAGCAGATTTTCGTAATCTTCGGGATGTCTTCCCCTGTTGATGGATGGTTTTGCAAAATAGAACTCAGAATTTTCAGGAAGTAATTTCATCACATCATCTATTTTTTTGTCATTCACAAACCCCAGAATAATATGCTTGTGTCTGTTAATTGAATTTAATTGTGAAAAAACATACTCCAAACCTGCCTGATTGTGACCCGTATCACAAATGGTAAGCGGATGTTGTGAAAACTCGAACCAGCGGCCAATAAATCCTGTATTCTGATGAACATGGAGCAGCCCGTTTTCAAGATCTTCATTAGAAATAGGTACTCCAAGTTTTTTTAATTCTTCTACCGCAGCTAAGACAACTCTGATATTCTTTTTCTGGTAATTTCCTTTCAGATCAGATTCAAGGGTGGTATTTATAAGAGTTGCATCTATAAACGGAGCATTTTCTTTCGTTGCTTTCTCCTGAATGATATTTCTAACGGCTTCGTTCTCGTCACCGGAAATAATTGGGATATTGCTTTTAATTATTCCGGCTTTCTCAGTGGCAATTTCTTCAATGGTATCTCCAAGAATATTCTGATGATCCAGCTGAACATTGGTAATTGCCGAAATCAATGGTTTGATAATATTCGTGGAATCCAGTCTGCCTCCCAATCCCACTTCAATAATGGCAAAATCTACCTGCTGCTGATAAAAATATTCAAAAGCCATAATGGTGGTAAACTCAAAAAATGAAGGACGGATATCTTCCGGAATCGTTTTCAGTTTTTGAATAAAATCAAAGACAAATTCTTTATTACAGTTTTTTCCATTCACCTTTATTCGCTCTGTGAAGTCGATAAGGTGTGGAGAATTGTATAATCCGGTTTTATAACCAGCCTCCTGAAGAACTGATGCCAGCATATTGCTTGAAGAACCTTTTCCATTGGTGCCGCCAATATGAATACACTTTATTTTATCCTGAGGATTTCCAAAGAAAGCACAAAGCTTTGTTATATTATCAAGTCCAGGTTTATAAGCCTTCTGTCCATCTATCTGATAGTTGGGCATCTGTACGAAAAGCCAGTCGATAGCTTCCTGATATTGTTCATTTGTCATGGTGCAAAATTCCCAAAAGTTTTTTTAAAATAAAATATAATTTTTCAATCTGTAACTTTTTTATATTTAATTCGTCTAATATTGAAAAATCTTAATATGAAATCGCTGTGATTTACATGGTATAGTACTGATGAAGATAACACGATTTCATATGGCCATTAAAAACAAATAAACATATACATATGAAAAAAGTTTGGATCATCGTTTTTGGATTAGGTTATCTGGGTTTAAGCGCTCAGAAAAAATGGTCCTTAAAAGAATGTGTAAGCTATGCAGTGGAGCATAATCTTCAGGTTATCCAAAATCAGTATAACAAACAAAACCAGGAATATAATCTTAAAGCAGCCCAAAAAGAATATTTACCATCTGTATCGGGGAGTATGACGAATGGAGTGAGTTTCGGGCAGGGGTCATTAGGAGCCGGAAGTTTTAGAAACGACAGATTCAATAACAGTGTTGGTCTGGGGGCCGATATTTTGCTATATAATAACGGGAGATTAGAGAAGAATGTCAGAAAGGCCCAGTTTGATGTAGAAGCAAGCCAATATGACATTGAAACTATTAAAAATGATATCTCTCTTCAGATTGCTCAACAATATCTGACTGCCTTGTTGAATAAGGAGATCGTTAAAATCTCCCAGAGTGCTGTGGAAAATGCTCAGAAACAGTTTGACAGAGCTAAAATCACAACTCAGGTTGGGACGACTGCCCAAACGGTTCTGGCAGAGGCTGAAGCTGCGCTGGCAAGAGAAAAACAAAACCTTAAAACAGCAGAAGTCAACGTTGGGCGTGCCTTGTTTGCTATTGCTCAGCTACTACAGCTTTCCGATTATAAAGGTTTCGACGTGGAGGATGTAAATGTACCGGAAAAACTTGATTTACAGCTTAATTCAGTGGATGAAGTGCTTACCACTGCATATGAGATACAACCGCAGATTAAAGCCGCCGAAAGCAGGATAAGATCTGCCGAAGCACAAACTGAGGTAACCAAAACAGCATTCTGGCCTACATTAACAGCTAGTGCTGGTCTTAACACTTTCTATAACAGACAGTTTGATCCTATGCCAGGTACTGTGCAGGGAAATTTTTTTGAACAATATAAAGACCAGTTCGGACAAAACGTAGGGCTATCACTGAATATTCCTATCTTTAATAAAGGGAAAACAAAACTTCAGGTAGAACAGTCTAAGGTAAATGAGAGTATAGCCAAAATTACGTTAGAACAACAAAAACAGACCGTAAGACAAAACGTACAGAAAGCTCAGTTTGATGCTGATGCCAATTATGAAACCTATCTGTCTGCCGTAGAAGCAGAAAAAAGTTCGAAACTGGCTCTTGATTTTGCAGATAAAAGTTATGCTGCCGGAAGAACAACTATATATGACGTCAATGTGGCGAGAAATAATTATGCAAATGCACAGGGATCAGTAGCGCAGGCAAAATATAATTATCTTTTTAGTCTTAAACTATTGAATTTCTATGCAGGAATTCCATTAAGTTTGTAAAATGCCAATTCAATCATTAGAAAAATACTTACCTCAAAATACACTTAAATATTTAAGGATCTGGTTTTCAGATTACTATATACATATAAAGGTTACAAGAAACAGAAATTCAAAACTGGGAGATTATCGAAAACTTCCGGACAATTCTCATGAAATTACGGTAAATTCTACCCTTACCCCGCAGCTTTTTTTCTTTGTACTGACTCATGAGCTTGCCCACCTGATTGCTTTCGAAAAATATGGACGAAGAATCTCACCCCACGGCAACGAATGGAAAGAAACTTTCAGAAATATGCTCCTGGAAAGTCTTGAAATTTATGATGAAGAACTCAAACCTATCATCATCAAATTTTCAAAATCACCCAAAGCCAATTTCATGGCAAGCCCCGATCTGGTAAGATATTTCCATACTGAGAAACAGGATGATACTCTTCAATTTATCGAGGAACTTAAAAAGGGAGAATTCTTTATGTACCGCAACGAAAAGTATTTATTAGAAGGTCTGGTTAAAAAAAACTATCTTTGTAAGAACCTGGCTACTGGAAGGAAGTATTCTTTCAAGCCTTTAGCGAGGGTAGAAAAATGTAGTTAAGAATGTCAAAATCAGATAGATATTGCGTTATTATGGCGGGAGGAATCGGAAGCCGGTTCTGGCCTATGAGCACGCAGAAATTTCCAAAACAGTTTCAGGATATTTTAGGAACCGGGCGTACAATGATTCAGCAAACCTATGACCGCATCAGCAAGGTAATTCCTAAAGAACAGATATTCGTGATTACGAATAAAGAGTATGTTCCTGTTTCCCATCAGCAGCTTCCGGAAATTCCTGAAGAGAATATTGTGGGCGAGCCGTTGATGAAGAATACAGCCGCTTGTAATCTGTATATGGCTAACAAAATTGCTGAGATTAATCCGGATGCAACCATGATTGTATTGCCGGCAGACCATCTGATCCTTAAAGAGGACGTATTTCTGGAAAAAGTGGAGCTGGCATTTGAGGTAGCTTCACAGCATGATTATCTGGTAACATTAGGAATAACTCCTACAAGACCTGATACAGGGTATGGCTATATTCAGTTTGTAGAAAAAAAAGGATCTGAATATTTTAAAGTAAAAACATTCACAGAAAAACCTATCCTTGAAATTGCCCAAAGCTTTTTGGAAAGTGGCGATTTCCTTTGGAATGCAGGAATTTTTGTATGGAATGTGAAAAGTATTCACCATGCTTTTGATCTCTATCTTCCTGAGATGATGCAGCATTTTATGGCTTGTGAGTACAATTCAGAAAAAGAAAACAACTGTATTGAAACCATTTATCCGAAGGTTCAGAAAATCTCTATTGATAACGGGATTTTAGAAAAAGCAAAGAATGTTTATGTGATTCCTTCAGATTTAGGATGGAGCGATCTTGGTACATGGACTTCCGTCTATGAGAATACAGAAAAAGATAAAGACGGAAACGCTGTAAAACTGAAACATTTACTTTCTTATAATTCAAAAGGAAATATCATCCGTTTAAAGAATAATAATAAAGCAGTGATCATTGATGGCCTTGAAAACTACATTGTTGTAGATACAGATAAAGCGCTTCTTATCTGCCCGAGGGATAACGATCAGCTCATTAAAGATTATGTTCTTGACTTAAAAAACTTTAAGAAGGGCGAGAAGTTTATGTAATATTTGGTATATTTTCTGCTGATTTTTAAATTATGATTAAAACTGCAACCCGATTTACAATTCTTACATTTTTACTTTTGGGAGTCTTAGGATTTGCTCAGGAGAAGAAAAAGTTTTCAAGTATTCCTGCTGTTTTGCAGCAGATCAACCCCGGTAATAAGGTAGATTCATGGGTGTTGGTATACAACAGCTATGGGAAAGGTCAGGAAATAAAGATTTCGGGTAAGGTAAATTATACTCCTCAATTCTCAGGATTCAATCTTTTCCCTAGTGAAGACAGCTTTTATTATATCGCTTATTCGGAAGGAGGTAAAGTAAATTACGTTACGGATGTTGAAGGACTGAAGAAGTTTGTAGACAGAATTGATAATGCTCAGGAAGCCGCTATTGTATTAGCCGCTGACGGATATATGGTCGATGAGGAGTTTAAGGACCTTGCAGGTAATTATCATGAAGATAAGTTGAATTACTATCTGGACCTTGGAAAACTCACCTCAAAGGAATGTCCATACCAGAAAACACATTATACAGTCACCGTAAATAAATCTACAGGTGCTGTAAGTAATGTAAAAGACAATGGAACTTATATTGAGCTTTACAATAAAAAATGTGCTAATAACCCGAGATTGTTGAAAATCGAAAAAAAAGAAGAACCAAAGAAAGATGAGCCCAAAAAAACACCCAAGCGCAGATAATACCTATGAGACTGAGCGATTGATCCTTCGCCCTATGTCCCGTGAAGACAAAGATTTTGTCTTTGAACTTTATAACAGACCCAAATTCATTCAACATATCGGCAACCGCAATGTGAATTCCATTGAAGATGCTGAAAATTATATCCTCAACAGATTTGCCCCACAGATTGAAAGGCTGGGATTTGGAAACTATCTTTTAGTAACCAAAGACGGAAATGAAAAAGTAGGCGCAGTAGGAATCTTCGAAAGGGAAGGGCTTGATATTGTGGATATCGGATATTCTTTACTGGAAGAGTTCGAAGGTAAAGGATATGCCTACGAAGCAGCTCAGAAGGTGAAATCTATCGGGATGGATGATTTTGGATTAACGAAAATATCTGCCATCATTTCAAAAGATAATATTTCTTCCCAAAAACTGATTGAAAAACTAGGGCTGAGGTTTAAAAAACACGTCATACTTCCTGGTGAAACAGAAGAGTTAAATTATTACGAAACAGAATAATAAATCTATAAAAAAAATATTTTCACAAATAACACAATAATGTATCTGTGTTATTTGTGAAAATATTTGTGATATCTGTGTTTTAAAAAAGTTATCCCTCCAGAATCTGCTCAGCAGCAGTCTTTGACGTTACTTTTTCAATCACTCTTGTACAAACTCCATTTTCATCAAAGATAAAAGTGGTTCTTACAATTCCCATATACGTTTTTCCAAACGTTTTTTTCTCCTGCCATACCCCAAATTTTTCAATGATATCACGGTTTTCATCTGCGATAAGATCATAAGGAAATGCGAATTTGCTATGGAAGTTTTTCTGTTTTTTTACTGTGTCACCACTTACTCCCAGTAATTGAAATCCTGCTTTTTCAAGCTTAGCATAATTATCGCTCAGGTTGCAGGCTTCCACTGTACAGGTTGGTGTATTCGCTTGCGGATAGAAGAAAACGACCAGTTTTTTTCCAATTAATTTTGATGAGGTTACTGTTTCTCCGTCTTGATTGAATCCTTCAAATTCAGGTAATTTATCTCCAACTTTCAGCATAATGATTTAATTTTGTTCAAATTTAAGGCATACATGACAAAAAAACAAAGAGCTGAGCTCGTTCAGATAGAACTGGATAAATTATATCCTACCACACCTATTCCATTAGACCATACCGATCCCTATACATTGATGGTTGCCGTAGCACTTTCGGCACAAACTACAGATAAAAAAGTAAATCAGGTTACTCCCGAACTTTTTGCGGTAGCAGGAACACCGCAAAGAATGGCTAAGCTGGAAGAATTTGAAATCAAAGAATTAATCAAAGAAATAGGATTATCCAATACAAAAGCTAAAAACCTGAAGAAAATGGCTGAACTTCTGTTGGAAAGGCATAATGGCATTGTTCCACAGACTTATGAGGAATTAGAAGCACTTCCGGGCGTAGGGCATAAGACGGCTTCTGTTGTTATGAGCCAGGGATTTGGATTTCCTGCCTTTCCGGTAGATACCCACATTCACCGTCTGATGACACAATGGAAACTTACTTCCGGAAAAAATGTAGTGGAAACAGAACGTGACGCCAAAAAATTATTTCCTGAAGAAGTATGGAATAAACTGCATCTCCAGATTATTTTCTATGGAAGAGAATATTCTCCGGCAAGAGGAAAAGGAGAAAAGGATTTTATTACGAAAATGATGTTTGAGAAATAATATTCTAGATATCTTCGTAATTTCAACCATGTCAAGGTTCAAAACCTTGACATGGTTTTGCATAAAAACGATGTTGAAATCGCTCGCAAAGGCACTTCGTTCAGCAAGGACAATTATTTTGTAGCGCCCTTGCGAACTAATAGAAAACGCAACAATTACTTTGTGATCGTTGCGTTATTTTAATTTTTACTGATGGATTAAATGTCCAATAACCTTCTATGATAATTAATCTGCCCCAAATGGTAATCCAGATGAGCAACCAGATGAATCAGGAAGTAATCGGTGGTCATTTTGCTTTCAAAAACAACCAAAGGGTATTCTTTTTTAAGATCTTCTTCAGACAATTGTGGAAGAACAGAATCTATCATCGCTATGGTGGCTTCTACTTTTTCAACAAGCTCAGCTCTTGGAATATCTTTTAATGAAAACTCCAGCTCACGATGCCTTACGTAACCCGTATTTCCAAGTTGTGCTCCTATAAAATGATTGATATTTCCAACCAGATGAAGGGTCAGATTACCCGCAGAATTGGCAATGTTTTTATCAATCTTCCAAAGGTTTTCTTCTTTCTGATAGGCTTCTATCTCTGTTTTTAATTTATTTAAATCCCTGTTGAAAAGAGATCTTAGGCTTTCTGTGATCATATCAATTTTGTTTATTTAGAAGAATGAAATAAAAAAGGGTACTTCGTTCAATCGGTACCCTTTTTTATTAATATAATTTTATTTTTGTTTTTTAGCCCAAAGCTCCATCTTTCTGTTCAGAACATCCAAAGGAAGACATCCCTGGCTCAATACTTCATCATGGAAGCTTGCCAGATTGAATTTGCTTCCAAGTTCTTTCTGATATTTTTCTCTCAGCTCACGGATTCTTAAGGATCCTATTTTGTAGCCTAAAGCCTGTCCCGGCATTGCCATATATCGTTCTACTTCTGCAGTGGCAGATCCCTCGTCGTAAGAAATATTGCTTAGGAAATACTTGATCGCGTCTTCACGTGACATTTTTCCGGTATGAAGTCCCGTATCTACTACCAATCTTACTGCTCTCAGCATCTGATCGCTCAGGTAACCCATCTTCTGATAAGGATCTGTGTATAACCCAAACTCAGGGCCTAAAGTCTCACAATAATGAGCCCATCCTTCTCCATAAGCCCCAAACCATCCGAATCTCATGAACTTAGGAAGTTTCGTGTTCTCCTGTTGTAAAGAAACCTGATAGTGATGCCCTGGAATGGCTTCATGAAGGAAAAGAGATTCCATTCCTGAAGTAACATTGAATTGAGTAGGGTCAGGAAGCGGAACATAAAAGATACCCGGTCTTTTCCCATCCGGAGTCCCCGGCATATATTCTGCACTGGCACTTGCCTCTCTGAATTTCTCCGTCTGTCTGATCTCAAACTTTGTTTTTGGAGTCACATTGAACATAGTCTTCAGCTTCGGAGTGATTTTCGTTAAAATACCATTAAATGCATTCAAAACCTCTTTAGAAGTCTTATAAGGCATCGCTTTTGGATCTGTTTTTACAAAAGTGATAAACTCCTCTAGAGTTCCTGTAAAGCCTACCTGTTGTTTTACTTTTTCCATTTCTGCACGAAGCATGGCTACCTGCTGAAGTCCTATTTTATTAATTTCTTCAGGAGATTTCTTAGTGGTTGTCCAGCTTTTTACATAATAGTTGTAGATCTCGTTTCCGTTAGGAAGACTGTTGTATCCATCTGTATCTCTTGCTTTCGGAAGGTACTCTTTTTCTAAGAATGTTCCCATTTTAGTATAAGCCGGAATGATTTTTTTGATGATAATATCCTTGTAAAGAGCTGAAAATTTATCTTTCTGAGCTTGAGGTAAGCTTTTTGGGAATTTTCTTATAGGGCCATAGAAAATATTCTTTTCCATATCGGAAGTAGTAATTTCCTCTGCTCTCATCTGAGGAATCATCTTGACAACCAGTTTTTTAGGAAGTACTACTTTATTGTTGATTCCCTCACGGAAATTATCCGTAGCTGCATTCATCCATTCGGGAAATTTTTCCATTCTTTTCAGCCAGTCGCTGTAGTCCTTTTCTGTTTTAAAAGGCTGGTTTCCTTCTCCGCTTCCATACAATGGGAACGTAAGCGGAAGTCCTCCAAATTGAGTAAAAGGAATATATTCAGGATGATAGGCATAGGCCTCAGTTTTATCTTTTAAAGTATAATCCAATACATCATACACCACTTTATCCTCATCAGAAAGACTCTTGTAATCTACATGTTCCAGCTGTTTCTGTACAGAATTGTAGAACGCTACCTCTCCTGAGATAAAATCTTTATCAATATTGATGGGAAGCTGATCATTATATCTCGTATCTCCTTGTGCTGTAGCATCTAAAGGATATAGTTTAAGATACTGCTCATAATAGTTGGAAGCGATAGAATCCAGATTGCTGGGTGTCACTTTTGTGAGGGGAGAATCCGACTTTTTGCAGGAAGCAAGACCTATCATCAATCCCAACCCAAGAATACTTTTTGATAAAATGTTTTTCATTTTCAGAATCTTTATGAAAACAAAAGTAAGTATTATTAGGATATTCAGACTTATCGTATACATTGATTTTAAAAAAAATATTTTCAAAATCCTTTTAACTTTGAATCAATTTTTTATCTTTGTCTAAAACGTTTAACAATCATATTATTACAGTTCTTTTTTAAGAAAAAATGAAAGGGATTTTAAAAATTTACCATCCGGACGAGACGCTAAAATACAATATCAGAAATACTTATTGTAAGGCAGTTTACAGCAACCAGCAACACTTTTTAGAGGTTGAAGTGATTACGGATGACAGTTTGGATCACGTAGATGATGATTCATTACAGTACAACTTTCCGCAGCTTTCACTTGAAGTGTTCGATTTTCCTATTGAATCGGCGGAAATAGAAGGAAAAACCATCATCATCAATGACTCTGATGAAGAAACCTATACAGAAGTAGACCTTTTCGATGACGAAGATGCCTACATCTATGACAATGAGCTTCTTTTTGATAGAAATGAAGAAGGAGAGCTTCAGGTGATCTGGAAAGGAACTATTGATGATTTCTATACCGGATCCGATACACCGATCCCTTTTAGATTAAAATGCGAATTTAAGCAAGATGATATTGAGGTAGGCGAAGACTAAAAGTCGCTTCTATCTTTTTCATACCGGATTTCTTTTCAAAATTATTTTTGGAAAGAAATTTGCTGTTTGTAAAATTGTAACAAAATTTAAGTTGTTTTTAAGCAATTTTTAAGAGTTCAATTCATAATATTCTCCTACATTTGTCGTTGAAATTTAATAAAATTTACATTTAATGCTGTTAACGGAACTTTCTCAGATTTTATTTGCACAAATCGCTACCCCTGCAGTTGCTGCAGACAACTTAGAGTTCTCATTCTGGAAGATTATGTTCCATGGAGGAGCTTTCGCTAAAATAGTGATGGTCACTGTATTACTATTGGGAGTGTTTTCACTATATCTGTTTTTTGAAAGATTTTTCTTTATCAAAAGGCTGACATCAAAAACAGATTCCAACTTCATGAACAATATCGAAGACTTCATCAAGGCAGGAAAAATAGAGGCAGCAGCAGATTACTGCAAAACCCAGAACTCTCCTGAAGGAAGAATTTTAGAAAAAGGAATTTCAAGATTAGGACGTCCTGTTTCTGATATTGTAAGTGCTATGGAATCCCAGGCACAGGTAGAGGTTGCCAATATGGAAAAAAACCTGAACCTTTTGGCTGTAGTACCAAGTATCGCACCCATGTTGGGACTTTTAGGTACAGTAATCGGGATGATTATTGCTTTCTTTAATCTTTCCCACGCAACAGGATCTTTCTCTCCGAAAACACTTTCAGAAGGGATCTATACCGCTTTAGGACAGACTGCTGTTGGTTTGGCTGTAGCGATTCCTGCTAACTTCTGTTATAATATTCTATTGACAAGGATTGATAAATTTGTCCTGAAAGCTCAGAATATGTCAGGAGAATTTTTAGACCTTATCAACAAACCTTTATAAATCTTTCTTACGATGAAAATTCAAAGAAGAAATAAAGCCAATCCGGAATTCAGTTTAGCAGCGATGACAGACGTTATCCTGTTGATGCTGATTTTCTTTATGATCACTTCTTCAGCTGCCAATCAAAGCGCTATTGATGTGAATCTGCCGAAAGCCGGAGCCGTTGACGATAATATTCCGAATCCTGTGACAGTAAGCATCAAGCCGGATGGCTCATTCTTTGTGGATGATAATCCTGTAAATAGAGGAGAACTGGAGAAAACTATTGTAGATAAATTAGCCAGCCAGCCCAATAAATCATTTACGATCAGAGCTGATGAAAACACATTGCATAAAGATGTTGTTTTTGTGATGGAAATTGCTGAAAAATATAAATTTAACATTGCCATTGCAACCGTTAAAGATAAATAACAGACCCGGATTTCCGGAAAGAATTACGTTTTAAGATGAAAAGCTATACAGCAAACAGAAACGAAGAAAACAAAGACAGAGTAAAGAGCGCACTGCTTTCTATTCTCATCTGGGCTGCTATTCTGCTTTTTGTTTTTTTGTATAAATTAAAACCTGAACTGGATAAAGATCCTGAAGTGGTTACTACCATGCTGGTCAACTTTGGAGACAACAGAAACGGAAAAGGGATTGAAGAACCAGCTGAACAGCCGGGAAGTCTTGCCGCTGCAACGGAAGAAGTAACTCCAGAGCCTGCAGAAACTCCTGTTCCGGAAACAAAAACAGTTATAAAACCAGAACCAGCACCAACTCCGGAACCAAAGAAAACTGAGGTTAAGGAGAAAGTAATTACAGGAAATAATTCAAAAGCAACTGTTCCTAAAAAAGAGGAATCCAAAAAAGCTGAGAAAAAAGAAGCCACCAGTACAAGTGCTTCAAAAAATACTAAAAAACCAGGAGCAACTACGGCTAACTCAAAAACAGGAAATGGAGACGGAAAAGGAACTGCAGCTATCGGAAACCTGATCAAAGGAAGAGGAACCAAAGCAGGAAGCCAGGGAACCGGTGAAGGCATTGGAAATGCAGGAGATCCTTTAGGTGGTGACGGAAACGGAGACAGCAAAGTAGGGATCGACAGAAAACTGGTAGGCTATATTCCCGGAACAATGGGAAGAGGTGGAGCACAGCCTTCTCACAGCTGTACGGCAAGTGGATCAATTACCATCGCGTATACGGTAGATAAAGCAGGAAATGTGGTGTCTGCAAGAAGATCCGGAGGTGTTTCAGATCCTTGTGTAGCATCTACCTCTGTGAGCTGGGTTAAGAAATATGTGAAGGCCGAAAAAGCCAATACTTCTTCCACCGGAACTTATAAAATTACATTCTAAAAATACAAAAGCACTTTATTCAAGTGCTTTTTTTAATTCATTGATTCTGTTGATAATTGGGAGTGCAAAGATACCACTGGTCTGAAGATACAGCTCGTAGAATGTCTTTGCCTTATCCTGAAAATCTTTATTCTGATCATGTCTGCTGTTGAAATAGAAAAGATTTCCCAGCATTTCATAATAATCTTTGTGATCTCTTTCCTGTCTTTCATTCACAATCGCGATCATTTCTTCTTTGGTTTTAGAAGCAACCTCTGTGAAGTTCATTTTGAAAATATCTCTCATCAACGTATCAAAATCCAGCTCTTTCTGCATTAGACTTTCTTCAGGTTTGTCCAGAATCAATTTTTCTAATGCCTGGGTCAATTGGCGGATGAGTCTTAGGGTAAATTCTTTATCTGTGATCATAATGGAGGTAAAGTTTTAAGTTTAATGTTTAAAGTCAATAGCATCTGCTCAACCTGCAGATTTTCATTAAGCAAAGAATAAGTAAGCCAATGCAATGGCAGTGATAACACCTACCAAATCGGCCAGAAGCATAGCAATTACCGTGTATCTTGTATTCTTAACGGCTACGGCGCCAAAATATACTGCAATCACGTAGAACGTCGTATCTGAGCTTCCCTGAAGTACAGCTGCCAATTTCCCCTGGAAACTATCAGCTCCGAATGTGGTCATCGTATCCACCATCATTCCTCTGGCTCCGGAACCGGATAAAGGTTTGATTAATGCAGTCGGAAGTCCGTCTACAAATCTCGGGTCCATATTGGCAACGTTGGCAACCCATTTCATCCCGTCAATGATTACATCAAATACACCGGAAGTTCTTAATAACGAAATCGCAATCAGCATTCCAACCAGATAAGGAATAATCTTGACGCAGGTGGTGAACCCTTCTTTTGCGCCTTCAATAAAGGCATCAAAAACGTTGATCTTTTTATAAACGGCTCCTAATACAATTGCAAGGAAGATAAACAGAATTAAACCATTGCTTAATACTTTACTGAAGTCATCCAGTTCATCCTTACTCAATTGTACAAGATATACTACCAATAAAGCAATAATCGCTGAAATTCCTCCTACATAAGCAATTACTACCGGGCGAAGAAGATTGATTTTCTGATACAAAGAAACAATAATCATCGCAGCCAATGTTGCTGCAAAAGTGGCGATCATACACGGCAGAAAGATGTCTGTGGGAGTTTTAGATCCCATAGATGCTCGGATGGCAATAATTGAGACGGGAATTAAAGTCATACCTCCGGCATGAAGACACAGAAACATGATCTGTGAATTACTGGCAGTATCTTTATTGGGATTTAAAGTCTGGAGACTTTCCATTGCTTTTAAACCAAAAGGAGTCGCAGCATTGTCCAATCCCAAAAGATTCGCGCTGAAGTTCATCAGCATATGCCCGAATGCAGGATGGTTTTTAGGAATTTCCGGAAATAATTTGGAGAAAAATGGCTGAATCAGACGGCTTAGAAGGTTAATTCCTCCTGCTTTTTCAGCAATACTCATGAATCCCATAAACAAGGTCATGATTCCGATAAGACCAAGACAGATCTTCACCGCTGTTTCTGAAGTTCCGATCACTCCATCGGCTTCCTGAACGCGATAAACATTTACATTCTGTTTTAAAGAATCTGTTTTATAGTTAATTCTGCTGTCTGCAAAATCATTTTTTTTCATCAGGCTGTCTCTGACAACATGAGAGAGGCTGTTCATAGGTTGAGAAGCAATCTTTACGGTATCACCTCCTTTTCCCACCACCATATCATTGAAAATGGTTTTGTAGTTACCTGACGAAACATATTTTATACTGGCAATGGCAATGGCAATGATAATAAAAGCCGACCAAATTCTGCTGAGAACCATCTGATTGATTTAATTGTTTAAACTTATCAAAAATACTTCAAACCACAAAAATAACTAAAGTCTTTTGTTATTCTGATGTGAAAGAAAACTAATGATGGTTTGTTGGCTTTATACTATTTTAACGCAGTGTTCGCAAAGTTTTTAAATAATATGAAAAATGATTTTTTTCGTTCGCGAAGGCGTTAGCACTCAGCAAAGAGAATTTAAGTTAGAGAACATTGCTGAATGAAATGCCCTTGCGGACGAAAATATGCATAAGGTTTTTAAATTTTCCTTGCGATCTTTAGCGTTTAAATAAAATGCTTACTCTTCCAGATAAACAAGATGCCCTTCAAAATCATCATCAAGGTTTTTCAGAACTTTTGCATCATCCATTTTTTTGACCAGTGCGTCTACAAAGAAGCTTTTTTCAAAAAACTGACGGTGAATTCCTGGTAAAATTTCCATGAAATAATCCATTCCGATTTTGTTGTTATGGAGATCCATTTTGGTTTCCAAAGGCTCATTAGGGAAGAGTTCTTCATGCATATCTGTGATTCTTTTGCAGAAATCCAGTGCTTTTTTAGGGGAAGAAATCTTGCAGCAGTACATCATGATGAAGCAGCACCACAGAGCATGTCTGAAAGCATTTCCAATTCCGTTATTGGAGGCGGTTGCAGGGAATTTTTTCTGTGCAATGGTAAATGCCTTTACCGTGGCATGAAAACTGAGTAAAGCGAAAAGAGGATGGGGAAGGACAAGTGATAAAAGACGGATAATCTTTTTAAAACTCATGCTTCGGATGGTATTGAAAAATATCTTAAAAGTCCTCATAAATAAAAATCTCTCCCTAATTAGAGAGAGATTGTATTGTTTTTGTTACAGATACTATGCTTTTACAGCTAATAAATTTACTGTTTTGGCAACAGTGTCCTGAATTTCAGTTCTTTTTACGATGAAATCTACAAATCCTTTTTCCTGTAAGAATTCTGATGTCTGGAATCCTTCCGGTAAATCTCTACCGATTGTTTCACGGATTACTCTTGGTCCTGCGAAACCGATCAGTGCTCCCGGTTCTGCCATAATGATATCGGCAGTCATTGCAAAAGAAGCAGTAATTCCTCCGAATGTAGGGTCACAAAGATAAGCGATGTATAAAAGTCCGGCTTCAGAAAGCTGAGCTAATTTAGCCTGAACTTTTGCCAGCTGCATCAGAGAGTAAGTCGCTTCCTGCATTCTTGCTCCTCCGGACTGACAGATAATCATATACGGAAGTTTGTGAGCGATACAGTAGTCTACTGCTCTTCTGATTTTTTCTCCCATTACAGAACCCAAAGATCCACCGATGAAAGCAAAATCCATACAAGAAACTACCATTTCAGTTCCTTTTACAGTTCCTACAGCGTTTCTGATAGAATCTGTAAGCTTTGTTTTAGCTTTTACTTCTTTCAAACGGTCTTTGTAAGGCTTTGTATCTTTGAAGTTTAAGATATCAATACTTTCAACATTGGCATCCAGTTCGGTAAATTTACCACCGTCAAAAAGGATGTCAAAAAATTCCGCACTTCCTATTCTCACATGAAATCCATCTTCAGGAGAAACATAGTTATTTCTCTTTAGTTCATCATGTTCCACTACTTTTCCGGATGGAGTCTGATGCCATAGGCCTTTGGGAACGTCCTTTTTCTCATCAGTAGAAGTGGTAATGTTTTTTGCTTTTCTTTTAAACCAGTCGAATGCCATTTTTGCTTGTATTAATGTATAAATGTAAAATGTACCAATGTAAATGCATTCCTGGGAATACTTTTACACCGGTACAAATGTACAGTTCTTATTTTAAAGTATCTACGTTATTTAAATCTTCAAATGCTTTCACCAATCTTGCAGAGAATGTGTCCTCACCTTTTCTTACCCAAACTCTTGGGTCGTAGAATTTTTTGTTAGGTTTTTCTTCTCCTTCAGGGTTTCCGATTTGAGCTCTTAAATAGTCAATATTGTTGATCATATAATCTCTGATGCCTTCTGTGTATGCAAACTGAAGGTCAGTATCGATGTTCATTTTGATTACTCCATAGTCGATTGCCTCTCTGATCTCTTCTAAAGTAGATCCTGAACCTCCGTGGAATACGAAGTTGATAGGTTTAGCAGCCGTTCCGAATTTTTCCTGAACATATTTCTGAGAATTTTCAAGGATTTTCGGCGTAAGAACTACGTTTCCTGGTTTGTAAACTCCGTGTACGTTACCGAAAGCAGCAGCGATTGTGAAGTTATCAGAAATAGCTTTTAATTTTTCATAAGTATAAGCTACATCTTCAGGCTGAGTATATAATTTTGAGTTATCAACATCTGAGTTGTCAACACCATCTTCTTCACCTCCTGTTACCCCGATTTCTACTTCAAGAGTCATCTGAAGCTTAGCCATTCTTTCGAAATATTTAGCAGAAATTTCAAGATTTTCTTCTAAAGATTCTTCAGAAAGGTCTAACATGTGAGAAGAGTAAAGAGATTTTCCTGTCTGCTTGAAGAATTCTTCGTTAGCATCCATTAATCCGTCGATCCAAGGAAGTAATTTCTTTGCACAGTGGTCTGTGTGTAGAATTACTGTTGCTCCGTAAGCTTCTGCAAGAGTATGAATATGTTTTGCTCCAGCAATTGCTCCTAAGATTGCAGACTTTTGTCCGTCATTGCTTAATCCTTTCCCTGCATTGAAAGCGGCTCCTCCATTTGAAAACTGAATAATTACAGGAGCGTTTAATTTTGCTGCAGTTTCCATCGTAGCATTTACGTTGCTTGATCCAATTACGTTTACTGCAGGTAATGCAAATTTGTTTTCTTTAGCATACTGAAAGATATCAGTAACTAACTGACCTGTGGCAACTCCTGCCGGAAAAATTCTGCTCATGTTTTACTTTTTATTATAAATTTATTAGGTGTTTTAATTTCGTGTAAAGGTAATCATTTTTAAGAAATTACTAGTTTCTTTTATCTCTGCCCCAAAGGAGCTTCTGACGGATGGTTTCATAAAAACTCAAACTATTGGGCTGTACCAGAAGAAGCTGGAATTTTGCCTTTTTGATAATGATTTCCTTATCGGTTTCTATGTGTATCAGTCGGGAGTCTAAGGAAAGAGAGTATTGAGGTACACGGCTTTCCACCCGCAGTTTTATTTCTACTTTATCATTCACAACCAACGGCCTCACATTCAGATTGTGAGGAGCGATAGGAGTAATGACAAAATTTTCGTTATTGGGAGAAATGATAGGGCCTCCGCAGCTCAGAGAGTAGGCGGTAGAACCGGTGGGTGTTGAGATGATTACACCGTCACCCCAGAATACATTCAGAAACTCATCATTGATATAAGAATCTACGGTAATCATCGATGTTGTTTCTTTTCGGGAAACGGTAACATCGTTTAATGCATAAGGGAAAGCGCCTTCCAGCTTGGGCGAAACGACCTCAATTACGGAACGGCGGCTTGTTTTTACATCTCCCTTTAAAATGGAATCCAGTTCTTTAAAGGCTTCTTCTTTTGTGAAAAAAGCTAAAAACCCAAGTCTTCCTGTATTCACTCCTACCACCGGAATTTCAAGATCTTCAATAAATGTCAGAGAGTTTACAATAGTTCCGTCTCCACCGAAAGTGAAGAAAAGATCCACTTCTTTATCCAGAAGATCCTGTTTGGAGTTGAAAGTTTCGAATATTTTTGAAAACTGAAGTGCTTCAGCCATTTCATCATACAGAACAGATTTTACACCTCTTGCTTCAAGTTCAGAGATAAACTTGCTTAAATATAAAAAAGTATCAAGATCTTTTTTCTGAGAATATATGGCTGCCTTCATGTTATATTTCTATGAATTTTTGTAAAAAACCATAACGGTCTTTAAACAGATCGGATTTCTCATCAGAATAGTATTTCTCAACAATTCTGTAGTCGTACCGGTCAAATGTAGCATCTATCGAGGCCAGGTTTTCGTTACTGATCTTTATGGTGACCTGCACTACCTCTTCAGACATAAAGCTGATAAACCCTCCGTAAAACTTCGAATTGTTGCTTTCTACAATATTGGTAATTTCCGTCATTGAATATTTTCTGGCCGGAGTTTCTACGGTAAGAATAGCTCCTGTTTCTGAAAATAAAGGATAGCGGGAAAGGTCCTGAAAAACATCTTCACAGGTAATATACCCCAGATATTTTTCATTTTTATTAATCACCGGAATCACATTGGAGCTGAAAGTATAAAAAAGACGGATGCTGTCCATAACGTTGTTGTCCTCCAGAATGGCAAACCGCTCAATCTGGTGTTCCAGGTCCTTCAGTGTTCCTCCATCTTCCTCATACAGAAAGTCCATGGCAATAGCTCCATAGAAGTGATGGGATTTTTTGATGAAAACATGGGAATATCCGAAATCCTCCAATATGTTTCTGGCCGACTCTATGGAGTCAGACAGGCTAAAACATGGAAAGTCTTTTGAGATATAGTCCTTGATAAACATTGTGCTAATTTATAAAAAATTAAACGAAACTTTTTCTGAAAACCCTACTTTTTTTAAGATGAAACAAAAAAAATGCCGTCAAAATTTGTTTGTAAAAAAAAATAAAGTACCTTTGTCGCCTTTCATTTTTACTTTTTATTAGATTTATTTCAAACTGCACTGTCTACTAAGGACATATGCAGTTTTTTTATTTTAATGCTTTTGCAAATTCCCACATCACAATTCCGGCGCACACACTTACATTAAGAGAATGCTTTGTTCCAAGTTGTGGAATTTCTAAAAATACATCAATATTCGGGAGAACCTCATCGCTGATTCCTTCCACTTCGTTTCCTAAAATTAAGGCATATTTTTTTGATCTGTCGATGGTGAAATCCGTAATGAGCTGACTGTCGGTAGTCTGTTCAATCCCGATGATTTCGTATCCTTTGCTTTTCAAATCAGCAATGGCATTATTGGTTTCTGCTTCATGAGACCAGTCTACACTTTCCGTGGCTCCCAATGCCGCTTTATGAATCTCACGGTGGGGTGGCTGCGGGGTGATTCCGCAAAGGATTATTTTTTCAATTAAAAAGGCATCTGCCGTTCTGAAAGCTGCACCTACATTGTGCATACTTCTGATATTATCTAAAATGATGACCAACGGAATTTTTTCAACCTTCTTAAATGTTTCTACATCTATTCTGTTGAGTTCTTCCAGTTTTAGTTTCTGTACCAATTGTATATTATTTGTGAGATTATTTTTTTCTTTTTACTGCCCTTTGCCTTTGCTAAGTATAAGACATTTTCCATTATCTTAATTCAAAAGTAGCAAATAGTTTTTTGGGGTCAAAATATAGACAAAAACATTTAGACAAGGTTTTATTTTCTGTTCATAATCTGGTGCACGTTCTTCTCAATATTCTGAGCTAAAGTCTCCATGGGAATATCATTTTCATCATTATTGAACGGATCCTCAATTTCTTCTGCAATAAGCTCAAGACTCATCAAAACATAATACACAAAAACAGTAAGAGGAATCATGAAAAGACCTATCGTAATCACGTAGGCAATAGGAAGCGCAAAAACATACAGAATAATAAATTTCTTGATGAAAGAAGAGTAGGAGTAAGGAATCGGAGTGTTTTTGATCCTTTCACAGCCTCCGCATACATCCAGAAATCCTGAAAGCTGGGTGTCTAAGTATAACATTTCAACTTCTGAAATTTTTCCTTCTTTTTTTAACTGGTTCAATTTATGGCTTAGCAGAATCACTATTTCGCTAGGCCCATGGTTTTTCAACGAGCTTTCAATTTCAGAATAATCTTCATCCAAAGCCAGCCTTGTAGATTCCTTGGAAAGATGTTTGGCTAAAAAGTGAGGAAAGTATTTTAAATATCTTGCTATCTGTTCAGCATCCTGGCGGTTATCCCCAAGAATCGTATTGATTTTTATGGCAAAGTTTCTGGTATCATTCACCAGTTTCCCCCAAAGTTTTCGCCCTTCCCACCATCTGTCATAGGCCGTATTCGTTCTGAAAACAAGCAAAAGAGAAAGCACAAAACCCAGCAGAGAGTGAATCATACCTACATTACTCACACCTGATTTTGTGGTAAGGTGCAGATACTCAACTTCCAGATACTGAATTCCCCAGGAATATAATCCTACAAGAATCATACTCGGAAAAAGAATTTTTAAAGTATCACTTTTGTGTAAGCTGAAAAGGATTCTAATGAAATGTTTGGTATTGTATACTCTCATAAATTCACTTATTACCACAAATATAAATTTTTCATACGAGCTCTGCTAATTAAGGAAGGAAGTCTGAAGCTGAAGAAGAGCCCTAAGTTTTCCATAAAAATCTTCTTATAGAATGATGTAGAGACGTTTGCAGACAAATATTAACTTCCGGCATCCATCTTCCAGCTTCCATCCCTTTTCACCTTAATTTTCTCAGGTTTCAAAAAAACACTATTTTTAGTTCGCATTAAATACAAAATACATGATCCTCGAAAACGTAGATATTGTAAATGATATCAGTAAAGAAGATTTTCAGAAAAATTATTTTAAAAAGCAGAAACCTCTTTTGATAAAGAATTTTGCCAGCCGATGGGACGCTTTTGATAAATGGAATCTTGCCTATATCAAAGAAAAAGCAGGAGATCAGGAAGTTCCGTTGTATGATAACAAACCGGCCGATGCTGCAAAAAGTTCTGATGCTCCGGTCACCCGGATGAAAATGAAGGACTATATTGACACCATCAAAAGCAAACCTTCAGATCTGCGAATCTTTTTTTATATCATTACAGACAGGCTTCCCGAGCTGCTGAAAAATTTTACCTATCCTGATCTCGGAATAAAGTTCTTTAAAAGACTGCCGACTTTATTTTTCGGAGGAAGTGAGGCACATGTTTTAATGCATTACGATGTGGATCTGGGTGATTTTATGCATATCCATTTTGAAGGAAAGAAAAGGATTTTATTGTTTGATCAGAAGCAGTCTCCGTTTTTATATAAAGTGCCTTTGTCTGTTCACACGGTTTATGAAGTCGATTATGAAAATCCGGATTATGAAAAATTTCCGGCACTGAAATACGCCAGGGGATATGAAATTTTCATGGAACATGGTGATGCTCTGTTTATTCCGGGAGCTTTCTGGCACTTCAACAGATATCTGGAACCCGGTTTTTCTCTTTCACTAAGAGCCCTTCCCAATAAACCCAATGTCTTTGCCAGTATGCTATATCATGTCTTTATTATGAGGTACACGGACAAACTGATGCGAAAACTTTTCAAAGCCAAATGGGTGAATTATAAGCAGAAATGGGCTTACAGGAAAAGTACCGAGGCTTTGGAAAAACACCTTTCTGAATGATAAGAATTAGAGTTTAGATCATTTTAACGCATTGAACGCAAGTTTAAAGCTTATCTGTATTATAAAGTTTCGCAAAGACGTTTCACTCAGCGAGGAAAATACTTCAATTGCTAAATGAAATGCCTTTGCGAACGAAAATAAAAAGAATCAATATCAATTTTCTTTGCTTCTTAGCGTTAGATTTAGATCAATTTATTTATTAATAAGTCCGAAAATCGTTGCATCAACGAATTTTCCTTTTTCAAAAAAATAATCTTTCAACGTTCCTTCTTTGCTGAAATTTAAAGAAGTCAAGAGTCTTTCGGAAGAAATATTGGATGGATCAATGAACGCATCTACACGGTGAAGCCTCATCGTTTCAAATCCATAGGTCAGAATCGGAAGAATAGCTTCTTTCATATAGGATTGCTGCCAGAATTTGGGATTGAGTTCATAGCCAACTTCTGCCCTGAAGTGCTCCCTGTACCAGTTGTGATAGCCGCAGGTGCCAATAACTTTTCCGGTGGATTTCAGTTCCAGAGCCCATCTGAAACCTTTGCCTTTTTCAAATTCACTATTGAAGTGCTGGATAATACGACGGGAATCTTCTTCGGTTTTGAAGGTATCCAGGTCATAATATTCCATCACTTCATCCAGAGAAAAGTATTCAAAAAGGTCCTGGGTATCATTAAAAGTAAGCTGGCGCAAAATAAGCCTTTCAGTCTCTAAGACAGGAAATTCCATAAATAATGTGATTTGATGGTTGAAAAGTACGATTAATTAGTGACAAAGAAAAGCCGGGAAGATTAACCCCTAAACAATTCTCTTACCCTGAATTTATTTTTTTAAATTTGGGGCTCATTTTTTACTATGGCAAAAGCAGCGAAGAAAGAAACCCCGTTAATGACGCAGTACAATACCATCAAGGCGAAATACCCTGATGCGCTATTATTATTCAGGGTTGGGGATTTTTATGAAACTTTTGGGCAGGATGCTGTCAGAACTTCTCAGATTCTGGGTATTGTGCTTACCAAAAGAGCCAATGGTGAGGGGCATATAGAACTTGCAGGATTTCCACATCATTCTGTAGATTCTTATCTTCCAAAACTGGTAAGAGCCGGAATGAGGGTTGCGATCTGTGATCAGCTGGAAGATCCGAAAATGGTGAAGGGAATTGTTAAACGTGGTGTCACTGAATTGGTTACGCCTGGGGTTACCTTCAATGATCAGGTTCTGAATTCCAAAAAGAATAACTTCCTTCTTTCATTGCATAAAGAAAAAGAGAAGTATGGAATTGCCTTAGTGGACATCTCCACGGGAGAGTTTCTGGTAAGTGAAGGAAACCTGGAAAAGCTTTTGCATATCATCAATACCTTTGATCCGAGTGAGATTATTTTCCAGAGAAGCACGCAGATTCCGGAGCAGATCAAAAATAAGAATGCCTTTAAGCTTGAAGACTGGGCTTTCCAATATAATTTTGCCTACGAAAAATTAACAAATCATTTCAAAACCAATTCATTAAAAGGATTTGGAATAGAAAATTTACCGTTGGCGATTACAGCGGCAGGAGCTATTTTTGCTTATCTGGTAGAAGATACGCATCATAATCTGCTTGCCCATATTACGAAACTGCAGATTATTCCGCAGGAAGACTATCTGATGATGGATAATTTTACCCTGAGAAACCTGGAAATTGTTTATCCAAGCAATCCACAGGGGAAATCACTGTTGGATATCATTGATAAAACGTCTACTCCGATGGGAGGAAGGCTTTTGAGAAGGAGAATTATTCTTCCTTTAAAATCGGTGGATGAGATCATGAGAAGACTTTCTCTGATTGATTTCTTAAACGAAAATGATGCGCTGAAATATGAAATCTGCCAGCTTCTGAAATCCATTTCTGATCTTGACCGACTGATGGGAAAACTGGCTGCAGAGAAAATTTCACCTAAAGAACTGGGATATTTGCGTCAGAGTTTAATTAATATTCATAAAATCAAGGCTTTATTGCATCCACATGCAGATGTGCTGGCATGGTTAGAGCCTTTATTTGATCTGGAAGAATTGATTAAATTTTTGCAAAATCATCTTAATGAAGAACTTCCGGTAAGTCTTGCGAAAGGGAATATCATTAAAGAAGGAGTTTCTGAAGAACTGGACAGACTGAGAAATCTTCAAAGCAAAGGACGTGGATTCTTAGATGAAATGTGCCAGAGGGAGATTGAAAGAACAGGAATTACCAGCCTTAAAATTGACTTTAACAACGTTTTCGGATATTATATTGAAGTCCGAAATACGCATAAAGATAAAGTTCCGGATGACTGGGTAAGAAAGCAAACCTTAGTAAACGCAGAAAGATACATTACCGAAGAGCTGAAGGAATACGAAAACCAAATTCTTGGTGCCGAAGAAAAAATAGGCGTTCTGGAAACGTCACTGTACAGAAATGTATGTGCAGAAACAATGGTTTATATTGATCAGATTCAAGGGAATTCCAATATCATTGCCCAACTTGATGTGGCTGCGGGATTGTCCGAACTGGCTGTTTCTGAGAGTTATACAAAGCCTGTTTTGAATGACGGCTATGCGATTGATTTAAAAGAAGCCAGACATCCGATCATTGAAAATGCTCTTCCACTGGGAGAAAAATATATCCCGAATGATATCTTCCTGGATAAAGATTCTCAGCAGATTATCATGGTAACAGGACCCAACATGGCCGGTAAATCGGCAATTCTGCGTCAGACAGCTATTGTATGTCTTTTGGCTCAGATCGGAAGTTTTGTACCTGCGAAACATGCTGAAATCGGATTGCTGGATAAGATTTTTACAAGGGTAGGAGCTACCGATAATATTTCTGCAGGCGAATCTACTTTCATGGTAGAAATGAATGAAGCTGCTAATATTCTGAATAATATTTCAGAACGAAGTCTGATTCTGTTAGATGAAATCGGCCGTGGAACTTCCACTTATGACGGGGTTTCTATTGCATGGGCTATTGCAGAATATCTTCATCAGCATCCTACGCAGGCAAAGACCTTATTTGCAACGCATTATCATGAGCTGAATGAGATGACTGTCAATTTCGAAAGGGTGAAGAATTTCCACGTTTCCATCCAGGAAAACAAAGGGAATATTATTTTCCTGAGAAAACTGGTTCCGGGAGGAAGTGAGCACAGTTTCGGTATTCATGTGGCAAAACTGGCCGGGATGCCTGCCAAAGTGGTCAATAGAGCGAATGAGATTCTTAAAACCCTTGAAGCAAGCAGAACGCAGGGAAGCGGAAGTACTTCTGACAGTATTAAAAGAGTGACAGAAGAAAATATGCAGCTTTCTTTCTTCCAGCTTGACGATCCTGTTCTGGAGAATATCCGTGAAGAACTGACGAAAATAGATATCAATACCTTGACCCCTATTGAAGCTTTAATGAAGCTGAATGCGATAAAAAAAATGATTGGAGGTTAATCCAATCATTTTTTTGTTATTATAAAGGAAGACTAGCAGCAATAGCCGTCCTTACCTCGTGGGCCTATGATGAGGAAATGGCTTACTCCTCTCAGTTTGCATAAACCCTCTGCGCAAGCTGCTCCACCATTAATTTCTTTTAATTCAATTTTGGTGAGTTTTCTTTTCAGGATGACTGAATTTTTCATATTCCGTTATTTGGAAATTACAACTCAGTTAGCAGCAGAATCCATCCTGCATTCCCGGAACACCGTATCGTTCTTCTCCTGTTTGAGGATCTGTACAGCTTATTACTCTTGGGCAGACAGGTCTGTTGGCACCACCGCTGATCTCTTTCAGCTCAGTTTTGTTCAATTTTCTTTTTTGATTTTTTAAATTTTTCATAATAATTTTAATTTGGTAAAAGCTAATTTACAAGTTATTTTAATAGCTACAAAATATTGTGATTCAAATTGTTAACTTTTTGTAAAAGATTTCTCCTTCACAAAAAAAGATTGAGGCTAGGCCTCAATCTTTAGTATCTAACAAAGCTTTTGCTATTAACAGCAGTATCCGTTTCTTCCTACAGGTCCGATTACATATTCACCGTCCCCTCTGTCGCAAAGTCCTTCGGGGCATACAACAGGTCCGTTGCCTCCGTTAATTTCTTTCAGTTCGCTTTTTGTTAATTTTCTTTTCTGAGCGTTTGATTTTTTCATGGTATTTTAGTTTTGATTCCTTCAAATATATAAAAACAATTCATATAATTCTATTGCTTGTGAAAAATTAACACATTGGCTTATGAAAAGAAAAGGAGCGCTTTAAGCGCTCCCTATATTATAAATGATTGTATTCGTAAGTATTTAACTCACTATTCGTTATCCCTGTTCCGGTCTTGTTATAATACGTTTTAACATTCTTCGTAGGATATCCGCTGTTGTTATATTCGTAAGTGGATTTAAAAATCCCCCATTCACCACTTCCGGCTCCATTGTTATAATTCAGAACATTGTTATAACTTACGATATTGTGTGTTGAGCCATTTTCATCTTCACTATCAATAATTTTTAAAAACCCTGTGATATTTTTAAACGGAAGATTTTTAGTATCATATACAATAGGCTGTAAAGCACCTGTTGCACTGTGAAACCCTCCTGTATTATTGGGTACTGATGCGGTTTCTGTCCAGCTGCTAAGCGACCCGTCGGCATTTAATGTAGCATTTTTAGTACCTGTTCTTACAGGAGATCCTGTAAAGCTTGCTGTATAGGTGATTTTTACAGCATTGCTTGCGGTATATGCATAATTGGTTTCTACGGTAGAAACAGTTCCGCTCAAAAGGTAAGTCTCGCTATATATTTTTTTACTCAATCTGCTGTTTCCGTCATAAGAATATGTTGTTTTGTAACTTGTGCTTGAACCCGTCGTTACCTGTTGGGAAATCAGATCTCCTGAATAGCTGAAAAGGGTAACTTCACCAGTGCTGGTGTTTTTGATCTGGGAGATTTTTGAGCCATTGTAAGTATAGGTTGAGGTTTCTCCGTCAGCAACCATTTTTGTTACTAAAACCGGGCTGTCTTCATTATTATTTCCGTTGTTGTTGGATGAGGTGGTGTCATCATTACTGCTTGAGCAGGATGCCAAAAAGAAAACTGGCAGTAGTAAATAAGCTTTTTTCATGGTTTTGATTTAAGCCATAAAAATATTAAAAAAATGAATCAGCGGCCAAAAAAATGTTTATTTATAAAATATTTACAGAATTTGTGAATTTTATTTTTGTATATTGTTAAATTATAGTTATTTATGTTTTAATAATGAAAAATATAATAAAAATATTAACTCTGTTTTTCTTTTGCACAGTTCTCAAAGCCCAGCAGACGGAAGTTTCTGTCCTTAAGTATGAAGATCTGGAGAAGAGAATTCAGCGGGAAGAAGACAAACTGCTTGTTGTGAACTTCTGGTCTACAACCTGTGGTCCATGTGTGAAAGAGCTTCCTCATTTTATGGATGTTAATGCAGAATATGCAGATAATAAGAAATTTAAAATGATCCTGATTTCATTAGACAGGTTGGCTGATAAAGAAAGAGTTTTGAAATTCATTAAAAATAAAAATCTTACCGCTGAAGTACTTATGCTGGATGATATCAAAAGAATGAATACCTGGATTCCAAGATTTGAAAAAGACTGGGATGGAAATATTCCAGTAACGTTGTTCTATAAAAACGGATCAAAAATCCACTTTAATGATGGTGAAATGAGCAAAGAAGACCTGGAAAAAACAATTAAAGAAAACCTGCAATAAATAATTAATTATGAAAAACCTGAAAATTGTAATGACCGCATTCATCGTTGGGCTGGGATTACTAAGCTTTACAGCGAAAGATCATGATAAAAATATAAGTAAGAAAGAGAGCGTTTCATCTGTAAAAGGCTATGAAGTAGGGGACGAAGCTACCGATTTTAAGCTTAAAAATATTGACGGGAAAATGGTTTCGTTAAGTGATTTTAAAAGCGCAAAGGGATTCATTGTCGTATTCACCTGCAATCATTGCCCGTACGCAAAGAAATATGAAGACAGGATTATTGAGCTGGACAAAAAGTATAAAGCTCAGGGATATCCGGTCATTGCCATCAATCCTAATGATCCCAATGTACAGCCGGAAGACGGTTATCAGCAGATGATTGAGAGAGCAAAGCAGAAAGGATTCACTTTCCCTTATCTGGTAGACGAAGGGCAGAAAATTTATCCGCAGTACGGAGCAACAAAAACACCGCATATTTTTGTTCTGAAAAAAGAAGACGGAAAGAACATTGTAAAATACATAGGTGCAATCGACAATAATTATGATAACCCGAATGATGTATCGGAATATTATGTTCAGGATGCGGTAAATGCTCTGATCAAAGGAGAACCGGTAAAAATGACCAAAACGGTAGCCATCGGATGTACAATCAAAGTAAAGAAATAATATATTTGTCTTTATAAAATGATAAGATCGGTATTCTTAGAATGCCGATTTTTTATGCCTAAACTCAAATTTGAAATGAAATTCCAATTCAGCCTGAAGTATTTGCTTCTCACCGTAATTATTTTTCTTACAGAAGTATTGATTGCTACCAAATTCAGTGATATTTTCTTTGTGAGAGCTTATTTAGGAGATGTTATTGTGGTCATGCTTCTTTATACTTTCGTCAAAAGTTTTGTAAAAGTAAATGATCAGAAGCTGATTCTGGGAATTCTTATTTTTTCATTGATGGTAGAATTTGCCCAGTATTTCAATATCGCAGAAAAACTAGGCTTCCGCCCTGGAAGCCTGATGTATATTGTTATTGGAAATTCTTTCTCCTGGATTGATAACCTTTGTTATGCGGTAGGCTGTCTGCTGCTTTATATTTTCGTAAAGATGACAAACAATGATGGGCTAACCTCAACTCCTAATGCCTAATCCCTGCAACCTGACACCTATCTTCCAAAACTGTCATATTTATCTTCAGCATATTTGGTAAAACGGTTCAGTAAGGCCACATTTTCTTTTTCCATAGGTGATAATTCATTGTCTACATTGCTGGATACAGGAATATACCAGTCTGTTTGCTCAAAGAAATTTCTGTAGGTTTCTTTTTTAAAGGAATAACCATGTCTTGCAAATACAGAGTTTTTGATGATCTCAAGATCCAGTTTTCTTAAGTTTTTGAGATCTTTTTCTGTCAGTTTTTGCTTCGATGCATTCAGTTTGAAAATCGCTTCTGAAGCGATGCGATTTTTAGAGGTTTTATAGCTTTCTGTTTTTCCGGTTTCTTCATCGGTATATTTTTCAGTAAACTCTTTAGGGTTTGACCAGTCTACCAGATCAGAATCCTTATCCAGCATAAAATTCGGGTTATAAACAAACTCTTTTTTGGTCAGTTTAAGTGTTTTTGAAGGAGCTTTAACGCTTGTTTTATCAAAAGCATTCCATTTTCCGGTTAAGCTGTCACCTTTTAATTTTACTTCAAATCTTCCGTCTGTTTTGTCATTGCCCGGTTCATCAAGCACAAAAGACGTTGTAGCCTCATTGAAAATACCTCTGAACGGGCGCTGATTACCATTCACGATACTTTGTCCGTACACGCTGTCTTTGGTAATTCTGTTGATCTTTAAAGAAATTCTTTTGTAGTTATCAACATCATATTCTGAGCCGTCTGTTGGGTCAACTACCTTTTCCATTCCTGCAAATTCACCGGTATAAATTCCGTAATATTCTTTGTGAACTTCAGGGATTACCACAGAGTCCTTTTTTGCGGTCAGAGAATCTTTTCCCGATTCAGTAGTCTTTCCCTCTTTTTTGCAGCTTAACAGAGAAACTGTAAGAAGGGAAATAAGTGTGTAATTTAGAATTTTCATATAAGTTTTTTTGTGATTAAATATTCAATAATAAGGAGGTTGGGAATCCAGCCCAGCCATGCAATGATCTGATAGATATCCATAGGATTGGGATGAAATAAATATACAATAATTACCTTCCACATTCTCAGGGTAATAGCAGATAAAGTAAATGCAAAACTCCGCCACATCCACTGCTTATGTTCTTTAAACCTTTTCTGTCTGGCCAGCTGATAGGCTTTCAACGTTGAAAACCACCATAAAAAGCCTAAAATAACAAAAGAAATCTTTGAAAAAAGACCTCCATTGGCAAAAATACCCATATAAATACCCGAAGGCGCGGCAAAAATTAGAATGAGAAAAATATACACTTTTCCCATATTCCTGTGGAAATTATTGACGCCAAAATTCTTTCTGAGTAGCGCCAGAAAACCTGAAAAAAGCACAAAAATGCTCGTATAAACATGGGTATAGAAAAACGGAAGATATTCCTGTCTTTCTGTTACTTCCGTCTGTTTGATCATCAGAAAACTGACCTCAGGATTAAAAGGAATGTATTCTAAAGTGATTTTCAGCATGAGCCAAAAGAAATAAATAAATCCTATAATAAGAAGGATTTTAAAAAAAGAAGAAATATTTCTTTTGGCTGACAGCATTCTGATTATTCAAAATTAATAATGAAAGGAAGATTAAACCAAATCATTACGGTATTCCCCTTATATTCTCCGGGTTT
Organism: Chryseobacterium sp. WLY505; assembly: GCF_030846215.1. NCBI lineage: Bacteria > Pseudomonadati > Bacteroidota > Flavobacteriia > Flavobacteriales > Weeksellaceae > Chryseobacterium > Chryseobacterium sp. WLY505. The sequence goes on along the minus strand of NZ_JAVCWI010000003.1, from coordinate 185,506 downwards.
CCATTGAATTTTCATAGATTTCATCACTCTTTCTACTTCATGATTAAGGGATTCATTGTCTCCGGTTACGATAATCGTGTCAATATAACCTTTAGCATTGACAGAAAATTTTGCTTGTGAACGTGTTCTTCCTTTGGCACCTTTTATTCGGTTTGTATTTATTTTTTGAGATACCTCCCGCATAAATGCTGAAAGCCCACCGGGATATTCCGCCTGCTTACTTTGTTCAGGAATAAACTTATCTCTGGAATGATCTTCTGTGGGAGATGTTTTGGTTTCCTGCGTTTGCGAGAAGGCAAGCCCAAATCCCAGGCATAAAATGAATGCTACTATTTTTTTCATGATTTATGTTGTATTCTGGTTATTTATTTTCAAAGAAATCAATCACTAGCTCATTAAATAATTCCGGTTTTTCTTCAGGAACATAATGATTGGCATTAGGGATAATAGCTAATTGTCCTTTTGGAATAGATTCTGCGATTTTTACCGTATGTTCTGTTTTTATAAGATCATTATCACCAGCAATGATCAATGATGGGCACTGAATTTTATTCAGGTCTTCGTACTTCCATTGAGGATACTTCAGATCCAGATTCAAAAGATCAATAAAGATATCATTTTTGTGGTCTTTATTCTCTTTAGTAAGGCTTACAAGCATTTCTTTCATAGATTTTAAATCAAGATCTTTCACTCCTTCCGGAAAAATATTGGCTCCTGAACAGGCAATTTTGTCTACCATTTCGGGGTATTTCATGGCCATAGACAGTGCGAGAATTCCTCCGTCACTCCAGCCAATAATTTTTGTTTTTTTGATGTTAAGCTTCTCTAAAAACTGCTTAATATCCTCTGTCTGAATATCAAAAGTAAGCTCTTTCGTTTTGTCATAAGTAGATCTCCCACGTTCACGGCAATCGACAATAATCACTTTATATTTTTCAGCAAAGGTGTCTTTTTGATTCATAAAGGCACTGATGGACTGGCCATTGCCATGAAGCATAAGAACCGGCTCGCCTTCTCCATAGGTTTCATAATATAATTTGATGCCGTTAACATCCATAAATTTTCCTTCGGGCATTGTTCCTATAATGCCACGACCTTTGATCAACAAAGACTTGCTGCCACTGAATGGCTGGTAATCCGAAGTTTCAATGGTAAAATGTTTTACGTGCTTTATGCTCTGAGAATGGATTCCTTCAAACCAACCCTTTGAAGAGGCAATCTCTTTTTCAAACCCTGAGTTTTCCAGTGGAACTTCACTCCACTTTTTTGACTTCCCATCATTGACTTCCAACTTAAAATCGTCAAAATAAAAATCCCCGTTGTTTTGTGCAAAAGCTCCGATATTCATGGTCTTTGCAGATGGATTGATGGTTCCTTTTATTTCGTAGGTTTTCCACTCATGGGTTACCTGGATTCCATAATATTGATTTTCAAAGAAACTGGTAGACTCATCTTTATTATTTATTCTGCACCATAGCCCACAATTGGAACCGTTATCCTCATTATCTTTTCTGATTTTTGCCGTTATACGGAAGTTCCAATTCTGTTTATGCTCTATATTGACAGCTTGCGTGAATGATGTCCAGTCAGAGACAATTGTTTTTTCCTGGCTGTATCCTAAAAAGAACCAGAGTAAAAGAAAGAAACCGAAATTTTTTTTCATGGATTTAGTTTTTATTAAAAGTAATCATTTTTTATAAGCTGTTGAGATCCTGTGCAATCAGCCATCCTTCACTCCAGCATGCCTGGAAATTGAATCCTCCGGTCACGGCGTCAATATTCAGGACTTCTCCGGCAATATAGAAATTAGGGAGTAACTTGGAAGACATGTTTTTAAAGTTAATTTCCTTTAAATCAACACCTCCGGCCGTTACAAACTCATCTTTGAATGTCGATTTTCCGGTTACCTGAAACTTTTTCCGGCAAAGATTTTCCAATATTTTCTGGATCTCTTTTCCGGAAATATTGGCCACCTGTTTATGAAGATCAACCTTTGAATTCTCCAAAATTTTCTGCCAGAATCTGTTGGTAATATCGAAGATCTTTGATTGTCCGATGGTCTTTTTAGGGTTGCTTTGCTTGAAATTCTGGAACATTTCTTCCGCTTCATCTATTTCTATAGAAACGAAATTCACTTCAATTTCAAAGTTATATTTAAGCTTTGCCAGGCTTATTGCTTCCCATGCAGAAATTTTCAGAACAGCAGGCCCGGAAAGTCCCCAGTGCGTAATAAGCAATGGCCCTCTTTCTTCTGTTTTCAGTTTTGGAATTGAAATTCCGGCATTTTCAAAGCTTGTTCCCGGAAGGTCTTTCAGCAATTCATCTTTAATATTGAAGGTGAAAAGGGAAGGAACAAGATCCACAATCTTATGACCCAGATTTTCTACAATTTTCAATGATTTTGGAGAACTTCCGGTCGTATAAACGATATAATCGGCTTCAAAATCTCCGGAATTGGTCTTTACAATATATTTTTCGTCCTGTTTTTCAATCTCTTTAACCGTACATTTTGTCTGAACTTTGACGTTTTTCTTTTGAGTTTCATTCAGAAAAGTATTGATGATGGTCTGGGAAGAATTGCTTTCAGGAAAAGTTCTGTTATCATTTTCAATTTTTAAAGGAACGTTTCGTTGATCGAACCATTCCATCGTATCACCAGGCTGAAATTTAGTAAAAACACTTAGTAATTCCTTGTTTCCACGGGGATAAAACTGAACCAGTTCTCTGGGGTCAAAGCATGCGTGAGTGACATTGCAGCGTCCGCCTCCGGAAATTTTAACCTTCTGAAGGACATCTGAGTTCTGTTCTAAAATCGTAATTGTATATTTCTTTTCGTCAAGATTAGATGCGCAGAAAAAGCCTGCAGCACCACCTCCGATAATAATGATCTGTTTCATGTATGGGTAATCCTATGCGGAAGATTATTTTTTCAAAAGTACAATTTTTATAAACCATCTTATTTGAGTATTTTTGAAGATTATAATTTTAATTATATCAAAAACGATTTTCATATGATTTTCTACCATAAATTTGAAGTAAGATGGAGCGATCTTGATGCCAATAAGCACCTGGCCAATTCATCGTATGTACAGTATTGTGCACAGGCCAGAATGGCTTTTATGACTAAAGAGAAAATGGGGGTTACCCAGCTGAGCAGATGGGGAATCGGCCCGGTGATCCTGCATGAAAGATATTCTTTCTTCAAAGAAATCTATGCAGATCAGATTGTCATCGTAAGTGTAGAAATAGACGGATGTGCAGAAGATTCTTCCATCTACCGTTTCGTACACAAGTTCTATACTCCGGACGGGATGCACTGTGCTACGGCAGAAGCTACAGGCGTATGGATTGATATGATGCTTAGAAAAATGACCACACCACCGGATGACGTAGTGGAAGCAATGAATAAGTATAAAACCGCGGACACTGTTGTATTATCGAAAGAAGACTTCAAAAAGTTTCCTTTCCACCCACACAATATTGACCCGGCAGAGATTAATATATAAATGATGAATGATAATTGAGCAATGATACATGATGAAAATCTGTATTCTTGATCATCAACTATCATTTATCAATGATCATTGATAAAAAGAAATTTATGTTTGAAGATAAATCACAGGAGCTGACGCCCATTTCGAAATTAGGAGAATTCGGTCTTATTAAACATTTGACAGAGCATTTTCCACTATCCAATGAATCTTCTGAGCTTGGAGTAGGAGATGATGCGGCAGTGATTAATCCTGACAACAAAAAAGTAGTTCTTACAACAGATGTATTGGCGGAAGGTGTACACTTTAATTTAGGGTATGTTCCTTTAAAACATTTAGGCTATAAAGCGGTGGTGGTAAACCTGAGCGATATTGCGGCCATGAATGCTACGCCTACACAGATATTGGTTTCCCTTGCGGTGTCTAACCGTTTTCCTGTGGAAGCTTTGGAAGAAATCTATTCCGGAATTCAGGCAGCATGTGGAAGATACAAGGTTGACCTTATCGGAGGAGATACAACAAGTTCCAATTCCGGATTGGTGATGAGCATTACCGCTGTAGGAATTGAAAATGAAGAAAACATCGTAAAAAGAAGCGGAGCAAAACCAAATGATCTTCTTGTTGTAACAGGAGATTTAGGTGGAGCCTATATGGGATTACAGATTCTGGAAAGAGAACATGCCGTTTATCTTGCTAACCCAAATATGCAGCCGGAAATGGAAGGCTATGACTATATCCTTGAAAGGCAGCTGAAGCCTGAAGCAAGAACAGACGTTAAAAAGATCCTGGAAGAACTGGATATTAAGCCAACTTCTATGATTGATATTTCAGACGGTCTGGCTTCCGAAATCCTTCACCTTTCAGATCAATCCAACGTAGGATTCAGATTGTATGAGGAAAAAGTGCCTTTGGATAATCTTACCATCTCTACAGCAGATGAAATGAACTTAAATCCGGTGATGACAGCATTAAGCGGTGGTGAAGATTATGAATTGTTATTCACGATCTCATCGGGAGACTTTGATAAAATTAAAAATCACCCTGACTTTACCATTATCGGGCATGCCGTGGAGAAAGAAGAAGGAAACTTTATGGTAGCAAGAGGATCTAACCAGCTGGTAGCCCTTACCGCTCAGGGATGGGATGCTTTTTTAAGCCAATAAAATGTATACTTTTACAGTACTACCATGTTTAGTAATTATAACGTTTGTAATAGTTACTTTATATAAACACTACATAAAAAAACGAAATCAGAACTTGAAAGAGTCTTTCGTTTTTGTCTTATTTTTTGTGAGCATCTGGAGCTTAATTTATTATTTTGTTTTCAGCTGAACGAAAGGTAGGCTGGAAAAGCATATCAATAAAATTGAAAAATTATATTTAATTTTAAATATTGTAAGAAAACCGTAGTATTTTTTGCTGCGGTTTTCGCTTTCTCTGATCAAATACGTTAGCAATGAATTCATCTGAAAAAGAAATTCCCGTTCACCATCTGACCTCTGAAGAATTTCAGATGAGTACGCTGAGCGCGGCAGGTCCTGAGAATTTTCATGATGTTCACCGGCATAATTTTTTTGAAATTATCTGGTTCAGGGAGGTGTACGAAAACAGCCGTTTAGAACTGGACTTTGAAAGCTATCAGCTTCAGAACAATCAGATCTGCATTATTGCACCCGGGCAGGCATTCAATATGAAACTGGAAGGAGAGGAAGGATATGCCATGGCGATAAGCAGAGAAATTTTCAACGAAGTATGTGATATAGAATCAGTACTTAACGGAGGTGAACTTCCCTTTTTTTTAAATCCAAACAATGAAAAAACCTGCAGTACACTTATATCCCTTATGGAGCAGGAGTATACAACAACATCAAGAACAGCGCTTTTAAAGGCTTATCTGAAAGCATTCTGTATCATCATCGGAGAACAGATCATTCCTCAGGAGCCCTTATTGAATGACCGTCAGCGTATTCAGGAACTGGTGGGACTTATTGAGCAGCATTATATTGTGCATAAAGAGACCGATTTCTATGCAGACCAACTCAAAATAAGCAGCCACCATCTTAATGATATCGTACGTTTTTTGAGAGGGACCACTGTAAAAAAGATGATTTCCCAGCGTCTGATTCTTGAAGCTAAAAGAGAGCTTAGTTTCGGAGCGCTTACGGTGAAGGAAATTGCTTTTAAACTCGGTTTTAACGATGCTTCATATTTTTCAAGGTTTTTCAAGAAACATACGGGGCTAAATCCCGACAATTTTAAGAATAATGAAAAAGGGTAATCTTCAATATATACTCTAATATTAGGCTTAAATTGATGTTTTTTATTTGTTTTTATATTTTGATCTTCATTTTGTCCTATATTTCCTTCAGTTCTTTTATTGAAAAACAATACTTTTTACAGCAATTTTGCGGCTGAAAAAATCGCCTGCGAAGGCTTATCGTTATTTATGAAGAAGAATTTAAGTATTGTAGTGTTTATTCTGGCGCTGCTCAACACGCTGGAGTCGTTAAGTATAGATCTTTATCTTCCTGCTTTCCCAAGTATGGCGAAGATTTTTAATACTGATATCGGGCATATTCAGGTATCCATTTCTGTGTTTTTTGCCGGATTTGCTTTCGGACAGCTCCTATGGGGCCCTTTATCAGACAAAAAAGGAAGGAAACCCATGTTGTACTGCGGACTTTTGCTTTTTATTATCGGAGCTACAGCCATCTATTTTACCTCGGATATTTATGTATTATGGGCGATGCGTTTTCTGCAGGCATTCGGGGGAAGTGCCGGAATTGTTATCGGAAGGGCAATTATTATTGATCTCTATGATAAACATAAAGCCGTTACCATATTTTCACAGCAGTCGCAGATCAGTGGGATTGCACCCATTGTAGCCCCGTTACTGGGCAGTGTATTCCTTAAATTCTGGGGATGGAACAGTTCTTTTGCCTTTTTATGCATCATGGGCCTTATTACATTCTTCATGGTCTACAAATATGTGCCGGAAACCAATACCAGAATTACCCTTTCCGATGATGAAAAACTCGATGAAAAAGGATTAAAAGAACAGCTGAAAATGATCATTACCAACAGAGATTTTATCAACAGCACCATGGTGGGAAGTATCGCATTTGCTTCTTTGATTATTTACATCTCCAATGCACCGTTTTTATTCATGGAGATTCATGGGTTTTCGAGCAGTACCTTTAGTTTTATTTTTGCTTTCAACTCATTGGCATTAATAACTGCTGCTTATATTACGCCTAGGCTGATCAAAAGAATAAGCAATTCCACTCTTTTATTTGCTGCTACTATTGTGTTGTTGGTGGTATGTACACTTCATATTCTGATTGCAGCAGAAAACCTTTCTGTAGCCCTGGAAATTGCAATGTTGTACCTGTCATTGCTGGCTATTGGTATTTTGTTTCCCATCACGTCTGCTCATGCCTTATCGCCATTTAAAGAAGGAAGAGGAACGGCAGCAGCGCTACTAGGTTTTATGCAGCTGATGGTTACCTTTTTAATGTCAGCATTGCTGGGCTTTTTAGAAGCAGATTCCATCATTCCAATGGTGGTAACGCGTTCTGCCATGGCATTGATTGCGGTGTGGTTCGGGTATCGTATTTTTAAGACTCAAAAAGTGACTGCGGCATTGGTTGCCCAACCTGGAAATTAATCCTCGCATTTGATCCTGTTGTCATACAATCCGGACACTTAATCAAGTAATTTTTGTGAAAAATAGTCAAAGGGTTCTCTTTGCATAAAATTTAAAATATGAAAAGAACCCTTTCGACAGCTTTATGCTGTATATTGCCATTAGGATACTGGGTAAATGCACAGTCCGGGCTCTCTGCAGAGCTTAAAACCGAATACATTCCTGCATCCAATTACATCCGTCCGGAAGATAGTACAAAGACCAATTCTAAAAGTGATTTTAAAAGAGTCGATCTGAATCTAAGTATTCCGTTATCCGTAAAAAAAGATACTGATGGGAAAGTAAGAGCGTGGTCTATGCTGCTGAGCGGATCGTATGCAAAGATGAATCACAAAAATTATGAAACAGCATTATTTCCGGATCATATGCTGAACGCACAGGTCGGAATACAGCATATGAGGCCTTTAGGTAAAAAGTGGAGTATGATGATGACGGCATCCGTAGGAGTGTATACCGATCTTGAGAAAATAGATTTCGATGACGTACTGGGGCAGGGTGGAATTTTATTTATCAGACATTTTAATCCTAATCTTTCGTTAGGAGCCGGGCCGGTGCTTACTACAGCTTTTGGTGTCCCAATGATTTTACCATGGATTTATTTCGACTGGAAAACAAACGGAAAGATTAAATTCAAGCTTAATTTCCCGGAAGGAATGGAAGCCGGATATCTTTTCTCGGATAAATTTGCTTTAAAAGCTGTTGTAGAACTGAACGGTATGACTGCCGAAAGAAATATAAACGGAAAGTCGATGTTGCTAGGATATCAGCAGATCACTGCAGGGCTCAGGCCGGAACTAAAAATCAATGACCGGCTTACTTTACGTCTTACAGGAGGAACTGCCATCCTGAGGAGCTTCAGCGAAAATGACCGCAAAATCAGCAGTATTTTCAGAGACAAAAAGATAGCAGACCCCAGATTTTCAAGCACATTTTACGCAGCAGTATCATTACGCTGGAATCTCCCATAAAAAAATGCCGGAAGCATGGAGTTATTAAATTCCCTGCTTCCGGCTCATTTCTTCCAGCTATTTGCTGATTAGTTTCTTATACACCACCTGATTAAGCAATTCTTCCTTTCTAGTACGGGATATCGGGAGCTCAATTTTATTAATGAAAAGCCGTCCTCCGGAAATCATATCAATATGGGTAATATTGATGAGGTAGGACTTATGAATCCTGAAAAAATGATCTGAAGGAAGTGACTCCTCAATGGCCTTCATGGTCTGATGAATAATCAGTGATTTATCTTTAAAATGAAGCTTGGTGTAATTCTGCATACTTTCAATGTAGAGGATGTCTACCCACGAAATTTTAATAAACGTGTCAGACTGTCTTACATAGAGAAAAGGATCATCCAGAGTGGTATTATTTTTTAATTTCTCACTGATGATAAACTGCTGCTGTGCCTTGTTGACAGCCTGATAAAAACGATTGAATGCAATGGGTTTTAATAGGTAATCTACCACCTGCAGACGAAATCCTTCCAGAGCATATTCGGAATACGCCGTGGTAAGAATACACAGAGGAGGGTTTTCCAGCTGTTCCAAAAACTCCAGACCTGTAAGATAAGGCATGTTGATATCCAAAAACAGAAGGTCTATTTCTTTCTCCTTCACTATCGTATCTGCTTCCAAAGCTGTTGCGCAGGTACTTTCAACTGATAAGAAATCAATCTGATCTGCCAGCTCTTTAAGATGGAATCTTGCCAGAGGTTCGTCATCGATAATAAGGCATTTCATTTTAGGAATTATATTGCTCATGGTGTTCGGATAGCATAAGTGTTAAAGTTATTTTAAAAATATTGTGATCCGTTTCAATTTTCAGATCGTGGGAATCCGGATATTGTAATTTTAAACGTTTTTTTACATTTTGAAGACCAATTCCACCCGTTTCGTCCTTCTTTTTATAGGTAACCCTATCGGAATAGGAATTTTCAACATAAAAATAGAGCCTGTTGTCTTTTTCCAGACATGATATTTTTACATATCCATTATGACCGGGAAGTCTGCATACATATTTAAAAGCATTTTCTATAAAAGGAACGAGAAGTAATGGGGCAATAAAAGCTTTTTTATTATCAATTTCCCAACTGGCTTTTACGTCCAGTTCATTTCCCCATCTCAGTTTCTCTACTTCAACCAGGTTTTGAAGGTATTCTACATCTTTATCCAAAGAAACCATGGTTTGATTACAGTGATATAGCTGGTACCGGAGAATATCCGAAAATTTCATCAGTAAAAAATCCGCCAGCTGTGTATCTGTTTTCATCAGGATATGAATATGATTCAGAATATTAAATACCACATGGGGATTGATCTGATCCTGTAAAAGTTTGAGCTGGTTTTCCAGATGAGCCTGCTGCAGCAGAATATGATCGCGCTCTATTCTTCCGTGTTCATTGTAAAATTTGATACCACACGCTGCGCCGTTAATCAGAAATGAGGCTGGGAGAGACATATAAAAACCCTTCCATAAAAAAGGCAAATGATCTCTGAAGTTGTCCGGAAGCTGATCTTTGGGCTCCACTTCAAGATACGTGAATATAACGGAAAAAACCATACTGAGCATGAAAATAACCATGACCAGCTGTACCAGAAACAGTTTCATTTTCTTTTCCCGGAGAGCTTTCGGCAAAAGCTTATTGGTTAAAAAATGAGTAAATGTAAACGAAAATGCTGCAATGATAGCAGCCTGGGTCATCGCAAGATAGGTTTCTGTTGTACTCTGGAAATTAAACCACAATACAATCGCCAGTACAAGCCAGAAAATAAAAGTAAATATGTATTCTTTTAAAATAAAAGATTTTGTCATGGAATTGGAAATAGGTTGATAAAAAAATTAGAAACTGCAGGGAAAACAGTTTCTAATCGTAAAGATAATTTAAGTTTTTTAGAACAGGAAATAACCTATTCCGAGGGAAAAACTGTGGGGTTTGGATTTAAATTCTTTACTAATGCTGGTAAGACCGGTCTCATACCTCAAATCTACCGTGAAGTTTTTATAATCTAATCCTACACCACCCGTAAGGCCAATATTGGATTTGTCAAACTTCTTAAATCCCTCCTGTAGAGCCTGAGAGGCAGATACTTTATTGTTGAAAGCATAGCTGTAAATCCCTCCGGCAAATATTCTTACATTAAAATCATCTGCTTTAATCAGTTTATACCCAACCACTACAGGAATATCAATAGCGTTCCATGAAAGTTTTGAAGAGTTTCCGTCTTGGGACTCGAAGGACGCTTTCTTTTTGTTGAAAAGAGCTTCTCCCTGCACATACAGTTTTCCGATATCCATTCTTGTCATTACCCCTGCCTGGTAGCCAAATCCATATTTCCCTTCGAGAGAAGATTCCGTGGAGGTTTTTGTAAAGTTTGCCCCTCCCTTTACCCCAATGTGAAAAGCCGGAGTCTGTTGTGCTTTAGTTTCCACGCCGCAAAAAATGCATAATAACAATGCACTTAGAGCGAAAAATTGCTGCTTCATAATTTTATTATTGTTAAAAATCTGTTGCAAAACAACAACTGTGACGGATGGTATGAAATTTTATTTGATGAATGGCAGAGATGCTTTGACAAGGATCTGTTTTTAGGTGAAAAATAAAACCGGAAGTTGCCATACTCCCGGTTTTTATTATGTAATAACGCTGCCTTTCTTAAAAGGTGTTCACCTTGTTAAATACGCGATATCTGTATTTGTTTTTGATTGGAAAGACTGAGCCTGCTTTCCATTTAATTTTTAATAAACTTTAAACTTTTGCTGGTGGTAGTACCGTCAAATATGTTGATTATATAGATACCATCCAGCAATGTTGAGATTGATATTTCCTCTCCGTTTGTGTGTCCTGTCTTGACTACTTTACCCTGTACGTTCAAAATGCTGTATGAAGCCTGTTTTCCTTCCAGCCCCTTTACCTGAATGATGCTATGGGCAGGATTAGGGAACAATTTGATGTGATCATTATGTTCAGAAACCTCTGCATAACGCTGTTGTACCGTACCTGTATTATTGCAGTATGGTAAAGCCGATAGATTAATATTCGGAGCCTGAGCGGGTGCAGTAACGGTCAGCAATGTGTTTACCGGAGTGTACTCATTGGTAAATCCACCGTTTCTTAAGAAAAATTTGTTATTAGCAGTTCCTCCGGATGCATCTACTCTCTGATTGGCGGAATACGTAGCATCCACGGTAAAATTCGCTTTTGAAACCGGCATCCATTGCCCCTGTGCCGTTCTTATCCATTGGTTTCCGAATTCTGCCCTTCTGCCCAGATAACCATTTTCAGGTTCAAAGTTTTCTACAAAACTGTAAAATCCTTTTAAGTAAGTATTGGTATAAGGTCTTTTCCAGCTTGCAATCAGCATCCAGCTACCAGCTTCCGGTTCAAAAAACCAGGCTGTGTAATCGGTACTTCCTGTTCCATCCGGATTTGCCTTCAGCAGAAATTTATAGGTAAGGCCGGCTTTCCATGGAAATTTCAGATAGCTCTGTCCTCCTGAGCCTTCGTTACCGAATTCTCCAATGGTAACATTTTCTCCCTTACAGTTTAATTTGATCTTTTTATCTTCAGGAATCGTATCAGGGTTATCTGTTTCGAAGGGACTCCATACCGAAAATAAGATATGTCTTTCCTGTGCAGTATTTACCTGCATTCCAAAATAACCTTCTCCAAAACCGTCTGCCATAAAATAAGAGCCCACCTTGTCCTGACCAACAGGTACAGTTACTTCATTGTAGTAGTAGGAAACGTTTTCAGAAGTAGGAATAACGTAGCCTAAGTGACAGGAAGGACCTCTTCTTGCCCAATAATAGTAATCCGGATTGTTACAGAAAATAGTGCTTCCTGATGTTGCTGGTCCGTCAATCAGCAGATCGGATACGCGACCGAAATAGAGGCCGTTTTTCCTTACCCCCTGAAGATCTACTTTTACATATCCTGCAGGAACATAGAAGCTTCCGGCGGAATAGGTAGTAAAAGACGTTCCCTTCATAAAGATTTTGTGTGAAACTCCATTAACGGTAACCTTAATGGTACTGCTTTTATCAAAGAATACCTTTGCGATTACTTTAATGTTTAACAATCCACTGTTGCTTACCTTAAAATAGGTACTCACTACCGCTTGAGAACTTGTCCAGTTTGTTAATCCGTAATCTGCAATCTCCTCGGTTCCGTTACTTGCCGGGCGGGTTATAAAGGCATTTCCTGCAAGAGGGATTTTGTAAGTTTCTCCGTTATAGGGAATACCTGATCCTGAAGCCGATACAAGATTGGCCGCGAAAAAGAATGTAATTAATGCGAAAATAGATTTTAATACTTTCATTTGTGTAATTTTTTAATAAAAGTAATAACGTAAAAGATTATAATCGAAAGAAAATTAATAAAAATTCAAATCTGATATAAATTCACTTATACAGGATTTTTTTTGTTAAAAATATTTTGAGTTTTAGGCTGTTAGATTTAAAAACAAAACAAGAATTAGTGGAATTTTTTGACTATAAAGAGTTTTTTTGTGATTTTTACAGAGATAAATGATATAACTTCACGAAGAGGTATCTTTGAATACAAATAGTAAGAATAAAAAAAACCGGGAGTATTACTTCTTCCGGTTTTTTATCAATTAATAAGGCTGTTCTTCACAAATAGTAGGAGGAATACATCCGCCAGTGCCGCCGCCAGGATTTCCGCCACCGCCTACAGCGATGCACTGTCCCGGATTTCCGTCTTCATACATTTCACATGCGTATCCCCATGCACATTGGCAGTCGTTCTGACAATTATAAGAGTTGCCTCCCATATGACAGCTATCTCCTCCGCTGCCCAGAATAGCAGATAAATCTTTTCTCAAAAGTTTTTTCATTGTTTTCATGATAATTGGTATTAATGTTTTCGTTTAAAAATTGTACATTCCTGTAAATATAGTGAAATTGTCTTAATGTGTTGTAAATGAATTTCCTGTGGGGGTTTAATGAAGAAAAGCCACTGTGAAAGTGGCTTTTTATGATGAACAGGAATGATGTCTTAGAAACTGAATTCCTTCTGATACAGTGTACGCTCTTTTTTGAAAAGAGGAATGGTTCCTTCATATCGTAGAGGAGCAATTCCAAAACCATAGAACATATCAGCCTGAATTTTTCCTTTTACAGAAATCACACCTTTTCTTTGAGGAACAAGTGTTAATCCTAAAGAGGAAAGGGCAGAAGCTCTTCCTTTTACTCCTGAATTAGCAATAGGGATAGTAAGAAACATCAGTCCTACGGCTCCTTTTGCTTCTAAACCTCCTTCAGCAGATAAATTTCCCTCTGCAACAGTGATGGTTGGTTCTGATTTCTTTTGAAGATTAATGTTAATCTCCGGGTTTTTGCTTACTAAAAAGTTAGCATTTCCCTCAAGATCCAAAACCTGGGCCTGTACTTTTCCCGCAGCTTGTACTCCCAGAAAAGGTCCGGCAGAAAGGGTAGGGCTTAAGATAAGTCCTGTAGGCCCCAAAACGATAGGAACGATAGGAATATTCAGATAATCTGTAGTGCTTGCGGTATAGCCCAGGCTTCCTGCAATACTTACTGTACTCTTAAGTTTGATATCATCCATGATGAGGTTAACATAGAAGTTGGACAAATGTCCCCATGAGAATGTAATATTATAATCAATCTTTGGTGTAAATCCTCCTTGTAGATTTACACTGGATGTTCCAGCTGAAGTTAGAGGAAATGAATAAGTTTTATTAAAATTATAACGGTTGAAGGTAATTAATTTCTGATTCTGAAGGTTTTTAGCTTCGATGGAATGTATTCTTTGATTGATCTGTTCAGAAACCATCCCTTCTACAGGAATATAATTAACCATTCTTCCATCAATATTAACGGGAGCTTTCCCTGATGGATCATATACGCCACTTAATGTTCCGCTGTAGATAAACTCTTCAAGCTTTGCACTGGAAGTCTGTACTTTAAACTGGTTATTCAATTTTGAAACAGAACTTACTTTAGAAAGAATAGTGTTTACCTCATCTCCTTCTATTTTAGTTCCTACAATAACTGTTCCTACGGAAATGCTATCCGTTTGCGGTGTCATACGGCTAAATGTAATTTCTCCGTCATGATGAGCAGAAATGGCATTTACTGATTCATCATTCAGGATAATAACATTCTTCTGTAAAGTCAGATTGCCTAAAGTCTTCATTTGAGCAGACTCTACAGGTTTTTCAACAGGAGCATCCGCCGGATCATCCTGAGAACAAGACGTTAAAAGAAATAAACAGAAAAAAGAAAAAAGAAAAGAAAAGTAAAAATTTCTGTTGATTTTGAAATGGTTGGATTTCATTTTCATATAAAGTGATTTTAAGGTTTAATCAAAAATAAGTGAATTATTTAAAACTTACAAAAGAATTACGTTAAATTAATATCAACAACATAATGATCTTTGTTTATGTTTTCAGTATATGAAAAATAAAAACCCACTATTCTGATAGCGGGTTTTGTATATTATTTTTTAAAAGACATTACTAAAGGAACAGTAACATTGGAGGAGACGGATTTTCCTTTGTCCTCTGCCGGTTTCCACTTGCCTTTCTCTTTAATCCTGTAAAAAGCGGCTTCAATGAATGCGTTTACATCTTCATTGTTTCCTTTTACATTGGGATCAAGAGGATTCCCCTTAGAGTCGACAACAAAACTTATTGTTGCTTTGTAAGAATCTGAAGAAAAGTTGAGAAAGTCAAGATCTACAGCTTCATATAAAAGCTTTTGAAAAGCAGCTTTACCTTTATCGAATTCTGCTTCCTTACTCACTTTTGTCTTTACAGGAGGATCTGCGGAGATCATTTTCTGATCCTCCAGAGAAGCTTTATCTAGAGCGGTTTTGTAAGCCGTTATTTTATCCTCGGTTAAAAGCCATTCTTTCTTGGTTCGTAAATCATTAGGCTTAGGATATTTATTATACAGAGCCGTTTTCTTTCTTTCATAGCGTGAATCTGCTCTCTGAAATTCAGAAACCTGGGCACTGCTGAAAATAAAAGTGAAAATGAATGCTGATGCTAAGACCTTTTTCATGATTTATTAAGCTTTTACAATATTAATAATGACTTCAGTCGCTTTTTCCATGCTTTCCAAAGCAACATATTCGTACGGTCCGTGGAAGTTGATTCCTCCCGCAAAGATATTCGGGCAAGGAAGTCCCATATAAGAAAGCTGGGCGCCATCTGTACCTCCTCTGATCGCTTTGATCTTAGGTTCGATACCAGCTTCAGTCATTGCTTTAGCCGCAAGGTCTACAATATGCATTTTACCTTCAAATTGCTGCTTCATGTTTCTGTACTGCTCTTTAATCTCTACTTCAGCAGTTCCTTCCCCATGTTTTTGGTTGAACTCAGCTACTTTTTCCTCCATGAATTTCTTTCTGGCTTCAAATTTATCAGCATCATGATCACGGATGATATATTGAAGTTTAGCCTCTGAAATATCAGCAGTAATATCCATTAAGTGATAGAATCCGTCAAAACCTTTTGTTGTTGCGGGCGTTTCGTTAGCAGGAAGCATTTGAGCAAACTCAGCAGCTAAAAGAGCAGCATTGATCATTTTTCCGTAAGCATAACCAGGGTGAACACTTAATCCATGGATTTTTACCACAGCTCCGGCAGCGTTAAAGTTTTCATATTCCAATTCTCCAACTTCTCCGCCATCCATTGTGTAAGCCCATTCTGCGCCAAATTTAGCAACATCAAATTTATGAGCACCTCTTCCGATTTCTTCATCAGGAGTAAATCCTATGGCAATTCTTCCATGTTTGATCTCCGGATGAGCGATAAGATATTCAGCAGCTGTTACGATCTCTGCACAGCCTGCTTTATCATCAGCACCCAAAAGAGTAGTTCCGTCAGTAGTAATTAACGTCTGACCGATATATTTTTTTAAGCTTTCAAATCTTGAAGGAGATAAAGTGAATCCTGTTGCCTGGTTCAAAAGAAGATCATTTCCATCATAGTTCTCCCAAACCTGAGGTTTTACATTTTCTCCGCTGAAATCCGGTGAAGTATCATAATGCGAAATAAACCCAATCGTTGGTCTGTCATCGTTTTCAAGGTTAGAAGGAACATAGCCCATGATATAACCGTTGCTGTCTATAGAAACATCTTCCAGACCGATGGTCTTCAGTTCTTCAGTAATATAATTGGCAATATCCCACTGGCGAGGGGTAGAAGGTGTAGCTTCACTTTCTGCATCGCTGGTTGAATATATTTTTACATAGCTAAGAAAACGGTTCAGTAATTTTTCTTTCCACAAAGGGTTGAATTCGATTGTACTCATCAGATATCATAAATTTTAACAAAGTTAGCAATTTTGATGCTGAGAATACGTTATTTGCGATTTAATATCAGTTATTGAAATTATAAATCATATATAAATATTTGAAAATCAAAATAGTGTTAGCTTTGTGTATACAGTGTACCAAGTAGTTTAGTTTTATTATATTTGAGAAAATCAAAAAGTAAAAATGTTTCTTACCGAATGTCCTAGAGATGCAATGCAGGGATGGGGAGAATTTATCCCTACCGATAAAAAAATAGATTATATCAACTCCTTGATGGATGTTGGCTTTGATGTATTGGATTGTCTGAGTTTTGTTTCTCCGAAAGCGATTCCGCAGATGGCTGACTCTGATGAGGTGGCAAAAAATATCGACAAATCACGTTCCAGAACCAAAGTTTCTGCTATTATTGGTAATTACAGAGGTGCCGAAAAAGCATTGAAACACGAGTCAGTCGATATTCTGGGCTTTCCATTTTCTATTTCTGAAACGTTTCAGCACAGAAATACCAATAAAAGCCAGGAAGAAGCCTTTGATGAAATCATTAAAATGCTTGAACTGGTAAAAAGCGAAGGAAAACAACTTAATATCTATTTCTCTATGGCTTTTGGAAATCCATATGGTGAAATGTGGAAGTGGGAAGATGTTGACCAATGGGCACAAAAATTTTCGGACATCGGAGTGAAAGATATCTTATTATCAGATACTACCGGAGTGGCAACTCCTGAAACGATTGCTCTTTTGTTTGAAAAAATACCTTCAAAATATCCTGAAATCAATTTCGGTGGACATTTTCATAACCGTTATGAAGATTCCTATTCAAAATTAAAAGCGGCTTACGACCAAGGCTGCCGAAGATTTGACAGTGCTATCAAAGGAATCGGAGGATGTCCAATGGCTAAAGATGATCTTGTGGGAAATATGCCTACAGAACAGGTGATCAATTTTATGAGTGTTGAAAAAGCAGAACATAAGCTGAACCTTCTGAACTTTGAAAGTTCTTATAATAAGGCGAAGGATATTTTTCATTTTTAAGATGAATAAATCTCTCGCAGATTTTGCAGATCCCGCGGATAGAAAAGAAGATCTGCTTAATCAGCAGGATCTGCGAGAAAACTATCAATAGGAGCGGGCTTTAGCCCGCTTTACTATATTGAAATATACATGGCTTTAGCCAAAACATAATTAAATTAACTCCAAAATCAACAAAATGACTCCAATAATTTCATCATCTGAACTCAAAAAAATCTCTGCTGAAAATCTTATCCTTCTTGATGCAAGAACCGGAAAAGATATAAAACAGAATTATCTTGAAAAGCATATTCGCGGAGCAAGATTTATTGATCTGGATAAAGATCTGGCTGAAATAGGAGAGGATGCAGCTTTCGGGGGCAGACATCCGCTTCCTTCCGTAGAAAAGTTTGCTGAAACCCTTTCGGATCTTGGGATATCAGAAGAGGCTCATATTGTTGTCTATGACGATAAAAATGCTTCCAATGCAGCAGCAAGAGCATGGTGGATGCTGAGATCTTTCGGGTTGGAAAAAGTTCAGGTTCTTGATGGCGGAATGCAGGCAGCGGAAAAAGCAGGATTAGAATTTTCTTCCGGGGAAGAGAAATTTGATAAAGCAGCTTTAATTAAAAAAAATCACTGGAGTCTTCCGGTTTCGAGTCTGGAAGTGGTTGAAAATGAATTAACAAACGATTCTTCTACAGTTGTTGATGTAAGAGATGCTTATCGCTATAAAGGAGAATCTGAGCCTATTGATCTGATAGCAGGACATATTCCGGGAGCGATTAATATTCCTTTTTCTGAAAACCTCGATGAAAACGGAAACTTTCTGAGCCCGGAAATCTTAAAAGAAAAATACAGTAAGTTATTACAAAATAAGCCTGAACATCTGATCATTCATTGTGGTTCTGGAGTTACTGCCTGCCATACAATTTTAGCTCTGGACTATGCAGGATTTCCAATCCCAGCTCTGTATGTAGGTTCATGGAGTGAGTGGAGCAGAAGAGAAGGAAAAGAAATAGCAAAAGACATTTAAAAATAAAAACCCCGAAAATAATTTTTCGGGGTTTTATATTGTTAAAGGTAATTTTTAAAGCATTCCAAGCTCAAACTTCGCCTCTTCGCTCATCATATCCTTATTCCAGCTTGGTTCGAAAGTAAGCTCTAAATCTACACTTTTTACATTCTCTACTTCAGCCACTTTATCTTTTACTTCCTGAGGTAGGGTTTCTGCTACAGGACAGTTGGGAGTAGTAAGGGTCATTATAATTTTTACGTCAGCATCATCGGAGATCTGGACATCGTAAATCAGCCCTAATTCGTAGATATCTACCGGAATTTCAGGGTCATATACGGTTTTTAGTACACCAATGATTTCCTCACCAATGTCAGCAATTTGATCGTCTGTAAATTTCATTTTTTAATCTAGATTGATATTCCTTTTCAACAAATCTTCCTGACGCATGCGCCGGAAAATATTTGCCAAAGTTAAGACATCTTTTTCACAATAGTCAACAATTCTCTGCAAGTCTTTCTCTATGTAGTAAATTGATGAAACCATTGAGCCGTCAATATCATCCTTCGGAGTGGGAATACCAAAGACATGAGCCAGTAATTCCAGCGATACAAAACTCTTATAATCCCCAAATTTCCACAGTTCCATTGTATCTATATGGGGAACTTCCCAAGGTTTTTTTCCAAACATCTGAAACGGAGCTGGAGGCTGCATTCCATTGATAAGGTATCTTCTTGCAATCCACGGAAAATCAAATTCTTTTCCATTGTGCGCGCAGAGAATCACATTGTAAAGTCTTGGGCTGTTGAAGATTTCTCCAAATTCCTGAAGCATTTTCTTTTCATCATGTCCGGAAAAGCTTTTTATTTTTAAGGTTTCATTCTTTTCAACCATTCCGATGGTGATGCAGATAATTTTTCCAAATTCGGCCATAATACCGGCTCTGTCATAAAATTCTTCTGCCGTGACATCGTCTTTTCTCTGAAATTTTGTTTTTTTATCCCACAGATACTGATCGGTTTCGGACAAATCTTCCCATGATCCAGCTTGCGGAACGGTCTCAATATCAAGGAATAAAACTCTTTCTAAGGGGATGTTCTGTATCATATGTGTTTTTGTTGGGTGTTTATCCTACCTGCATTCCATTTTTTGTAGGCAATGAAGGCGCTAAAAGAGTAACATCTTTTTTGTCCTCACCATATAATCCTAACACAAGACATTCACTGAAGAAATTGGCAATCTGCTTTTTAGGGAAATTGACAACCGCTAAAATCTGTTTTCCTACAAGTTCTTCTTTTTCATAAAGAGAAGTAATTTGTGCGGATGATTTTCTGATTCCCAGGTCTCCGAAATCTATTTCCAGCTGGTAAGATGGATTTCTAGCTTTTTCAAAATCATTCACAGAGATGATGGTCCCGCATCTGATGTCTATTTTTTCAAAATCCGCCCAGGTGATATCTGGTTTTACTGTCATGGTATTTCGTTAATTAAATGTTCTACTTCTGTTTTCTGTTCTGCATATTTTTGTTGCAATACTGAGCCTTCTCCCATTCTTTTATAATATTCCAGGGCCTTTCCACCGAAGAATTTTTTATGAAAATCCGAAACCTCAGGAATCTGCGGAAAAACTTTGTGAAAAAGCATCTCATAATACGCCTGAAATTCTCTTTCATTTTTGTCTTCAATGACCTGTCCGGGAGCTTTCTGTCTCACATGAAGCATTTCGTGGGCTACCATATTCAGAACAAGGTTCAGATCAAAATCAAATAAATTTCTTGGGATCATTACAGTTTGAGGTCCTCCCAGCTCGCCTTCTGCCGTAAGAAGCATTGAAGTAGGAGAGAACTCTTCCCTGAATCCGAAACCTGCAAAGTTTTCATGCTCCAGCTCAAAAGAATGGATCAGATATTTTGCGGCGTCCAGAATCTGGTTGTGTTCTTTGTAAGCCTCAAGGTGTAAGTTGATCTGCTCGAAATTCATCTGAAATATGTTTTAAACAAATGTATTAAAATATTGAGAATACTAAGAAGTTTTGTCCCAAAGGTTTATGATAAAAGATGGAAAATCTTTTTTATACGACGAGTTCTGTCGCTACTGCCATATATATTTGTTTTTAGAAACGTTTCAGAAAAGCAAACAATTAAAACATGATTTATGGAAAATATTTTAGATGACATTAACGATTTTGACGAAGAAAGTAAACGAGTCCTTCAAGGAAGCCGTATCATAAAATTTGCAGAACTCGAAAAAGGAATTTATGGGAGTGGAAACGACCCTTTTGAGGGAATAAGAACCAACAAAACATTTGATGAAATTTCCAATGAACTTGCATTAAGCACACCTTTTGGTAAAAATAGTCTTTTTTATAAACCTACCTCTGAAGATTATGATGCTTTATCTGAAGACTTCTATACAGGAGGGATTAATTATGAGCTTCTTGCAAAAGATTTAAAAGAAAAGTTAGACCTGATAAAAAGCTTTTTATTTGAGCCGGAAAAATATTTACTAGAAGATAAAACAATTTACACAGGATCATCTTCATTTGGTACTCCTGTATTCAGTAGTATTAAAAATAACAAACCCTTTGTATATAAAAAGAATGACAAAGAAGTTCAGTCCATTTTTGATGTATCCAAATTGAATACAAGAAAGAATTTATTAAGTAATTCTTATAATTTTGGGATTTATTTTGACAATTATAAAGTAACCTGTAATCTCAATTTTATATATAAAGATGGAGAGAATAAGAAATTTTCTGATGCACAAACAGATGCAACAGAAAGTCCTTACGATTTCAAATTGAATGATGAATATATTGCAATAAAACTTTATACGGATAATGCAGAAACCCTCATTGAATTTTTGCGCATTATAAAAGGTAATTCACAAGCTGAGCAAATGAAAAATGATATAATAAAATATTATAAACATTTTTTTGCAACGGCTAAAAGCAACCCTGATATTATTGATGCCTTATATGAAAACATTCCTGATTTTGTTTTGGAAGCTCTTACCGATGAAATGCTTTGGAAGGATTTTGTTTCTCTTTCTGGAAAAGGTATTGATACAATTGGGACTAATGAAAATATTTCAATTATTAATCTGTTGAAAGGTGTAAAAAATGCAAATTGGTGGTATAATCAAATCAATAAAAATCCTGAACCTGTTCGCCAGGTATTTGAAAAATTCAGCAATAAGCATATTGAGGAATTAATTACAATTTTTTCAAGGATTGGTCTGAAAAACTGGACCAATAAAGAACTCGAACAGGCATGGAAATTTGATATTGATTATGAGGAATACAAACCTTCTAATGAAGTTAATGATCCATTTATAAGATACACAGGCTTTGCTTATTATTTAGAAAAAGAAAAAAAATATAGAGTAGGTACTGCGTTGTTTGCTCATGATAAGGATTCTTTTCCAATGTATTATGGTGAGAAGGAAATTGGAAATAAGATTGAAAGTCCTTTCAGTCCTATGAAAATTGTAGTTGAGGAGGGTAAAGAATTATATATTCCTTGTTTTGTTGCTGAATATTTTACTAATAAAAAAATAGACGAAGAATTTTGGATCATTCTGAATAATATTGCGACAGGGCTATTACCTGAATTTGGAGCGGGAATTGCAAGAGGAGTAGCCATTTTATCAAGAGTTTTAAGCGGCAGGAAAATAAAAACTGTAGAAGAGCTTATTGAGTTTTTAGGAAAAGTAGACCAAAATGTAATGGCAGAAGATTTAGAGAAAGTAGGAATACAAGCACTATTCAGAGGAACAACAAGAAGCATAAATGGAGAACTCTTTGCCGGGAATAGTAACTCAATAGAATATGGAGCTTCAACTTCAACAGACCCGATAAGAGCTGTCATCTTTGGTATAGAATCCTCATCTAAACCCGGAACAAAAGGTGTTTTGCAAATTTATGTTCCTAAAGATTTAAAAGGTTTGAATTTACAATCAGCGAATTATAGGTTTGAAAAAGAGCTTGAAATTATTATAAATACTTCTCCTGAAAATTTATCTAATTTTGCTACAAAGGAAATTGCCATTGAAGATGCAAGAAAATTAGTAGAAGAAGTTTATGGAATTAGTTTAGATACTAAAATGGATATAGATAATGCAAGATATTGGCTTGAGAATACGAGAAGATTAACACCAAAAGAAGCATCAGACTTTTCTAATAAGTTAATAAAACTACAACCAGCAAATAAGGTGTATAAGTTTGTAAAGTAACCTATTGCAAATGATAATAAATAAAAATACAAGATTATGAGTAATATAGATTTAAAAGAATTTTTTATGGATTTGAGTATAGAAGGATTTTTTAATGATAAACTAAATTTAGGAGCAGATGCAATGCTTTCCAATAAGGATATATCTGACTATCAATTACCCCCCATAGATAGGACTATACATATCTATATAAAAAATATTGGTAGAGATAATGATATAGTATTAGGGGAAAAATATAATGTTGTTTATTTAAGACAAGACCCCAAAAATTATAAAAAAACGGAGTGTGAAATAGATTTTGTTTCTTTAAAAAAGAATGATAATATTGGAGTTATCCCAAGAGGCTATGGGGGATGTGTTCGCTTAAAGTTTAAATATGGAATTCCAGATGTAATTAATCTTTTAATGCAAGATAACGATGAGAAATTTGATAAAGAAAAGCATCAATACATATATTTTACCACTCAAGAAGTAATGGATAAAATATTAGAAGAATTAGAAAAAGCAGAAAATGTTTAAAATTAAAAGCCGTTCAGTAATGAGCGGTTTTTTACTAAATAAATCACCTGAAATTTATCTAATTTTTCTACAAAGGAAATTGCCATTGAAGATGCAAGGAAATTAATAGAAGAAATGTATGGAGTAGCTTTAGATACAAAGATATCGAATACTCAGAGGGCAATTGAGTTATTAATGGAAACAACAAAATTGACCCAAAACAAGCAGTAGAATTTTATAAGAAAGCAATTAAATAAAAACTTAAATTAATATGGTAGCAATTACAAATAATTTATATGATAATATTCGTGAAGATTTTATTAATAAATATCCATTCCTTGCCTTTCATAGAATGTATTCCGACAATGATATTACCAAATATGAATTAAATCCAATAAATAGAGATCTTTCTATATATATAGAAAATTATAACAATGATAATGATATAATTTGGGGAACAAAATATAGTGTTATTTATAGCAGAAAAGAACCGGAAAATTATCAGAAAATAGATTGTGAAATAGATTTTGTATCATTAAAAAAGAATGATAATATTGGAACTATTCCAAGAGGTTATGGAGGGTGTGTTCGTTTAAAATTTAAGGATAAAGTTCCAGATATAACAAAATTATTAGTTCAAGATAATAATGAGAATTACAATGACATTTATAATGATATTTTATACCTAACTACTCAAGAAGTTATGAATAAAATCTTAGAAGAATTGGAAAAAGCATAGAATACTCAAAATATAGAAAAGGCTGTTTCAAAAGATAGTCTCTTTATTTCTTAAATCATATCTTCAACAAGATCATATATAGAACATACATTTTAAACCACCTATTTGGTGGTTTTTTTATTGTTGTGAAAATTTTTACCTAAATATTTTTATACGTCAAGTTCTGTCGCTTCTGGGGGTGATCTTTGCTTCAAGAAAAAAACACAAAATGAAACTAGACTTAAAAATTCCAGGTGGACATCTTTTGCCGGAAACCACCTAAAAAAATAAGGCTAAAACCTGAAGACATTCTACGAAAAAGAGCTTCAGATCTCAACCTATTTTTAACCTACACAAAATTACACAAAATGAACGATATGGAAAATAATACTACAGGCGCACCTGTAGAAAATACACCATCACAAACACTTTTCAGATTTGTAAGTCTTAGAAACCCGGAACTTTCAGATGATACCAAACAAGACAAGAGATTTATTGTTATTCCGCAGGATCTGAAAAATGATAATGCTTTCTATATTCCGGTTGTTAATGGAACTGGAGCTAAGCAAAATCTTCTGCAAACCTGCGCTGCCAATTATGTAAATAATCCAGAACGGATTTCAATAGAATCAAGCAGCCAGAATAGTTTAGAAGGATTTAAAAGGACCTATAAGGCTTATTATACATTCGGAACCTGGTTAGCTAAAAATAAAAATACATGTACCTATGAGGAGGTTATTGCTAAAAGAGCAGTATTAACAGATCCACAGGCAGCTTCAATAGCCCCGCCATTAATTGGTTTATGGAATAATTTAATTTATCAGGTAGTAACTCAGAAAGATTTTTATGTTAAGGAAGTTGTTATGCAGCAGCTATTGGCTCATCATATTCTTTCTGTATCCAATGAAGAAGAAATGAAAACAGCACTTGCTGCAAGAGTTATTTTACCCAAAGAACTGATGATGGAAGACGAGAGTATTTCTTCATTACAAACAGTTTCAAGAATGGTTTCTGAAGGACCTAAAGAGACTTTTCCAACAGAAGAAATGAAAAGCCAGCAGCTTATTTCTGCTGCAAAGACTAAGCTTGAAAGATATGAGGCTTTAAAGAAAAACCTTTCTACAATTGAAAGATTATATAAAGCAGAGTATCAAAAAGATTATACAGCAAAAGAAGAAATTCATCAAAGCGAAATTACTTCAATTCTTGAAGGATATAAAAGAGAACTGGCTGCCCACAAACAAAACTATTGTCAGGTAAGAAATCCTGAGGTAAAATATGATCCTTTAGATCCCTGCCAACAAATTCCGGGTATTCCTGAACCTGTATTACCAAAGTTCAATTTTCAGTTCAGAGCCGAAATAGAACCAGATTCTTTATTAAGAGCATTAAAACCTGAAAACTTAGATGCGTTGCTTGATATCTTAGGACATAATTTTCAGTCTGAACGAAATCAAGAGAAGTCTGCAGCACTTAGTTCCTCGGATCTTGCAATACTTTTGGAAGGAAGAAGTACTTTTTTGGAGATTGATTCTCTATTAAAACAAGCCGTTGAAAAAGCCGCCAGTACCATTGTTGAAAATACCAATGTAGATAATGAAGCCTATACCAGTATAGGAGGTGTTTTGATTCCAGTTGCAAGAACCATTGCTGTTCCTTTCAGTTATCAGATCTGTCCGAAGTATGTTTATACAGGATTTACATTTGATGCGGCACTTACAGTTCCGGATTCATCATGGGAGGTAAATGCACTCTCTTATACTTTAGCCCCTAATAATGGCTCTGCGGCTTTCAACAGTAATTATTTTGTGAAATCCAGATCAGGAAACATCATTTTTCTAAATGATCTTTGTATGCCGGGATTAGACTTTAATACAATTCAGGATGCCTCTTTAAGTGTAAAAATCATGTTTACTAATGGAAAAACAGCTAATATTTATGTCAGTAAACTACAAGCAAGAACTTGTTTATCAGATCGTTTTTTACTTGAAGTTGATGAAGAAGAACCTGTAGATACTGAAGATGAAAATAATTTTATTCCATCAGGATTCGGATTCAAACAAATCGGTATTGCAGATTATTTGAAAGTGGAGCAGACAACTCATGCCTATGTTGAAGGAGAAGTTGCCCATATTGAGAATATTATGGCTAGAGAATATCGTGAGAAATCTACCAGAAGGTTAAGAAGAAGTGAAAATACGACAACAACATCTTCTGATACTGAAAGAGAGCAGCTTACGGATACTACTACAGCTACCCGCTTTGAAATGCAGAATGAGATTGCAAAAATGATGCAGGAAGCATCAGACAGCAATACTCAGTTTGGGGTAAATGCTAACTATGACGGAGGGAATTATAATATCAATACAAGTATGGGACTGGGCAATGCTAGTCATAGTTCAAGAGATGAAAGTACCAGACAAGCAGTTACCCAGGCTCAGGATATTACATCAAGAGCTATGGACAGAATTGTTACAAAAGTTCACGAAGAAAGGATTGAGAAAATTATTGAAGAGTTTGAAGAAAACAATTCTCATGGCTTTGATAACAAAAAAGGAGATAAGCATGTAGTAGGTGTTTACAGATGGGTGGATAAGCTGATGAAAAACCAGATCTATGATTATGGAAAACGTATGATGTTTGAATTCATGATTCCAGAGCCTGCAAAATTACATTTGCTGGGAATGGCAAAAAGCAAGTTTGTAAAACCTGAGGATCCTAGGACTTCTGATACAATGCCAATGAAAGATTTTACTGCGTTGAGTAACGAAGCTACTTTAAAATACTGGATTAGCAGGTACAATGTAGAAATTGAAAGCTTTCTTCAAAATACAATTAAAGTAACCAAAGGGTTTGCCTACGGGAGAGATAAAACTCCTGATATGAGTGAGACAGCAGGAGCAACGAGTGCTATAGGAATACAGGATGTAGTGAAAATTCCGGAAGGATATATCAGTACAGAATATTCAATTAGTGGAGGTGGGAAAGAATATGTAAGCTCATTATTGAATATCAATATTGCCGATAAAAGGGTGGTTGATGGTATTGCAGCATCAGGTTTTAGTAAAACCGGAAGTTTTACCGGATATACTGGTGATGTGGCAGTCAGTATTTCTACAGACAGGTTTTATTCTTTTGAAACATCACTTTCTATCGTATGTGTCCTGACAGAAGATGCCAAGAAACAATGGCAGCTTAAAACGTTCAAGGCTATCATTGATGCTTACGAAGTCGCTTTGGTCGAATATAACAATGCCATTTCTGCGGAAGAAAACAAAGCTTCTGCAGTTAAAGATGCAAATCCAAACTTTTACAGACAGATTGAAAATACTGTTCTTAGAAAAAACTGTATTTCCTATATGGCAGACAGAACTTCAAATTCAATTCATGGCTATGGCTTATCAGGTTTGACACAAGGAAGTTCATTTACAGATTATGAAACGAAACTTTCTAAAAATCTTGACAAATACTCTGCTTTTGTAAAATTCATGGAACAGGCATTTGAATGGGAAAATCTATCCTACTACCTGTATCCATATTATTGGGGTAATAAAGAGAACTGGTCAGATATGTATAAAGCAGAGAATACAGATCCTGTTTTCAAAGCATTTTTACAAAGTGGTATGGCCAGAGTGGTAGTGACGGTGCGTCCGGGCTTTGAAGGTGCTGTACAATTTTATCTGGCAACAGGAAAAATCTGGAATGGAGGTGAAGTTCCTGTCATCGGTGATGATCTTTATCTATCAATTGTAGATGAATTGAAGCAGCCCAAAGGCAAAAAACATGGAAAAGCATGGATTACCAGACTTCCTACTATCTTAAATATTCTTCAGGCAGAAAGTATCGGACTGAAAGTCGCTCATGCTCTACCATTTACTACCGAGAATCCAGATGATTTTGAAGTGCCTTCCGAAGTAATTACTGAGGATAGATTCAATTTCGCCCCTAACAATAACCTTCTTGGAGTAGAATCGCTGGAAGGACAGAAAGTTATTTTGGGAGACTGGAAATAACATAATTATTAACCTTAAAAATTAAAAAAATGCCAATTATAGGAAAAATTATACGTGTCAATGAATTGCCTCCTATTGGGGAAAGGGAAGCGAATGCTATTTATCAGGTAGCGGCTCCAGGTTCTCCAAATTACACAGATTATGCTGTTGATGAAAACGGTGATTTAAAGACCCATGCAGTTGTTGATGGAACCATTCCTCTTGAATTAGCTGATAACCATGTTAGTATTTCAAATGCTGATCTTTTAGCTGAAGGAATTGCAAGCCAGGCTCAATACAATATCAAAACAAAGGAGAAATTAGCTGAGAAACTGGAAATTCCTCTGACAGATGGAAATGCGCAGGACTATCCTAAAATTATAGGACTGAATGATAATGGTAATGTTGCCAAACTTCCTGCAGGTGATTTGGGGAAAAATATGATGAATGCCAACCTATCGAACAGTTCAGCAAGAAGTCATACCCTTAATGCTTCATTTTCGATCAATACCTTAGGAAACCCTTATATAGTATCCGGATTGCCTAGTAAGAATTCTGATACAGCTAATTTTCAAAAAGTTGTAGTTCAGAATACCAGTGGCTTAAATGCTTTGGTAGATAGTAAAAATCTACTATTGGAAATGCCCAATCAAATGACAGAAGCAGAGAGAGCAGTATGGAAAACAAAAATGAATGGAGGGTGGAGTACAGGAACAATGAGTGTTGCAGTGATATCTCCTCCCATTGTAGACAAAACAGATAAGCCATTTTGGATTAATCTGAAGGGGGCTAACCTAAACCTTCCATCTACCAGTTTTAAAGTAGAACTATGTACTCAGGATAGTGTTTCCGCTGATACCGCTACGGTTGTTGTGGCAATACCAGGCTCACAGGTCCAGCTATATTCTAATGGAATAGATCTTACATTCTATTACAATTTTAAAAATATTCCGGTAGGAGAATATAAAATAAGATTGTGGAACGGTGTTTCATGGTACTTAACAAGTTTTACAATCCGTGTAGTCAGTCAAATACAGCGTATTCCTCTCAATAACATTGTTTGGGAACAAAAAATATACAATAATGCTGTTTCTCCGGCAATTACACAAGCGGGAGCTGCCGTAAGCTACAGTTCTGACAGTAATGTGAAAGCACTTGCTGATGACTCTTCTTTCGTCGCAGCCCGAAAAACAAACCAATTGATTGGGGCAGATGAAGATTTTTACATGAGTGTTGAAATTACAGGTAAAACAGCAACGATTAGCGGACCTAACGGATTTGGAACTATGACTCATTTTGTTGGATTAGTCAATGCTGCCAATGGAGTAGACCTGTTAAACCAAACCGTTGCCAATGTTAGGTTGGTTCAGTCTTATTGGTATCCTATGGGGAAAATATTCCCGGATAATTCAGCCGAAGCAGTAACTACCGCAGATCCAACGTATGCCCTTAGTGCAACCTTTATAAGACGTGGAGGAAGCTGGACGGTTATTGTCAATTTCAATAATAAAACGGTCACCTATACCAAAACCGGATATACAGGTCCGGTTGCCTTTGGAATGTACAATATGAATACAATGGGTAATACTGGTGTAAGTGCCAATATTGTTGAACTGTATAAACTATAGCCTTTATCAAGCTTTAACATAAATTCAATATAAAAAGGCAGAGCCTGAAAATTCTGCCTTTCACTAAAAGAGTATCTATAAACTGATTGATACTCCGATTTAACCAGTAAAATTTTAAAAACAATGAAAGAAAAATTATTAATACCAGAACAGGTACAGCAACTTTTGAACGAAATCAATACGACAGATCTCAACCTTGGAGAAATCCAGATTTCTGAACATCCTTTGCTTCCAGCCTTTAACCGATTTATTCGAATCAATAAAATGGTGGTAGATACAGAACTTCCAAGAACCTATCTTTTTTATCAGCAGGTTTTAAGGAACAAAGAAACCCATGAAATTGAACCTTCCAACCTTCCGACTCCTGAATGGCTTATTGGAGAAGAGGAATGGTCAAGTCTGAGAGACGAAAGCTTTAACAGAATACTTGTTTCTGTAGTAGATGAAGAAACGCAGAACCCTGTTCTGGATGAAGAAGGAAATCCTAAAACATCTATTGTTAAAGTGAATACTCACCATTACATGCTTTGGCTTGTTAAGAATAATAAAATCGGGTTTCTGGATCTTCTGAAAAGCTATTTACAGGAATTTGTTGAGTTGAAAAGCAATGAGCTGAACAGGCTTTCTTAATGCATTGATTATTTAAATAATCATTTCACTGGCAGGGTCTTAAAACCCTGCCTTTATTCACCTTAAAAAATCACAAAATGAGTTTAGAAATTTTAAATAATCCTCTATTGAGGAACATCACGGATTTCTCTCCCGGAAATGAGAATCCTGATTCTATTAAGACTTTTTTTCCGGTTCAGGAATCTCCTCCGGAATTAAAGCAAAAAACCTCACGGCAGATTGCAAATACTTACTATGGAGGAAAACCGGTTGTGGACGGTAATGGATTTCAGATCTATTCGGATGATCCTGTATTTGGCGGTAATATTGAAGAAGTAGTTGTCTATAAAAGCAGGTTCAGCAAGACCATAGCCGGAGTTGATGTTGTTCTTTTTGCCAGTAAAAACGGAGCATTTCTTTTGCAGCGTTATATGGAAGCTTTACCCAGTAGTAATGAGCTGATTCTCTTTTTAGAAATTGATGACCGTTACAATCATAATACGGTAATGCGTGCTGTAGCGGGCGCAGGGCTTACAAATAAAAAGGATATGCCTTTTGCAGACATTCTCAATTTTACAAGGAAACATGAGGTAACTGTTACCCCAAAATCACTCAAAAACCTTATTGAAAAAGGTATTTACAGAAATAAAGTAGATTTTATAAGCTGGTTTCTGGGTTTGAAAGACAAAAGCGTCGGAGAAATATTCAGTTTTTTTAAGCAGGAAGCTTTGGAAGCAGCTTCAACTTTTTTTACAAAAGGTATTGCCGAAAATATTGTCAAACTAAGAATTTCAGAAAACGGATGGAATCCCAATCCGAAAGAAGGAGAATATAATCCCACTTTTATTCCGGAAGTATTTTATAAAGAGATAAAAGATTTCTATGAACATAAAGCATCCCAGAATCCTTATGAAAATCTTGCAGGCCAGAAAAAAATCAATGCCAGAATTGTAAAATCATTTTTTGAAAGCATCAATGAAGCAAAAGAAGATTTTAATAGTCTGCTGAACAACGCTGAAACTTTCTTCCCTGCTTTTATCTATAAAAGAATCAATAAATCCCTGACTTTCTTTTTTAACCAGATCGACAAGCTGGAGAAGTTTATTGCAGACCCACTTACCGGAATGCAGCATATTGTCTATAAAAACTATCAGATTGCCAATGCCTTTCTGTGCGGTATTTATAACAGTCTGGTTGATATTATTGCCGGAATCTTTTCCATCATCGGCTTTATTTTCAAAGCAGTCGCTGCCATGGATAAAGTGAATGACAGAAAAGTAGAATATGGCGAGATGTTTCTGGAACTGATGGAAGACTTGCTGGAAGGCATTCTGACTTTTGATTATGTGGAATTCTTTAAGCAGTGCATTACCTTCCAGATAAAAACCATTGTCCGTCTGGTAAATTGGGTGGAAGAAATGATTCCTCAGATCACATTGGAAAAAGCGGCCTATTATTACGGGTATATTATTGGGATTATCATCGATATTATTGTGGAAACACTTCTTACTGGTGGAACGGCGGCCGTAGCCAAGCTGGCCAAATCCGTAGAAAGCTTTATCCTGAACCCGCTGGAAAAGATCACCAAGGCAATTACAACAGCAGAGAATGGACTGACCAAGATAATGGAATTTATTCGAATGATTCTCCGGGAATTTAAAAAGGGATCAAAAGAAATTTTTTCTAAATTAGAAAAGATTTTAAATGAGGTCTTTGGTTTTGGAGAAGAGGTTGCTGATCATGGTTTGTCTCCTGCTGAGAAAACAGTGAAGGATAAGAATAAGAGAATTCAGGAGAAGCTTGATAGCCAAAACAAAAGCTTAGATGAAAAATGGAATCAGCAAGTGCATAAACAAAATAAAAAGCGACTTAATGATTTTAAGGAAAAATGGGAAGGAACTTCAATTAAAAATATTCCAAAATCTGAAATAACAAATATTTTAAGAGGATATACGGAGCAGGCTAATAGAATTGCTAAAAGTATTGATGAAAATGAAATTTTGGTTATAGTATTAGATGATAATGAGTTTAATTTGATTTGTCAAATGGAATATGGGGATAGTTTAGAAAAGGCCAATAGGACGATTGCTTTTGCTGATGGGTTAGATATGTATTTTAGAGAATCTAGATCAATAGATGAATTTTTAGGAGATATAATTCATGAAGGAACACACGCAATTGAAAACTATGAAAAACGAAGGATGATTATACAAGGTTTGTCAAGAGAAGTAGCAGAAAAACGTTTTGGAGATGTGTGGTCAAAAGAAAAAAGAGCATATTTTCACGAGAGAGCTTTTCAAAAGGCACTTGGAATAAAGATAAACTTTATAAGAATAGACGATATGCTTAGACATATTTTTACACTTTATGAAAAATATTAATTATGAATATAAATATAGAAAAATTATTAAATGAGCTGACTGCTTATGGTGAGCAACCTCAAAAGATTATCATTTTAAAACAAGCGGAGAAAAGTCTAGGAATAAATAAAATGATTTCTCTTATAACAAAATTAATGCAATGGCATAAGAAAGTAATGCTATGGTCAAAAAAATCAATAGATAATCCAAATGAACAGGTCTACAATAAAGATTACTATCAACCAATCTCTGCAGTGATTGAAGATTATAAAGGCTTATTTGAAAATTGTCCTGAGCTTTCAGAACTTTATGAGCTTAAAAATGATAAAATATATCTCAATTCTTCTTTGACAGGTCAGGAAAAACAAGAGGTTTTAAATTATGTAGATGAAAACTATAAGATTGTCCGACATAGTTATGGTAGGAAATCATAATATTTACCGCTTCTTAGGAGGCGGTTTTTAGTTTGGAAAGATTAATTTTTTTAAACGATTTAAAATGAGCATGAAATATACAGAGAAACAAATTTTAGAAAAAACAAAAATCATTTTAAAAGATTTTAAAGGAAAATATTATACAGATTCATGCATAAATAAGATTTCTTTCCGTAAAGAAAAAGAAGTATCAAAATCTGAGAGAAAAGTAATAGGAGAATGGACAGTATCTGTAAAGACTATTTTTGATAATTTAGACTTTTTAACTGTTTCAGACGAAACAGGAGAACCACTATATTATTAAAATTTTACGACAAAAATATTAGAAATTGCAAAAGATGAAAATGGAAAATTTTACAAAGTAAAAAAAGGATAGAACTTTATTTGATGTATTAAAATAAGCTATGTACACAAAAGAGCAAGCAAGAGCAAAGATGCAAAGATTTGTAGATTATCAGAATAATTTAATAATCTGGAATGAAGAAGGAGATCCAGATATTGTCATATATGATCATCTTACAGAAGAACATCCTTTCGGGTGGGTGTTTTATTGGCAGGTAAAGAATATTAAAGAAGATTTTTCTAATTTTTTAGCAGGAAATGGTCCTATTATTATTGAGAAAGATACACTAAATGTGTATAAAATGATGACTGCTATTTCTGTGCAAGAAAATATTATGCTTTATAAAAAGGATAAAAATAAATTATTACAGTTGGAAGAAGATCAAGATGGGTTTTTCGATCCTATAAATCTGTAAAAGTAATAACCAAACTAAAAATGGAAATAAAATTCAAGATTTTTTTATTAGGAGAGTTTCAACTTTAAAATTTATTACATGCTAAAAACAAGTTTGATTTTCATTATTATGCTGTTTTTTTGTAAAGGTTATGCCCAAACTAACCTCTATGACTATAGAGATCGAGGATGGAGAGATAGTACAACAGATGCATTCGAACAAGATATTGTTTTAGATTATTACAATACGATTATTATTAAATAACAGATGTATTTAAATTTTACGCTTTTTAGATAATGGTTTTTGAGCGTTAAATAAAAAAATATAGAGAAAAGATTCTTAAAAATATCCCGCCTTGAAAGCGGGATATTAATTTAAACTAAAAAAATAAATTAAGGATGTTCATTTCTTGCTCTGATGACCAGATTGACTAAATCTGAGCCGCCACTTGCAAAATTATCGCTTGGATTATGCGCGCTTTGAGTAGCCACAGCATACGGAGAACCGTCCCAATATCCCCAAAAAGGACCTCCGCTTTGTCCAGGCCATATATCTGCTTTATGGCTCATGCTTTCGTTGTCATCAGCACTCCAGAAATCTCCATCCAATGCAATACCTGTTTGGTACGTAGGTCTTTGCGTTCCTGTAAGGTCTCCCGGATATCCTGCGTGAGTCCAGTAAGCTCCTCCATCCCATGAATCTGAGTAGGATTTTGAGCCTAGCCAACCTGTGCTGTTTCCGATAGGTCTGTCTAATACAATCACTACATAATCATATTGGATCTCTGTAGAATCAATCGTAGGACCAGCTACTTTATACTTGTAATAGGTTAATGTACCCCAGGCAGTTCCGTAAGGAGCGCTTCCGTTGTAATACATTGGGGTGAATTTCAGCCATCCTGTTGTATTATTAGGCTGCCAGTCTACAATATGGGAGCAGGTAAGAAGGTGTCTTGGCCCGATCATCACGCCGCTTCCTGAACCTAAAGAACTTTCCACTCTTCCTACACATCTCCATGGATAGGCTGTAGAATTGTATACTTTTCTCTGATCTGCTCCAAAAATAGTTCTTGCATTTTCAGGAGTCAGGAAAGAATCTCTTTCAATAAATTTAGGTTTGCGGTCTTTTTTAGGTTCCAGTTTTGGGTTGTATTCAAAATCAGCATGGGTAGGGTAGAAATGGCCGGTTTCCAGAGATCTGTTTTCTGCTGTTTTTTCATCCATGGGCATTCCTATAGTTTTCATCCCTTTAGGAAAAGTTCTTCCGTTAATGGTTTCCATAGCCGGAGCCTGGCTGAATAATTTTTCGATGGCTGACGGTTTTTCAGTTGATTTTGCTTTAACAGTTCTAAGTCTTAGAACTTCTTCAGCGGTCATTGGATTGTTGTTTTCGGTTTTTGACATGATTATTATTTTTAATCTGGTATATTCCTACTCTTTTGAGGGCTTTTCGGATTCCGCCGTAATGGTTGTATGATTAAGTGAATATTTTTTGTGAAAATTCTGCAGTGATGCTTTCTGTCTGGTTAATTTGGGCTGCTCCCATAGCGGCTAATGCGATAGCAACCTGTTTGTCAAGTGTTTTTCTGACGATATTCCCATTGGTTGCACGCAATATTTTACAGAAATGATAGGTGAAATACCCTCGAATTTGTCCGCTGATATTTCCTTCCATTGATACCTGATTATCTTTCGCCGCCGCCCACAACGTATGATTCATTCCGGCAACAGGGACTAATGCTTTAGTCAATACTGTTGATTTTTTTGAACTTTTAGAAGCTTCCATTTCACTGGCATATGTCAGATAAAATTCATCCTCAAGCATTGGAGGAATGTAACGTGCGGTTTCGTTGAGAAAATCTGCTTCCAGTCCCAGATCCATTTTTCGGGTTCCTGTTCCGGAGTAACAGCAGTCGAAAATAACTTCCATATTCACTCCGGCTTTCAGTTTGCTGAGAACGGTTTTAAAATCATCATCACGAATCACTCCGTTATTGGCGTAATCGTGTGGACAAATCGCTTCGTCAAGACCATCCAGTTCAAGATCCGATCCTATATTAGCCACTCTGGTTCCGTGTCCTGAATAATAAAAAACAAGAGAATCTCCTTTCACGCTTGTACTGATCATGGATTTCAGATAGTTCAATATATTCGCTCTTGTAGCATTCTGATTGGTCAGGATTTTAATCTTTGCGGGACTAAAACCACAGATCACCAATGTATTGGCCATGTCTCTGGCGTCATTTACACAGCCGTTAAGATCCGGACCTCCGTATCCGATGGGTGCATAATCATTAATACCTACGATAAGTGCTTTTTTCATTGTATTAGTTTTAAAAATATTCCCTACTCTGTTTCGGCTTTTCGGGGGCTGCCTTTCTGTGTTTTTTTCTATGACAAAATTCCATCATTCCGAAGGACAAAAACAGAGGAGAAAACCGTATTTTGAAAAAGGAAAAACACCTTTTTGTTTGTATATGAATGAGTTATGGAATGAAAAATCCGGCAGCTTGAAAAGCCGCCGGATACATAAAAAGAATGTAAAGATGTTTTTTTTTTCAGGTAATAATAAGGTTAAAAATTAAATTAGCACAGATCATGTTTCAAGGCAAAAAGCACCAGACCCGCTCTGTTTTTTATATCCAGTTTCACAAAAACCGAATCTCTGTAGCCGTCAATGGTTTTTGGACTCAGGCACATTTTATCCGCTATTTCTTTGTATGTGAGTTCGCTGCAGGCCCATTTGATAAACTCTTTCTCTCTTTCTTTCAGCTCTGAAAGCAAAGAAGCATTTTTGGCTTCTTCTGTTTTTACTTTTAATAGCTTTTGAGCCACAAAATCAGTATAAAAGCTGCCTTTCTCAAATACAGTTTCAATGGCCTGGAAAAGAATGGAAGGCTGCATGTCTTTCAGCAGATAGCCTTTTGCGCCCGCTTTTAACATTTTAATTAATATTCTTTCATCATCATCCATGGTAAGGGCAATGACTTTAATATCGGGATAATGCTCTGTAAGCCATTCTGTAGTTTCTATACCATTTTTATAAGGCATGTTAACATCCATCAGGACTACAGCGGGTAATTCTGAAGCTTTCTCCACTCCTGCAATAAATTCTTCTCCATTGGGATGATTCATAATGACCCGATATTGAGTGTTTTCTGTGATCATATTCTCCAGTGCTTTGGAGATTAAGGTATGATCATCTACGATCGCTATGGGAATAGTTTTCATAATAAATTTTTATGATAGGTTATCAATGTTTGTGTTCCTTTATTAAGTTCTGAATGTATAGACAGTTCAGCGTGAATCAGTTTGGCTCTCAGTTCCATATTTTTTAATCCTGAACCATTCTGAATAATGCTTGTATCAAAGCCTCTGCCGTTGTCGGAAATGCTGATGTGTAATCTTTCACAGTCATCCTCCATTTGTATGGAAACATTTTTGGCTTTGGAGTGTTTCAGAATATTATTGATACTTTCCTGAATAATCCTGAAGAGGATCAGGCCATGTTTGGGAGAAATATCAATATCCTGTTTTTGAGTGATGAATTCTATTTTCAATAATTTTAGTTTTTTAATCCTTTTCACTTCTCTTTCAATGGATTCTGCCAGTCCGAAATGAATGATCTGTTCCGTGATTAATGTTTTAGAAAGATTTCTGATATCCTGTATACACTCGCCCAATAATTCATTAAGCTCAATCAGGTCTTCTTTTTCTGTATTTTTGAGTTTGGTAATCAGTTGGTTTTGACGTAAGCGGACTACAGAGAGTTTTTGTCCCAGATCATCATGCAGTTCCTGCCCGATATAATTAAGGGTCTGTTCTTTCATTTCTACCTGAGAAGTCGCCAGTTCCTTTTCAAACCGGAGATCTTTTTCTTTTTGCTCGATCAACAGACTTGTTTTTTTCCTGATAAAGACCACATAAATAAAGATCATTGTCAAAACAACGATGAATAAAGTAATCGTAAAAATGATGACCAGATTATTCTCTTCCATATCTGAAAAGCATTTATCTTATTCTTTCCTGTTTGTTCCAGATTAAACCTAATATAAGTATCCCGTTACTGATCAGATTCAGCATAAATAAAATGAAGAAATAAATACTTTCTGAAACAGTAGTTCTGAAAAAAAGTATCGGAATGCTTCCGATAAAAAATATCATTAGAGATACTGATATCCAGAAGGGTAAATAGTTTTTAATTTCTAATATTTTGTCAGAATTAAAGGTTTGATACAGGAACAAAATAATTGAAAACAGCAACAGAAGAATATCTACATAGAGCATATTAAAAGAAAAATGATGAAGCAGATCATCTTCCGTATAAAACATCACAACAATATTGAGGACAAAAAGAACCAGGATGATGCTCTGTATCTTTTTGAGCAGCGGAACATACAATAATTGGTAATAATAGAATAAGTATAGAAAGAATACGATCATTAAAAAACCAATTACATAAAAAATGTCCGTAGGCAGATTGGTCAGCTTGAAATAGAAATAACAGGAAATATCAATCAGGGAAAACAACAGATATCCAATGATAAAAAATAAATTTTCCTTTCCGGTTTTTCTATATTTTATGATCATTAAAATCATCACTATAATGGATATGATCATCGATATCTGTTTCCCTGTTTCAATGTTCCAGTTCATATTTTTGTGTTTTTTAAGGCATTGTTTCAGATAACGTTTTTGGGGGTGGTGCCAGATTGGTCATATTCATAGATTCTATTGAAGTAACGTCTGTGTTTTCTTCGGTGGCGGCTGACCTGGCCATAGCCTTGTCCTTTTCTCTTTTTTGAGCGGTAGGAACGAGAAATATGGTTTGGTAACCTGCATATTCAGGTTTTGCCATTCTGTTTTTAGGATGATTCATTGGATATTTTCCCATGTAAATCCTGATTCCCGGATTTTTTAATTTTTGTTTTCTGGCATTTTCTTTTACATATTTAATATAGCCTTCCATATCTTCAAGCGAAAACCAGTACCATCGGGAATCGGGTTCACCGTTTCTGTACTTCATGAGAATTTCATGATTGGTTCTGGTGTATTCATCAAAAAGAACCCGGCCTTCACGATAACTGATCAGTTTCTTTTTATAACTGTTGCTAACGGGTTCTTTAGGAGGTTCGAAGCAGCTGATCAGACAAAAAGTCAAAATAAATGCTGCACAAAGCAGAGGTAAAATCTTAGTAAAAAAGGAAGTTTTCATTTTTATGGTTTTTAATTTTATGGAACAAAATTAGCGAACGGCACAACTATAAAAAAGAGGGAAAACACTGTTTTTATCCTTTACTAAATTTACGACTTTTTGATATTCAGATGAATAGAATATGATAGTTTGTTTTTGTTTTCAAAATAATATTCCAATTGTTTCCTTCAAAATAGAAAGATCTGTGTCTATGTTGATGGGCAGAATATTCCGAAATTGAATCAGAAATAAAACTCAAAACAGAAGTACGAAAATCATAATTTCAGGCTGTACTGGAAAACTATGATGAGGGATTAATAGCTTTGACAAAATAATCTGCAATGAACATTTTAAAAAGTAAAATAAAAAACAGGACCGGAAATCTATT
Organism: Chryseobacterium sp. WLY505; assembly: GCF_030846215.1. Lineage (NCBI taxonomy): Bacteria > Pseudomonadati > Bacteroidota > Flavobacteriia > Flavobacteriales > Weeksellaceae > Chryseobacterium > Chryseobacterium sp. WLY505. The sequence goes on along the minus strand of NZ_JAVCWI010000003.1, from coordinate 146,192 downwards.
CCCGGTCCTGTTAAACAAGATTAAGTGTAAAATTTAGCCTTTAAAGGCAAAAAGGATAATTCACATGTGAACAGATTTTTATTGATTCTTAATCTATGTTTAGGGGAATTGATAGTAATGGTAATTTATTCTTATACGCCATGATAGCCGTTTTGCTTCGATGAAACAGAGATTCCACAAGATTGTATTTATAGGGAACCATGGTTAAAAGGTCTGGCCCCGTCAGTTTTATTTCCTCTTCAATAGCTTTAATGACCTCAATGGATTGAATCATTTTAAAGCTATACTTAATGTCATCCAGATCATATCCGGAGTTCAGATCAATATCATGGATAACCTCAGCAAAATCTTCTAATCTTTCACTCACATTGAAGACCTCAATCTCTGCATTGAATTCATTAATAAAGTGGTAAATATCATTCATAGCAGACCAGGTCATGCTTTTGTGAGTATCATAAGCAAAAATAATCTTCCGGATTCCTGCATATTCTATGTGGGCAGGAACAATGAGTATAGGTTTTTTAATCCTGTGAATGGCCCTTGTTACCCTGTTTCCTAAAAGCTTCTGTTCCAGCGTTTTTTCCGCCATTCCCATCACCACAAAATCACATTCGTAAAGTTGCATGCAGTTTTCAAGTTCTTCAATAAAATTGCCTGAGGCCAGATGATGCCCTGTTTCTATTGCATATAAAGCAGTAAGCTCTGTTGCTTTATCCTCCAGTTTCTTCTGATTTTTAAGCGTTTGAGTGTAGAAAAAATCAGCTGAAGACTGTGCATTCAAAGCATGGATAGAAACAGTTTGCAGATTAAAAAGGATAATCCTGTATTTATTTTCTTTAGCCATAGAAGCTGCATAATGAGTGGCGTTTTCAGCTTCCTGCGAAAAATCTGTGCAGACAATTATTATTTTCATTGTACCGGATTTAATACCACAAAACTATGATAGACAGGTATTCCCTTACTGTAAAAATGATGTGATGTTGCATAAAATGATGATGAACTGTCTTTTTCAGGTGATGAACCGTCACCTCCATTTGAACACTGCTATTTTACGTTTCATGTCCTGTTTTGGCGGTCTCGTCTAAAATGGACGATACTCATATAAAATCTATGTCTATATTTACATTCATAAAATCCCGGATATGAATAGGATTTCTGCCATCAGGAAAAATATAGTACGGAATAAAAAGATTCTTTCCACCATGAAAAGAAGGCTCGTGATCTGGGCACTGGCCGTGGTTACGTTCTGTGTTTTTTCTTACCTTATTGATCCCTTTGATCCCGTTTGGAAAGGATATCTGGACGCTCCGCTGAAGATGATTCTGGAAGATGCCACATGGATTGTCTTTTTTTCCATCATCATTTCGGAGGTAAGTATATTTATTGACAGAACACTCAATAAGTGGCTTCCCTGGAGAAACAGAACCGTAAAGCGATTATTTATCCAGTGTCTGCTTCAGATCGTAGGAAGTGTTTTGATTGTGATTATTATTAATGCAATCGTAGATGGCACTTCGGTCACATTACCAGAAATGGATTCCCGCAAAGAATATACACTGCTGGGGCAATGGATTGCAACCAATATTGTAATATCATTGATTATCAGTGCATTTAATACCGTAGATTATTTATTGGAAAACTGGAAAAAAACAGCAGTAGAAGCGGCTCAGCATAAACTGAGGGCTTCCAAACATAAACAGGCTGCGATGGCAGCTGAACTTCAGGCACTTAAACTTCAGATAGACCCTCATTTTATTTTCAATAACTTAAGTGTATTGTCAGAACTCATTCTGGAAGATCAGCAGCTAGGCTATGATTATTCCGAGAAGTTTGCGAGAGTATACAGATATCTTTTAGTCAATTCCAAAAAAGACATCATTGCCGTAGAAGAGGAGCTCAAATTTTTAGAATCCTATATCTTTCTGATTGAAAAAAGAATTGGTGAAGGAGTGGTCTTCAAAATAGATATTGAAGAAGAATACAGATCCAGATTCACCCTACCATTATCTTTACAGCTATTGGTTGAAAATGCCATTAAACATAACCAGACTTCAAAGGTAAATCCTCTGGAGATTCACGTTTATACAGGTCCTGAAGGAGAATTGATAGTTTCCAATACATTTCTGCCTCTAATCAATAAGCCGGATTCCTCAGGGGTAGGACTTACCAATATTGTTGCACGGTACGAAATCTTAGGATATCCTAAACCTGTAATCGAAAAAACCGAAGATAAATTTATTGTAAAACTCCCATTGATATGAAGATTAATAAAGTTTTAATCGTTGAAGACGAAAGACCTAATGCCGACAGATTAAAAAGACTGTTGTTGAAGTTAAGACCGCATATCGAAATCCTTTCTGTGGAAGACTCGATTACCTCTACAGTCCATTGGCTGGAAAATAATGTGGTTCCCGATGTTATCATGATGGATGTAAGACTTGCAGATGGACTCAGCTTTGAAATATTTAACAAACATGAAGTTAAAAGTGCTGTCATATTTACTACAGCATACGATGAATATGCAGTACAGGCATTCAAATACAACAGTGTGGATTATCTTTTGAAACCTATTGAAGAAGAAGAACTGGATGCTGCATTAAAACGCTATGAAACCTTTATGGAATCTGTTCCGGTAGTAGGAACAGCCATTGAAGGACTGCTGAATTATATCCAGCCAAAAGACTACAGAAAACGTTTTCTGATCGCACACAGAGACGGATATAAAACCGTTCTGGCAGAAGATATCCTATACTTTTACACCGAATTGGGAATCAGCAAGGCCATGCTGAATACCGGAGTAGTAGAAAATGTTCCGCAAACTCTGGAAGAGCTTGAAAAACAGTTGGATCCCAAATTCTTTTTCCGCGCCAACAGACAATTCATCATCCATATCAATTCCGTAAAACAGATTTTTAATCATTTTAACGGAAAATTAAAGCTTGAATTGAGGAAACAGCCTGATATGGAAGTTATTGTAAGCCGGGAAAAAGCTTCCATTTTCAAATCCTGGATGGATTATTAATTCTTTAAAAATATAAACGAGGTTGCTTTTAGCCAAGGCAATCTTTTTTTTCGTTTTAATTGTAAAATACATTAGTTTATCCTTACTGATTTCACTCTTATTTCCACATGAAAATCTCTTTTTTACCATAATTACAAATGAAAACAACTGTCTTCCTTTCATTTTTCCGATCGTACGTTTCACCTGCGATTAACGACACTTCACCCAACTTCTGAATGAATATCACTATAAGATGAAGTTATTTTGCTCCTGTAAAATTTAAAAACCAATGTTATGAATTACAGAAAAGGATATCTGGTACTTTCACTTACAGCTGCAGCGATATTGTACTCGTGTGGTTCCGGGAACGGCCAGGAAAATGCTCAGCAGATGCAGCAGGCATTGCCTACAGATTTTATCCAGGTAAAGTCCGGAGATGCAGACATATCAACAGGATATCCGGGAAGCATAGAAGGACAGGATAATGTAGATATTAAAGCACAGGTAACAGGATATCTGGAAGCAGTATATATCAAAGAAGGACAGTATGTAAGCAAAGGACAGACCCTTTTCAGAATCAATCCATCCGTATACAACGAACAGGTAAATACCAATGAAGCCGCCTTGAAATCAGCGCTGGCAGCACAGGAAACCGCAAGACTTGAAGTAGAAAAGCTGAAACCCCTTGTGGAAGGAAAAGTAGTTTCCGATATGCAGCTGAAAACCGCTCAGGCAAGTTATAAAGCGGCATCAGCACAGGTAGCACAGGCTCAGTCATCATTAGGATCATCAAAGATTAATGCCAATTTTACCTACATCAAAGCTCCGGTGAGTGGATATATCGGACGAATTCCGAATAGAGTAGGAAACCTTATCAGTCCGTCAGATGCTTCTCCGTTGACAACACTTTCAAGTATCAACAGTGTGAATGTATACTTTTCAATGAACGAAGCTGATTTTATTGCGCACAGCAGAGCCTCGGCATCAGGAAATACAGCAGAAAACGTAGAGCTTATCCTGGCAGACGGTTCCACCTATTCTCTTAAAGGAAAACTGGAAAATGCCAGCGGAAACTTCGACAGAAATACCGGAAGTATTCAGATGAAAGCTGTTTTTCAGAATCCTGATAAATTATTAAGAGCCGGAGGAACAGCAAGAGTTATGATTCACAATGCTCTGAACGGAGTGATCAGACTTCCGAAAACATCAGTAAAAGATATTCAGGACAGATTCTTTGTTTATAAACTGAATGGCAAGGATAAAGTAAAAATGACTCAGATTACCGTTTCAGGAAGTACCTCTCAGGATTACTTTATCAAAGAAGGCGTGAATGCAGGAGATAAAATTGCTATCAACAGAATTGATGCCCTTACAGATGGAGCACAGGTGGTAGCGCACACCGTTCCTTTGAAATAGTTGTATAACCATTCTTAGAAAATTCAAAAATGTTAAAAAAGATAATAGACCGTCCGGTATTGGCGACGGTAATATCCCTTATCATCGTCATTTTAGGGATTATAGGATTAAACCAGCTGGCGGTGACCAGATTCCCGGACATTTCTCCGCCTACGATTACCGTTTCAGGATCGTATCCCGGAGGAAACAGTGAAACCGTGATCCGTTCCGTGGTAACGCCGCTGGAAGAACAGATCAACGGGGTGGAGGATATGGAATACATGAAATCCACCGCAAGTAATGATGGTACCTTTTCCATCTCCATTATATTCAAACAGGGGGTGAATGCCGATCAGGCTGCGGTAAACGTGCAAAACAGAGTGCAGCAGGCCACTCCGATCCTTCCACAGGAGGTTGTGAGAATGGGATTGACCACCTCCAAGCAGCAGAACAGTATGGTGTTGATTTTCAATATTTATACCGAAGATAATAAACAGTATGATGAAACTTTCCTTCAGAACTATGCGAATATCAACCTTATTCCACAGGTTAAAAGAGTAAAAGGGGTTGGGCAGGCCATGGTATTCGGATTGAAAGATTATTCCATGAGAATATGGCTGAACCCTCAGAAAATGTCATCTTACGGACTTGAGCCAGCAGATGTTTCCAGAGCCATTGCAGACCACAGTTTGGAGTCTGCTCCGGGTAAACTGGGAGAAGAATCGGATGCCGCTTTAGAATATGTAATCAGATACAAAGGAAAAAAGAACAAGCCTGAACAATATGAAAATATCATTGTTAAAAATACAGGAAGCCAGGTTATCAGGTTGAAAGATGTAGCCCGTGTGGAATTCGGAGCGATTTCCAATACCGGAGACAACCTTTCCAATGGGAAAAATGCGGTTACTGTGGCGATTATGCAGACTACAGGATCTAATGCGAATCAGATTGAAATAGGAGTGAATAAAGCTCTTGATCAATTATCAAAATCATTCCCTCCGGGTATCAAATATACGAAGGTAATGAGTACCAAAGAAAGATTGGATGAGGCTACAGGACAGGTGAAATCTACCCTGATAGAAGCATTTATTCTGGTATTTATCGTGGTATTTATCTTTTTACAGGATTTCAGATCTACGATTATTCCGGCAGTAGCCGTTCCGGTAGCCATTATCGGTACCTTCTTCTTCCTTCTGGTTTTAGGATTTACGATCAACGTACTGACCCTTTTTGCGCTTGTACTGGCCATCGGTATTGTAGTGGATGACGCCATTGTAGTGGTGGAAGCTGTTCACAGCAATATGGAAGGGACAGATCTTTCAGGAAGGGAAGCAACTCATAAGGCGATGAGTGAAATTACAGGAGCGGTTATTTCTATTACATTGGTGATGTCGGCAGTATTTATTCCTATCGGATTTATGTCCGGTTCTGCAGGATTATTTTATAAGCAGTTTGCCTATACATTGGCCATAGCGATCATTATTTCGGCGGTTAACGCATTGACTTTAACTCCGGCTTTGTGTGCCGTGTTTTTGAAAAACAATCACGCAGGAGAAGGTAAAAAACCAAAAGGATTCGGGCAAAGATTTGCGGTAGCATTCAATGTTGGATTCAATAATATGACCAACCGCTATGCAAAAGGAGTACGCTTTTTAATAGGAAGAAAATGGATTGCAGGAGGATTAATCGTAGCTGTTATCGGAGTTGCAGGCTGGCTGATGTCAAGCACGCCTAAGAGTTTTGTACCAATGGAAGATGACGGATTCTTCATGTACACGTTAAGCATGCCTCCCGGAACAGCATTGACCAAAACGACAGAAGTTTCCAACAAGATCAATGACATTTTAAAAGGAGTAGAAGCTGTGCAGGAAAATACTTCCATTACCGGATATAACCTTCTTAGTAACAGCGCAGGCCCTGCTTATGCAATGGGGTTTGTTAAACTGAAACCTAAGAAAGAAAGAGGTGAAGTTCAGGATATTCAGGAAGTGGTAGATATGGCGAATGCAAAACTGGGAGTGATCAAAGAAGGAAGTGTAATGACCTTCAGAATGCCTCCGGTAGAAGGTTACGGAATGACGAATGATGCGGAAATTGTCCTTCAGGACCGTATGGGAAGAGATCCTCAGGTTCTTAAAGCGAAAGCAGATGAGCTGATCGGTCAGTTGATGCAGGTTCCGGAAGTAGCATTTGCCTACACCATGTTCAGGGCAGACTATCCTCAGATGGAGCTTGAAGTGAATGAAGATAAAGCAAAACAACTGGGAGTAAGCATTTCTAATCTGTTGGGAACTGTTCAGACGTATTTCTCAGGAGACCAGTCTCAGAATTTCTCAAGATTCGGGAAGTTCTATAGAGTGAATATTAAAGCGGATGGAGTTTTCAGAATGGATGAGCAGGCGTTCAATGATATTTTTGTAAAGAATGAAAAAGGAGATATGGTTCCGGTAAATACATTGATCACTTTGAAAAAAGTCTACGGCCCGGAATCCGTTCAACGTTACAACCTTTACAACTCGTTAAATATCAACGTATCTCCAAAACCCGGAGTAAGTAACGGAGAGTTAATGGGCAAGCTGGAACAGACTTTAAGCAAATTACCTTCTGACTACAGCTACGAATGGACAGGATTGAGTTTGGAAGAGAAATCAGCTGGAAATCAGACGATTGCCATCTTTGGATTGTGTTTGCTTTTTGTATATCTGCTACTCGCAGCTCAATATGAAAGTTATATTCTTCCTCTGGCGGTAATGCTTTCCATTCCAACGGGAATTGTAGGAGCATTCTTAGGAATAAAAGCAATCGGACTGGATAATAACATCTACGTACAGGTAGGACTGATCATGCTTATCGGGCTTCTCGCCAAAAACGCGATCCTGATTGTAGAATTTGCCATACAAAGGCGAAAAGCAGGTCTTTCGATTCTGGACTCTGCACTGGAAGGAGCAAAGGCGAGATTACGTCCGATTATCATGACTTCATTAGCCTTTATTGTGGGAATGATTCCATTGATGATTTCTTCAGGAGGAATGGCTTCAGGAAACAAATCCATCAGTACAAGTGCTGCCATGGGAATGCTGAGCGGAGTGGTTTTAGGAGTTTTCGTAATTCCTGTACTCTATATGTTCTTTCAGTATCTGGATGAGAAGTTCTCTACCAAAAAGAAGTATACTACAACAGAAAATCAATTGAGCAATGAGCATATTTAATATAAAGAATTTCCTTATTTCAGGCGCAATGGCATCATTACTGATGTCTTGTGCCGTAGGAAAAAAATATACAAGAACAGATCTTCAGATTCCCGAAACCTATAAAGAATCTGTACAGGTAACAGGAGATACGGTAGTACTGCCATGGAAGACTTTCTTCAAAGATCCTAAATTGATAGGCTTAATAGATAAAGCCCTATTAAGAAATAATGAAGTGAATGTGGCTTTGAAAAATATAGAACAGCTGGATCTGATTTATAAACAAGCTAAGCTGGGGCTGATGCCAACATTAGATCTTACAGCAGGTGCCAACAGAAGCTGGGCTTCCACCAATACGCTTAACGGCTCTTTGAACGAGCAGTTTGTCGGAACAAAATATATGGATGATTTCAGTGCAGCCCTGAGACTTTCATGGGAAGTAGACATTTGGGGAAAGGCTAAAATGCAGAAAGAATCCGCGGCTGCAGAATATTTTGGACAAAAAGAAAACTTAAATGCCATCAAAAGCAGAATTGTTGTTCAGGTGGCTCAGGCTTATTATAATCTGATCAGTCTTGATGAACAGCTGAAAATAGCCGAACAGAATATTGAGTTGAGCGACAATACACTTAAAATGATGAATCTTCAGTTTACAGCAGGACAGATTAATTCATTGGCGGTTCAGCAATCGGAAGCACAGAAAAAAACAGCCGAGTTGCTGATTCCTTTAGCAAAACAGAATATTTCTATTCAGGAAAATGCTTTGAGTATTCTTTGTGGAGAATATCCGGCCAAAGTAGAAAGAGAAGGAAATCTGAAAGCAATGATTCCTGAAAATAAACTGTCAGAAGGATTGCCCGCACAACTGCTGAGCCGAAGACCGGATCTGAAGATGGCAGAGTTTAACGTTATCAGTCTAAATTCCAAAACCGGATTGGCAAAAGCTGCCATGTATCCAAGTATCAGTCTGAGTCCGCAGATAGGAGTAAATTCCAATAAATTCAGCTCATGGTTTGATATTCCGGGATCTATTACCAAAGCAATTGCGGCCAATCTTGCTGCCCCGATTTTTCAGAAAAAGCAGTTGAAAACAGCTTATGACACCGCTTTAATTGAGCAGGAAAAAGTGGCCATCAATTTTAAACAGTCGGTAATGACTGCGGTGGGAGAAGTTTCCGATGCTATGGCGAAATCCAAAGGTTCTTCAGAAAGATTACAGCTTCTAGAACAGAGAACAGCGATTCTGGACAAAGGAATCAATGATGCGTTGAAGCTGTATAAAAGTGGTATGGCAACCTATCTGGAAGTCATCACTGCTCAGAATAATAAACTCCAGAATGATCTGGAAACCATCAATGTTACCCTTGAAAAACTAAATGCTGAGGTAGATCTTTACAGAGCACTTGGAGGTGGAGTACAATAAAATACAACTGGTAAATAATGAAAAGGAAGCTATGTTATGTAGTTTCCTTTTTGCTGTTTATCTAAGATCAATAGAGCTTCATTTTGACAACAGGTACGGAATTTGCAATGAGATGATGAAAATTTTATGTACACAATATCAATTGGTTATAGTTTTTTTTGTTTTTTTTCAGAAAAACGATGCAAGATTTTCGGAAAACAGGATTTATATAGATGAGTACTCGAAAATAATTAATGTTTAACGAAAATGTAATGCAATGAAAAAATTGACAGTACCCCGATTTTTTATAACAGTTTTAATGGTTTTAGTAGGATTTACCCTATACTCATGTAATGATAATGAAGGACCAGATATTCCACCTGTAAAAATGGAAGACCTGGCAGGCAACTATAAAGGAAAACTGATTATTGTACAGGGAAACAGCAAAAGAGAAGGAATAAAAGAATTCAAAGTAAAGAAAGATACCATCTCATTTGATGAATTTCCAGTGGCTGAAATTGTAAAAGCAGTAGTGAAAGATCCTGCAAAAGCAGAAGCCGCTTTAAAGACAATGGGAAAAGTAAAGTATGACCTTAAATATGCAGCAGTGATCAACACAGCAAATAATGTGATAGAGCTTACTTTAACCCCAAAAACGATGGAACTTCAGATTCCTGTAGACGGAGTTAATAAAAAGACCGTTGTGGAATTTGTTTCTAAGCAAAAAGGATATTATGTAGGATTGGATCAGACGCTTAGATATGCTTTCACCGCAGAAAAAATTACAGTAGACGGGACATTGGTTACTCCTTATGAAGTGATTGATTATAATTTCCCATTCTGTATAAAAAATTAATGAATAGATAGTATCATCAATGGATTGCACTTTATTAAAAAGATGCAATCTATTTTTGCTTGACAGTTTAACATCCCAGTGGGTACGGAGGCAGCAGCATTATATGGAAGAAAGTAAAGAACAGATTTTGGTAAAGCACCTTCTGAAAAAGGAAGAGGCTGCCTGGAAAGAGCTTTTTGGAGCTTATTCCAGAAATCTGTCCTACGTATGCTCCCGTTATCTGGCAGAAAAAGAAGACGTGCATGATGTGCTCCAAAACAGTTTTATTAAAATGTTCCGTTCGATAGAATCTTTTGAGTACAGAGGAAATGGTTCTTTAAAAGCTTGGATGACCCGTATCGCAGTTAATGAATCTCTAAAGCATATCAAACAGAAAGGTGACTTTAAATCTGCTGTAGAGGTAGATGATCTTGCAGACATCCCTAATGAAGAAGAACCGGATTTTGAAGAAATCCCACGTGATGATATTATGATGATGATAAGAGCTCTTCCGGATGGCTACCGGACTGTTTTTAACCTGTTCGTATTTGAGAAAAAAAGCCATAAGGAGATTGCCGGGCTGCTGGGGATTGCCGAGAATTCTTCCGCATCACAGTTTCACAGGGCAAAAGGACTGCTGGCTCAGAAAATAAAAGAATTTAAAATGTCAATAAAAGCACAATATGAATAACGAATGGCTAAATAATCTGCGAAGCAGAATGGATGACCATGAAGAGGACGTTCCGGAAGGATTGTGGGATGACATTAAAGATGAATTATTTTCTGGTGAAGAAAATAAAAGCATTCCCGGATTTATTCCTGCCGTTCATGAAGGTGGAGAAAAGAAAGAAAAGGGAACAAATGCTGGAAACAGATCCATATTTTATCGCGTTGGAGGGATTGCAGCGGCCATTGCATTATTGTTTTTGCTGACCAAAATACTTCCCCGGAATGATGCCGGAAAAACTCTGTCTCATAAACCGGCAGATGTGAAAGGAGAGAAGGAAAAAAATTATGTAAAAACTACCGAAACTGAGGATGTTTCAGGCAGTGAATTAAAATCAAAGACAGATGATTTTTTAGCTGAAAATATATTGAACACCGGTGCTCCCGAGAGAACGATAATACAAAGACATGCAGATAATGGAGCAGAAAATCATGCCGGAAGTAATCAGAAGATCGAGGATGTTTTCAAGCTTCCGACAGCATTGGAGTCTTTTCAGCAGGAAAGTAAGATCGCCCAGAAAACATCAGTGATTGATGATACCGTGAAAGAAACGGTAAAAGAACAGGCTTCTGATGAGGTTTTTTTTAATCAGGAAAAACTAAAGGAGGTCTATGCTGAAAATACACAGCGTAAAGCCACCAAATCCAGAGATAAAAAGTCCTGGATGTTAGGCATGCTTACTGGTAATATGGGGTCCAATTCTGCAGAACAGCAGTTTCCGGGCTATGCTTCAATCACCGGAAAAGCGATGAATGTTGAGCAGGTATGGACTACTTCAGAATATCATGATGATCCTCTTACAGCCATATTGCTGGCCAATCAAAGTCAGCCGGTAGAAGCGAGGATAAGACATAAAGTACCGGTAACATTGGGGCTTTCTGTTTACTATAATTTGGGAAGGAGATGGGGAATAGGAACAGGGCTGAATTATACCAAGCTGTCTTCTGAGCTGCATTCCGGAAGTGAGAATAATTATATTAAAGGAGATCAGACGCTGCATTATATAGGAATTCCGGTACAGGTTAATTATAATGTCATTCAGAAAGGGAAATTTACAGGATACATTACAGGTGGGGCTTTGGTAGAAAAACCAGTGGCAGGAAATATTACAACAAGTTATGTTGTTGATGGTAAAATAAAGGAAAGCTCAAAAGAGCGTGTAGAGCCTAAACCTCTGCAGTTTTCTGTCAACACAGCTGTTGGCTTTCAGCTGAAACTTATTGATAAAATAGGAATTTATGCAGAACCGGGAATAGGATATCATTTTAAAGAAGAAACAGCACCCAATACCATTTATAAAGAAAAACCGCTTCATTTTAATATGAAATTCGGAATAAGAGTTCTGCTGGATTAATGCAGACCATTTTAAAACACCAAACTTAATAATTGATATATGAAAACAAAACTAATCTTTTTAGTGGTTTTATTATTCTCCATTCTGAATATAAAAGCACAGTGCACCCCTACAATTACCAGTGCAAGACTCGGGCAAAAATACCCGGGAACGATCTTATTCTGCGATACGGAAGATGAAATTCTTTCCACAACACAGACTTACGCAACGTATCAGTGGTATAAACAGGAATGGACATGGCAGACACCGAATAACAACCCATGGGTAGCTATTCCGGGAGCGACATCACAACAGCTGACCATTAGTGGTAATGACCAGCTGAATTATTTTAAGGTAGTGGTTTCCGAAGGAGACTGTACAGCAGAAAGTCCTACAGCATTTGCAGATGGTTTTGTATATGGACTGCCTGCAATGATGACTACTTATACTCCAGGTACATATGAAGAAAATATGGGAACAGTGAAGGTCTGCAATGGAGCGTCTGTACAGTTTGACAATATATTTCCTTTAGTGTATGGCAAACATACCTGGTTTAAATGTGTACCGGGAAGCAATCCGCCGGTAGCAGGAGATCCTTGTATTATTGCTGGTGTGGTAGGTGATACCTACGTTGCAACAAGCTCAGGGAAATACGGATTTTATGCCTGTACGGAATATTGTCCGGATCAGTGCCAGATGTTAGATCCGTTTGCATTTGTTGAGGTGACTTTCGGGGACTGGGAATTCTGCAGTAATTTGGGAACAGGAGAAACAAAAATTAAAGATAATAATCTGAAAATTTATCCTAACCCTACGGCACAGCACCTTTATATCGGAAAAGAATCTGATAAAATCTATAAAGAAATTATGATTATAGATATGTCCGGAAAACTTGTTCTGAAGAAAAATGATCACAGATATAATCAGCCGATTGATGTAAGCGGTCTGGTACCGGGAAATTATATCATTGTTTCTAAGAGCACAGACGGAACAGAATATAAAAACAGATTTATAAAAAAATAATAGGATTATAAAATCTGAAGATGCTAACATATTGATTGTGGGAAGGAAGTATGGATGTCTGAGGAGGGGTGTTCCTTGTATTGAAGAAGAACTAGAGTGATTTATTTTAATACTTTACGCTCATAGATACATTTCATCCTTGTTAATCTAATGACGGTCATAATTACCCCCAAAAAGGAATTTCCTCTTTCCGGCATCCGCTTCCTGACTTACAATTAATGTTCAGTAATTCAGATGGCATAATCTTTTTCGTTAGTTTTTAATAATGGTTGAGTCGGTACAAAGAAATTTGTACCGGTTTTTTTATTATCACCTCTGTCCCTTCAAAAGAAAAATCCGAATAGGTGTTTCGTTAAAAACTTTTTTTAAATATCTGCCTGGATAAAATGTTGTTAATGTAAAACCCAGATTTTCAGAATAGTATATTTATTACTTTTACTTCAAAAACACATCATGCTGATCAAAATTTATGGAAGTGCCATTCATGGAGTGGCTGCACAGACCATTACCATTGAAGTGAATGTAGATACCGGAGGAGTAGGATACCATCTCGTTGGGCTTCCTGATAATGCTATTAAAGAAAGCAGCTACAGAATTTCTGCAGCCCTGAAAAATGTAGGATTTAAAATTCCCGGTAAGAAAATTACGATTAATATGGCTCCCGCAGATCTCAGAAAAGAAGGCTCTGCTTACGATCTCAGTATTGCTATCGGTATCTTAACCGCCTCAGATCAGATACTGGCAGAGAACGTTAAAGACTATATTATTATGGGAGAACTTTCTCTGGATGGAAGTTTACAGCCGATCAAAGGTGTTTTGCCCATTGCAATCCAGGCCAGGGAAGAAGGGTTTAAAGGAATCATTCTTCCAAAACAAAATGCCAGAGAAGCAGCCATTGTGAATGACCTTGATGTCTACGGAGTAGAAAATATCAGAGAAGTTATCGATTTTTTCAACGTAGGAAAAGTGCTTGAAAAAATAACACTGGATACCCGGAAAGAATTTCATGAAAAGATCAATGATTTTCCTTTTGATTTCTCCGAAGTTAAAGGTCAGGAAACAGCCAAAAGAGCGATGGAAGTTGCCGCAGCAGGCGGACATAATATTATTCTGATCGGGCCGCCGGGAAGTGGGAAAACAATGCTGGCCAAAAGAGTTCCCAGTATTTTACCTCCTCTGACATTAAAAGAAGCACTGGAAACAACAAAAATTCACTCTGTTGCCGGAAAAATAGGAACAGAAACATCATTGATGACTGTTCGTCCCTTCAGATCTCCACATCATACCATATCTGATGTTGCCTTGGTAGGAGGGGGAAGTTACCCTCAGCCCGGAGAAATCTCCCTTGCTCATAACGGCGTTTTGTTTCTGGATGAAATGCCCGAATTTAAGAGAACAGTGCTGGAAGTTATGAGACAACCTTTGGAAGATCGTGAAGTAACGATATCAAGAGCCCGGTTTACGGTCAACTATCCGGCAAGTTTTATGCTGGTAGCTTCTATGAACCCCAGTCCAAGCGGTTTCTTTCCTGATGATCCCAATAATACCTCATCTGTTTACGAAATGCAGCGGTACATGAACAAACTCTCAGGTCCGCTCTTAGATAGGATAGACATCCATATCGAAGTTCAAAAGGTAGAGTTTGAACAGCTTTCTGAGAAAAGGAAAGGAGAAAAAAGTAAAGAGATCAGAGACCGTGTACTCAAAGCAAGGGATATTCAGAACAAAAGATATCAAAACCTCAATATCAGCAGTAATGCCCAGATAGGTCCAAAGGAAATTGAAGCCTATTGTGAACTGGATGAATCTTCTTTCAGTCTCATCAAATTAGCCATGGAGAAACTTAATCTTTCGGCAAGAGCTTATGACAGAATTCTTAAAGTCGCCAGAACAATAGCGGATCTTGAAGGATCTGAAAATATTGTATCTCATCATATTTCCGAAGCTATACAATACAGAAGTCTGGACAGGGAATTCTGGAATGCCTGAGAGTATTCTATTTCATTGATTTAAAACTAAATAATAAGTTTTGTTTTCATAAGTTTAATTCTCATCAGTGAGATTAACATAGGAATTATGTAACACTTACATTAAAATATTATGTTAAGTTTGATTACCAAATTATTTAAAATAACATATTATGGAAATCAAATTCATAAATACTGCGTAGGAAGTGTACCTCACTTATAAAGGATAGACGAAAGATGTCTTCCTTCATTTTTCGAATAAATTCATAACGTTTGAATGCAGAATACCGTCCCACAGATAGAAAGGTCGGTGCATACCCTGTATGCATTCAGTTTTGAGAAATTAATAAAGAAACACATTTAGTAATTAAACGGTGGTTATTCATCATGTCTTTACTTTTTAATTGTTTCTCCAGTTGAAATCCCACTTGCAAATTTTTAAACCAAACCAAATCAAATTATTATGCCAAACACCATTCCCTCATTAGAACCTTTGTCATTAGGTTCAGCTGTATTACTGTCATCCGAAGACAGAGAAAAACTTTTAAACCAATTCAATACAACCGGTTGGGACTATCATCATGAAGAAACCCTGGAATCTCTTTTCCGGAGGCAGGCAATCCTTCATCCTGATAAGACTGCTGCGGTTTATCAGGACCAGGAGATTACTTACGGAGAGCTGGACCAGAGAAGCAATCAGCTGGCCAACCTATTATTAAGCCGTGGTATCAAAGAAGGAAAATATGTTCCCATCTGGCTGGACCGTTCTTTGGAATGGATCATTGCAATACTCGGAGTTATCAAAACAGGTGCAGCCTATGTTCCGATAGATCCTGCTTATCCTGTAAAAAGAGTAGAATATATTCTTTCCGATACCTCTGCTGATCTTATGATTACCAATCAAATTCTTGAAGCACTTTTGTCAGAAACTGAAAAGAGAAAGGTATTTGATCTCAGCAATAAGGAAAATCTTGATTATTTATCATCAGAATATCCAGGGATTACTATCCATAAGAACGCTCTGGCATACACCATTTATACTTCCGGCTCCACGGGTAAACCCAAAGGGGTGATGGTGGACCATCAGGCTATACAACATCTGGTAACATGGCATAATCATCATTTTCATGTAGATCATAGCGCAAAACTGACTCTTGTGGCAGGGTTGGCATTTGATATCTCTGTATGGGAAATATGGTCTGCCCTCACTTCCGGAGCTACCATTTTTATTGCTGATAATGAAGACAGAACAGATGCACTTGCTTTGCTTGATTATTATAGAAGAAATCAGATTACACATGGTTTTGTGCCTACTGTATTAGCTCCGTCTGTAGTTAATGACTCCCGTAATTATCATGATCTGAAACTGAAATATCTCTTTACCGCAGGTGAAAAGTTGAAACCAGTGCTTACTTCAGAATTAAGCTACGAGCTGGTAGATTATTATGGCCCCACAGAATGTACAGTTTACGCTACCTATAAAAAAGTGAAAGATAGTAACGGGAAATATGTTTCATCTATTGGCAGACCCATTGCCAATGCGAAAGCCTATATTCTGGGAGAAAATAAGGAATTGCTGCCCGTAGGAGCTGTGGGAGAACTCTGTATTGGAGGAAATCTTTTAGCAAAAGGATATCTTAATAACAAAGAACTTACAGATGCTAAATTCATCACCAATCCATTTAACGAAGCAGAGAAAATCTACCGCACAGGAGACCTTGCCAAATGGAATCCGGATGGTGATATTGAATTCCTGGGAAGGATTGATAATCAGGTGAAAATTCGTGGCTTCAGAGTGGAATTGGGAGAGATAGAACGTTCATTGGTTCAGCAGAATGGTATTAAAGAAGCTCTCATTCTTGGGAAAGAAACGGAAGGAAGCACCAAATACCTGATTGCTTTTGTTGTATTAGATCCTGGAGCAGTGGCAGATATTTCATCAGTCCGAAATGCATTGAAAGAAGAACTTCCGGGCTATATGATTCCTGCACAAATTATTTTTATAGATAAAATTCCGTTAACAGCAAATGGAAAAACAGATACCCGGCTATTAAAGGAACTGGCTGATAAAGAAGCAAAAGAATTGATTTCATTTGAGCCACCCACCAACGAGACCGAAAGAATTATTGCAGATGTCTGGTCGTCTGCATTGGAACGCCCTGTCATCAATATCACGGATAATTTTTTTGATATTGGAGGAAACTCTCTGTTGGTTGCAACGGTGGCGGTTGCTTTGCAAAGAAAGCTGGATGTAAAAGTTTATCTGCGGGATATCTATCAGTATCCCACATTGCAGCAGCTTTCGGAAGTTCTTATAAACAGATCCAGAGAGGCAAGAGAAGCAATCCCTGCAGAAGATGTAGAACCATATGTAGAGCTTCAAAAAGATGTTTATCTTGCTCCGGGAACTGTTTTTGCAGGAGGTTTTGATCCTCAGCAGGTGGAAAATCCAGCTACTATATTTTTAACGGGAGCTACGGGGTTTGTAGGAATTCACCTGTTGCAGGAGCTTCTGGATACTACCAATGCTGATATTTACTGCCTTGTAAGAGCTCAGGATGAATTTTATGCAATGGAAAAAATTGACAGATGTTTTAAGCAATACCATATTCCTCGTCATGCAGAACAGAGATCAAGAATTATTCCTGTCATCGGAGACCTGGCTCTGCCGTCCTTAGGATTGTCAGAAGAAATATTTACAAAACTTGCAAAACAAACCGACTTGATTTATCACTCCGGAAGCTCAGTGAACTTTATTGAGCCCTATTCCTATATGAAAGCTCCCAATGTAGAAGGATTAAGGGAAGTCATAAAACTGGCAGGAGCTGAACGAACAAAATGCCTCGCCTTGCTGTCAACCATTTCCGTATACAGCTGGGGGCATCTGTTTACAGGAAAAACGGTAATGCTTGAATCTGATGATATTGAACAGAACCTGATGTCTGTAAGTAAAGATATTGGATATGTAAGAAGTAAATGGGTGATGGAAGCGGTTGCCGATTTAGCTGCAAAAGAAGGACTTCCACTGATTACTTACCGCCTTGGATATGCCATGTGCCACAGTGAAACAGGGGCAAGTGCTTCTTACCAGTGGTGGTCCGGATTGGTGAAAAATTGTATAGAATTTAAATCTTATCCTGCGCTTACCGAGCTTAGAGAAGGTCTTATCACTGTAGATTATATGACGAAAGCCATGGCTCATATCACGAAAAATAAAGAGGCAATAGGTAAAAAATTCAACCTGATTGCCCGTCCGGAAACCGATCTTACTTTAGAGGAATTCTTCGAACTTTTGAAAAAATATTATCCTTTCACACTCGAAAATCTTCCTTATATAGAATGGCGAAAGCAATGGGAAGATGACAGCAAAAACCGTTTGTATCCATTGACGAGTCTTTTCAGAGATAATATTCATGAAGGCTTATCTACCGTAGAGCTTTACCAGAATACTTATGTATGGGATTGTTCCAATGTTATTCAGTATCTGGAGGGTTCTGGCATTGAGGAACCGGTGTTTGATAAGAAAATGCTGGATTCCTATTTACAATATCTTGGAATTCAGGTTGAATAGTATTGAAGAATTGAAAAGGCCCAGACATATCATGTGTGGGCCTTTAATTTTTTGTTAAACAAATGCGTCAAGTTTTGTCGTGGCTGAGAAAGATATTTGTATCAGGGTAATGAGAAAGACTTATCCCATTTTTAATTAAATGAAACCAAAGAAAAATAAATGAATACCATTATTGTATTGTCTAAAGATTTTGCGGCTAATGAAAGTGCTGTGCTAGATCTTAAATCCAGTGAATTTGTAAACTCTTTGACGGCTTTTACGTTTCAAAATAAAACTGGACAGTCTGCAAAGTTTCTATGGCAGGGAGATACAATCTATAACAGAGAAAAGGCAGGATATTTTAAAGAAGTAAATAATGATCTGGGAGTAAAGGTAAACCATTATGAAGGCTTTATAACTGTTACCAATGGAGGAGGAGAACAGCATCTGGAAGGAGCACTACAACTCTGAAAGAAATATTGTATTACAAGTAAAAAAGGCTGTCTCAAAAGTCAAATAATTTGGTTTTTGTCATTGACTACGTCGAATCTTCGATTTCTGACGAAGGAAGAATCTCATTGATAATCGTGATAATGAGATTCTTCACTACATTGATGAACTACGTTCGCAGACTTTCAGTCTGTGTTCAGAATGACACTTTTGAGACAACCTCTTTTTTTATGTGAAGATTAATTAACGGTTACTTTAATCACATTCTGTACCGCAGGAACAGGATATTGGGTTCCTACTTTGGAAATAATCTTATTTTCACTTTGTGGAGTTCCGCCAAATAATGCCTGATGATTTCCCGCCCCCGGATATTGGTCAATACCCGTCCCGGAATCAAATAATGAGGTTTTTAAGCTGAGGTCTCCTTTAGTATTAGCATCAATGCTTTGTTCATTGGCATAGAACCAGTCATTGGAAAAACCAAACATGGTTGCATAGGCAATTTTATCACCTGGCTCAGCATTGAAGTTGGTAGTTACCTTACTTCCCGGAGCTACAGGAGCATTTCCTGCAACATATACTCCTTTTACATTAGGTAAAGATTTTAAACTGTTTTGAAGCCTGGCTGCATTTCCAAACTGTGCAATATCTTTCAGTCCCATTCCACTATCTAATTTGCCTAATTCATAAATTGGATTTTTATCACCACGGTAAACCACCACTAAAGTAGGAGAAAGCCCCGTCATAATTCCTGTATTGGCATTCAGTTTAGTCATCATTTTACTGATGTTTCCCATTTGAGCAATATCTGTGATCTCAGGATTGGATAAAGCATTAGGCGTAAAAAACGGCGCGCTGTTCAGCAGTTGAGAACCATTGTAGTTGGAAACCGCCCATACTCCGGGAGAAAAAGGAGTTTCGTTGGCCGTTCCGCCGGATGTATTGGTAATAGTAAGAGTGAACTCTGAAGTTACATCATTGTAAGCCAGATTAAGCTTCATAAGCTGTGATGCATTGACATTAGGAACCTGCATAATAGGCTTGCTTTCAGCTTGTCCTGTGATATCATCTTTGCTTCCGTTATCCCACAATCGGACACTTGAAGAAACATCTCCGGTAATAGCATTTCCATTGGAGTCAAACAGTTTGATACCTGGTTGTTGTGAAGCAAAAAACCAGTCTTTTGAAGCGCCGTACATGGTAGCAAACATTAAAGCCTGTGCTTTTCCTGCACTGAATGTAATAGAAACAGATTGACCGGGTAAAATAACGGGAGGCGTTCCCACCCCCTGAAAACTTCCGCTTTCTACAAAATCTTTAGGAGTCACCACATTTTCAAAAGTAATGGTTCTTTGAAAAGAGGAATTCATCATCATGTCGTCATTCGAATCACGGCATGAAGAAAGAGTAAATGCAGCTAGAGTAGCTGCTGCTAAAACTGATGTTCTGAAAATAAACTTGTTCATAAAAGTAAATTTTTTATAGTTATAAATTATATCTGTAACTATAGTCGGCTACTTTTTGAGATCCTGACAAAAAATATTTTCTTAATTCAGTTTTTTTTAAATGTATAGTTTCTGAGTGTAAAAAATTAATCCAATTATATCCCCTTTTTCCCATCCAGAATCATCTGAACCATTTTTATTTTTCTGTTTTCTCTTGTTTCCGGTTTCCTGGCTTCTTCAATCCAGCGGATGTATTCCTTCCTGTGGGTGTAGCTCATTGCATCAAATAAAGCTTTTGCTTCAGGATTTTCCTTAAAAACAAGGTCGATGTCATCTGCAATTTCAACCACTCTTTCCTCCTTATCTTCAATAAGAGATACGGAAACCTCATCTCCGAACGTTTTACCCAGTTTCTTTCTGATCTCCTGAGTTAGTCCTAAAATATGACAGTCGGATTTCATTTTGGCAAGACTTCCACGATATTCTATCTTATCATCAAACAGGGCTTTTATCTTTACCTGTCCTTTTTTATGAAACAGCTCCTCTGTAGAAAAAGGAAATTCTACAAACGCAGCATTCATTTCTCCGTTTTGCTGAATAATGGCTGTGAATTCAATAGGTTTAAGTTTCATGATGAAATGTTTTAATAATCAAAAATAAAAAAACCGTGAAAGTAAATTTCACGGTTTCAAAAATAGATCAAATGAGATACTTATTTTTTAACTTTCTTAGGCATTGTTGTAGTACCTGAGTTTTTAGTTTTTGTATCAGCAGGAGTGTTTGCGTCTCTTACAAGCTTCAATTCATCAACTATTCTTCTTGCCCCAGCAAACTTATCGATTGTCCAAAGAACGAAACGAACGTCTACATTGATGGTTTTCTGCCATTCAGGCTCGAATACGATATCTCCGCTTAATGCTTCACTGTTTCCATCGAAAGCAATACCAATAAGGTTACCATCTCCGTCAATTACCGGAGAACCAGAGTTACCACCAGTAATATCGTTGTTAGAAAGGAAGTTTACAGGCATATAACCTGCAGCATCAGCATACTGACCGAAATCCTTAAGATTGTAAAGATCAATCACTCTTTGAGGAAGATCAAATTCTTCATCACCTTTCTTGTATTTTCCAACAAGACCAGTCATATCTGTATAATAGTTATCCGTAATTCCGAAATAATTTCTGTCATTTCTGATAGGTAATTTATCTACAGTACCGTAAGTTAATCTCATTGTAGAGTTAGCATCCGGGTAGAATTTCTTCTCAGGCATAGCCTTCATCAAACCAGCCAGGAACAGACGGTTGTTTTTTGCAAAGTTGTCATCTATTTTTACAAATCTGTCTGTGCTTATCTTTTGATCAGCAACAATACCGTTAGCGGCTTTCCAAAGCGGATCAGCATCAAGTTTCAATGCATCCGGGTTCAATAAGAAGTTCGTTGCAGAAGTCTTATTAGCGAAGATTGAAGAATACGCTAAATTAGAAACCGTTTTAGCATCCAGCCCTAAAATAGTAGCAGAAGCAACTTCCGGGTTTTTAACTCTTGCCTGGTAAAGGCTGGTCATAGCAGCAAGCATTTCTCCTTCCAAAGCTGGATTGAAGTTTTCATAAGCAGCTTTGATAGCAGCTTCTGTTTTAGCTTTCATTGCTAATCTTCCCTGCATATCCTGAGCAGCATACGCTTTAAGAGCAGATCCTACCTGAGCAGCAAGGGTAATATATTTTGCATTTCTTGTAAACTGAGCAGCATAGTTTTTTTCAACATTTCTGTCAGAAACCTGCTTGTAGTATATACCGATATCTTCTAAAACACCATTGTATTGGTCGTTTCCAGGCATTGCAGCCCACTTATTATAAGTTTCCTCAATTTTTTGTTTGTCAGAAATAGTTCCGTTTTTCTCTACTGCATCGATAGTACCCTGTCTGTTTTTCCAGTAGTTGGCTACAGAAGCATATTGAGAAGCATAGTTAAGTTGAGTTGCTTTATCTTTGTCCATGTACTTTTTCATAACGTCCATAGCCATTTTAGAAGCTTCAACCCATGCCGGGTAATCTTTAGTTACCATCTGCTGAATTCCGTAAGAAGTCAGGTAACGATTTGTTCTTCCAGGGTATCCCAAGATCATTGAGAAATCACCAGGCTTAATTCCTTTTAGAGAAACCGGAAGGAAATGCTTAGGCTTCAAAGGAGTATTGCTTGGAGAATATTCAGCAGGATTTCCTGCAGCATCAGCGTACACTCTGAAAACAGTGAAGTCTGCAGTATGTCTTGGCCACTCCCAGTTATCTGTATCTCCTCCGAACTTTCCTAATGATGAAGGTGGAGCACCTACTAATCTGATATCTTTATAATCCTGGTAAACGAAATAGTAGAATTCATTTCCGTTGAAGAAATCTTTTACTACTACCGTATATTTTCCGTTTTCAGAGTTTTCAGTCTGGATTGCTTTAGTTTCAGCATCAATCACAGCTTTTCTTTCTGCTCCGGTCATATTATTGTTTAGCTTAGAATTGATTCTTTGCGTAGCATCATCCATTCTTACTAAAAATCTTACATAAAGATCCTTTGCATTGAACTCGTCTTTCTGCTTCATTGCCCAGAAACCGTTCTTCAAATAATCTTTTTCTGGTGTAGAAGCCGCAGCAACAGCACCGTAACCACAGTGGTGGTTGGTGAATATAAGTCCTTTATCCGAAACAATTTCCCCTGTACAGAAACCACCGAAACTTACGATAGCATCTTTTAAGCTTGAATTGTTCACAGAATAAATTTCTTCAGGCGTAAGATGCAGACCTTCTTTTTGCATATCAACACCGTTAAGTCTTTTGATGAGCATTAGCAGCCACATCCCCTCATCCGCCCTCATCTGGGCAAAGCCCAATAAGAAAGTGAATAGTAGAAATAGTCTTTTCATTTTATAAAATAATTTTTGTGTCGCTAATTTACTAATTTTTACGAGATTCTGTCCCGGAATGGTATGAAAATGGGATGATAATCCGCATGAAAAAGATACTATTACCACTTTTTACAGTTTTACTTTTAGGACTTGTTTTAAATTGTTCTTCAGTTCCGGCTAAAGATCCCTTTCTTCAAAGGCAATGGATGCTTGTTTCTTTTGATGGCTTTTCAAAAGATCAATTAATAGCCCATAAGGCGGAAATGAATCTGACAGCCCAAAAGGTAAAGGGCAAAATTCAGGCGAGCGTGTATATGGGATGTAACCGGATGTCTTTTGTTTCGGAATTTAAAAAAGGCGGAAAAGTAAGCATTTCTAAAGGAGCAAGTACCATGAAAGCCTGTCAGGATATGAATCTTGAAACCTCTTTTCAAAGAAAAATTGAGACCATGACTGCTTATTCTATTGAAGGACATTTTCTTACCTTATCCGATGAACATGGAAATTCAATGAAATTTGTAGCGGCTGATTGGGATTAATGATTTCCCTTACCATACAAAAGTCCGCCTTGCAGCGGACTTCTTTGTTTGAAAAATCTAGTTTGGTTATCAGCTTTTTGCGGTTACTAGTCTTTGAGAGTCATTAGTTTTTGGGAATTGTTTTTTTTATTTCTTCCAGAGTTGCTGTGTTAGGCAGCCCGGTAACTGTCATTTTTGTGTTCCTAGAATTTATAGTAGTATGATTTGCCTGTCTGTTGGGAATTGTTTTTTTTAGCTCTTCAAGACTAGCTGTATTAGGGAGAAGCTTGCCTGAATTGTCTGCTGCTTTAGACTTGGGTTCCTGTTTTTTAACGGCAAGACCATGATCAGAAGGTAGTCCGGTATTTACAGTGGCCTTTTCAGTACTTTCTTTAGCTTCCTGCATGAGTTTAGCCTGCTGTTCCTGTGCCTGTTTTACAACCAGTGTTTGATCTTCCTCTACTGGAGCTGCTTTTTTATTTTCCTGAGCATAGATCATAGTGCTTAAAAATAATAACGGGATAATGTATGCTATTTTCATGACGGTTTATTTTATATTGACTAATACTTGAATTTTTCCAATCTCTTTCTGGTCGTAATCCTGAAGCGCTTTTCCGATTACCTGTCCTATTTTCACTTTGTTGATATCTGCTTTCATGGCAACACCTGCTGTAGACGAAGTTACCAGAAGATCGCCTCTTTTTATTTTTCCGTTTTCAAGACATACCTTGGTTGGAATGACACCAATCACTCCCATTGGAGCCTTATCAGAAATATCAGTATCAATGTGTTCTTCCGTAAGCAGTACACCAGGTTTGGTAGCATAAACTCCTGCTACAAGACTGGAATAAGGGGTTGAAGACTTTTCAACGGTTCTGTCTGCACTGGTTGAGATGACAAGAATATCACCAGGTTCATACTGAGAAATACTTCCTTGTACATCAAACGCTTCTGCAACGTCAGCGCCACTGTTTTGAGTACCGCCGTTAAAAAATCCTTGTCCGGCAGAATTGATTCTGGCCACATTCACGGTACCCGGATTACCGGATTTAAACACCGCAATAGAACCATTGCTATGGGTTTCTACTGTAAGAGGCGGGTTGGTATTGGCCGTATTAAAATTGACAAATCTTGCTGCCCGGCCATTACCGAAATTAGGAACCCAGGCAAAAATGGCATTTCCTGTTCCGTCTGCAGTGGTTTCTACACCATCTCCTGTATTGGATGCATTAGCGGTAATACCATTACCGTTACCATCTGCGATGGCAATCAATGCAGGGCCATTTCCGGCAGGATTGCTTGCATGAAATAATCCGGCAAATCCTCCGGTTCCGGAAGATACTCCATAAATTCCTGCTGTGCCGAAGTTGGCAAACTGTGAATTGACTTCTCCTCTTACCGCAGCCGAAGTTCCGGTAACTTTATCTACCTTGAAATTCCCTGCAATACCGTTTCCAACAGTAGTTACAGTGATAACATCACTGGTATTGGCATCATTGAAAATATTAAATCGTCCGGCTCGCCCGGTAGCAAAAGAAGGAACCCACGCATAGAGAGCATTACCGGCACCATCAATATTGGTTTCAACTCCATTTCCATCTTTTCCTGCGTTGGCGGTAATTGCATTTCCGTTACCATCTGTCAGAGCGATCAATGATGCTCCGTTTCCGGCAGGATTGGAAGCGTAGAATAGCCCGGCTCGTCCTCCGGTTCCGGATGAAACACCAAAAATAGCGGCAGCACCAAAATTTCCAAAAATAGTATTGACTTCCCCTCTTACGGCAGCTCCTACACTATTGGTATTATTGAGTACAAAAGAAGCAGCATTGCCTTTGGTATTATCAGGAATGTTTCCGTTTCCGTTAGATGCCACTTCAAAAGTGTTAGCATCAGTATTTGTATTGTTGAAATTTTCAAATCTTCCTGCGCGTCCTGTACTGTTATTTAAACCTACCTGACCGTAAACACCTATACCAGTTCCCGATGTATTGGTAGCCACAAATCCTCTTACTCCATATCCGCCTCCATCATTACGGCCTACAACTGCCCCGGCAATATCACTGGTTGTTCTACCCACTATTGCTTCACCACCACCGTTGTTATCACCTACAACACCGGCGGAAGTTTGTGCAGAAGTTATCCCATGCAGCCCGAATCCGGCTCCTGTAGAACTTCTGACCCCGGCTCCGTTTCCCGAAGTGGTAACATTTACAACGGTACCATTTCCTACACTGGAAGCACTGAGAGCAACATTATTATTTGAATTATTAAAGATTGAAATACTGGCGGGAATTCCGTTATTACTGGTAGCGGTAAGACCTGTTCCTGTATTACTGTTGGCATAAACCCCGGTTCCGTTAGCACTGGCATTACCATATACTCCTAAACCATTTGGTGTTGTACCATATACTCCCCATCCACTACCAGCCTGGCTTCCATATACTCCAACACCTAATCCTCCGGTACCATTATTGATCCCGCGGACTGCTGAAGAAAATCCTCCTGGTGCTGTGTTGGTAACGACCCCTCTTACGGCTGCAATATTTGAAGTAGTACTGTTGTTATTACCTTCCAGAGAAGATCCGTCACCATCATTGGTTAACGAAAATAAAGTGGAAGCATTATTTACTGTATTGGTATAGGGAATCATAAAGCTTCCTCCACCGCCTCCGGCAGATTTAGCGTACAAAGCATAGGGTACACTTAGTAGCTGGCTTGTTCCTGCTATGGTATAGTTGGTTCCACCTGCCGGATCTGTTTCTGTTTTTAGATAATAGCTTGCGGAAGACCAGTCGATTGTGGCAAATGTGCCGGTAATGATTGTTCCGGTTCCTATTTCGAGACTAACAAGTCCGTTCGCATTGGTATTTCCGGTGAGTCTTTCAGAATAAACGGCAGCTCCGGCAGGGGATCCCTGTAATATGCTTACTTTCACGGCAACCCCCTGGTTGGCTAAGAGTTGCCCTGAACCGTTTCTCATGACAGCCTGGTAGCTCATTTTTTCCGGAGCCTGAGAAAGTCCCATAAAGAAACCTGTCAGAATCCAGAACAGTGATAATATTTTTTTCATGGCGTTTTATTTTTTTATGATTTTAAAGGTTTTGATATTTTCTCCATTTTGGGTAATCCTGATGATGTACATCGCAGAAGGAAGTGAGGAGAAATTGAGCTCAGATTTTGATTGTGAAATCTTATCTTTTTTAACCAGTTTGCCCTGGGCATCGAATAGCTGATATTCGGATCCTTTGAAATTATTTGATGTAAAATCCAAATACAAATAATCCCTGAAAGGATTAGGGTAGAGCAAAATACCGTTCTGTTCAGAGGAGGTTTCGAGTGTAGCAAGGGTGATGATTTCGTAGGGCTGCTGAAGGCCTTCCAGAACTTGTCCTGTTCCTTTTTCCAGATAGGTGGTCTGACCTACACTGTACGAAACAAAACCATTAACTGCTGATGCATCCGATCCCGCTGCTAAAACTGCAGATTGAGCGTGCAGTAGGGGGATGGCGAAGACAGACAGAATAATACAGTAGATAGATATTCTTTCCATGGATAACAGTTTTGGTGATTAATAGATGTGTTTTCTTGGGGAATTTGGGAAGACTAAATTACCACCTATCTCAATCCAATGACAGGAAAATAGACCAACGGCAGAAATAATCGACCAATGGCATTTTGCGAATGATTATGATTTGTTTTTAGGGATTACAAAAGAAAGATTATTCTTGTAGGTTCGGCCGATAGGGAGTTTGATCTGATGCGCAAGCTCTATTTCATGACAGCTTTTCCCCCGGATAAGATGTCGTGGGACGGCATAGCTTCTGTGTATTCTCACAAAAGACTCAAAAAAATTTTTTTGCAGAAGATTTCCCAGGGAATTTAAAATACAGTGTTTTTTTTCGAGAGTGATAATTCTGGTATAGTCTTTCAGGGCTTCCAGATAAAGAATATCTTTTATTTTAATCTGAAAAACATGTCCACCTTCTTTTATTTTGATACAGTTTTCTCCCACCATAGCATCATAGCATTCACATTTTTCCTTTACTTCCAAAAAATCAAAAAGTTTTTCCATAGAATAATGAAAACGCTCTGCGGTAAGTGGCTTGGTAATAAAATCCAGAGTATTAACCTCAAATGCTTCGGCAGCCAGCTCCGGATGTGAGCTTACGAAAATACACGCCGGTATCTTATGGGCTAGTTTGCGGAATTCATGACCACTCATGCCCTTTAAATTTGTTTCGGTAATCAGGAGATCAGCAGGAACGTCAAGATAGGGAACTGCCTTTTCAGCAGAGTCGAAGGTGGCAACAACTTCAATGTTTTGATATTGCCTGATATAATGCTGAAGAACCAGCCTGTCCAGTTCATCATCATCAATAATCATACATCTGATATGGGTAATCATGATAGTCCGGAGATTAGTTTTTTTGATTTAAATATTTAAAAATCAGAAATTTATTATATAAAGTTATTGATTTTTTGAATATAATTCACTGGTAAACTTAAATTTATATTAAAATATGTTATTAAATAAAAATTGATTTTGTTTTTTTTCCGAAAAATATTAACTTGTAAAAATCATAAACATAGACAGAACTTAATGTTAGAAAAGAAAGAACATAACTATGAGAAAGCTGTCCTGGTGGGTGTTATTACCCAAAATCAGGATGAAGAAAAACTGACGGAGTATTTGGATGAACTGGAGTTTTTAGCTTTCACAGCAGGAGCAACCGTTGAAAAACGTTTTACCCAAAAACTAACACAGCCTGATTCCAAAACCTTTATCGGAAGCGGAAAAGCTATTGAAATAAAAGAATATGTAAAAGAAAACGAGATCGGAACCGTAATTTTCGATGATGAACTCTCTCCTTCGCAGCTTAAAAATCTGGAAAGAGATATGGAAGTTAAGATCCTGGACCGTACCAATCTTATTCTCGATATTTTTGCCCAAAGAGCACAGACATCATATGCAAGAACTCAGGTGGAACTGGCACAATATCAATATCTTTTACCACGACTGACAAGAATGTGGACCCACCTTGAGCGTCAGAAGGGAGGTATTGGGATGAGAGGTCCCGGTGAAACGGAAATTGAAACTGACCGTCGTATTATCCGTGACAGAATTACCTTACTGAAAGAGAAACTGAAGACGATTGACAAACAGATGGCTACTCAGCGTAACAACCGTGGAAAAGTGGTTCGCGCCGCTTTGGTGGGATATACCAACGTAGGGAAATCTACTTTGATGAATTCTATTTCAAAATCTGAAGTTTTTGCTGAAAATAAACTATTTGCCACCCTTGATACCACTGTAAGAAAAGTGGTGATTGGAAATCTTCCGTTTTTGTTGACAGACACAGTAGGATTCATCAGAAAACTACCTACTCAGCTTGTAGAATCATTCAAATCTACTTTGGATGAGGTTCGCGAAGCTGATCTTTTGATTCATGTGGTGGATATTTCTCATGAAAGCTTTGAAGATCACATAGAATCTGTAAATCATATCCTGATGGAAATCAACGCGCATCAGAAACCAATGATTATGGTTTTCAACAAAATTGATGACTTCAGTTATGAGAAAAAAGATGAGGATGATCTTACCCCCTCTACCCGTAAAAATGTTTCTCTGGAAGAATGGAAAAAGACATGGATGGCAAAATCTAAGTATCCAACAGTTTTCATCTCTGCATTAACGAAAGAAAACTTCCCGGAAATGAAGAAAATGATCTATGATGAGGTGATGAAGATTCATATTTCGAGATTTCCATACAACGATTTCCTTTTCGAATATTTCGATAACGACGAAGAAGAAAGCAACAGTTAATGAAGTACCATTTTTTCCTTTTATTCATCCTGTTTTCGGTTTTTGGATTCAGCCAGAAATCAAAAATTGACTTAAAATCTATTGAGAAAAGTCTCAGAACTTCCGATTCTCCGTACAATTATGAGAAGCTTATTTTCAAATTTAAAGGATATCCCAAGTCTCTGGACAGTATAGAATCTCAATATCTTTACTATGGAAGAAATTTTCGGAATGATAAAATAAATACGTCCGATGAAAGCTTTAAAAGTCTCGTAGAAGCCTTTAAACAAAACAATTTTGCAGACTGTATCAAACAGGGAAAAGCTTTATATGCTAAAGATCCTACTAACCTGGATGTACTGCTGATTCTTCTCAGAGCTTATGATTCTGTAAAAGATGGTAATAATTTTATCCATCACCTTAACCAGTTCCGTACTCTTACTGATGGAATAAGAGATTCGGGAGACGGAAAATCCGAGAAAACAGCTTATATCGTCAATTCGGTAGGAGATGAGTATATTCTTCTCAATATTCTGAATATAGGGCAGGATTACACCAGAAGTTCAAAAGCTTCTAAAGATGCCATGTTTGACATCTGGGAAAAGGATGGGAAACAGATTTATATTAAAATACTCTATTTGGAACTCACCAATTAATCTTAAAATAAAAACACTTAGTGGAATTATATTATTCATTTTCAGCATTAATCGTATTAGCATCAATATTTGCCTATCTTAACTATAGGTTTTTAAAACTTCCAAGTACCATCGGAATTATGGTGATCGCCATTGTCGTATCAATTTTTCTGGTACTGTTTGGAGAGACGGTTCTTCCTAGAACTTTCGGACACCTTCACAATCTTATGAATGGTATCGACTTTACAGAAGTTTTGATGGGAGCCATGCTAAATTTTCTGCTCTTCGCAGGAGGAATTCATATTAATATTAATGACCTGAAAGAACAGTTCAGACCTGTAGTGATATTTTCCACAGTAGGTGTTGTGATTTCTACTTTTGTCGTAGGATTCGGAATGTTTTATCTGCTTCCGTATGTAGGGGTTAAACTTCCTTTTATCTATTGTCTTGTTTTTGGTGCCTTGATTTCTCCTACCGATCCGGTAGCGGTTCTGAGTGTACTGAAACAGGCCAATGTATCCAAATCACTGGAAACAAAAGTAGCTGGAGAGTCTCTTTTCAACGACGGTATGGCAGTTGTGGTCTTTACGGTGATTTTACAGCTGGCGATCGGAAAAGAAGTGGATCTGAGTGTCGAAACAATCGGATTGCTTTTGCTTAAAGAAGCCGGAGGAGGTCTTTTACTCGGAGTTCTGTTAGGATGGGTTACTTCAAGATTGATGCGTGAAGTGGATGATTATATTATTTCCGTATTAGTAACACTTTCTGTTGTCATGGGAGGGTATTTGATTGCCCGTCAAATGCATATCTCAGGACCATTGACGATGGTTGCAGCAGGATTGTTTATGGGAAATTTCAACAGAAGCTTCAAAATGAAATCAGTTACTCAGGACTATCTGATCAAATTCTGGGAATTGATTGATGAAATCCTGAACGCGGTACTATTCCTGTTCATCGGATTTGAACTTTTGATGATTAAAGATCTCAGACATTTCATGATTCCGGGCGTAGTTGCCATTGTGGTCGTTTTGTTTGCAAGATTTATTTCGATCTGGGGACCTACAAAATTTACTTCCCTGAGAAGAAGTTTCAGTCCGCAGACGGTAAAAGTTTTAGTTTGGGGAGGAATCCGAGGTGGAGTTTCCATTGCCCTGGCGATGTCTATTCCTAAAAGTGAATACAGTGAAATTATTTTAAGTATTACCTATTGCGTTGTCGTATTCTCCATCATTGTTCAGGGGCTTACCATTGCTAAGGTGGCGAATCCTAATAAGATTGCCAAAGAAGAAGAGGAGCAGGAAAATATTGCTGTAGAAGAAAACGCTTAAATTGTCATATGAGCATCGTTAAAGAAATACAGGAAGCACTCGCTGTTTTATCCATTCCTGAAAAGGCGGAATTTTTTCCAAGATTTTTCAAAACAGGAAAAGGAGAATATGGCGAAGGCGACTTATTTCTGGGAGTGAAAGTTCCGGATCAACGTTCTGTGGCCAAAGAATATTATTCAAAAGTAAGTTTAAAAGAACTCAGTACATTACTTTCTTCAAAGTATCATGAGCACAGACTGACAGCTCTTTTTATGCTGATTTCAAAGTTTGAGAAAACAAAAGATAAAGCAGTAAAAGAAGAAGTGGTAGCCTTTTACCTGAACCATCTTCCTTATGTTAATAACTGGGATCTGGTAGACTCTACCTGTTATAAAATTTTAGGCAGATATACTTTTGAAAATCAGAAAGAAAACCTTCTTGTAGAGCTTTCTAAATCTGAGGAAATGTGGCATAAAAGGATTGCTGTAGTGGGAACTATGCACTATATAAAAAAGGGTTCATTTGATCTGACTAAAGAATTTGTCACCAGAAATCTGAAACACCCTCATGATTTGATGCACAAAGCAAACGGATGGCTGCTAAGGGAAATGGGAAATAAAAATGAAGGTGAGCTGATCAGCTATCTGAATCAGTATTACAAAGAAATGCCCAGAACCTGCCTTCGGTATGCTATTGAAAAACTGGATGAAGATCTTCGCCAGGATTATCTTAAAGGACGAGTTTAAAAAATAATATACGGAAAGAGTACCGTATTTTCCCCTGAAAAAGTACCGGGAAACAGCTATTTATGCCCAAAAAATCAAAGATTATAAGGATGTAAGGCCAGAATTGAGTAATTTTGTGCTTTTAAACCTAATCATGAAAAATTTTCTCAGATTATTTCTTCTATGTATCCCTTTGCTGTTCCTGACAAGCTGTTTTGATATTCTTGATAAAGTGAATATAAAAGCTGACGGAACAGGAGAGTATACCATTATTCTTAACGCCAGCAAGAGCAAAACACGACTTGCTTCAATTTCTAAAATGGAAACCATTAACGGAAAGAAAGTTCCTAAAAAGGCGGAAATTGAAAATAAAATCAATGAGGCTGCCAGAATTTTTAAAGGAACTCCCGGAATCAGTAATGTGAAAACCTCTATGGATTTTGATAATTATATCATCAAGCTGAGCTGTAATTTCAAGAAGATTGAAAACATCAATGCTGGTCTGGAAAAACTGAAAGCTCAGAAAATACTGGGTAAAATGGTTCCAACCCAGGTTTACAGCCAAAATCTTGAAAAAAAGACATTGGCAAGAAATAAAGTCAATACTTTCAAGGCTGACTATGATAAGATGAGTAAGGCCGACAAAGAGATTTTTACTGATGCAAAATATACTTCCATCATGCAGTTTGAAAATCCGGTGAAATCACAAACTAATGCTACTTATGTGCTTTCTCCCAACAAAAAGGCTCTTAAACTGGAAGCAGATATCCTGGATGTAATCCTTCAGAAAAAACACATACAAAACACCATTCTTTTTCAATAAATTTCTAAACTATAGTCATGAAATCTATCTTTTTAAAAACGCAAACCATTATTTTCGTTCTCTTTGGCTTTACATTGATATTAGCCCAAAAAAGCATGAAAATTCCTTCCGATGCCGTATTTTATATGGAAGTCAACGGAAAGCAGCTTAATAATAAAATCAACTGGAATAAACTGAATCCTTTGCTGCATGAGCTCAGCAAAAAGAGCAAAGAAAATCTTTCATGGACAGATTACTCAAAAACGGGAATCAAATACGACGCTGTTCAATACCATTATGCCAGTTTTAATGACTCCATTAAAGCCTATAATACCCATTTTATCATTGACAATAAGGACAAGTTTCAGGAGTTCATTAACTCTGTAAAGAAGAAAGGACAGGAAGTTTCCAGCAGAAAGAACTATTCTTATGTAGATATCAATGATGATGTTTTTGTGGCGTGGAACGGGAGCCGTGCTGTTCTCAGTATGATCAGCTATACAAAACCTTATAAGGATCTTTGGGCAGAGGAAGCAGTTGCAGACAGTACTGCTGTTACAGTGGTTGACTCCGCTTACGCAGAGCCGGGAGATACAGTGTATACCGAAGAACCGGAAAAACCGTTTGATTATAAAGAAGAAATCAAAAGTCTGAAGGATGATATCAAATATCTGAAAGAAAGTATAAAAGATAACAACAACGAGATTGCAAGAATCCAGAAAGATATCAAATATCTGGAGAAACATCATAAATATCCTGCAGAAAAAGAAAGTGCTGAAAATTCTGAAAACGGAGAAGAAATGCCTGAAGATGCTTATGATGAGGAAGAAGAAAAGGCTTTCCAGAAAGAGCAGGATTCTATCCGCAGAGAAAACTTTATGGTTGTTAAAAAGAATGCAGAAGAACGTTTTGACCAATATTTCAGTTCAAATTTAGAAATTGAAGTCCCAAAAGAAATGCTGTTATTCAGAGATGCCAATTCTGATGTTTTTGTATACACAGACTATGGAAGAATCGTAAACGAAGGAATCTACGGAAAAATGACAAAGTATTACGGTTATGGACAGTTTTTCAAAAACATGTACAATTCCAACTATGCATACAATCTGTATTTTGATAAAGATAAAGTAAGACTGGTTAATAATTACCAGCACAGAAATGCTGACATTCAAAAGAATATTTCTGCCATTTATAAAGGGAAGAAAAACAAAAAACTGCTGGAACTTATCAATGAGAAAAGTGTCGGTTACTATGCCATGAATGTGAATGGAGCAAAATGCTTTGACATGATGTACAGCCTTCTTCAGAATTCCGGGGAAAATGAGTACAAAAAGGAAATGGAGCTGATTATGGAAACCATGAAAATTGTACTGGATGAAGAAGCGATTGCCAAAATTGCACCTGGAAACGGAATCTTTGTTTTGAATGAATTGAAGTCCAAAACCGTAGAATATACCGATTATGAATACGATGCTGATTTCAATGAAAAAGAAGTAAAGAAAACCAAAGAAATTGCTGTTCCTAACTTTACTTTTGCTTTTGCGACAGAGAATGAAGGCTATTGGAATCGTATTTTTGATATGCTGACCACCAATAAAAAGTTTTCTGAAAGATTCTCTAAAAAAGGAAATGTGTACACATTTAAGGAAGAGAAAAACGGAGGATATGTAGATCAGTTGTTTTTTACTGTGAAAGATGGAGTGGTGTACCTGATGAGTGCTGCAGATAATAATTTACCGGTAAACCAATCTGATATTTCCAGAAAATGGGCAAAAGACTCCGCTAAATATCCATTGTCCGGCAGATTGGATATCCAGAAGCTTTTAACAGGATTAGATAAAGAATTCAAAAGTCCGAAAGAGAGAAAAACATTAGAGGCCATCAAAAAAAATGTGGGTGAGCTGTATTATAAAACGGAAGTAAAAGGAGAAAGCATCCAGACTGAGATGAATTATAACATCAAAGATTCTTCGGAAAACAGCTTAATGTATTTCTTTGATATATTCGAGCAGGTTTTTAAAGCTAAGGAAACAGAAAAGAAGCCTCAAATTTTATAGATGAAGAAAAAGAAGATTATTGTCCCGTTATTTTTATTGCTTGCAGTTGCAGTATATTTTGTAGCTTTTCACAAAAATAAAAGCCTTCAGTATATTCCTGATAACGCAGATGCAGTCGTTTTAATCGATACGAAGAAATTAACGGGACAATACCTCTTCAGTTTAGTAACCCATCCTTCAAAATGGTCCGGAAGCAAAGCGAAGAGTAAAAGCTCCGGTTCACTGAAAGATGCAGGAATCAGAATTCCGGATTTTCTACAGATATTCCATATTAAAGACACTAGATTCTCAGAATGGTACAGTGTTTTAGAGCTTAAAGATTCTCAAAAATTCATTACCTATTTAAAGAAACAAAATTTTATCGCTAAAGGAAATAACCGTTTTCAGAAGGAACAGTTTTTCTTTATGATAGAGGGAAATCACTGCATTGCAGGAACTTCTGACCTTGCTTTTGAAACCCTTCAAAAAAAGCTTATTCAGAATTCTGTACGCCATGTTTGGGAGGCAGACCGTTTTATTCAAAATACATTGGGAAGTATTTCATTCATTTCGGGAGAGAAAATTCAGAACTTTTCTATCGACTTAAATGATGATGAAATTGAGATTAAAAATAACGCAGATCTTCAGGCTTTTACTGCAATTGCTTCAAAACTTAAGAAAGGAAATCAATTTCTGGAGCTGGAACTGGATAAGGAAAACATCAGAAACTTTACCCGTTTCCTTAATAAGAATATTGCAGATTCATCGCAGGCAACTTCTTTAAAAGCCACTGCAAATATCGAGCAGGTCAATGATACCATTATCAGTTATGAATATGATGATAACTTCAATGAAGTTGAAAAGAAGACCTTCCAAAAAATTACCCAACCGAATTATACCATTGATATTACAAGCAATGATCCCGAAAAGACTTGGGAATACTTTCAGTCTAAAAAGTGGATCAATAGCGAAAATCAATTCACAGCTATTCCTTTTCAACCCAATGAAATCAGCTGGAATCATAAAGGGATTATCATAAAATCAACCCGAAAACCAGTACCATTATCCCCTCAACTCAAAGAAAATTATATGCTGATCAGGAATAATGCTTTGCTGTATTCTTCGTTGAAAACATTGAATAATACTGAGAAAAATATTGTTTCTGACATCGATTACGTGTTGTATGGGAACAAGGGACAGAACTATTGGATAAAAATAAAAGCGAAGAAAGGAGAATTACCCTTAATTTTACGGTGGTAAGCATAGAACCCGAATAAATTTTCATTAATGGCTCCATCAGACATCGCATTGCTCAAAACCTTTACTCATTATTTTTTGCATTTCGTTTTTCCAATCTTTATTGCATTGGTTTTTTATCGTAAAAATTGGAAAAAAGCATACTTTATTCTTCTCGCTACCATGCTGGTAGAGCTGGACCATCTTTTTGCCAATCCTGTTTTTGATCCGTCAAGAGAAAGTATAGGTTTTCATTTTTTACATTCTTATTATGCCATTGCGGTGTATTTTTTGCTGTTGTTCTTTAAAGGAAATATCAGGATTATAGGAATCGGGCTGCTGTTTCATATGTTTACAGATTATCAGGACTTTAACTTCTGGCCTCATTAAAATATTATTAATATTTTCTTTTGATATTGAAATTATTATAGATTTTTTGTATTTTGTAGTCACGATATGAGACTAAAAGAACTTTTACATTATACCTATATTTTTCCTATTCTGGCGGTAGGATACTACTTTTCCGGATTGATGGGAAGTGGTGTTCTTTATGATATTCTTGCCGGTGTTTTATTAATCGGAAGTGTTTTATCAGCAGTACATCATGCTGAAGTAGTAGCTCATAAAGTAGGGGAGCCTTTCGGAACGATCATCCTGGCACTTTGTATCACCATTATTGAAGTGGCACTTATCATCTCGCTGATGGTTGCCGGCGGAGATCAGGCGATCACGCTGGCCAGAGATACGGTTTTTGCTGCTGTAATGCTTATTCTCAACGGAATTTTAGGAATATGTATTTTGGTAGGCGGCGTTAAATATCACGAACAGTTCTTTGCAAGAACCTCTGCAACTACTTATCTGGTAAGTATTGTTTCTATTTTGATTCTTACCCTTGTTCTTCCCAATTTTACTTCAAGCGTCAACGGACCTTTCTATAACGAAGCACAGCTTATTTTTATATCCATAGCCTGTCTTGCCATTTATGGAGTTTTCCTGATGGTGCAGACTGTGCGCCACAGAAGTTATTTTATTGTTCCTGATGAGCATCCTGAAGAACATTATATTCCTTCATTGCCAAAAACGCTTATCAGCTTTGTCTTTCTGGTGATTTGTCTTGTAATTGTTGTACTTATGGCCAAAGGATTATCTGATACAATAGAAGGAATGGTACAAAGCCTTGGAGCTCCGAAATCTCTGGTGGGAGTGATTATTGCTGCCGTGGTTCTTCTTCCTGAGGGTGTTGCAGCGATCCGTGCGGCAAGAGCCAATCAAATCCAGTCCAGCTTAAATCTGGCATTGGGTTCTGCACTGGCAAGTATCGGACTGACAATTCCTGCAGTTTCAGCGGTATGTATTATGTATGATATCCCACTTGTATTAGGACTGGATAAAAAAGACATTATTCTGCTTTCTTTATCTGTATTTATCGTAATGCTTTCATTAAGCAGGGGTAAGACAAACGTTCTTTACGGAACGGTTCTGCTGGTGAATCTGGCAGCCTATATCTTTACAGTAATTGTTCCTTAAAAAGAAAAAGTACAAAATTATAAATCTGTTTTATCTGTAAAATATATCCAGGAATTTAACCTCGATATCCTATATCCCGTACCCTGACTCCCGTATCTCTATAATCTTCTCGCCAGCTCCATTTTGAAAGCCATAAGTTTGGCTATATTCTCGGATTTATAGATCGCCATGTCGGCATTTTCTCCTACGAAGTTTTCTTCAATAGTAGTGCGCCAAAGCAACAGCCATCTGTCAAAGTGTTTCTGTTCCATAGCCTGTATCTCATTAATAGGAAAATGTGCACCCATTGGGTTTCCTTTATAGGTCATCTGCCCAAAAAGAATAGATTCCCAGAAAGAATACATGGTAGGAAGATGTTTATCCCAATCTACTTTTGCAACATCATTAAAAAAGAACCCAATGGTTTCATCTTTAACAACTTTGTTGTAAAATGAATTGACAAGGTGTTCAATATCTTCTCTTGATTCAAGCTTTTTCATAGTTCAAAGTTAGTACAATTCGTATTAAAAATTTCAGTCGGGAAATTGATAAATTTCATGTAAACAGTATTTTAGAGCACAACATAAAATAATACAATGAAAAATTATGAAAGATTAAAATTTGATTAATTCGCAAAAAAACGCCTTAAAAGAATTCATTTTTTGTAAATTTAATTATTAAACACTAAAAAATTATTAAAATGATCAAAAAAATCAATTCTATTTGTATTCTCTTACTGATGTTTTCGGTATCATGTTCAAGAGATGAAGTGAGTACTATGAATGATGATTCAGAAAAAGTAAATTATTCTGAAGTAAAGAAATCACAATTGACTGAGGCGGAGATGCTTCAACAAGGATGGAAAATTGTAGATGAGTTTAAATTGCCAGGTAATAATAGTTTGGGTGCGAACTCTACTTCGCCTGATGAAGAACGCGAAATCCCTTTCAAGGCAAATCACCTGAAAGATATGGGATATGATGTGAGCTATTCCGGAGAAAGAACAAGGTTAAAAAATGTTTTTGCGTATTCCGGCCAGGTTCCGGATGGAATTATATTTAATCCTGACCTTTCTGTAGATGGAGATACCCGTAATACAGCTCCAAATCCTAATGTTTCCATTGTTTTGGGAACTCCTGAGGTGACCATAAAAACTGACGGAATAGATTTACCGGATAATGCCTATACGACGGAGGCGATTAATAACGGAGACAGAGAAAGTGAAATTACGGTAACCTATTCTTATAAAAAAGGATATTCTACTTCTTGGAAGCGGACCGTTTCAGGGTCATTTGAGGTGGCAGCATCGGTCTCTGTTGATATTCCTTTAGTGGCAAAAGCTTCAGCAAGTACAAAAGTAGTTGTAGGAGGAGATACCACAGAAGGCACAGAAAATTCTGAAGAAATTACCGAAACCAGCAGCTACAAGACCATTGTTCCTGCCCATTCTAAAAAATCGATTTCTGTGCTTACAAAATTAAAAGGGTCATCTGTTGAATACTTTGTACCTATGAAATTAACCGGAAGATTGCAGGCTAATTTTCCTTCTCCGGTAGATGGACATTATTATTGGGCTTTTCCTATTGAAAGCTTTCCTGATTTTCTTACCAATATACAT
This sequence comes from Chryseobacterium sp. WLY505, assembly GCF_030846215.1. Taxonomy (NCBI): domain Bacteria; kingdom Pseudomonadati; phylum Bacteroidota; class Flavobacteriia; order Flavobacteriales; family Weeksellaceae; genus Chryseobacterium; species Chryseobacterium sp. WLY505. The sequence continues at coordinate 106,791 of NZ_JAVCWI010000003.1, read as the reverse complement.
GGTGAGTCCGGGGTTGTAAAATCTGTCAGCAATGTAAGTGTTACGGTAATGGAATCACCGGCGCAAAGGATTTGCAACTACTTTAATGAAGATGGTATAAACAGCAGATATTTATAAATTCTGCTGTTTTTTGTGTTTTTAAGGTAAAAAATGTTCAATTAAAACCTGTGATGATCATCTGCAATTTTAATAATGAAGGATAAAAAAATGATTACTAAGAAGCATTGATATCTTAATGAATTCTATTCTTAACTTTGCTTTTTATATGTTGAAAGAATGAGCTGGTCATTAAAGGCTTACGGATAGAGGACAATCATAATATAATAAAATCAAAATGATTACAAAATGACAGGAGGATTCAGAAAAAAGATCCGTCAGAAAAATGCGGAGAACAGCGGTTTCGGAACCAATGCATCCGGAAGATTTATCAATAAGGACGGCCTTCCGAATGTTCAGAGAACGGGGGTGAATGTTTTTAACAGGTTAAGCTGGTATCACACCATGCTGAATTTATCCTCATTTCGTTTTATTTCTTATTTGGTTATCGCTTATATTCTCATTAATCTGCTGTTTGCCATGATCTATTATCTGATTGGGGTAGAGCATCTTACAGGCATAGACAAGAGTGATCCGATCAATGAATTTATTGATGTCTTTTTCTTCAGTTCCCAGACATTCACCACCGTTGGATATGGAAGAATAGCTCCGGTAGGATTTCTGGCCAGTCTTGTAGCGACTTTTGAAGCTTTTCTGGGATTGCTTACCTTTGCCATTGCAACGGGACTTTTTTACGGAAGATTTTCAAGACCTCGTGCCTATCTCAGATTTTCTGATATAGCAGTTATTGCTCCTTTTCAGGAATCTTCAGCATTAATGTTCAGGCTTGCTCCCTATAAGAATAATGCCTTGACGGATGCAGATGTAATTGTATCAGTAGCTATTGAAGTTGTGGAAAACGGGGTGGCCAAAAGTAATTTTTACAGGCTTACGACACAGATGAACAAGATCAATACGTTGGCTCTCAACTGGACAGTAGTGCATAAAATTGATGAAAACTCTCCGTTTTACGGTTTTTCTGAAGAAGATTTTAAAAATACGGATATTGAACTTATCGTACAGGTACGAGCATTTGACGAAGTGTTTTCAAATACGGTGGTTCAAAGATCTTCGTATACTACAGGAGAAATTGTTTATGGAGCTAAATTTGTTCCGATGTATTATCCAAACAAAGAAAATCTCTCAACGGTACTGGATCTGGATAAAATTAACGAGTATAAAAAAGAAGAACTTCCGGAGTCCGTGAGAAACAAAGAATAAATGGATTTAGATTTTTATAAAAAACAGGCGATACAAAAGCAGAAAGAACACAAGAAATTTCTGGACGGATTAAAGAAAAAACCGCCCAGAAATCTCGATTATATAGTGCAGGAAACCCATGAGGAAGTTTTTGAAGAAATAAACTGTCTGCAGTGCGCCAATTGCTGCAAAACAACGGGTCCTCTCTATACCGAAAAAGATATTGAGAGAATTTCCAAACACCTCCGAATGAAGTCCGCAGACTTTGAGGCAAAGTTTTTAAGAGTGGATGAAGATAATGACAAAGTGCTGCAAAATCTTCCCTGTTTTTTTCTGAACAGCGATAATACATGCTCTATCTACGACGTAAGGCCAAAAGCCTGCCGTGAATATCCTCATACAGACCGCAAAAAGATTTATCAGATCAATAATTTGATGCTGAAAAATACTGTTATCTGTCCTGCAGCATTTGAATTTGTAGAAAAAATGATGAAGAATATAGGGAAATAGCTTTGTAAGCAGGAAGAGGGGAGATGGGGGCTGGGAGCTCTCATCTTTGATCAGAAAAACTGCTAGTTCTAATCTAATAAACTTCCAGCTTCCCGCATCATTCTTCCAGCCAAACCATCCGAACCCATTTTTGCAAATTCCTCTTAAATAATTATAAAGTACGTTAAATAAGCTTTTTACACATAATTTTATAAATGATGCCTCGTTTAAGTTAAACAATCATTTAAATATTACATTATGAAAAAGTTATTTTTAACGGCAGCGTTTACATTAGTCGGAGTAATCGCAGTATCAGCACAATCAACACCACAAAAGCCGGCCGATACTTCTACTAATAACCCTGCGACCACTCAGACTCAACAACCGAATACGCAGACTACAAATCCATCGGATCCAAAGAATCAACAGGAAAAATCACCTGCCACAACAATGGAAACTGCACCTGCAACAGATCCATCAGTAAGTACAACGCCTACTGATGCTACTAAACCTGCAGATGCTCCTAAAGAAGAGAAGAAAGACAAAAAGAAGAAAAAGTAAAGCACTTTAGCAAACACTAGTCGGAATCCTGAAATCTTGTATTTCAGGATTTTTTTTGTTCAAATTCTTCCACTTTGAACAATAAAATCTTGGTAATCAGATCCAGCGGCAGATTTTCAGTGATGGGAAATTGAACAGCTCCTTTTGAAAATTTATATTTTCTTTCCTCAAAATCTTTTTCAAAATTATGGATGCCTTCAGCTCCGGGATAGAATCCGATATGCTTTTTATAGCCCGCAAAATAAATCAACGGTTTTCCTCTGTACCGGAAGGCTGGCATCTGATACCCGATATATTCTTCCAAATCCGGAACCTGTAAATGAATTACTTTTCTAAGTTCCAGTAATTTTTTCTGTACATCTATCGGAAACAGAAGAATATATTCATCAATATTTTTAAAGGTGTTTTGCATGATATAAAAATAAAAAAAGCACTGCATATAGCAGCGCTTTCTCCTTTCACTTTTTACTTTTTTCCCATTATCCCGGGAACAGGCTATATCAAAAAAGGTCGGGAGTTTTTCCCAACCTTTGTTTTTTTTGTTACACAACTCCTTGAGCCAACATTGCTTCTGCTACTTTTACGAAGCCGGCAATATTTGCACCTTTTACGTAGTTTACATAACCGTCTTCGTCTTTTCCGTAGTCTCTGCAAGCTTTGTGGATACCGATCATGATTTCCTTTAATCTTGCATCAACTTCTTCAGAAGTCCAGTTAAGACGGATTGAGTTTTGAGTCATTTCTAATCCTGAAGTCGCAACACCTCCGGCATTGGAAGCCTTACCAGGAGAGAATAATACTTTATTATCTAAGAAATAGTTGATCGCATCAAGTGTAGAAGGCATGTTAGCTGCTTCAGTTACACAGACACATCCGTTTTCAACTAATTTTCTTGCATCATCTAAATCTAATTCGTTTTGAGTTGCAGAAGGGAAGGCAACATCACACTTCACATCCCAAGGACGTTTTCCGGCGTGGAACTCAGCAGATGGATATTTTTTAGCATAGTCTTCAGCTCTGTTGTTTCCTGAAGATCTAAGTTCTAATAAATAATCGATCTTTTCTCCGCTGATACCATCTTTATCATAGATATATCCGTCTGGACCAGAGATTGTTACTACTTTAGCACCTAGTTCAGTTGCTTTTTTAATAACTCCCCAAGCTACGTTTCCGAAACCTGATACTGTAACGATTTTATCCTGGAAATTTTGTCCGATCGTTTTAAGCATCTGCTCTGCGAAGTATACTACACCGTATCCTGTAGCTTCAGGACGGATTAATGAACCTCCGTAAGCAAGACCTTTTCCTGTAAGAACTCCGGTAAATTCGTTTCTGATTTTCTTGTATTGTCCGAATAAATATCCGATCTCTCTTGCTCCAACACCGATATCTCCTGCAGGTACGTCTGTTTCAGGACCGATGTGCTTGCATAATTCTGTCATGAAAGCCTGGCAGAAACGCATTACTTCCATATCAGATTTTCCTTGTGGATCGAAATCTGAACCTCCTTTACCACCTCCCATTGGAAGAGTTGTTAAAGAGTTTTTGAATACCTGTTCGAACGCCAGGAATTTAAGAACTGATAAGTTGACAGTAGGGTGGAAACGGATTCCTCCTTTGTATGGTCCGATAGCAGAGTTCATTTGAATTCTGAAACCTCTGTTAACCTGAATTTCTCCTTTGTCATCAACCCATGGAACTCTGAAAATAATAATTCTTTCAGCTTCAGCCATTCTTTCAAGCAGCTTCATTCCGGTATATTCTTTTTTAGTAGCAATGAATGGAATTACAGTTACGGCAACTTCTTTTACAGCCTGTAAAAATTCCGGTTCGTTAGGATTTTTTGCTTCAATTTTTGCAATAAACTCTTGGATTTTCTGGTCAATATTATATTGTTCCATATATTAAGGTTGAATATTATTGTCAACAAATTTAATTTTTTTTTCAAGATTCACAACACTATATTTTAACATTGTTAAAAATTAAATAATAATGTTTCGTAATATTATTAAATTGATAATTTGTGTTTAAATTTTATTAAAAATGAAATGTTATGTGTGAAATAATGCAGTATTAAGAAATCGTTAAATCTTAAATTGCGATGAATTGCCTCCCGGAATATGATTTTACTTTCCCTAAAAGTTCCAATTCTAAAATTATTGGTAAGATTTTGTGAGTGGGAAGATCAATGCTCTGTGCCAGATCATCTAAAGAAATCTGAGGTTGGTCTTTCACAGATTGGTATATTAAGTTTTGATTGTCAGATAATTGTGTGATGGTCTCGCTATAAGGAAATAATTCTTCCATTTTTTCTTTGGGATCATTTAAGCCAAGGAGTCCGATAAGATCTTTCAGGGTAGAAATAGCGGTTGCTTTATGATGGAAAATCAGTTGATTGCATCCCTGGCTGCAGCTGTCCGTAATTTTTCCCGGCAGCGCAAAAACATCACGGTTATAATCATTAGCAAAAGCTGCGGTGCTTACAGAGCCTCCTCCGAAACCGGTTTCTACTACGATCGTTGCCGGAGATATTCCTGCCACAATTCTGTTTCTCTGAATGAAATTTTCCCGGTCTGGTTTTCTGGAAGAGCTGAACTCCGTTATTAATGCACCTCCTTCCTGTAAAATTTTCTCAGATAGTTTTCTGTTTTTTGCCGGATATAAATATTGAAAACCATGGGCAAGAACAGCTACAGTAGGTTTTTTTTGACGAATAGACTGTTCGTGGGCTTCTTTATCTACTCCTAAAGCGAGACCACTTACGGAGGTGTATTCTGAGGATTGTGTTGCTTCGAAAAAGTCTTCAATGAACTGCTTCCCATAAGCAGTCATATTACGGGTTCCTACAATACTTACCTTAGGCTGGGCATCCTCAATATTCCCTTTTTGATAAAGAATAGCGGGAGCATCATTGCATTCATTAAGTAGGGAAGGGATTTCTTTAAGGTGTTTCAGCCTGATCTGAATATTATTTTTTTCGCAAAAATTCAATTCTTCTTCTGCGAAATTCAAATGAGACTTATTTCCAATATCTGAAACTGTTCTTTGTCCTATTCCTTCCAGCTTTTTATATTCTTTTCTGGCTCTTTTCCAGGCTTCCTGAGCGCTTCCGAAAGTACGGATAAGTTTATGAAAATGAATGTCGCCAATCTGGCTGCATTCGCGGAGAGCGATGGCATATAAATATTCTTCGGAATTCATGTGTGTTTTTTTTCAAATGTAATGAAATAAGTTTTATCTTTTTCTCAATTCATCCAGATGATCCCAGATATCATCTTTTTTCTTGTAAGGAAGTTCCATAAAATCCTCAGGGTGATTTTCCTTGTATTCCTGCCACAATTTATCATCCTTTTCGCTGTAATAATTCGGAAACTCCCAGATGAATTTTTTCTTCTTTTCGCCGACATTTTTAAAGGCAAAGGCAATGATACTGCCTACTACAGCTCCTGAAAGATGGGCCTGCCAAGAAATTTTGCTCGGCTCCTGCATGTTGTAAAACAGTTCTTCGGGAAGCATTCCCCAAACCAAACTGCCATAATAAAGCACAACAAGCATTGAAATTGTGAGCAGCTTTGTGTTCCACTTGAATACCCCGCTGAAGAAAAGGAAAAAAGCGAGTACATAAACTACGCCACTGGCCCCGATGGTACAAGTGTACATATATTCACCAGTAAGGATATCAATAGGAGGAAGAAGCCATACCAAAAGTCCTGTTGCCAGCCAGCCGATGATAAAAACTTTATTGGCAACCAATGGATAAAACTGATACAGCAAAAACATAAGTGCTGCTATCGGAATAGAATTTCCTATAATATGATCAATATTTCCATGTAAAAGGGGAGAAGTAACTACCCCAAGCAATCCCTCGGGTAAGAGAGGAATAATGGCTCCAAAACAGCTTTGAAAAAAGCCCTGCATTTGTAAAAAATACCCGAACCACATCGCTGAAAGCATCAGCAATGGGTAAATAACCGCTCTTTTGGAAATTACATTTTTGAACATATGGATTTTACGTCAAATCAAAAGCCAATAATAAATTTCGGAAAATTTGTCGATGAATTCGTTTCTACCGACCTGATTTTAAGACAAAAGGTATTAAATTTAACTTTTAAACTTATTATTTTGGCATTGATTTTATAGAAATATCTTGTTATGAGGTGATTCAGCATATTGAAATTCGATTCTTTTTAAAGCTGAACTTACCTTTAAAAAAAATTATATTAATATTTTTGCATTGAAAATTATTTAGAGTAATGAAGAAGTTTTTATTGATTCTTTCCTGTTTTATAGGAATATATGCAAGTGCACAAGAAGAATTGAAAAAAGATTCGGTAGTAGTAGACACCGTAAAATACTGGTCGGTTTTAGGAAAAAATACATTAATGATCAACCAGGCGGCCTTTTCAAACTGGGTAGGAGGTGGAGCCAATAACGTAGGATGGCTAGCCGGGATCAATTATAATCTGACCTATGAAAAAGACAAAGACCTTTGGGAAAATATCATCATTCTAGGGTACGGGCAGAATGATACAAAAGGCCTTGGGATCAGAAAAACACAGGATGTTATCAATGTTTCTACCAATTATGGAAGAAAATTTTCAAAAAGCTGGTATTTCTCCTTAGGAGCTGGTTTGCAATCACAGTTTGCGGCAGGATATGAAGATGGGAATAATCCTGAAGCCAAAAAAATCTCTAATTTTATGGCACCGGGTTACCTGAACGTCGGGATGGGTATCACGTACAGACCCAATGATGATCTTACGGTAACTTTACGTCCTACCAACGCCAGGTGGACATTTGTATTGGATAAAGATCTTCAGACAGCAGGGAGCTATGGTTTAAAAAATGACGGAGATACTTCTTTATTGCAATTTGGTTTTCTGGGAACGGCAATGTATAAACTGAAAATAATGGAAGATATCTACTTAACGAATACTGCTTCTGTCTTTTCAAACTACCTCGATCATCCGGAAAGGCTGGTTCTTGCTTACGGAGCTCTATTGAATCTGAAGGTAAATAAATACATATCCTCCAATGTGACCGTAGACTTGCTCTACGATCATAATCAGATAGAAAAAACGCAGCTGAAGCAAACTCTCGGAATCGGATTTGCCTATACACTGGCAAATGGAGTGAAACGTTCTGATCGGAAAGACAGCCAGTGGTGGATCAAAAAATAGTTTAGAATTCGTTTATTATAAATACAAACACTTCATTTCTGAAGTGTTTTTTTCTTTACGAAATTCTGTATTTTTAAGTTGACTTAAGTTTGATGGGTAATCGTTTCGTTTTCAAGTGTTTTATTTTCAGTTTGTTACATGTCTGGTTTTAATTATGTTAAATTCATTTTAAAGTGAATTTTATGATGACGTAAATTATTATTTATACATTTGTAATAAATCAACATTATGAAAAAACTTTTATTGATCAGTTCTATCTCTTTTGGGGCTGTAGCATTCGCTCAGGAGGCTAAGACAGAAGCTCCGGCATCAGACACCATTAAAGCATGGTCTATTCAGGGACAAAATACATTAATGCTTAACCAGGCTGCGTTTTCAAACTGGGTAGGAGGTGGAGCCAACAACGTAGGGTGGCTTGCTGGTGTTAATTACAACCTTACTTATGAAAAAGGGAAAGATCTTTGGGAAAATATCATTATCCTGGGTTACGGGCAAAATAATACGCAGGGAACCGGAGTAAGAAAGACTCAGGATGTCATTAATCTTTCTACAAACTATGGTAGAGAATTTGCCAAACATTGGTATTTATCTGCAGGTGCAGGGCTTCAGACTCAGTTTGCTCCGGGTTATGAAGATGGAAATAATCCTGATGCCAAAAAGATTTCTAATTTCATGGCTCCCGGATATCTGAGTGTAGGAGCTGGGGTTACTTACCGCCCCAATGATAATCTTACCGTGACTTTACGTCCTGCGAATGCAAGATGGACTTTTGTATTAGACGATGATCTTCAGAAAGCGGGAACTTATGGTCTTAAAAATGATGGCGACTCTTCTCTTTTCCAATTCGGTTTCCTGGGAACAGCAATGTATAAGCTGAAAATTATGGAGAACATTACCTTGCTGAATACGGCTTCTGTATTCTCAAATTATCTCGACCATCCGGAAAGACTGGTTCTTGGATACAGCGGGGTTTTAAGCATGAAGATCAATAAATATATTTCTACCAACGTTACTCTGGACCTTTTGTATGATCATAATCAGATATGGAAGACCCAGTTGAAGCAGACTTTAGGCGTAGGATTGGCTTATAATTTTGATAACGGTAAGAAACGTTCAGAAAATAAAGATAACCAAAGCTGGTTGAAAAAATAAGACAGAAATACAATCTGTGATACAATAAAAAAGCACTTCAAATGAAGTGCTTTCTTTATCAATATATAAGTTTTAAAATTCTATATCAACTCCCAATTTCTCAGCTAATAGCTTGGAAATTTTCTCTTTTAGAGGTTCTATATCAATATTCTGCATAGCATCATTCGCGAAAGCATATAAAAGTAATGCCTGAGCTTCTTTTTTCGAAATTCCTCTGGCTCTCAGATAGAATAAAGCATCTTCATTCAATTGTCCTACTGTACATCCGTGAGAACATTTTACATCGTCTGCAAAAATTTCTAACTGAGGTTTTGTATCAATACTTGCCCCTTCGCTTAGCAATACATTGTTGTTTTGCTGATAAGCATTTGTCTTCTGAGCAATCTTGTCCACAAAAACTTTTCCATTGAAAACTCCGTGAGCATTCCCGTCAAAGATTCCTTTGTAGTTCTGGTAACTTTCACAGTTCGGGAAGTTATGGTGAACCGCTGTATGGTGATCTACCAACTGATCTTTCCCGATAATGGTGATTCCGTTCATGAATGAATTGATATTGGACCCATTATGAATAAAATCAAGGTTGTTTCTTACCAGTTTACCTCCGAAGGAGAACGTGTTTACCGTTGTTAAACTATCTTTTTCCTGTCTTGCGAAAGTATTGTCGATAAGATAGGTTGTGTTGTTATCGTTCTGAAGTTTGTGCCAGTCAGCCTTTGCATTAGGGTAGGTAAAGATCTCCGTTACAGAGTTTGTTAACACGTAAGTGCTGTCAAAATTGTGATGGCTTTCAATGACCTCTACTTTAGCTCCTTCTTCTACGATCAAAAGGTTTCTTGTATTGTAAAACGTGTTTTCCTCCTGATTCTGAGAAATGTAAAAAACATGGATTGGCTTTTCAATCACTACATTTTTAGGAACTTTAAGGAAGAATCCATATTTGCAGTAAGCAAGGTTCAGGTTCGTAAAAGCCTGTTCTTTGGAAGCAATCGTATTGAAATACTTTTCAAAAACTTCTTTATGCTTCTCATCATTCAATGCATAATTGAAAGAAAGGAATTCTACATTCTCAATAGAAACTTTAGATAACTCCTTGTGAAGCTTACCGTTTACAAAAACAATCCAATCAAAATTTTCTTCCCCAAGGTGCAGTTCATCAAACTGCTCTTTAGTGATATTGTGGCTCTCTTTCGGGAAGAAGTTGTAGCTTTTTTCCGTGATTTCCTTTAGATTGGTATATTTATATTCTTCGTCTTTTTTTGTCGGAAAACCAAAGTTGGCAAATCTTTGAAGAGCTGCTTGTCTGCTGTCATCAAGAAACCTGTGACGAAGACTCTCCAAAAATTCATTATGGTTCTCTATAATTTGTTCTTTTAATGCCATTACTGGTATATCTGTGGTTTGCACCATTTTTTCTTTTTTTTTGAACTAAAATATTGTTATTCCGAGGAATAGGAATCCAATTTTTACTTTAGAGATTCATATTTGCTGCACTTCATAAATGGTTGCCATAATTTCAAATCTCAAATAGTAAATTTCAAATTAATTTAAAAGCCAGTCGTAACCTTTTTCTTCAAGTTCTAATGCTAAAGACTTGTCACCTGTTTTGATGATTTTTCCATCTGCTAAAACGTGAACGAAATCAGGCTGAATATAGTTTAGCAATCTCTGATAGTGCGTAATCAAAAGAACTGCATTTCCTTCGTTTTTAAAGTGGTTTACACCATCTGCAACGATTCTTAATGCATCGATATCCAATCCTGAATCAGTTTCATCAAGAATAGCTAATTTAGGATTAAGCATCATCATCTGGAAAATTTCATTTCTTTTCTTTTCACCTCCGGAGAATCCCTCGTTCAATGATCTTGAAAGGAAATCTTTTTTAATTCCCAGCTTTTCAGACTTCTCACGGATTAATGCAAGCATTTCTTTTGCCGGCATTTCCTCCAGTCCGTTTGCTTTTCTCGTCTCGTTCAAAGCAGCTTTGATAAAGTTCGTTACAGAAACTCCCGGAATTTCCACTGGATACTGGAAAGAAAGGAAAATCCCTTTGTGAGCTCTATCTTCAGGAGCATCTTCGCTGATGTCTTCTCCCTGGAAAAGAATCTCTCCACCAGTTACCTCGTAATCTTCTTTTCCTGCGATTACAGAAGAAAGGGTAGATTTACCAGCTCCGTTGGGTCCCATGATCGCGTGAACTTCGCCCGGCTTTATTTCAAGATTAATACCTTTTAATATTTCTGCGCCATCTTCAATTTTGGCGTGAAGGTCTTTAATTTGTAACATTCTTGCTAACTTTTGCTTTTTATAATTGTATGAGCTTCTTTCCTTTATATACACATCGTCTTTATGTGGGATATTTCCTCAATAGACGGACAGAAGCTTTTTATATTTTATGTTTATAATAATCTTCAATGAAGACTATAACTTATATTTCCCTTTAATGGTTGATCATCGGATAAAAACTCTGAAAACCTTGCCTTTAAATCAGTTTGTTTTTATCTGAAGGGTTCTTTTTTGATGATATTATCCTACAGAACCTTCTAATGAAATCTCTAGTAATTTCTGAGCTTCAATAGCAAATTCCATTGGAAGCTTGTTCAAAACTTCTTTGCTGAAACCATTCACAATCAGAGCAATGGCTCTTTCAGTATCAATACCTCTCTGGTTACAGTAGAAAATCTGATCTTCTCCGATTTTTGAAGTCGTTGCCTCGTGCTCTAACTGTGCCGTAGGATCTTTGATTTCAATATAAGGGAAAGTATGAGCTCCACATTCATTACCCATCAATAAAGAGTCACACTGTGAGAAGTTTCTTGCTCCTTTTGCAGAAGGCATTACCTTCACCTGTCCTCTGTATGAGTTTTGTGATTTCCCTGCAGAAATACCTTTTGAAATAATCGTTGATTTGGTATTCTTTCCGATATGGATCATTTTTGTTCCTGTATCTGCATACTGGTGGTTGTTGGTAACTGCAATAGAGTAGAATTCTCCGATAGAATTGTCTCCTTTAAGGATACAAGACGGATATTTCCATGTTACTGCAGAACCTGTTTCTACCTGTGTCCATGAGATTTTTGCATTTCTTTCGCAAAGTCCTCTTTTCGTTACAAAGTTGAATACACCTCCTTTTCCTTCTTCATTACCCGGATACCAATTCTGTACCGTTGAATATTTGATCTCGGCATTGTCTAAAGCAATAAGCTCTACAACAGCTGCGTGAAGCTGGTTTTCATCTCTTGATGGTGCTGTACATCCTTCAAGATAAGAAACATAACTTCCTTCATCAGCTACAAGAAGCGTTCTTTCAAACTGTCCTGTTCCTGCCTGGTTGATACGGAAATATGTGGAAAGTTCCATAGGGCATTTTACCCCTTTAGGAATATAACAGAAACTTCCGTCAGAAAATACTGCGGAATTCAATGCTGCATAAAAGTTATCTCCTCTTGGAACTACTTTTCCAAGATATTTTCTTACTAAATCAGGGTGGTTTTTAATAGCCTCAGAGATGGAGCAGAAAATAATTCCTTTCTCTGCCAATGTATCCTGGAAAGTGGTTTTCACAGAAACTGAGTCCATTACGATATCTACGGCAACTCCGGAAAGTCTTTTTTGCTCTTCGATATTAATCCCTAGCTTTGCGAATGTCTTCAACAACTCAGGATCTACTTCGTCAAGACTTGCCAGTTCTGGCTTTACTTTAGGAGCAGCGTAGTAACGGATTGCCTGAAAATCTGGTTTTTCATATTTGATATTGGCCCATTCAGGCTCTACCATTTTCTGCCAGATTTTGAAAGATTCCAATCGCCATTCAGTCATCCATTCTGGTTCTTCTTTTTTAGCAGAGATCGCACGGATGATGTCCTCATTTAAACCAGTAGGGAAATCTTCATAATCAATCTTCGTTTCCCAACCGAATTCATATTTTTTATTTTCTAGATCGACTCTTAAATCGTCTTCTGTATATTTACTCATTACTTTTTTTTAGATTTCAGATTTTAGATTTCAGAATTCAGAATAGCTCTGAGGTCTGAAATCTAGGATCTAATGTCTTTTCTCTAAAGACTAAATGATTCCCCGCATCCGCATGTTCTGGATGCATTCGGGTTGTTAAAAACAAACCCTTTTCCGTTCAATCCTCCTGAATACTCAAGAGTTGTTCCTGCTAAATAAAGGATGGATTTTTTATCTATAATAATTTTAATGTTATTATCTTCAAAAATCTGATCTGTGTCTGTTTTTTGGTTATCAAACTTTAAAACATACTCTAAACCAGAGCATCCGCCGCTTTTCACCCCTACTCTTATATAATCTTCAGCAGGGTTAAAACCATCTTCCGTCATTAACTGGATGGCTTTCTCCTTTGCATAGTCTGATACTTTTATCATTGTATTTATTTAGAATGATTTAATGATGCAAAAATACAAACTAATTTCCGCAATCTCAAATCGAAGATATCTATTTTAATGATTCTGATATTAATAGCAATCTCTGATAAGATAAATTATGTTAAAAAATGATAATTTTAGCCCTTCAATGTGAAGATTTCATTAAGGATTTAACCTTGAATCTTATTTTCGATCTATAAAGAAAATTGGTAATGAAACAAAAAATAATAGTTTTTTTGTGTTGTTTTTCACCATTGTATCCTATGGACAAACTACCAGATTTGTTTATGAAACCTTGGTAAATCCGGATTCTATCAATCTGGTAAGTATGAAAAGCGAGAGAACTTTTCTGGATGTTAAAGGAGATCGTTCCTTATTCATCAGTGAAAATAAATTGAAAAGAGACTCTCTTTTTGCAGAATTAAGGTCAGAAATAAAAGAAAATAAAAAAGAGGAAAAAGATTTTTCAAAAATGGAAGGAAAAAAACATTTTGAACCTACATTTTTTGAATATTTCATTACCAAGACCATTCCGGATCAGAAAGTATATTATTATGAGAAGGCTTCCGGAAAACAGATTTATTACCAGGAAGACAGACCTGTAAAATGGGAGGTAACTAATGTTGTGGAGAAACAGAATGGATATTCCGCCCAAAAAGCAGTTGCCGGGTTTGGAGGAAGAGTCTGGACAGCCTGGTTTACCAAAGAAATTCCATTGTCTGACGGTCCTTACAAGTTTTCAGGATTGCCAGGACTAATTGTAAAACTGGAGGATGATAAAGGAGACTATAAATTTGATCTTGTGAAAAAGCTCACGATTAAAAATGCTTTTGAAGAACAGATACGTTCTGATGCCAAGCAAAGTACAAGAATTAATTTCCATAGTGATAAAGCTGCTCTTGAACTGGAATTCGGTAAAAACAAAAAAGCGATGGCCGGAAATATGAATTTCGGAGGCGGAAAACATGGCGGCGGAATGAATGGGGGAGGAATGAGAGGCGGCGGCCACGGAGGTGGTGGAATGCACAGAGGCGGAATGGGCGGAGACAATCAGGGAATGCCGATGTCACAAGGCCCCTCTGTAGAAACTCCTTCTTTTACCAATACAGTACAGAACCCAATTGAATTAAAATAAATAAAAATATAAATGAAAAAATTAGGTATTATCGCATTGGCACTCTTCATACAGAATGTTTCTGCACAGACTAACAGGTTTGTGTATCAGGTGACTATGAAGCCTGATGCTGAAAATAAAACAGATATCAAGACTGAAAATGCTTATCTGGATATTTCTCCGGAAAAGTCAGTGTTTTATTCTGAAAACAGAATCAAAAGAGACTCTATTATGCAAAAAGCATTTCAGGGTGGAGGAGGAAGAGGAAGTATCAACAGAGATCAGATGGAAGGATTGAGAACGAATATCAGCTATTCCATTGAAAAAGATAAAACAAATCAAAAGACCTATTTTAAAGACAGAATCGGACGAGATCTCTATTCTTATGAAGAAGACAGACCTCTGAACTGGAAAATTGAATCAGAAACGAGAAAAATTGGTGAATACAAAGTTCAGAAAGCTGAAACCGATTTTGGAGGAAGAAAATGGACCGCATGGTTTACCACAGATCTTCCTTATCAGGACGGACCTTATAAATTCGGAGGACTTCCGGGACTGATTGTAAAAGTGGAAGATGATAAAGGAGATTATTCTTTTGATCTCATGAAAAACTATAAAATTGCTGAGTTTCCGACGTTGAACCAGTTTGGAAATACTTTAAAAGTAAAAAGAACAGATTATTTAAAGCAGCAGCAAAAGTTCAAGACTGATCCAATGTCATTCATGAGTCAGAGCACAGGTGGTATAAGCGCTCCGATGAGAGTAGGTGGAGGAGGAAGAGGCCCTGGAGGCGGAGGGAATCAGAATCCTGCCGATATGAGAAAGAGAATGGAGGAAAGGGTAAAAGAAGAAGCCAAGAAAAATTCTAATCCAATCGAATTGCAATAAACAAAAAATGCGGTCTTAAGCTAAGACCGCATTTTATTTTATATCATTACAATAATTGTAGTAAAACTATTTTAATAATTGGTTGAAAGTATCACCTTGTCTGATATCTCCGGTGTTATAACCTTTCATAAACCATTCTTTACGTTGTGCAGAAGAGCCATGGGTAAAGCTTTCCTGGTTCACATATCCCTGTGCTCTTTTCTGAATATTATCATCTCCAACAGCTTCTGCAGCATCTATGGCAGATTCTATGTCTCCTGGTTCAAGAATATGTTTGCTGTCATTGGTTCTTTTTGCCCATACTCCGGCATAAAAATCGGCCTGTAATTCTGTAGCAACAGATACTCTGTTCATTTGTTCTTCGGAGTATCTTCCACTTCTTCTTAAAGCATCCACTTTTTGAGTAGTTCCCAAAAGAGTTTGTACATGATGTCCTACTTCATGCGCAAGAACATAAGCTACTGTAAATTCTGTTACTTTAGCTCCGAATTTTTGCTGAAGCTCACCAAAAAAGCTCATATCCATATAAACTTTCTGATCGGCAGGGCAGTAGAATGGTCCCATAGCAGACTGCGCTGTACCACATGCTGAAGAAGTTGTATTTTCAAAAAGAACAATACCTGGGTCAGTATATGTCATACCGTTTTCTTTAAATATTTGAGTCCAGGTCTGGCTATTCCATGCATCCATCATCTTTACCATTTCTCCAATCTGCTTTTCACCTGTAGTCAGTTCTCTTTGCTCTCCGGAATTTCCTGAAGGCTGCATGCCGCCAGAATTCAAAATTCCGGATGGGTCACCTCCCAAAAAGAACACGATGGCTGCTATAATTAATGTTCCGAGTCCGCCGCCTACAATCATGCCTCCGCTTCCGCCTCCTGAACCACGGCGGTCATCAACGTTTCCGCCTCTGTCGTCTGTCCATTTCATATCAATAAATTTATGGGTTAATTTAAATATTTTACACCAGATTATAAGCGAAAATATCTAGATATTTATCTGTTGAGTTGTTTTGTTTTGAGCCAGTAAGAAGTAGACTGATAGGCTGATACGGCATCATCTACCAGTTTCTGATCTGGATCTTTTAATAATTTTTCGTCGTAATACAGTTTAAATTCCGGTTTCAGATCACTTTTTTCCAGTTCCAAAGAATATTGTTTTACCTTTTTTACCGGCGAAATAATGGTCAAACGCTCACCTTTGATAAATCCAAGATCCTGATAGGTTGCCACATACGCTTTAGGCTGGAATTCCTGTCTGAAGACATCCTGACCTAGAAACTTAGATTGATAACTGAAATTTAATAAGCCCATAAGCGTAGGCATTACATCTATCTGAGACATCAGTGCATCAAATTTCTGAGGCTGAATAAATCCTTCAGAGAAGATCATAGCTGGAATTCTGTATTTATCCATCGGAAGTTCTGTTTTCCCGGCGCTGGATGCACAATGGTCTGCAATGATAACAAAAACTGTGTTTTTATACCAGTCCTGTTTCTTAGCCATATCGAAGAACAGCTTAAGAGAGTAGTCTGTATATTTTACACCACCTTCACGGGATTTTGCCGTTCCCGGAATATCAATTCTTCCGTCAGGATAAGTAAACGGTCTGTGGTTGGAAACCGTCATCCAGTGATTAAAAAATGGTTTTCCTGACTTGGCTTCAGCATTCATTACCTGAATTGCTTTTCTGGCCATATCTTCATCAGCAACACCCCAAACATTGGCAAAAGTGATTTCTTCAGGTTTAAAGTTGTTTCTATCTACGATACCATAGCCGTTTCCTCCGAAGAAGTCCTGCATGTTGTCGAAATAGCTGTATCCGCCATATAAAAATTTGACATCGTATCCTTTAGACTTGAAAACACTTCCGGTCGTGAATTTATTCTTATTGTCATCTCTTTTGATAACACTTTCTCCTGCAGTGGGAGGAATACACAATGTCAAGGCTTCCAATCCACGTACCGTTCTGTTTCCGGTTGCATACAGATTGGTAAACATCAGTGATTTGTCGGCAAGGCTATCCAGGAAAGGGGTAATTTTTTGGGTATTACCATAATGTTCCATGAAATCAGCAGAAAGACTCTCGATGGAGATCAATACTACGTTTTTCTTCACTTCCGGCTGTTCTGCAACAACAGCTCTTGATAAAGTGTGTTGTGGATATTGGCTTAAGAAGTTCTTTTCGGCCTGCTGTTGGTTAATCTGCGAGTAAAACTGGAAATAATCCAGCTCATTATGGGTAAATGCCCAGTAGAACTTAGGAAGTCCGTTAGCTTCAATTTCGTCTGCGAAAACATTGTCAGATTTAATCTGCATCAAAGACGGTATTGCCAGTGCACTCAACGCGCAAAGTACCATAAAACTACCCAGAAGAACCATTTTTTGTTTAAAGTCCGGAAGTTCCAGCAATTCATCTTTTGTTTTCTTATAAATGAACCACGTGATGGTAAGGGTAACAAGCATGATGGCAGAAAACAATGGAATTACAGGGTAACTTTCCATGATATTCCCAATCACTTCATTGGTATAAATAAGATAATCTACAGCAATAAAATTATAACGAACTCCAAATTCATTATAGAAGAAGTATTCACTTACTCCGTTGAAAATGATCAGAAGAACGTATAATAGTAATGTGATGAAATACAATGCATTACGGATCTTGATTCTTTGTGTAGGAAGAAACAGCATCAATCCGAAGAAAAGCGTTTTTATTCCTACGAAAACAAGGGCAATTTCCATGATAGAACCTCCATACTGCTTGAAAATATTGTTCGGAACAAGCCAGATATAAAGGAAGAATAGAACTAATGCTCCCAAAATAAGGTAACCGTAAGGTTTTTTATATTTTGAATTGGAAAGAAAGAGGAAGTACAGGGCAAGAATAGAGCTGGCCAATATGAAAACAAAAACGTCATTCACCAGGCCTATCAGCAAAACTTTTACAACTTCAAAAAATCCAAAGCTAGCGGTAGTAATAGGATGAAAAAAGAATACTGTTCTTATTATCAAGGAAATAATAAGATAGAAGATTCCTAAATAAAGGAAGGGTTTTATTTTTTTTAAAAACATGTATTGTCTGTCTTTATTAATTTTCACAAAGATAGTTTTTGTAGGGAACTTTTGACGGAAAAAAAGAAAAACATCCTTTTTATTAATAAGATTTAAGAATTATTTATATACTGATAAAAAAAGGACTATTAAAAAATAGTCCCATTATATTGTTGAAATAAATTATTGATTAAGAGTGTCCGAAACCGATATTTCCTTTTTTATCAGATAATTTCTTTTTGAAATCAATCATTCTAAGAGCTGTTACAGCTGCTTCTACCCCTTTATTTCCAAGATCTCCACCGCTTCTTGCAATAGATTGTTCTTTGTTATCATCCGTTAACACACAGAAAATTGTAGGAGTATCCGTCATGATGTTACAGTCTTTGATTCCCTGTGCTACTGCGGAACATACATAATCAAAATGCGGAGTTTCCCCCCGGATCACACATCCGATAGAGATTACTGCGTCATATTTTCTCTCTTTGCAAAGCTGCATGCTTGCATAGCTTAATTCGAATGCTCCCGGTACAGGGAAAAGTTTGATGTTTTCAGGCTTTACTCCTTCTTTTTCAAGGATTTCCAAAGCTGCATCACGAAGATTGTAAGTTACAAAATCATTCCACTCAGAAAAAACAATGCCGATAGAAAAATCTTCGGCATTCGTTATATGAAGTGGCTTGTAATCGGATAGATTAACTGTTGCCATTTTTTAATAATATTTAGTCATTTCAATATAAGAATCAGACATTCCGTTGTCGTAGTCCTGATATTTTTCATCAATTGCAGAGAAGTATTTTTTAGCTTCTGCATTTTTCTTTAATCCTAATGCAACAATACCTGCTTTTCTTGTGAAATAATATGTTGTATAAGGATCATCAGATGCTGATGCCGCCTGATCCAGTAAACCTAAAGCCTCATCGTTTTTGTTAAGACCTGATTTTGCATCTGCCATCGCACCATATTTCATTGCCATTAAAGTTTTGTTTTTGGAAGAGAATTTATCCAAAAGATCATATGCTTCCTGGAACTTTCCTTCTTTAAATTTTAATAGCCCGGCATTGTAAGAAGAAAGTTTACCGATTTCAGTAGAAGAATATTCATTAGCTGTCCCTATAAAACCAGGATTAGCAGCAGATTTTCCACCTAAAGCATCTTTATCTTTACCTTCAGCAAGGTTTTTCTGAGCAGCAAGGAAACTTTTTACAGCTTCAGTGTTCTTTGGAGCAACTACAAATTGCTTATAAGCAAAGAATCCTAAAACTCCCAAAATCAAAGCTCCAAATATAAAACCAAGCGGCTTTGAATATTTTTCAACAAATCTTTCAGTGTTTAAAGCCTCTCTGTCAAGGTCTTTAAAGAACTCAACTGTTTCTTTACCTTCTTGCTCGTTCTGAGCACTCTTTCCCAATTTTGCCATAAGTTTTTAAAAATTGAAATGCAAATTTAATTGTTTCTGAGAGATTTACAAAATACTTTGTGAGTATTATTGATGAAATCTTGTGAATTGTTAATCGTGGATGGTGAATTTATCAAAAAAAGATGCTTCGACAGGCTCAGCATGACACTTCTAATCTTACAGTAAATTATTAGCCATTGTCATGCTGAGCGGAGTCGAAGCATATATCTTTATTTTGTTAGATCAATCTTAATACCCTAAAATATGGTAGATCTCTGCACCGAATTTTTTCAGTTTTTCATCACCATTCAAGCCTTGTAAGCCGATAAGAAAACTAAACTGTGAAACAATTGCGCCTTGTTTTTCTACTAATTTGGCTGCGGCTTCTGTAGTTCCTCCTGTTGCTAAAAGGTCATCGTGGATTAAAACTCTTTGGCCAGGCTTTAACTGTCCTTCACGGGTTTCAATAATGGCACTTCCGTATTCCAGATCGTACTTTTCTGAAATGACTGGTGGTGGAAGTTTTCCCGCTTTTCTGATTAAGATGAAGGGTACTTCCAGTGCTACAGCGATAGCGATTCCAAAAAGGTATCCGCGGCTTTCAATTCCGCATACTGCATCAATTTTCCCTTTACTGAACGCTGCAAGATCTGCAATAACGTCTTCGTAAAGTTTTGGGTTTAAAAAGATGGGTGAAATATCCTTAAACTGTATTCCGGGAATCGGAAAATCCGGGATATTTTCAATTGTTTCTTCTAATCTTTTGATCAGTTCTGCTGAAGCCATTTATTAATTGATTTTATAGCTGGAAATTTTCCAGTCTCCATTTACATTTTTAAGCCCGAAAGTTACTTTTAAAGAAGTTGTCTTCCCGCTTTTATCCGTTACATCATAAGTAGCATTCACACTGGCACTGTTTGCGGTAGTACCATTTGTTGTAATGTTTTTTACGCTTACATTTTTCACAGATCCGAAACCTGAGGTCGGATTGGAGAAAGATTCATAGCTTCCCCAGCTTGGATTGCTGGCTGTTTCGTATGCTGCTTTTAAGTTTTGAGAACTTACACTGTTCAGGAACTTACTTACTGTATTTTTAGGATCTGCAGTCGGTTGCTTTGGAGCAGCCGGTGTTGCAGGAGTAGCTGTAGGATCAGTTGTTGCACCAGGCGTTGCTGTCGGATTGTTTGGATCCACCACTGCACTTGGTTGTTCCGGCACTGCGGTTGAATCAGTTTTTGGAATGGCAGGAACTTTTAAGGCTGCTGCATTGACATCAAGACCGATTTTAGACATTTTGAAAGTCTTGGCAGTTGTTTTTACAGAAACCGTGATATCGATTTTGTTATCCACTACTTTCGCAGCAGGAATAGATGAGAACTTTAAATTGAATCCTTTAAAGTTATTGTCCTGCATCAGGTTTTTAGCAGTAGCCAATCTTACCCCGTTACTGAAGACTTCAAGAGTTGCTTCAAGGCCTGCTCCTGTGAAAGATACAGGGTTTCCGGCTGCATCTACAAGTCTTGGAACAATCTGGATGGCTGTAGGCGCTCCGGTTCCGTCATCTCCCGTAGGTCTTGTCACAAGGCTTAGTGATCCTGCTTTCACATCATTAGGATCGCTTTCTTTAGCTTTATCATCCCCGAAGATATTCATTTCTCCAAGTGATGGCGGGGCAGTACTTGCCCATTCTATTCCGTTTTTTTGAGCCACTTCGTCAGCCAAAGACATGATTTCAGGAACTTTCTTCCCGTTAATCAGTTTTCCAAGGGCTTTTAGCTCATTGATATCACCGTCTGCCTCTACTCCAAATGTCTTAAGGATATAAAGAGCCTCATTAAACTTAATCTGCTTAATGGTAGGTAAACTGGAGGTCATATCATTGATACTTGACTGCAGTGTTTTAGTATTCGTAGCATCTACATGATCTTTCTTACATGCTGTAAAAAGCAACAGACTGAAAACAAGTAGAAAAGAAAACTTTTTCATTTTTATTTGGTTTGTTGCAAATTTAATAAAACCTTTATTAATACTGGATTTTATTTTCACTTTATGTTTTATGGCTTGTTTTATTTCTTTTTCACAGTAGCCATAATCCTATATTTTTAGTTTTTTTGAGGTTGTTCTTTTAAGTCTCCCTTGAAAAAATTACTGAAGATGGTCTGCATGTTGGGGAATGATGGATCCTGCCAGTAAGAAGTTTGGTAATTACTATTTTCTTTGTTAAATTTTACCTTTTCAATATCATTGTCGTCATTGAAACTAAGTTCCGTAGGATAGAAATTGGTGTAAACGGCAATCTGATTGTATTCGGGTTCACTTTTATGTTTAAGCTTAACAAAAACAAGTTCATTGTATTCCAGGAAATCTTTCAATGTCTTTTCTGATCCTTTCTCAAACGACATGTTCAAAATGGTTCTGATATCATAAAATCTATATCCGAAGAATGAAAATTCTTTTTCCTGAAGTGCTCCGCCTGTCACTTCAATCTGATCTTTACGATCACCTTTCAATTCTCTGATGATATTTCTTTTTGTTTTATATTCTTCCGGATTTCCTACATTTTTAAGTTTTGGAATCTGTAGAGAATTTCCATAATCCCATGATGAAGTTTCTTTCTTCTCATTTTTAGGATCTGTCAATCTGAAAACCCTGTATTGTTCAACATTGGTATTTTTTAGTTTTTTTGTTTTGTTGTCAAAAATATAGGTTACAATTCCGTCGGTATAACTATTCAGTTTATTATTTACGGTCACGTAAGCATTAAAATTTCCTTTGATAAAAATATACCTGGCAGGTTTATTATTTTTTATGACTACGGTTTCAATCTCTTTTACCTGATCATTAATTTTTATTACGGATTGATCAAAGTCTGCATATGATATAGTGGCCACCGGAAAATTATTATAGACAATCTGAAACTTTTCCTGGGAGGGAGACAATGATTGTTTGTCAATCTTACCTTCAATATCTGAGTATGCCAGAATAGTTCCATCTTTCCCAAATACCGAAACTCTGGGAAGGGGAGTATTGCTTTTTTCAGAAACAAAGGTGATGGTCTGTGCCTGACTAAAACTAAAGAGAAAGATGAAAAGCGTGTAAAGGAAAAGTTTTGTTTTCATAATAAGATTTTGTTTTAGTTGTTGATCTCATGATAGAGATGCATAGCGATCAGTTGTTTCATATGCCTAAAAAAAGACTGATCGTTTTAACAATCAGTCTTTTATCATTTTATTTTGTTACAAGTCCTTAGAAAGGATACTCATAAATTTCAGATTCGTGTAAGAATGGGTTTCCTGTAGGAATCAACTTCAGTTTAGATAAAGCTGAAAGTACAGTAAACATAAATAATCCAGCTACGAATAGGATTGCTCCAAGGATTAATAGGAATACTTCAGGAGTGTTCCAGTATGGTCCTACTGTTCCTGGCATTACCATGTTGAAGTAATCTAAGATGTGTCCTAAGATTACTACTACTGCCATTGTAGTAACTACTTTATAGTTTCTCTTGATGCTGCTGCTTACTAATACCAATAGTGGTAATAAGAAGTTGATGATCAACATCGGTAAGAAAGTAGGAGAGTAGTGTTGGAATCTACCGAAGAAGTAGTTAACCTCTTCCGGAACGTTGGCATACCAGTACAACATGAACTGAGCGAACCATGTATATGTCCAAAGCATACTTGTAGCGAAAAGGAAAACTCCTAAATCGTGTAAGTGGTTATCATTGAACTGTGGTAAGAAACCATTTTTCTTAAGGTAAACACTTAATAGAATGATTACAGCAATACCACTTGAAAGGCAGCTAACCATTGAATACCAGATATACATTGTAGAATACCAGTGAGGGTCAATAGACATCAACCAGTCCCAAGCCCAAGCTGCAGAAGCAAATCCGAAGAATGCGATATATCCTACTGCCCATCTGTAAAGCATTTGGTACTCTACTTTAGACTTCGTTTCATCTACTTTCTTAGACTGAGCTTTTAATTTCCAAGCGAAGAAAGAAGCACCAATCACATAGATTAAAGTTCTTACTGCGTAGAAAGGAATATTTAAGAATTTTTTCTTTTCGAATAAGATCACATCAAAATGCGGAGAATCCGGGTTTGTCAATTCAGGGTCCATCCAGTGGAATAAGTGACCATTATGAGTGATGTTTAAGATCATCAGGATTACTAAGATTGCACCACCGTAAGGGATATAAGAAGCAATAGCTTCCATTACTCTTGTAATGATGATTGGCCATCCTGCGTGGGCAGCGTGCTGAATAGAATAGAAGAATAATACGCAGCAGCTTACTCCAAAGAAAAATACAGCTACAAAATGTATTGCTGCTAAAGGCTGGTTGTGTACCTGCATTGTAGCGTGCTCTAGGTGAGCCGCGTGATCCTGAGGTCCAACCATTTCACTTGAGTGTGTAGGAGCAGTATGACCTGAAGCATGAACAGCTTCCATCATTTGTTCTATTTTCTCAGTAGAAATTCCTTTGTTCAAAAAGAAACCAATACCGAAAAGAACTAAACCTACAACAAGAAGTATTATAGAAGTTGATTTTAATTTTGGTGAAAAACTATACATTTCTTTTCTTATTTTTTAGTTTCGGTAGTCGTTTCAGTTGTTGCTGGTGCCGCCGCTGTAGCTGCTGCCGGTGCTGCTGCTCCTTTTTTGAAAGCACTCATCACATACATTGCTACTCTCCATCTGTCTCCTGCGTTCAATTGTCCCGCATAAGATCCCATGGCATTTCTACCGTTTGTTAATACATAATGAACAGATCCTACAGTAATTTCTCTGTCAGCATAGTTTGGTACTCCAGAGAATGCTCCACTTTGAACGATAGGTCCTTGTCCATCACCTCCTGTACCATGACATGCAGCACAAGTATGATCAAACAATATTTTACCTCTTTCAAGATCCTTAGCTGCATTAGCTGGGTTCAAAGGAGATGCTGTAAGTTTTTTAGATGCTTCATACCCTGCGTTGTACTCGTCAACATTCTTAGGTAATAAGCTTTCTTCAAAAACTCCGTCTTTATTCTGAGGAACTGATCCTTCTACAGGAGAAAGACCTGTTGCACCATTATTTTTAACAAAAGCAGGAATTTCATTTTCATGATCTGAATAAGCGTCCTGAGCTTTCATCAATGGATCATAAGCTACCGGAAAATACATGTCCGGGAAATATACCAATGGAGTGTTCTCCTTTGGTCCGCAAGAGTTAAGTAAAACTGTTGTTAAACCTAAAACCGCTGTAATTTTTAATACATTCTTTTTCATTTTAAGCGTCTTTAACAGTTATTTCTTCAACTCCAGTTTCAATAAGCAACTGTTTTACAGATTCTACATCTTCAGTTACAAATTCCATCATGAATTTATCGTCGGTAGTTCTTGGATCCGGGTTCTGAGCTGGAGCTCCTGGATACATTTTGTTTCTAACTAGGAAAGTTAAAGACATCATGTGAGCAGCACAGAATACCATTAATTCGAACATTGGAACTACGAATGCCGGCATGTTGTGCCCCCAGTCAAAAGCTGGTTTACCACCGATATTCTGAGGCCAGTCGTGATTCATCACGTACCAGGTAAGAGTAGCACCGATAGTTACACCATAACAAGCATAGATGAAAGCAGCATCAGAAATTCTGGTTTTCTTTAAACCTAAAGCTTTGTCTAGTCCGTGAACCGGAAACGGAGTATAAACTTCGTTGATTGCGATTCCTTTATCGTTGAATGCTTTAACGCCGTTCATTAAATCGTCGTCGTCAGCATAAAGTCCGTATACAATTTTAGTGGTGCTCATCTCCTTCTTTTGCTTTATAAGTTTCACCTGAGATTTTCAAAATCGATTTTAATTCAGCCTGTGCAATTACAGGGAATGTTCTTGCATATAATAAGAATAATACAGAGAAGAATCCGATTGTTCCTAAGTATACACCCACATCAATGATCGTTGGCTTAAACATTGTCCATGATCCTGGTAAGTAGTCTCTTGAAAGGTTGATAACGATGATATCAAAACGCTCGAACCACATACCGATGTTGATGATTAATGCAACGATGAATGTCCAGATAATGTTCGTTCTTAGTCTCTTGAACCAGAAAGAAGCAGGAATAACAAGGTTACAGATGATCAATGACCAGAATGCCCACCAGTAAGGTCCTACAGCAGCACCAGGAGAAAGATATGTGAAATCTTCGAATCTAGATCCTGAGTACCATCCGATGAAATATTCAGTTGCATAAGCTACAGTTACCATACCACCGGTTAAGATGATTACGATGTTCATAATTTCGATATGATACATTGTAATATACTCTTCTAAGTGACACACTTTTCTTGCAACCAACAATAGGGTCTGTACCATTGCAAATCCTGAGAAGATTGCACCGGCAACGAAGTAAGGAGGATAGATTGTTGAGTGCCATCCTTTAATTACTGAAGTTGCGAAGTCAAATGATACGGTTGTGTGTACTGAGAATACAAGTGGAGTTGCCAAACCTGCAAGAACCAAAGAAAGTTCTTCGAATCTTTGCCAGTGTTTTGCTTTACCACCCCAACCGAATGCAAGGAATGTATAAATTTTCTTAGTCCAAGGAGTTTTAGCTCTATCTCTGATCATTGCAAAGTCAGGGATTAGTCCCATGAACCAGAATACAGTTGATACTGAGAAATACGTAGAGATCGCAAATACGTCCCAAAGTAGAGGAGAGTTAAAGTTCCCCCAAAGAGAACCGAATTGGTTTGGTAAAGGGAATACCCAGTATCCAACCCAAACTCTACCCATGTGGATTACAGGGAAGATTGCTGCCTGTACAACCGCAAAGATCGTCATCGCCTCTGCAGATCTGTTTACAGACATTCTCCATCTCTGTCTAAATAATAATAATACTGCGGAGATTAGGGTCCCGGCGTGACCGATACCTACCCACCATACGAAGTTGGTAATATCCCAACCCCAGTTAATAGTTCTGTTAAGCCCCCATGCTCCAATACCTGTCCCGATAGTGTAAGCGATACAGCCGAATCCATAGAGGAATAGAACTAGTGCAGCATATAATGAGATCCACCATAATTTACCTGCTCTTTCTTCGATAGGTCGTGCGATATCTTCTGTAATATCGTGATAAGTTTTGTGACCAATAATTAGAGGTTCCCTTATCGGAGCTTCGTAATGTCCTGACATTTTTTACCTATTTATTATTTAAACTTTATTTTTCTACTCTGTTTCTTACTTTAGTGTGATAGAACACGTTTGGTTTTGTTCCGATCTCCTCTAGTAAATAATATCTTCTGTTAGATGCATATTGCTCTCTAATTGAAGAATCTTTATCATTCATGTCTCCAAATGTCATTGCTCCGGTAGAACAAGCTTTAGAACAAGCAGTCTGGAATTCTCCATCCTTCACTCTTCTTCCTTCTTTCTTAGCCTCAAGAATAGTATTCTGAGTCATTTGGATACACATTGAACATTTCTCCATTACCCCTCTAGTTCTTACAACTACATCCGGGTTAAGTACCATTCTTCCTAAATCGTTGTTCATGTTGAAATCGAACTTGTCATTTAGGTTATACGTAAACCAGTTGAAACGTCTTACTTTGTACGGACAGTTGTTTGCACAATATCTGGTACCGATACATCTGTTGTAAGCCATATGGTTCTGACCTTGCTTACCGTGTGAAGTAGCCGCTACCGGACATACAGTTTCACATGGAGCGTGGTTACAGTGCTGACACATTACTGGTTGGAAGATTACATCCGGGTTGTCTGCAGGGTGGTTTAATGCACCTCCGTCTCCGAAAGCAGTACCGTACAATTCTGGTACAGCCATTCCTTCTTTCAATCCTTCGTAAACTTCTACTTTCTGTCTTGAAGAGTAGTAACGGTCAATTCTTAACCAGTACATATCTCTGGACATTCTTACTTCTTCTTTACCTACTACAGGAACGTTGTTTTCTGCCTGACAAGCAATAATACATGCTCCACAACCCGTACAAGAGTTCAAGTCGATAGATAAGTTAAAGTGAGGACCATCTGTATCATCAAAAGCATCCCAAAGGTCGATTTTTCTCGCTGGAAGTGCTCCGCTGATTGTGTGGTATTCCAAAGGCTTGTTCCATCCTTTGTGCTCATCATCAAAAGCAACGTTAATGAATTCAGCTAAAGGAACTTCCTTCGCGATTTCATAACGACCCATTAATGTATTTTGAAGCTGGATACCTGCGAACTCGTGATCTTCTCCTGTTTTTTCAATTTTAACACCTGAAAGAACAAGGTTAGAACCGTCAAATAAAGGATAAGCATTTACACCAGTATCAGCAGTTGCTCCTGAGTTTTTCTTACCATAACCAAGTGCAAGACCTACAGATCCCTCAGCTTGTCCTGGTTGTACGAATACAGGAACGTTTTCTATTTTAACTCCGTTTACAGTAAGGTTTACAATAGAACCATCTAGCTGCATTCTCGCGTTAAGATCGTTGTCAATTGCAAATTTCTCTGCATCTTTAGGAGAAATTGTAAGGTAGTTATCCCAAGACATTCTTGTGATTGGGTCAGGTAACTCTTGTAACCAAGGGTTGTTTGCCTGAGTACCGTCTCCCATTGAAGTCTTAGTGTATAATACTAATTCTAATTCAGAAGCTTTAAAGTTTCCTAGTTCAGCAACAGCCTGAGCAGCGTTTCCACCTGCATAAGCTAAAGTAGTTGCATTTGTAGAAGCGTTGATACCATTATACAATGCTTTGTTGAAAGAAGTACCACCTAAAAGAGAAGCAGAGCTTGCTTTTAAATAATCGTAGTAGTTGTTTGCTGCATTGTTTTTACCATTCTTCCAAACCAATAGAGATTCTTCAATCTGTCTTGATTTGTAGATTTTCTGAATTGTAGGCTGCATTAATGAATATACACCAGTCTGTGGTTCGATATCTCCCCAAGACTCTAACCAGTTCGCTACCGGAATTACAGCTTTCGCTGCCTTGTACATTTCATTTTTCTTATCTGCTACAGCTACTACGTAAGGAACTTTTGATAAAGATTTTTTGAAATCTTCTCCTTTTGGATGAGAGTAGATAGGGTCTACGTTGTTTGTAATCAATACACCAACTTGTCCACCGTTTACCCATCCTAAGAATTCCTGGTATTTAGCACCGTCGAATTCTTTAAGGAAGTTGGCCTTACCTGTGAAAGCTACTGAACCTAATTTCTGGTTGATTAAGTGTGCTAAAACCTGTGCTCCTTTAGAACCGTCAGCGAAAACAACAGCTTTGCTTCCTTTTGCTTTCAATTCGTTAGCAATTTCAGTAGCTGTCTTATCAGTAGTACCGCCACCTACGATTGCATTGTAAAGTTCCACTAAAGTTTTGTTTACAGCACTTGGTTTTAATCTGTATCTTGAGTCAGCGTTAGCACCAGTTAATGACATGTTAGACTCCACCTGAATGTGTCTCAACATGTTTGCTCCTGGTTTTCTAGCTGCTGCATAAGAAGTCTCTAAGCTTGAAGCGTTATAATCTCCTAAGAAATCAGCCTGGAAAGAAACTACCAATTCAGAACCGTTAAGGTCATAAACAGGTAAGGCTCTTTGTCCGAATACTTCCTGTGCTGCATCTAATCCTGCAGAGTAAGGGAAAGCATCATAAGTTACTAATTCAGCTGTAGGATATTTAGCTTTGAATTCAGCGAATAACTTTTTGAAAGTTGGTGAAGCAAAAGAGTGTGATAAAACCACAATCTTTTTGCCTGACGCTTTAGCTTCTTCCAACCCTTTGATAACGAAACTGTCTACTTTATCGAAAGTTTCATCTTTACCGTCTAGTTTAGGCTGCTTTACTTTATCGTTATCATAAAGAGAAAGTACACTTGCCTGAGCTCTTGCGTTAGTTTTACCTAAATCGCCACCAGCCGGGTTTGGTTCAATTTTGATAGGTCTACCTTCACGGGTTTTTACTAAAACACTAGCAAAGTCGAAACCGTCAAAATAGGTTGAAGCGTAATAATTAGGGATTCCCGGAATAATGTCATGCGGTTTTACCACATAAGGAATCGTTTTGATTACCGGAGCTTCGCAGGCAGCTAATGTAACTGCTGCTGTAGAGAACCCTAGTAATTTAAGGAAATCTCTTCTTGAAGTACTAGATCCGTTTTTCTCAGCATCTCCAAGGAAATCTTCTACCGGAATTTCTTCCTGAAACTCTTTCTGAGCCAGCTTATTATTCAAAGCCGGATCTTTAAGTTCATGAATACTTCTGAATTGTATTTTGTTTGAAGCCATTTATACTTCTAATTTTTTAGTTATTAATAATGACATTTACCACACTCAAGACCTCCAATTGCATCTACAGTGATCTTACCTCCATCTTGTGGATATTGTTTTTTCAACTTGTCATGTAGATTTTTGAAGTACTCTTTATTATAACCGTTGTTCATATCAACTTCAGTCGTTCTGTGGCACTCGATACACCATCCCATAGTAAAGTCGTTTGCCATTTGAACAACATTCATTGTATCAATTTTACCGTGACAAGCTTTACATACAACATCAATTTTGTTATTAGGATTCTTTTTGTTGAAAGAATTGATGATCGCCTGTTCTCCAGCAATTACGTGCTGAGAGTGGTTGAAGTAAACGAAGTCTGGCATGTTGTGGATTCTTGTCCATTCAACCGGCTGTGTTTTTCCTGTGTACTGTTGTTTTGCAGGATCCCAACCTGTTGCTGCATAGATCTTCTGGATTTCTCCGTCATAGAATGCCTTGTCTTTTCCTGGCTCCATGTAGTGATCTGCGTTGTATTCAGAAATTGTTCTGTGACAGTTCATACAAACGTTCATAGAAGGAATCTCAGATACTTTTCCGTATTTAGCACTAGAGTGACATAACTGACAGTCAATTTTCTGTTCTCCAGCGTGAATTTTGTGAGAGAAGTAGATAGGCTGTTCAGGTTTGTACCCTTTGTAAACCCCGATCCACATTAGCCAGTTCCATACTCCGTAAGCAGCCAAAATAGCAAGGATTGCCAATAGACCTTTACCAATGAAGTGGAACTTCTCGTACATTTCACTGAAAGAACGAACTCGTGTTTCATTAAGTCCGGCTAAATCTTCAGACTGACCCAGTTTTACCAATTGTCTTAGTTTAACCAAGATCCAAACCAGTAAACCTGCGATCGCTAAAAGTGAAATGATGACAACGTTTGTTGTAGTTTTGTCTGCAGGAGCTGCCGCAGTAGCGTCAGTTGCAGGAGTTGCTTCCGGTTTTTTCTCCTCCGGAGCAGGAGGGTTAGTTGTGAAAGCTAAAATGTCGTCAATATCCTTATCTGTAAGATTTGGAAAGACCTGCATTTCAGTCTTGTTAAACTTTTCAAAAATCTCATTGGCGTATTTATCCCCAGAAGCTCTTAGAGCTTTGTTGTCTTTGATCCACTTGTGAAGCCAATCTTTGTCTACACCACCTTCTGTCTTTACACGTTCTACAACCCCTTTTAATGGTGGTCCTACAACTTGTTTGTCCAGCGCGTGACATGCAGTACAATTCGCTTTGAAAAGTTTCTCTCCGTTTTTAGGATCGCCGTCTTGCCCGTAAAATGAAGCACTGGTTGATAGCAATAAGCCTATTGCGATCAACGTTTTTTTATAATGCTTTCTCCAACTAATCATTTAAATTATCTTATGTTAGTAAATTATTGAACATTCAATCAATTCCGCAAAAATAATATTTTTAACAGGAATTTAACGGTATATCGAAAAGGGAAAATATCATTTACGTTTAATTTGTATTGATTCTAAATAACCAGTTTGGTATAGTTTTTTAATTTGTATAAATTTGCGGAAACAAGTTTAAATGAGAAATCTAATCAAAATATTTTCGATATTATCATTATTTGGATTTTATAATATTGAAGCACAACAAGTTGTTAAAAAGGATACCCTGTCAGGAACAGAGCTTGTTATGACAATGGATTCCAAAATAAATGCTGCTTTGGAAGGAATTGAAGGGAAGTGTGCGAAAGTTGCCCCAACAAATTCTTCTAAAGATTTTAGTAATAATGACAGTGGAATTTCTACAGGAATAACAACAAAACCACCCAAGATCTTTGTGCCGAGCAGAGAACTTACCAATGCAGAAATCTGTAAGAAAAATCCTAGAATTTTAGGGTTCAAAATTCAGATTACAACGGTGAAAAGTAATGAGGAGGCTAATGAGGTGAAATCTTATTTCAGAAAGAGATTTCCAAATCTGAAAGTGGAGACGGATGCTTCTTTAAGACCTAATTATAAAATTTTAGCCGGAAGTTACTTTACAAAACAAAGTGCTGCCAGTGATCTTTCCAGAATCAGAGAATATTTTAAATCTGCAGTAGCAGTACAGTATAGAATTTTCTGTGCTGAAGCAAAATAAGAAGAATTTATTTCGACATAAAAAACAAAAAGCTGAGAAATCTCTCAGCTTTTTTTATTGATAATATTTTTCCATAAACCAAAAGAATTCTGTCATTCTAAAGATATTATTGATCAGCAGATAAGTAAATAATATGGCCACAATGAATGTTAAAAATGACATCATTTTCGGTGATGATCTGTACGCAAAAAAGAGCCATCCTACAAGCAAAGGGTAGGCAAAAACAAAATGTCCTCCATAGATGTAGGAAGTATGAAGACCAAACCTCATCACGCAATGGATCATGACGTCAACTATAAAAGAAATTACGATTACCTGAACCCATTTATTTTTAAAGTTTTTTAAATAACTCCAACTTATCAGGATTAATAATATTGCTACGAAAAAGTAAGGAATGGCAGAGGAATAAAGGTCCATATAAAGTCCTTTGAAATTGAACCCTTTCATATTATGCTTGTCTGACATGATGAATCCGGGAAAAAGAATATTGCCTCCAAAGAAAAATGAAAGAATCATATCCCATGTCGGCATCGATTCTACATTGGAAAACTTTTCATATTGCTGGTTGGTTTTTGAAAAGATATTCTGATATTTAAAATCAATTCTGTTCAGATAAAGAAGTACAAAACAGATAACAGCTATTGCTACTCTTAGAACTGCATTTCCGAATTTCTTCCAGTTGGTAAAAATGCCTTTTTCAAAAATAAGAGGAATGAAAACTTTTACAAAGTTGGTAATAGTAAGCCCTCCGATAGTAATCCCTGCCAATGATAAGGCGGTTGCTGGTATTTTCTCTTCTTTCCTCAGTTTGATTGCCGCATAGTAGTTGTATAGCGATAGTAATAATAAGGTATAGGTAAAGTTCTCCGGCGTAAAAGACAAGATGATATTAGTGGAAAAAGCCCCAAAGAATAGGATGATTAAAAGGCTTAACCATACAGGTAGCTGAATGATATTCTTTACATATTTAAATACCTGAATAATGTTTAATGTAATGATAATATTACTGAGCCATGCCAGGGTAAGCCTGAAATTGGCGTCCATTTTTCCTCCTGAAATAAATAATGAAAATTCTCTTACCCAGTTAAAAAAATAGTAGGATAGAGGGTGTCTTTCAAAGCTGCCTCCGGTCATAAGGATTGATTTGTTATCGAAACTGAAGTAAGCATCCCATGGAATCCTGCTGTCAAAAATAATCCTGTAATGAAGGGCAATATAAGATCCCAGAATTCCATAGCAGGCAATGAAAAACAGGAATACTGCCAGCTCAGTATATGTAGATGGGAAAACCAGTTTAAGAAAATTGATAAATTTTGTTTTGATAAAAGACACGGGTCAAATTTTTTGCAAAAGTAAAATAAAAAAACCACCAAAATTGGTGGTTGTACAAGTTTGTATAAACGTTGTTATTGTTTGATGACTTTTTCTGTTTTGGAAGTTCCGTCTGAAAAGTCTACTTTTAATAAATAGGTTCCTTTTGGAAGGGAAGAGATATCTGTAGTTTCAGAATTGTTTGTACTTATAGTTTTACCTGAGATATCAATTACAGATGTTGTTTTGATTTTTTTATCTGTTTTAATGCTGACTGTGCCTTTTGTAGGATTCGGATAAACTGAAAGGTTATCCGCTTTTGTTTTTGAAATTTCAGCTGTACCAAGAGTTCCGTTAGCGATAACCTGTACATCATCAATAGAAACAGCATCTGCATCATTGGCAACATACTGGAACCGTATTTTTACGTTAGCCTGCCCTACATATGCAGCAAGACTTTTCTGTACAGTAACCGTATTATAAAAATCCGTATCAATATTACCATCACCGTCATCGGTAAAACCAGGTTCGCTGTCTTCATTCCAGAGAGTGGTCCAGCTGGTTCCTCCATCTGTGGAAATTTGTGCCAGCAGGTTTCCCTGATTAAGACTTATCATATATCCCCAGCCAACTTTTACTTTGAAGCTAAAGGTAGGGCTTGTAGCTCCAACCAGAGTGAAGGTTGGGCTTACAAGATTTGCGGTATTGGCTCCGGATATCCAGTCAATCGTAGCTGAATTGTTTCCGGCGATAGTAAATCTTGTTTTTAATTCAATTGAAGAAGCGGAACTGCCGGAAAAAACATTGCCTGTTAAGTCCCATGCTCTGGATACATTGGTGTTTGATTTTGTCCATCCTGCAGGAGGAAATGTTGCTCCTTCAAAATTTTCCGAAAGTAAAGTCTGCGCATTCCCCAATATAGAAGAGGCTAAGAACATGAATAGTAATTTTGTTTTCATTTGATTTACGTTTAAAGTTGTAAGTAAATGTAATGAAAAAATGAAAATAATTACTTGTTTTTTAATTATTTATAAATATTTGTTAATTATGAGCTGCATGAAAGTGTGGAGCATCCGGCTGTATCATCGTATCCGGCCGGTCTTTTTACACAGAACTCAGGATATATTTCCTGATATGGATTTTCTAGAGCTTTAGTGAGTTTTTCCAGCATCTCTTTTTTGCCATTGCTGATCTCTTCAATACATTCATAGAGAAGATAATTTCGGAGGATAAATGCTGGATTTGTTTTTTCCATCATGGCGAAAGAGTCTTCTCCCGAAATAGAGTTTAAAGCTTTTCTCGCTTCGTAACTTTTGATGAAACTATTTAGCTTTTCCAGCTTTTCTTCATTCAGAATAATATAAGAGACATCTTTAAAATGTTCTGATATATTTGTGCTTTGGGTTATTTTTTTCAGTTGATTGAAAAACAAGGTGTAATCCAGCTGAAGTTCCTGCATAAGACCCTGCCAGTTGGTGAAAAACTCTTCATCTTCTTTTCTCAGCTGATCAAAACCGAACTTTTTACAGAGCATCTGGTCGTGAGCTTCCCAAAAATAAGTTCCGAAATTATTTAAAGTATCTTCTAAAAATTTTTCATCTTTGATTAATGGATGAAGAGCATTGGCCAGCTGCCAAAGATTCCATTGAGCGATCTGTCCCTGTTTCCCGAAAGCATATCTTCTTCCCGGAAGGTCTGTTGTGTTGGGTGTAAAATTCAAATCATATTCGTCCATCATGGAATAGGGGCCGTAATCAATCGTTAATCCGAGAACAGACATGTTGTCTGTATTCATTACTCCGTGTACAAAGCCTACTCTGAACCATTCAACCATCAAGTCGGCAGTCCGGGTACAGATCCTTTCAAAGAAGTCTCTGTATTTTTTGTCGTCAGTTGATGTAATTTCCGGATAATAGTTTTCAATGGTAAAGTCGGCAAGATCCTGAAGATTGTCATATTCTCTTTGAGCAGACATGAGTTCAAAATGTCCGAAACGCAGAAAACTTTCAGCAGTTCTGATGACCACTGCGCCTTTTTCAAGTTGTGGATTCCCGTTGTACATGATGTCTCGCATTACGTCTTCACCTGTCAAGGCCAGGCTAAGCGCTCTAGTCGTGGGGATCCCTAAATGATACATGGCTTCACTCATAAGATATTCGCGTACAGAAGACCTTAATACGGCTCTTCCATCAGCATGTCTGGAGTAGGGAGTTGCTCCGGCTCCTTTCCATTGAATCTCGGTCTTTTTTCCTGCCTCATTGGTAATTTCACCGGCAAGGATGGCTCTTCCGTCTCCAAGTTGTCCTGCCCAGTTCCCGAACTGATGTCCTGCATAAGCCGTGGCATAGGTTCGAACGTTTTCCGGAAGTTTATTTCCCACCAGAAAGTCCAGGTCTTTATCTTCATATTTTCCCAAGCCTGTTTCTTCTGATAATGCTTCGTTAAAAGCTATCAGTTCAGGTTTATCAAAGCCTGCAGGTTTAATGGTGGCAAATAAAACCTTTGGAGTGTTTCTCTGCATAGGGTTTTTTGAAAAATCACCGGGAAAATTTTCAATAAATGGCTGTCTGATGCGTTCGATATTCATCCTTCAAAGGTATTAATTATAAAAGAAAAGACCTTCCAAATTATTGAAAGGTCTTGTGTATTTCTAAAAGAGAATTTATTTATTGAAATCTACTTCATCATTAGAATGAAGATTTTCATTGATGTTGTCCTCTTTCTTTTCTGTTGGTTTTTTTGGAGTAGGATCTACAGGTCTTGGATTTTTGATTTCGTCAATGGTCTGAAGGCTTCCGTCATCTCCATATCCGCCGCTTAATCCTTTAAGGTTTGAACATCCGTCTTTCCAGTCTGAAGGTTTTACAAACTTGTCATCAGGAGTTACTCCCAAACTCTTGTCTGCCCATACTTTCTTCATGAAAATTGCCCAGATCGGTAGTGCCATTCTCGCACCCTGACCTTCACCTGTTCCAAAGAAGTGGGTGGCTCTGTCTTCCCATCCAACCCAGGCTCCGGTTGCCAGTTTTGGTGTAATTCCCATAAACCATCCATCAGAGTTGTTCTGAGTTGTTCCTGTTTTAGCAGCAATCTCTACAGCTTTTGAGATTCCTCTTCTTCCCAACTCTCCTGAAGCAGTTCCGTATTGTGCAACACCTTTCATCAATTCAATCATGGTGTAAGCATACATTGGGTTCATGACTTCTTTTGGCTCTACGTTTACTTCCTTGATGACTCTACCATTGGCATCTTCAATTCTCCAGATCATCTCTGGTTTGTTGTAGTTTCCATAGTTGGCAAAAGTACTGTATGCACCTAACATTTCGTAAATCGTAATGTCTGATGAACCTAATGCGATGGTATTGTTTCTAGGAATATCTTCTGTTACCCCCAGATCTCTTGCTGTCTGGATTACAGCGTCTACTCCTGTCATTTCGATAAGTCTTGCAGCAACAGGGTTTTGAGAGTGTGCCAATGCATCTTTTAAAGTAAGCATTCCACCTCTTCCCGGTACATGCCATCCGTTATGATCATAAGTTCCGTTAGAAACGGCGGAACAAGGTGTCATTCCCAGTTTCATAATAGCAGTAGCATATACGAATGGTTTGAATGTAGATCCTACCTGTCTCTTACCTTGCTTGATGTGGTCATATTGGAAATGCTGCCAGTCGATACCACCTACCCAGGCTTTGATTTCTCCGGTTCCCGGAACCATAGACATCAAACCTGCCTGTGCAATTTGTTTGTGGTATCTGATAGAATCCCATGGAGACATTTCCACCTCTTCTTCTCCGGCCCATGTGAATCGTGAAGTTTTGATAGGTTTTTTGAACTCCATCATAATAGAATCCTCAGGCATTCCGTCAGCTTTCAGCAATTTGTAACGGCCGGTTCTTTTCATCGCCTGAACCATTACATCCTTGATTTGTTTATCATTAAGATAGTAGAAAGGTCTGTTCTTTCTTCCTCTCTGTTCAGCATCAAATCTCTTCTGAAGATCTGTTAAGTGTTCTTTGATTGACTCTTCAGCATATTTCTGCATTTTAGAATCAAGAGTAACATATATTTTTAAACCGTCCTTGTATAGGTTTAGTTTTTTACCGGTTTCTTTTTCATGAGCTTCAAGATATTTATCAATCTCTTTTCTCAGATAAAACTTGTAATAAGCAGAATATCCATCCGTGATGCTTTTGATGGGGTGGAAGTCTACTTCAATCGGAGTACTGGCTGCTTTCTCATAGGTAGCAGCATCAATATATCCGGTTTTCTGCATTTGATCCAATACGACATTCCTTCTTTCTTTAGCCTTTTCAGGGTATCTGTAAGGATTGTTTTTTCTTGGATTTTCAAGCATTGCTACAAAGGTTGCAGCTTCTGGTAATGTAAGTTCAGACGTTTTTTTGTTAAAGTAAACTCTGGAAGCCATTTCAATACCATTAGCGTTGAAAAGGAAGTCGAACTTGTTGAAATAAAGAGTGATAATTTCTTCTTTGGTGTATCTTTTCTCAAGACTTACTGCCACTACCCATTCTTTCAGTTTCTGGAATGCTCTCTGAACTTTATTCTGAGAAGCATTTCCTGTGAAAAGAAGCTTGGCCAGCTGCTGGGTAATGGTAGAACCTCCACCACGTCCACCACCATAGGCTACGGCTCTGGCAACGGAATATAAATCGATTCCTGAGTGTTCTTTGAAACGCTCATCTTCTTTAGCCTGTAGAGCATAAATAAGATAAGGAGGAAGGTCTTTATAAACAATTGGCTGAGTCTTTTCTTTTTCGAATTTACCCAAAGTTACTCCGTCTGAAGATATGATCTCAGAAGCAACAAAGATATCCGGGTTTTCAAGTTCTTTTACATCAGGCATTTCCCCAAGGAATCCTTGAGAAACCGAAAAGAAAAGTCCTGAAATTCCCAGAACTACCGCAATGAGTCCGATCCAAATAAACGAAACCCATTTTCTCCAGGAGGTATCTTTCTTTTTCTTGGGAGGCAGAGGAAATGTTTTCCCCTTATTTCCTGCATTTTTTTTGTTTTCTTCCATTTATGGTTACGGTTTAGCCGTTTCTATTTTTACCCCAATATCCTCAATTCCCGGAAGGTTGTCATTTCTCATCGCCTGGATGAGACCGATTTCATATTTTCCTTTTCCCGGAAACTGGTAATTTACTTTATACTGAAACAAAGTTTCCTTCGTGTCACCAAACCCTGTACCAAGCCACTCTCCGTTGGGTTTTGCCAGTACATAATTCAAGGTGTCTGTTTCCTTTTTTTTGTTCTGGAGATTGGTGAAATTCACTATAAACCTTATATTGCTGTAAGGATAATTGTTGTTATTTCTTACAACAAATATAATATTTTTAGGATTCTGCGGATCTGAAACTTCAAGATTAAATTTTTGTTCACTTTTCTTATTCCATTTGTTATCAACGGAATTCATGAAGACATCTCCTCCTGAGGAAGAGTTGCAGCTAAAGAAAAGGATAAGTGAAAGTAATCCTAAAATTTTATGCATTGTTATCTTTTTTTGGAGGATATTTCTTTTTGAATTTCTTCTTGTTTGGATTGCTCTGTGGTTTTTTATCAGTCTCAGAATTATTCACTGCTTTTTCCACAGGCGCTTTTTGCTGTGGGTGCTGCTTTTGAGGTCTTGGCTGATTGGCGGATTGAGCATTTGGGTTTTCGTTTTTTTCAGATCTTTCCGGTTTATCTTGTCTTTCCGGTCTGTTTCTTTTTTGTCCCTGCCCGTGCCCTTGTCCTTGTTGTTGGTTGTTCTGCTTGTTTTGGTTATTTCTGTTTCTGTTTCCTCTGTTTTTCTTCTCAAAACGATCCACATTGTTTTCCTGGATCAGGTCTATTGTGTGAGAAGAAGTTTCCGGCTGTTTCAAATCTTCAAGAGGAAGTGTTTTTTCTCCTCTTTTGTTTTTTGAAATCAACTTTTTAACAAGGTCAATATCGAAATCATACCATGCAATTGAACTGTCTACATAAGCAAACCACATTTTCTTTTTGAAAACGTCAATTTTTATGCAGAATGCTTTTCCTTTTTCTGTTTCCAAAGTGGTTGAAGAAGAAGGGAAGTTGCTTAATGCATCCAGGTAACTGTCAAGCTCATAGTTAAGGCAGCATTTAAGCTTACCGCATTGCCCTGCCAGTTTCTGAGGATTGATACTCAGCTGTTGATATCTTGCAACATTGGTGTTGACAGATCTGAAATCTGTAAGCCATGTAGAACAGCAAAGTTCACGTCCGCAAGACCCGATTCCTCCTACTTTGGCTGCTTCCTGTCTGAAACCGATTTGTTTCATGTCGATTTTAGTACGGAATGCTCCGGCATAATCTTTAATCAACTGTCTGAAATCTACTCTGTTATCAGCCGTGTAATAAAAGGTTATTTTTGAAGAATCACCCTGGTATTCCACATCGGTAACTTTCATCTCAAGGCCTAATCTTTGTGCAATTTTTCTTGCTTCAAGCTTTACGCCGTCTTCTTTTTTTCTTGCTTCCTGCCATACCTCAAGATCTTTTTGGTTGGCCTGTCTGTATATTTTGAGTGCCGATTCTTCAGAAAACTTTTTCTTTTTCATCTGAATCTTTACTAATTCTCCCGTAAGGCTTACTACGCCTACATCGTGTCCCGGACTTGATTCTACTGTAATTACGCTACCTATATGTAAAGGAATATTATTTACATTCTTATAAAACGATTTTCTGTCATTTTTAAATCTAACTTCGACAAAATCACACCTGTTTGGTGCCGGATTGTTGATGTTAGAAAGCCAGTCAAAAACACTTAATTTATAACTATTCCCGCAGGTATTTACATTTTCACAGCCATTTGCGGTTTTTTTAGGGCCGCAAGAATGTGCAGAATCGCCGGATGTTTTACATCCACAACTCATATTTTCTATTATTTATAATCTGCAAATTTATGTATTTTTATCTTTATGCAATTCTAAAATACTCAAATAACCTGAATTCGGGATAAAACATTTTCAGGTTTTGAGTAAGAATGAACCTTAAAAACTGGATAAGACCTGTTGTAATGCCATAAAAGACGGTATTTTTTTAAATGGAGTGTTTGTATTCCATCCTGTTTACTTTAACATTTATTATTATTTTACTCTCCAGAGACTGCTTTTTAATGGCTTATTGTTTGGTGTTAAACATTTGTTTAAAATTAAACATGGTTTAATATCCTTTCTGATTATGTTTTTAAATCATTAATAATGATTGTTTTGTATTTTATTTACCTTCAGGTATTATTTTAAACATAGTTTTCTTTTGGTATATTGTTTAAAATATTGGGAAATATTAACAGACGTATTCAAAATAATTTTATATTTGGCTTATATAATAATAGTCTATGAAAAAAATATTAGTATCAACTGCTTTATTGGCGGGAGTTCTATCTTACGCAGGAGGCTTCAGAGTTTCCCTGCAGGGGGTAAAACAATTGGCAATGGCGCATACTAGTGCTCATGCCGAAGACGCGAGTGTGACATTTTTTAACCCGGCGGGTATGTCATTTATCCCTTCCAAACTGAGTGTAGTGGCAGGAGGATTTGCAGCAAGTAACAAGGTTACTTTTCAAAACTTCAATACTTTACAAAGTACAGAGACAGATAACCCTGTAGGAACTCCTTTCTATGCCGCGATTACTTATAGACCGATAGAAAAGCTTACCGTGGGTCTAAGTGTAACAACGCCTTTTGGAAGTACAATTAAGTGGCCGAATGACTGGGAAGGTAAAGAAATGGTTCAGAAATTAGAACTGAAAAGTTTCTATTTCCAGCCAATGGTTTCTGTAAAACTAGCTCCATGGGTATCTTTTGGTGCCAGCTATATCTATGCAAAAGGTG
Organism: Chryseobacterium sp. WLY505; assembly: GCF_030846215.1. NCBI lineage: Bacteria > Pseudomonadati > Bacteroidota > Flavobacteriia > Flavobacteriales > Weeksellaceae > Chryseobacterium > Chryseobacterium sp. WLY505. The sequence continues at coordinate 65,712 of NZ_JAVCWI010000003.1, read as the reverse complement.
TGGTAGACTGGGATAAAGCAGTAACACAATTTGGAGGGCAGGTAAATATCAATGATAAAAAAGCTAGCGGACACGGATATGGTTTCGGTTTTTACTTCAGACCTGATCCGAAATTAGATGTAAGTATTGCTTACCGTTCAGCAATAGATATGAAAGCTAAAAATGGTACTGCTACTTTCCAATTCCCTTCTCAATCTATCTATAATCAGTTGAAACTAAATGCTGCCGGACAGGATGGGTTCTCTGCAACACTTCCGTTGGTGGAAGAATACACCATTGGTTTAACTTATAAAGTGACACCGAAATGGCAGGTTTCTGCAGACTTTAACTATCATGGATGGGAAAGATACAGCAAACTTACTTTAGATTTCGAGAATGCTCCTATTGGAAACAACCCATCGGATCCAACTGTTCTTACAAGTCCTAAAAACTTTAAGAATTCTAAAACCTTCAGATTGGGAACTCAATATGCATTTACCAATATGATCTATGGCCGTTTGGGAGCTTATTATGACGAAGCGCCATATACTACAAATAACTTTATTCCGGAAACACCTTCATATGACACTTATGTGGTAACAGGAGGGATAGGTATCAAGCTGAAACAATTCGGAGTGGATATTGCCGGAGGATATGCAATGCCTCAATACAGAAATGTAGATAATGTTAACTTAGGTTTCTACGGACAGTCGAAAGCAACAGCATTCTACTTAGGTCTAGGTTTATCTTATAATCCATTTTAATTTTAGAAGACTATGAAAAAAATTATAATATCGACAATTGCAGTTTCTGCACTTCTTTTTACAGTAAGCTGTAATACGGATTTCGATACGGATGTGAAAGATATCCAGGTAACAAAAGGTGACGCAGATTTTACGAAATATATTTCACTGGGAAATTCACTTACTTCGGGATATCGTGACGGAGCTTTGTACAGCAGCGGTCAAAATGAATCTTACCCCAATATGATTGCAGGACAAATGAAACTTGCAGGTGGAGGAGATTTTAAACTGCCATTGATGCCTAATGATGTAGGTGGATTTAACAATCTTCCGGGATTTCCTGGGAAATTGAACCTTCAGGTAGTTAACGGATCTCTGTCTCCGGTGCCGAGTGCTCCGGCAGCGGCACTGGATGTTCTGTCTGGTGGAGGTACTTATAATAATATGGGTGTGCCTGGTGCAAAATCATTCCATCTGGTAGCTCCAGGATATGGTAGTCAGGCAGGTCTTCTAACCGGTACTGCTAATCCTTATTTTGTAAGATTTGCTTCTTCTGCTACGACAAGTGTATTGGCTGATGCTATGGCTCAGAAAGCTACATTTTTCTCTCTTTGGATAGGGAATAATGATGTACTGTCTTATGCTACCAACGGAGGAACAAACTCTCAGACTGTAGGAGGTGTTACAACTTATACAGCAGCTACAGTTCAGACAGGAAATACAAATCCTACAACGTATAAATCAAATGATATCTCCGATCCTGCACTTGTTGCCGGGTCTATCAAGGCAGTTTTAGATGGTCTTAAAAGTGTAGGAACAGCAAAAGGAGTTATTGCTAATATTCCTTCTGTTACTTCAGTTCCTTTCTTTACGACGGTGCCTTATAACCCTTTGACACCTGCTCTTTTAGGTTCAAATCTGACAACTCTTAATACAAGTTTATACGGTCCTTTAAAGCAGGCACTTACTGCTTTTGGAGCTGGGGATAGAATTAATTTACTTTCTGCAACAGGTCCAAACCCTGTTTTAATTAAGGATGTTGCTTTGACAGATTTATCTGCACAGCTTACAGTTGCTTTAACTCCGGCTTTAGGAGCGCCAACAGCTGCTGCTTTTGGACAAATCTTTGGCCAGGCAAGACAGGCTACGGCAGATGATTATATTTTGCTTACGACGAGTTCTGTAATTGGAAGTACTGCAGCAGGTGTTCCTGCTCCGGTAAATATTTACGGAATTTCTTATCCATTACAAAACCAGCATGTATTAACAAAAACAGAAGCTGGCTATGTGAAAACAGCAACAACTGCCTATAATGCTTCTATCAAATCACTTGCTGATTCCTATGGATTGGCTTTTGTAGACGCAGCTGCTAAAATGTTGGAACTGAACGGACAATCCGGTATTTCATTTGACGGAGTAAAATATACTGCGAAATTTGTAACAGGTGGAGCTTTCTCTTTAGATGGAGTTCACCTTACAGGACGTGGATATGGTATCGTTGCTAATGAATTTATCAAGTCTATCAATGCTAAATATAGATCTACACTTCCACAAGTAGATCCGAACAAATATTCAGGAGTTAAATTCCCTTAATAATTGATAAAATAAAAACTTAGAAACCACAAGAGTAAATCTTGTGGTTTTTTTTTAAATTTGCAAAATCTTTTAAAAAGTAAAAATGGCCGATCAGTTAAGTTATCTATTTTGTACAAGAACCAGCAGGGACTTGGCAGAGAAAATTGCCCAGAATTATGGGAAAGAATTAGGAAAAATCAACTTTCAGGAGTTCAGCGACGGGGAATTTGAACCTGTTTTGGACGAATCTGTAAGAGGAGGAAGAGTTTTCCTGATTGGATCTACATTCCCTCCTGCAGACAATCTTTTGGAGCTTCTTCTAATGATTGATGCAGCAAAAAGAGCTTCTGCAAAGAGCATCACCGTAGTAATTCCTTACTTCGGACTTGCCAGACAGGACAGAAAAGACAAACCAAGAGCACCGATCGGTGCTAAACTCGTTGCGAACCTTCTTACAGCAGCAGGAGCAACAAGAGTGATGACGATGGACCTTCACGCGGATCAGATCCAGGGATTCTTCGAAATTCCGGTAGATCATCTGTATGCTTCCAGTATTTTTGTAGATTATATCAGATCTTTAGATCTTGATAATCTTACCATTGCTTCACCAGATATGGGAGGGGCAAAAAGAGCGAAAAACTATGCCGGTCACTTAGGCGCTGAAGTAGTAATTGCTTACAAGGAAAGAAAAAAAGCAAACGTTGTAGAAGAAATGTTCCTTATCGGGGATGTAACAGGTAAGAATGTGATCCTTATTGATGATATGATTGATACTGCAGGTACACTTTGTAAAGCTGCAGATATCTTAATTGAAAAAGGAGCAAAAACAGTAAGAGCTATGGCTACTCACGGAGTGCTTTCTGGAAAGGCTTACGAGAATATTGAGAACTCAAAACTCCTGGAAGTTATTGTAACTGACTCAATTCCTGTTAAAAATAATTTGTCATCTAAAATAAAAGTGCTATCTTGCGCCCCGTTATTTGCGGACGTTATGACCATGGTACATGAGCATAAATCAATTAGCAGCAAGTTTGTTATTTAATTGATTTTAAGCAAATTGCAAATTAAAATTAGAACAATTTTTTAAATTTTTTATAAATGAAATCTATTACAATTCAAGGTACAAAAAGAGAAAGCGTGGGCAAAAAGTCTACAAAAGCTTTACGTGATGCTGAATTAGTTCCTTGTGTTGTTTATGGAGGTGAAGCACCTTTGAACTTCTCTGCTGAAGAGAGAGCTTTCAAAGGATTAGTATACACTCCTGAAGCACACACGGTATCTATTGAAGTTGACGGAAAAACAATTCCAGCTGTTCTTCAGGATATTCAGTTTCACCCGATTACTGACAAAATTCTTCACATCGACTTCTATCAGTTATCTGACGATAAGCCAGTGATCATGGAGGTTCCTGTAAGAATTACCGGACGTTCTAAAGGTGTTGTAGCTGGTGGTGTTTTACGTCAGTCTTTCAGAAAGCTAAAAGTAAAAGCTATTCCTGCTAACCTACCTGACGAAATCGTTGTAGATGTTACTCCATTAAGAATTGGTAACAAACTTTACATCGGTGGTATCAAAACAGAAGGATATTCTTTCATGCACCCGGACAACGCAGTAGTAGTTGCTGTTAAGATGTCTAGAAATGCAATGAAAGGTGGTGCAGCTGCAATGGATGATGATGATGAGGAAGAAGTTGCAACTGAAGAAGGTGCAGCTCCTGAAGCAGCAGCTGAAACTGCAGCAGAATAAGAATTGCTTATTTAAACAATATAAGAACCCGTCAGTTTTGGCGGGTTTTTTATTTGATAACGGTTCTCAGTAAAATAGACTTAACAGCTTAAGGCATTACTTTTAATTTTGTCTTTCCGCTTTATTGCCTTTCTCCACCTTACACTATCGAATATTTCTATCAACTGACAATGATCAGTACCCAACCTCATGCTTCCTTTCGGAAAAAAAGCCGTAAATTTGAAGAGTTCTAAATAAGACCGTTTTAATTTAAAAAATAAATAAATGTTTGACATTCAGGAAATAAGAAGCCAGTTTTCTATATTGGACAGAGAAGTGAACGGTAAGCCCTTGGTTTATCTGGATAATGCAGCTACATCCCAAAAGCCAAATTCAGTTTTGGAAGTCTGTCACGCATATTATACAGAACTTAACGCGAATGTTCACAGAGGAATTCACACCCTGAGCCAGCTGGCTACAGAAGAGATGGAGCTTTCAAGAAGAAAGATTCAGAAATTCATCAATGCTGAACATGACTTTGAAGTAATTTTTACAAAGGGAACAACAGAAGGATTGAACCTCATCGCTTATATTTTAACACAGAAATTGCAGAAGGATGATGAAATCATTATTTCATATCTGGAGCACCATTCCAATATTGTTCCATGGCAGATGCTTTGTGAAAGAACCGGAGCAAAACTTCGAGTGATTCCGATTGATGAGAACGGAATCCTTCAGATGGATCAGTTTGATCAGTTTTTAAGCGAAAAAACGAAAGTTGTCTCTGTAAATCAGGTTTCCAATGCATTAGGTATTGTAAATCCAATTGAAGAGATTATTGCCAAAACAAGAAAGAATACCGACGCTTATATTATAATAGACGGTGCTCAGTCTGCACCGCATTTCAATATTGATGTTCAGAAAATGGATTGTGATTTCTTTGTATTCTCAGGTCATAAAATGTATGCTCCGATGGGAACAGGTATTTTATATGGGAAACGCGAAATATTAGAAGCTTTACCACCTTTTCATGGAGGAGGAGAGATGATTGCAACCTGTTCCTTCGATGGTACCACTTATGCTGGTCTTCCATTCAAATATGAGGCGGGAACACCTAATGTAGGTGGAAATATTGCTTTAGGAGCTGCTGTTGATTTCATGAATAAAATAGGTCATACCCACATTCAGAATCATGAAAATGCTTTATTGGAATATGCACAAAGACAGCTTTTGGAAATAGATGGTATTAAGATCTATGGTGAAAAAGCAAAGAGAACAGGTGTTGTTTCCTTTAATTTAGAAGGAGTGGGAATTGCCTCCGATGTAGGAATGATTCTTGATAAATTAGGAATTGCTGTAAGAACGGGCCACCACTGTACACAGCCTATTATGAACTTCTTTAATATTGCCGGAACGGTGAGAGCAAGTTTTGCTGTTTATAATACGTTCGAAGAAATTGATGCCTTGGTGGAAGGTGTTAAAAAAGCACAGAGAATGTTGAGCTAATCAATATTACATGTCAATTATATAAAATTAAAAGCAGCTGTTGAGCTGCTTTTTTTATTAGTCTGTTGGAACACAATAGCATCTGCCATCAATAATAACCTGGTAATAACCGATTGCGCACTCAAGGCAGATTTCTCCTCCTGCCATAATGCTTTTCATCTTTTCTTTGTTTAGTTTTTTCATATGATGTGATTTAAAGGTTAAACATAAAATTCTGATCTTTTTTAATAATTTCATGTAATGTATTGATTTTATATATAATTATTGATGTTTTGTGGAAAATATTTCGCTAATTTTATATAAACATCAAATACTTTATTATGAAAAAATTCTTTATTCTATTATTAGCCATTTGTGGTCTATGTGATGCACAGGTTTTTTCTGAAAACTTCAATGGTAATGCTTTACCCGCCGGGTGGACGGTAGAGAATCCGGATAACTCTTTTAACTGGAATGTGGGTGCACAGAATGGTTTCGCAGGCTTTCCCGATGGGGCGGCTTTTTTTGATGATGATGATGCAGGACCAGCCGGAGTGAATGCAAATGCAAGATTGATTTCTCCTGTAATTAACCTGACGGGAGTAGTAAACCCAAAGCTCTCGTTTAATTATGCCAATATGATTGATAATCTGGATTCTACTTTAAAAGTTGAAGTTTTCAATGGAACTTCCTGGATTCAGGTTTTTACTTTTTCGGGTGACGCGGGAGTATGGGATCTTGATTTTAATACCTTTACATTTGTAGTAACGAGTTATGATACTGCGGCCAATATAGATCTGACACCCTATGCTAACGCGGCTTTTAAACTAAGATTTGTTTACGACGACGCCGGAGACTATTCTTACGGTGTTGTAGTAGATAATGTGGTGATTACAAGTGGTGTTTTGGCAACCTCAGAGGTTTCGTATACTGATCATATTGATGTATATCCGAATCCGGTTAGGGGAAATCTTTATATTAAGCAGGATTCTCAAAATAAGATAGAAAAGGTATCTGTAGCTGATATGTCAGGGAAGCTTGTGAAAACATTTGACAAAGCATCTGATTCCTATGACCTATCAGGTCTGCCAAAAGGAGTCTATATTATAATGATCAGTAATCATGATGGGAAAGTTGTTAAGAAGAAAGTGATGAAGGAATAATCATTGAAAAACAAAAACCCTTATAGCATGCCTATAAGGGTTTTGTATATTTTCAAAGAAATAATCTTATACATTCGGTTTCCAGTCAACCACTGCTCTGATGAATGCTTCAGCATTTTCAACAGGAACATTCGGTAGAATTCCGTGACCTAAATTAGCAATGTATCGGTCTTTTCCGAAACGGTTGATCATCTCATTCACCATTTTCTTGATGGTTTCAGGGGTTGAATGAAGTCTTGCAGGATCAAAATTCCCCTGTAGCGTCATCGTATGGTTTGTCAAAGTTCTTGCGAATTCCGGCTTAATAGTCCAGTCAACTCCAAGAGCAGAAGCCTTAGACATTGTCATATCTTCCAGGGCAAACCAGCATCCTTTTCCAAATACCACAACATGAGTAAGCGGGCTTAATGCTTCAACAATCTGATTGATATACTGCCATGAGAATTCCTGATAATCCGTAGGAGAAAGCATTCCTCCCCATGAATCAAAAACCTGTACAGCAGAAACTCCTTTTTCTACTTTTCTCTTTAAATAAGCGATTGTAGTATCTGTAATCTTTTGTAATAATAAATGAGCAGCTTCAGGCTGTTGGAAGCAGAAGGATTTTGCAATATCAAAAGCTTTACTTCCTTTTCCTTCTACACAGTAACAAAGAATAGTCCATGGAGAACCGGCAAAACCGATCAACGGAATATCATTGTCCAGCTTCTGAAGTGTAAGTTCAATAGCATCAAAAACGTAACCTAAAGTGTCGTTCACATCCGGAGTTTCAATATTCTGAACCTGCTCCATCGTTCTGATAGGAGTATCCAGCCATGGGCCAACAGATTCTTTCATTTTGAAATCAATTCCCATTGCCTGTGGAACTACCAGGATATCAGAAAACAGAATCGCGGCATCCAAAGGAAATCTGCGGATAGGCTGCAGAGTGATCTCAGCGGCAAGCTCCGGGGTCTGGCATCTTGTAAAGAAATCATACTGATCTCTTAAGGCAATGAATTCCGGCAGATATCTTCCAGCCTGCCTCATCATCCAGACAGGAGGTCTTTCAACGGTTTCTCCGCGAAGTGCTTTTAAATATAGGTCGTTTTTTATCATAATCTATTGTAACTAATATTACCGGCAATGTTTCGGTAACAGATATTCTAAATTCTACTTCCGATTTCTTTTCTGATCAATGCAAAGATGGATGTCAGTGTATTTTCTTCAGAAGTAAAAATTTCTTCCTGCGTATAATTTCTCAGCTCACCTGAAGTGGTTTCGCCAATTGAAAAAAGCTTCATGCCTTCCAGAGAATTTCGCCTTGCAAAACTACGAACTCCGCTCGGACTAAAAAATACTGCAGCATGATATTTTTCAGTTATTACAGGATTGATTTCCTCAGTATTATAAATGGTAACTTTTTTGTACTTAATGTTTTGTAATGGAAGGTCTTTGTCCAGAACATTGATGGCAAGATTGCCGCAGAAGTGCAGGAACTGCTCGTGCTGGCACTTCCCGATAATGAATCTGGAAAGAGTTTCAGCATTTTTCAGTACCTTAAATGTCCCAAAACCATGTTTCCTCAGCTCTCTTTTGGTCTTTTCTCCTACACAATAGATCTTGTTATAATTTTTGGCTGTAAAATTCTCATTGGGTTTGAATTTGTTTTTAAAAAAAGCAGCAACTCCATTGGTACTGGTGAAAATCAGAGAATAGTTTTTCAGCTCAAAAGGACTGATCATGATGGGTTTGGTCTTAATTACCTCAACACAGTCAACCAAAATATCCTCTCCTAATTCTTTGGATATAATTGTCTGGTCTATATTTTTGGTAAATAAGATTTTCATGTCTGTAAAATTAAGAAAATGAAAAAGTGTGGCTAAAGGAAGGTAAAAATGTAAATCTGAACTATCAGATCTGGCTTTTGATTTCAGCCATTAATTCTTTTCCTCCGTTTTCAAGAACAACTTTTGCAAACTTTTCTCCAAAATTATCTGTTGGAGTGTACACAAAGTTCTCATCTACAGCAATGCAGTTTTTCCCATCCAAAGAACAAAGTGCAGCTTTGAAACGGATCTGATCGCCGATGATTTCTGCAAAAGCTCCGATAGGTGCAGTGCAGCCTCCTTCTAGAGTACTCAGGAAGTTTCTTTCAATCTCTACACAGATTTGTGTCTGTTGATGATTGATCTGTCTTACAATTTCGTTTATTTCCGGTTTGTCAGTATGTCCGGCTACAGAGATTACCCCTTGTGAAGGCGCAGAAATCATTAATGGAAGCATTTCGTAATCAATTTCCATTTTCATTCTTTTGATGCCTGCCAAAGATAAAATCGTAGCATCGAAATCTCCATCTTCCAGTTTTTGAAGTCTGGTCTGAATATTTCCACGGATATCCGAAAAATCAGTCGTCGGATAATTTCTCAGCCAGAAAGCTCTTCTTCTCAAACTGCTGGTAGCAAGTTTAAGCTCATGGAATTCTTTATTCCTTGCAGATTCTTTTCTGATCAGGATGTCCTGTGGATAATCTCTTTCCAGGTAAGCGATCATCTCAATATTTTGAGGCAATTGAGTGGGAACGTCTTTTAAAGAATGTACGGCAATATCAATTTCATCATTCAATAGGGCAATATCAAGGTCTCTTGTGAAAACCCCGGTAATTCCTAAAGAATAAAGCGGTTGATTAAGATTCTTATCGCCAGAAGATACGATAGGAACAATTTCCGTTAAATAATTGTTGTTCTGAAGGTGCCTCGCAACCTCTCTAGCCTGCCAAAGTGCAAGTGCGGAATTTCTCGTTCCGATTCTAATGCTTTTCATTGAATTCGTTGTTTGGTTGTTCAACTAATATTTCGTGCATTAATTTACTAATTTCTTCGGCTTTTAAAGGATTATCGATGATATATTTTGCAAAACGGTTGGTGATTTTCTGGATCATTTTATCAGAAAGTTCCATGTCCGTGATGTTTATGTATTTATTCTTTTTGTAAAAATTATGCATTTCATTGCGTTCCATATTCTTCAGAACTGCTTTGAAATGATGAATATTGGGTGCCAGCTTTCTCTTTTTCTCCCACTCAATAAAGTCTTTCATCAGTTCCTTAATGATTTTTTCAGCTTTCGGGATTTCTCTTTCTCGCTGTTGAATCGTTTCCTGAATCTGTTTTGAAAGCTCATCTACATCAATCAGTGTTACGTTTTTATTTTCGGTAACATTCTTTTCAACGTTATGAGGAATAGAAAGATCAATGATCAGTGTTTCTTTTCCGTTCGGGAAGTGAGACTGGTTAACAATAGGATGCTTGGCTCCTGTTGCCACAATAAGAATATCTGTGTTTTTTAATTCCTGGTCAAAATCAGAATAATCAACGTGAGGAATATTATATTTCTGGGAAATCTTTTCAGCTTTCTCCTGAGTTCTGTTGGCGATTTTAATTTTCGGCTGGTAGACATGTTTTACCAGATTTTCAACGGTATTCTGCCCTATCTCACCTACACCTAAAAGAAGAATGTTTTTTTCAGTAATTCTTTTCTGGCTGTTTAAAATATAATGAACTGCAGCATAAGAAACAGAAGCTGCTCCATTGGAGATGCCCGTTTCATTTTTTATTCTTTTCGAAATCTGAATAGCTGCATTGATGGCTCTTTCCAGATAAGGATTAGAATTCTGTCTTTCTTTTTTGAAACGGCTGTATGCTTTTTTTATCTGCCCAATAATTTCAAAGTCTCCGATAATCTGACTTTCAAGACCTGCCGCTACTCTGAAAAGATGAATTAAAGCTTCCTCTTTGGTAAGAATATTGGCGAACTGAAGAAAATCCGTAAGCTGTACTCCAATGGTTTTGCAGTACTCTTCCGCGACTAAAAGGTAATTGGGAGACGTGGTATAAATTTCGGTCCTGTTACAAGTGGAAACAACAAATGCATCACCCAGGTCTTCCTGATGGACTCTGGAAACAAAATTTTTGATGTTCTCATCAAAGAATGCAAACTTTCCTCTCGTTTCTACGTCGGCTTTCTCGTAGCTTATTGAAAGCACGGCAAAATTTGACGTCCGATGAATGTTGGAATACTGTAACATAAGCAGTCGCAAATTTACGATTTTTTTAATTAACCTCTCTCAGATAGTGTATATGATAATTATCGTAAAAAACTATAAAAGGAAAGAAAAGGCGTTTCTGGCAGAAAGACAAAACGGTACAATGATAAAATTCCATGTTGGAAAATATTTTTTGGCGTTTCTAGGTTTTTGTTTTGATCTTCAATGCCGTATTTTTTTAGTCTTTTTACCCTTTTGTAATTACCCTTTTTTGCCTATTTAACACGCCATTAATTTTAGTTGAAATCAAACTCTGTAAATATCTAAATTGAAAGTTAATAAAGAATTATAAATTTTAATAAAATTTTAACCAAATTAAGTTGTTGGGAAATTTCTTTAGTACTGTTAAATTTATATCTTTGTAAACTTAAAATCAGAAGAAAAATATGAGTTTATTTGATATGTTTACGCAAGAAATTGCGATAGACCTTGGAACTGCTAATACCCTAATCATCCATAATAATAAAATTGTTATTGATCAACCTTCAATTGTTGCAATTGAACGTTCATCGGGTAAGCCGATTGCCGTCGGAGAGCAGGCCAAGCATATGCAGGGTAAAACTCACGAGGATATCAAGACCATCCGTCCACTGAAAGATGGGGTTATTGCTGATTTCCACGCTTCTGAACATATGATCAAGGAATTCATCAAAAAAATTCCTGGAATCAAAGGTAAATTCATTCAGCCAGCATTACGAATTGTAATCTGTATCCCTTCTGGTATTACTGAAGTTGAAAAAAGAGCAGTAAGAGATTCTGCTCAGAAAGTAAACGCAAAAGAAGTAAGATTGATCTACGAACCAATGGCAGCAGCAATTGGGGTTGGGATTGACGTTCAAAAGCCTGAAGGAAATATGATCATCGATATAGGTGGTGGTACTACGGAAATTGCTGTTGTAGCTTTAGGAGGTATCGTATGTGATAAATCTGTGAAGATTGCAGGAGATGTTTTTACCAATGATATTGCTTATTACTTAAGAACTCACCATAACCTTTATATCGGAGAAAGAACTGCTGAAAGAATCAAAATTGAAGTAGGTTCTGCAGTAGAAGATCTTGATGTAGATATCGAAGACATTCCGGTACAAGGTAGAGACCTTATTACAGGTAAGCCTAAAGAAATCATGGTTGGATACAAAGAGATTGCCCGTGCATTAGATAAATCAATTATCAGAATTGAAGATGCCGTAATGGAAACATTATCTCTTACACCACCGGAATTGGCTGCTGATATTTACAAAACAGGTATTTATCTTGCTGGAGGAGGAGCGCTATTAAGAGGTCTTGCGGACAGAATTCACAAGAAAACAGGTCTTCCTGTATTTGTAGCTGAAGATCCGTTGAGAGCTGTAGTTCGCGGAACAGGTATTGCCCTTAAGAATATGGACAAGTTCAATTTCTTAATTAAATAATTTTAACTTTTTACGACTTTATATCTGAATGGGATTTTTGCTGAGATTATTTTCGAAGAATACTCTTTTCGTCTTCTTTATATTCCTGCAAATTATTGCTCTGGTTTTGATATTCTCAAGAAATGCCATGCAGAGATCCTGGGTTGCGGGCCAAACGGCTGCGTTCAATTCCTGGGTTTCCGGATATATTGATGAAGGAGTTTCTTATCTGAAGCTAAAACAGATCAATGAAGATCTTGTGGTTCAGAATAAAGCCCTTATGACTGAGCTCTATGGAAAAGACGGAGGCAAAAATCCCGTTTTTAAAAGAGTTCATGATACCATTGGTGGAGGGCAGATCTATACTTTTGTTGATGGAGAGATTGTTTTCAACAGTATCAACAGAAGAAACAACTATTTTACAATCAACCGCGGCCGTAGAGATGGAGTCTTTCCTCAAATGGGAGTGATGGCACCAAGAGGTATTGCGGGAATTGTAATCAATTCTACAGATAGTTATGCATTGGTTCAATCCGTGTTAAGTGTTAACAAGATCAGAATTAATGCAGCACTTAAAAATTCAGGGTATTTTGGTACTTTAACATGGAATGGAGATAACTCCAGGGTAATGCACCTGGCGGATATTCCGAAATATGTTGCCTTAAAAGTAGGGGATACCGTCGTTACAGATGGTAAATCTGCTATTTTTCCTAAAGGAGTTACCATTGGTACCATTGCAGGATATTCTGTAGACAATAAAACCGGCTTCTGGGATATTTCCGTTGAGCTGAGTGAAAAAATGGGAGCGTTGAATAAAGTGTATGTAGTGAAGAATCTTAAGAAAGCAGAAGTGCAGAAGATTCAGGACACTATGCAAGCTGTAATAAAAAAGGAAAATGATTAGCAGGACTTTATTTACCGATATATTGATCATGATCTTTCTTGTTGCATTACAAATATTTGTATTGAACAGGATTACGCTTTTCGGGAAATATACTCCGGTATTATATCCTGTGTTTGTCATGTTCTATCCGTTTTTCAGAAATAAATTTCAGTTCCTGGCATTGAGCTTTTTGATAGGGCTGGCTATTGACGGCTTCCTTAATTCATGGGGGATCAATGCATTTGCAACAACGTTAATCGCCTACTTCAGAACGTTGATCTTCAGGACTTCCACAGATACGTCTACGGACTTTTTCTCATTCCAGTCCCTTCAATGGGCGCAGTTTTTGCTGTTTTTATTTTCAAGTATTTTCCTGCATCAGCTTTTAGTACAGTATATCGAGTTCTTTAAGTTTAGCAGGTTTTTTGAAATATTATTTAATGTGTTGGTGACAAGTGTAATTTCATTTATCTTTATAGTCATCTACGCATTAATATTTAAAATCAAACAAAAAGTTTGAACACACGTTATTTAAAAATTTTTTCCATACTCGTTATCATCGCCCTTATTTTTGTGGCGAGGCTTGCTTATTTGCAGTTGTTTACAGACCGTTATGCCTTAAACGCGGCCAATACCTCCATTAAAACAGAATATGTTATTCCACAGCGTGGAGTAATTTTTGATAGAAATGGTAAAATCATGGTAGGTAACCAGCCTGCTTATGAAATTTCATTTACCCAGGCATTGATGAAACCTGATTTTGATACGCTGGCTTTTTGCAGTTTAATGAAAATTACAAAGCAGGATTTTATCAATAAAATCAATGTGATCAAAAAGGAAAAATATTATTCCAAGCTGACCCCGATGACTTTCATCAAAGACCTCAGCAGAGAAGATATTGCAAGAGTTCAGGAAATTATTTTTAAGTATCCCGCATTTAATATCGTATCAAGACCTCAGCGTCAGTACGAAGTTTCCACATCCGGAAACCTTCTTGGATATACCAGTGAGGTAAATGAAAGAGATATTAAAAAAGATTCTCTCTACTATTTACCGGGAGATTTCATTGGGAAAACAGGGGTTGAAAAATCCTACGAAAAAGAACTCCGGGGAATAAAAGGAGTGAAGTATATCCAGAAAGATATCAGACTCAGAAATATCGGCTCCTATAAAAACGGATCTTTGGATAAAGATGTGATTACAGGTAAAGATATTACTTTAACCATTGATTACGATCTTCAGAGAACAGCAGAAGAAATGCTTGTCAACAAACACGGTGCAATTGTCGCTTTAGATCCTAATAATGGAGAAGTTTTAGTGGCTGCAACCGGTCCGGATATTGATCCAAACCTTTTTACCGGACCTAATAAATCAAAAAACTTATACGCCCTTTCAAAAGATACGCTTTACGAAAATAAACCTACTTTTGATCGTGCTTTACAGGCGGGATATCCTCCGGGATCAACGTTTAAATTGTTGACAGCTCTAGCTGCTATGCAAATGGGAGTAATGGATGAAAAAACTATTTTCCCGTGTGGAGGAGGATTCTTCTATAAAGGAAAAAGAATTAAGGGTCATGGTGGAGCAGATCCGCTTATTCCTTCCATTCAGGTTTCCAGTAACTGTTTTTTCACCTACGCCTTTATTGCCATTATCAAAAAATATCCTGGAAACCCTTCAAAAGGAGTTGATGAATGGAAAAAAATCATGAGCAGTTTTGGAGTGGGAGAGTTTTTAAATAATGATTTTGCCGTTGGTGCAAGAGGTAGAATACCTTCCGGAGATTTTTACGAAAAAAGATTTAAAGCCATCATGAAGGCAAGCGGTTCTCAGAGAACTGATTTTAAAAACTGGGATGAAATGTCCACCGGTGCTATTTATAATGGAATGGGACAGGGTGATGTTTTGGTAACTCCTATTCAGCTGGCCAACTATGTAGCTGCTATTGCTAATAAAGGATGGTATTATACACCTCATATCGTAAAAGGAATTGACGGAAAACCTAATCCTGACCCGAGATTTAAAGTGAAACATAAAACTCTGGTAGATCCAAAGCACTTTGAACCTGTACTTAAAGGTATGGAAGCTGTAGTGTTGAGAGGAACAGCAAGAGGACTGAAATCCAATGACTTTACACAATTGGCAAAAACAGGAACAGCACAGGTTCCACAAGGGAAGGATAACTCTATTTTTGTATTGATTGCGCCTGCTGATAAACCCAAGATTGTTGTAGTAGCCGTAATGGAACATGCCGGATTTGGTGCTACATGGGCAGGGCCAGCCTGTACCGTGATTGCTGAGAAATATATTACCGGAGATTTGAAAAGGGAAAATCTTTACAAAAAAATGATTACCTCGAGTTTCATGCCTGAATATAAAAGACAATGGATTGCAGATTTGAAACGTAAAGGACTATATGTTGATCCTAAACCTGATTCCATCAAACAAAAAAGAATAAAGGATAGTCTGGAATTGGTAAAACAACAAAAGGCTAAGCTGCAAAAGAAAATAGAAGAGGACGCTAAAAAGAATAACACTGCTAAAAAACCTGTAAAGCAATGAAATGGACAGAAGGAATAGATAAACTGGGCCTTGGGCTGTATTTCCTGCTTTGCATTTTTGCCATTGCAAATATTTACAGTGTAGACCAGAAACTAGGAGAGAAGCAATTGGTTTTTTTCTGTATTTCTGTATTTGTAGGGCTTGTTATATTCGTAGGAAGAAGCAAATTCTTTGAGAATATGGCTGGTATTATTTACATTGGAGGAGTTTTACTTTTGATAGGTCTTTTCCCGTTTGGTAAAGAAATTCTGGGCCAGAAAAACTGGTATAAGTTTGGAAGTTTTACGATGCAGCCCGTTGAGTTTGCAAAAATAGGTACCGCCTTGATGCTCGCCAATTTCGTTTCAAGCCCGGATTTTAATATTAAAAATAAAAAATCTATCTGGACTGCCCTTG
Organism: Chryseobacterium sp. WLY505; assembly: GCF_030846215.1. Taxonomy (NCBI): domain Bacteria; kingdom Pseudomonadati; phylum Bacteroidota; class Flavobacteriia; order Flavobacteriales; family Weeksellaceae; genus Chryseobacterium; species Chryseobacterium sp. WLY505. The sequence continues at coordinate 49,729 of NZ_JAVCWI010000003.1, read as the reverse complement.
CTATTATAGGAATTCCGGCGGCAGTCGTTCTGGCTATTCCGGATGTAGGTTCTATGCTTGTGTTCATCGCATTTTTCATCGCATTATATAGAGAAGGATTGAGTGGTCTTTTATTCGGTATCGGATTTATTTTTGCCGGAGTTTTTCTGATTTCCCTGGCAATTCCTCCTATTTATGTTGCGATCGCAGTTTTAGTGATTGCCGGAGTTCTGATTGCTATGAATTATCATAGAATGTCATGGGATGTGATTTCTATTTCAGGAATTGCAGGTTCTATCCTTATATTGTGCGGACTGGCTTTCGGGTCACCTTATATTTTAGAAAAACTGCCAAAACACCAGAGAGAAAGAATTGAGGTCCTTTACAAGGGTGAAAAGGCATTCAGAGATACTTCCGGGTACAACTTATTATATTCAAAAACAGCCATCGGATCAGGTGGAATCTGGGGGAAAGGATACCGTGAAGGATCCGTTACCCAGGGGAAATTTGTTCCCGAACAGGAAACAGATTACATATTTTGTACCGTAGGAGAAGAATGGGGCTTCGCAGGAAGTGCAGTTCTTATCCTGTGTTACATGGTCTATATCGGAAGAATCTATTATCTGGCAGAACAGCAGAAGTCTACTTTTAACCGGGTGTTTGGATATTGTTTTGCCTCGATCCTGCTGATGCACTTTTCAATCAATCTAGGGATGGTTATGGGGCTTTTTCCTACCGTAGGGATTCCGCTTCCTTACTTCAGTTATGGAGGAAGTTCTTTATTGGCTTTCTCGATGATGACTTTTATCTTCTTTAAACTTAATTATTCAGATAAGAATAGTTTGGTGTAAAAGAGAAAGGTTGGAAGCTGGATGATGGAAGTTTATCATTGTTCTGCTGATCATTCGTCTTTAAAATCAACTTCATCAACACATTTTTTATGAAACAATCCTATTTCTCAGACGAAGATTTCGAGAGCAAAGACTTCACGCAACTTCCTTTAGAAAAAAGTGAGTACGAAAACTGTACGTTCAGAAACTGTAATTTTGAATACGGAAATCTGTCCGGCTTCAGCTTTACAGATTGTGAGTTTATCGAATGCAATCTCAGTATGGTAAAATTGGTAAAAACAGCTTTTCATGAGGTTGTTTTCAAAGAATGTAAAATGTTCGGTCTTCAGTTTAATGATTGTAATCCGTTCGGACTCTCTTTCAAATTTGATGGAGGTTCTTTGAATAATTCAGTTTTTTATCAGACATCCATTAAGAAAACACTTTTCAAAAATACCCAATTAATTGAGGTTGATTTTAGCGAATGCGATTTGTCAAATGCAGTCTTTAGCAACTGTGATCTGTCAGGCGCTGTTTTTGACGCTACAAACCTCGAAAAGGCAGATTTCCGGACATCGGTTAACTACTCGATAGATCCGGCTTTAAATAAGCTTAAAAAGGCCAGGTTTTCACTTTCTGAAATCTATGGACTATTGTATAAACTGGATATTGAAATTGATAAGAACAGTTGAGATCCGCAGTTGTTTAACAATTGGCATATTAAAATATCAATATTGAATCAATAGGAGCGGGTTTTAACCTGCTTTTCTCTTATTTTGGATTGTGTTGAAATAGCCCAATTAAAGTATATAAAAAAGCCATCAGATGTCTGATGGCTTCATTATTTAAATCAATTATTTATAAAATTAAAAATTTGCGGGTGTAGGAAGAGTAGCTGCTGCTAAGTTATTGTAAGCTTCTCCTTCTTCGTTGATCACTCTTTTTGCGAATCTGAATTTAGGACCCCAATAAGAATCATTCAGTGAAGAAATCATTACTCCTTTTGATGTTGCTGCGTGGATAAATTTAATCTCACCCTCTTCAGTAACACTTTCTACAATACCTACGTGAGAAATTCTTCTTCCGTGAGAAAAGAAGATTAAGTCTCCTTTCTGTAGCTCTCCTTTTTCAATTCTTTCCCCTTCCTGAGCCTGAGAAGCCGCTACTCTAGGTAAGCTAAGACCTGCTGCTGCTCCGAATACAGAAAGAACAAAAGCTGAACAATCGATACCGTTTCTGGTTGTTCCTCCATATCTGTAAGGAGTTCCAAGGTATGTTTCAGCTTCTTCAAGGATACCGTCAATGGTTTTATTATGTTTGATTGCTTTTGCAATCTCAGAATTCTTAACTGCTTTTTTAGCACTAGCGATAGATGCAGCCTTTTCCGCAAGGAAAGAGTCGATAAGTTTTTGCTTATCCTGCTCCATTTTTTTATTATCTATAGAAGCTAGTTTGGCATCTGTTTTGTATTCTTTTGTGTAAGTTGCTGGTTTTGAAACCACATAATTTGTAGCGCACGATTGCAATGAAACTGTAGTAACTATAGCAACTAAATAAAACAAAACTCTTTTCTTCATATATATTTGATTATCCGTGTTAAAAAGGAATATTTATTTTCAAAAGCATTACAAAAGTAGAGATTCCGAGCAAAAGACCCCTGATATGATAATTGTCAGGATCTTATTTTAACACATTTTAACATATAATTTACATATGTTAAAGAAAAATAAACCGCAACAGCCTGTTTTTGGTAAGTGTGCGGTTTTTTTTATTAAGATTCTTTAACAAACCTAATCGACTTTCTTCTATATATCAGGGTTTATGATTTAAAACTCTAATTTTCAGTATTGTTAACAAAACAAAAAAATTCCCCGGAAAACCGAGGAATTTAAACTAATATGGAACTTTACAGGACGTTATTTTGTAAACAACATTTCTCTGTATTTTGTCATCGGCCAAAGCTCATCGTCCACCATCATTTCCAAAGCGTCAGAAGCTTCTCTGATCGGGTCGAATAATGGTTTTACTTTATTACAATAGCTTTCTGCCTGTTTTTGGCTGTCTGAGATACCTTTTGCAGTTTCTCTGGCTTTTAGAAGTTCTTCAACCCCAAGTTTAATTTTAGAAACATTTTCAGAAATGCTTGTAATTAAACTCATCTGTTCTTTTGCCAAAGATTTGAACTCTTTATCACCGAAGATTTCTTTAAGACCTTTTACATTTTCAATTAATCTGTTCTGATAATTTAATGCAGAAGGAATGATGTGGTTTCTTGCAATATCACCCAACACTCTTGATTCGATATCAATTACTGTTGAATATTTCTCTAATTTGATTTCGTTTCTCGCTTCTACTTCTCTGTGGTTGAAAATTCCCATTTCTTCATACAGATCTAAGAACTTTTTATCCATTTCCTGTTTTAAAGCTTCAGGAGTGGTTTTAAGGTTGTTTAATCCTCTTTTCTTAGCTTCTTTCGCCCAGTCATCAGAATATCCGTCTCCTTCAAACATAATGCTTTTACACTGCTTGATGTATTCTCTCAATACGTTGAAGATGGCTTCGTCCTTCTTAAGGCCAGTTTCAATTAAAGCATCCACTTCTTTCTTGAAATCGTTAAGCTGTTTCGCAGCAATTGTGTTCATTACCGTCATAGACTCTGCACAGTTTGCTGAAGAACCTACCGCTCTGATCTCAAATTTATTTCCTGTAAATGCAAAAGGAGAAGTTCTGTTTCTATCTGTGTTATCTAATAGAATTTCAGGAATCTTTCCAACTACATTTAATTTTAATTCTGTTTTTTCTTCCGGAGATAGTTTTCCGTTGGTTACCTTTTCAAGTTCTTCCAATACGCTGAACAACTGACTTCCGATAAATACGGAGATGATTGCAGGAGGAGCTTCATTGGCACCAAGTCTGTGGTCATTGCTTGCAGAAGCGATACTTGCTCTTAAAAGATCTGCATATTCGTGAACCGCTTTAATCGTGTTAACAAAGAATGTTAAGAACTGTAAGTTTTTCTTAGGATTTTTTCCAGGGCTTAAAAGGTTTTCACCAGTATCTGTTGCTAAAGACCAGTTGTTATGTTTTCCGCTTCCGTTTACTCCAGCGAATGGTTTTTCGTGGAAAAGAATATGGAAGTGGTGTTTGTGTGCTACTCTTGCCATGATGTCCATCAACAAAGAGTTGTGGTCTACAGCAACGTTTACTTCTTCAAACATTGGTGCAAGCTCGAACTGGTTTGGAGCCACCTCGTTATGTCTTGTTGTTGCAGGAATACCCAATTTCATACATTCGATTTCCAGCTCTTTCATGAAGTTCATTACTCTTGTAGGAATAGAACCGAAATAGTGGTCATCCAATTGCTGTCCTTTTGCAGGAGAATGTCCTAATAAGGTCTTACCTGTTAATACAAGATCTGGACGAGATTGGTATAATGCTGAATCAACAAGGAAATATTCCTGCTCCCAACCCAAAGTAGGAGTTACCTTCGTTACGTTTTTGTCAAAATACTGCATTACATTAGTAGCCGCTTCATCTACAGCATTTAAAGCTCTCAAAAGAGGTGCTTTGTAATCCAGTGTTTCTCCTGTATAAGAGATGAAGATGGAAGGGATGCATAATGTAGTTCCCATAATGAATGCCGGAGATGTAGGGTCCCAAGCTGTATAACCTCTTGCTTCAAAAGTATTTCTGATACCTCCGTTAGGGAAAGACGATGCGTCTGGCTCCTGCTGGATAAGCATGTTTCCACTGAATCTTTCAATGGCTCTGCCTCCTTCGATTGGAGTGAAGAAAGAATCGTGCTTTTCTGCAGTAGTACCTGTTAAAGGCTGGAACCAGTGCGTGTAGTGTGTTACGCCTTTGCTCATTGCCCAGTCTTTCATGGCTACAGCTACCTGGTCTGCAATATGTCTCTGGATCTTAGTTCCTTTTTTAATCGCATCCATGATAGAACCGAATGCTTCTTTTGTTAAATATTCTCTCATGGTTTCTTCTGAGAAAACATTTTTACAGAATAGCTCTGATAATTTCGCAGGGATCTCAACTGAGTTGTCTTTTCTGAAATCCTTAAATGGAAGGGTTTCTAATGCTTTGAATCTTAAGGTTGACATAATTGGGTTGATTTTTTACAGGGCAAATTTACAAAAAAAATGAATTGAAAACATTTTACCCCTAAAAAAAATAGGGGTGTTTTGAAAATTTATATAATTCAAACAAATGTTTAGCGTTTTTTAAGAGGGGCGTGGTGGCTCCTATTTGAAATATTGCTTAAGTAGAGACACAAATTGCGCAATTTGTGCAAAAAAATCTATGTGTATGTACACCAAATAAATATACAAAATTATTTTAAACTAATTTTTGAGATTCTTTCTGAAAATAAATAAAAAGATAGGCAGAAAAATAAAAAATGAATAAAGAAAGGGTTTAAAATAATCCATATCATAAATATCAAATACATAGAACAAAACGTGAGTTCCAAAAGTTATGATAAGATAAGGGATTACTTTTTTAGAAGAAATTACTTTGTTTACAAAGAACATGACAAGCATTTGAAGGAGAATTACCAAAGGAAACTTATCAAATAATCCATAAATTCCTGCAAAAGGGGATATTAAAATTGATTTAATAATTTGGGTAAGGTCTGGTGCTTCATCAAGCTGAAACAAAAAAAATAAAGCTCTAACAGGAAAATATATAAAGATATGGCAAATCCATATTTTCCAAAAAAGAGAAATTCTGCTTAATTTATTTTTCATAAGGTTTAATAATTTTTACAATTTCATTATTCACGGTTCCATCAGAATTTAGTTTGCCTTTAAATCCATACCATTTTGGTTTATGCTTGTATAAATATAGCATTAATAATGGTAAGTCTATTCTAAATTGTGAATCTGTTACTTTAGCATTAGGTGTAAAATCATCGAATGCCGGAACAATGTCATTAAACCAACTGATTGCCTGAGCTCCGGCTCCATGCCATCCCCCCTGAGGGTCTTTGTCTGCCATATTCTGAAATCTGGATATAGTAGATGAACTTGTTTTTCCATAAATAGGCGGTGCGACAACCCCTTGCTCATGTTGGATAAATTCTTTATCCCAGAGGTAAGCGGCGTCTCCCTTTAAAGGAGTTTTCGCATATTGACCATACATAAGCTCATGAAATTTGGTTATTGCAAAATCACAGATCCCTAAATTTAATTCATTTAAAATAGTTTCAACATCATTTGCTAGAAAACTATTCCCTCCTTCCAGTGAGTTTGATAATGCTTTTACCAATCCCTTAGCGCCTTTGCACCATTTTACATCATGCCCGAATCGATTTTTGATATTCCAGTCCACGCCTTCATAAAAATCATAAATTTGTTTGAAAGGCGCAAGCCTTCCTGGTATTTTGTGCTCAATAATATAAGAATAGGCTCTTCTCCAGGTATCATTATTTTCTGCCCTGTCTTTTGTCAGCCATGAACCATCCTGTCCCTTCCAGTCTTCTATTTTTATAGCTTTGTTTCGTAAAGCAAGTTTGTATGTTTCATAATCGGGAAATTCTCCTCCGATATATTTTTCTACAGAATTTTTGTTGGTGAGGAAATCATACATCAGCTGAGGAAAATTATTACCAACATAATTCTTGGGAAGGAGTATTTTAATTTTGCCCCCATCAATATTAATGTATTTTGAATGATGTATGGCAGAATCAAAGTATTTTACTCTAGAAGATCCTTCTACAATTTCTATAACAAGTGGATTGATGTTTTGCTCCACATCTTTTACTCCTGCATAGTTGAAAAGAATATTAATTACCGGAAATATTTTTCCTACAATAAAGACTCTTTCTTTTGGGAAAATATCTGTAGAATAATCAGATAACTGAATGGGCTTAATATATTTTCTGTAATGATTTGCATTACGAATCTGAAAAAGAGTTTTTACCGTATTAAGTTCTGTTTTATTGAGAAAGAGAACATCTGCTTCTTCCTTGTCTTTTACTGTTAATATTTCCTGTTCTGCAAGACTTGAAATACTCATCGATGGATATTGGGTATGTAACCCTAATCTTTTTGGATAGCTCATCTGTATATGTTTTAATATGAATATGACAAACTTAGCCTTGGAAGACGCCAAATCTCGACGTATTAAAAACAAATAGGCATCAGCCTGAAGGATATGTTTTTAAACGACTTGTTAAAAGACAGTTAAAATAAAGTGGGCAAAGATTTTGTATATTTGTGTGAAATTTATTTTATGACAAATTCTAGAGCAAGAGAAACCACAGAGGCTATTGAAAGACTATATATCTCTATGAGACACCTATTTTATAGAGGATTTTTCAAGCCGGGCGGAGTTTCAGGAGAGAGTATCAGAAGTTTGTTGAAGACCATCAATCCGGAAATCTACGGAACCATGAATATTCCAAGCAAATTGGAACTTGACGGTTTGATGTATGTACTGGACAGACTTCCGGAAGGAATTGAAGAATGTGCTTTTATTCATCTTACATCTGATGAAGGGTTTGATAAAGGAAGTTTCGAACCTATTGTTCCCAAGAAAAGAAGAAGAAACTGCTATAGAATAGACGAACACCAGATGAATATTGAGGTTCTTTTGGGCCGTTCCGAAATTTATGACATTCTTACCCACCTTACCTTCCTTTTTATAGAAGCTGATAAAATCCGTAATCTGGCATTCATCCAGGACGAGAACTGGAAGCCGACACGTGCCTTCAAAATTATTGAAGAAGTGGTGAAGGGAGAAAAGAAATTCAGCAGAAAAGAAAAAGAAGTGGCACTTATTCATCTTTCTTCTTTAATAGGAAGATCTTTTGATGAAACTTTAAGAGCTTATAATACTTTTGGCGATGATCACAACCCTGACCGTCTGTTCAAAATCATTTACAACTTAGCAAAAGTAAGTCTTGATGATGCAAAGGGAAGCAGAGAAAGAGAGATTCATTTCAGTTCTATATTAAAAGAAAGAGTAGGTCACCATTATTTTGGAGAAAAATGGGCGAACAAAGTGAAAGAAGTTTTATTTGAAAACAATCTTCACATGCGTCCGTTACATATTATTTCAGCCAATATGCACTCGGTGAAAAATATGCTGTATGCTAATAATGCTCTTAAAAAGAAGCAGCATCATGAGGTGGATTATAAACTGTACGAAGAGATTTCAAATAAGAAAGAACTTCGTGATAAAGTCTTAAAATATGCTTTGGAGGAAGGGATGATTCATATTGCAGATAAGAGTGGAAGTAATATTGATGTTCAGATCATAGACCTCAGCAAAACAGACCTGAAGAATACACCTTTTGCAGACTGCAAGTTCGGAGGAGATGATGTAGTAATGGTTTTTGACTACGCATTCGGAGAGCAGGCTTTCGAAGTAATGGATGAATTACTCAGACCTTTTGAACATAAAGGAGAAGTGTATATGATGCATGTAAAATCTGTTTCCATTATGGGGAAAGCAGGTATTCTTACGGGAGAGAAAGGTGATATCATGATTCCTACTTCTCATATCTTTGAAGGAACTGCAGATAACTATCCTTTTGAAAATGCTTTAAAACTTGAAGATTTTAAAGATGATGAATTAAAAGCTTTTGAAGGGCCAATGATTACTGTTTTGGGAACTTCTCTTCAGAATAAAGATATTCTATTGTACTTTATGAATACTTCATGGAAAGCAATTGGTCTTGAAATGGAAGGAGCACACTATCAGAAAGCCATTCAGGTAGCATCCAAGATCAGACACCATATTTCACCGGATTTGTTTGTCATGTATGCTTATTATGCATCGGATAATCCGTTGGAAACGGGAAGCACACTGTCTTCAGGAGGCCTGGGTCTTACAGGAGTAAAACCGACGTATCTAATCACTTTAAGAATCCTTGAAAAGATTTTAAGAAGTGGTAAAAAAGAAGCTTCTGCTAAAAAATAATTGTAATTCAATATTATAATATCAACCTCAGATGTATTTTGCATTTGAGGTTTTTTTGTAATTAGTTAAACACAAATATCACAAATTTATTTGCACAAATTGCACTATTTTATTGTGTTTAAAATAGTGGTTTTCATTGGTGAAATTTGTGTTTAAATAAAAACCTATCTTTAGGAAACATAAATAAATATCCATGAGCTCAGTTTCACAACTTGCCAAAAGATTCAGAGAAGTACTGCTGGATGGTTTCTGGATCGCCAATACCAATTTTAAAGATCAGCTTTCAGAGGTGAGCTGGGAGCAGGCGGTAGCAAAAGTAGATGCTTTAAATACCATTGCGATGCTCACTTTTCACATTGATTATTATATTGCAGGAATTGTCAATGTCTTTGAAGGTGGAGCTCTTGAGATCAAAGATAAATTCAGTTTTGATCTTCCTCCCATAGAATCTCAACAACAATGGGAAGATTTGTGGAATAAACTCTGGAGAGATTCTGAAAAATTTGCTGTATTATTAGAACAGATGCCGGATTCCAAACTGGATGAGGTTTTCGTTGATGAAAAATATGGAACTTACCGAAGAAATATCGACGGAATGATTGAGCACAGCTACTATCATCTGGGGCAGATTACTTTAATTAAAAAACTTTTGAAAAACAGCTGAAATTACATATCCTATCCTCAAAAAATATCCTTGTCAAGGTTTTAAACCTTGACAAGGATTGTTGCAAAAGAGCTCAAAAAAGAATTTAACCATCCGTATTAAAATCCATCTAAAAACATAACAAACAGAATAAAAACCTCAAAATAACTCCTATTTGAGGTTCTTAGTTAAATTACCTACCTTTAAAAAAAAATAAAATTTTAAATGAGAAAATCGGCTGCAATCATTTTTGCGTTTATCATTTCACAATTTCAGGCTCAGCAAGGAGCTTATTATCAGCAGGCTGCGAAGTACAAGATGGATATTGATGTCAATGCTGAAAAATTTACCTATCAGGGAAAACAAACTTTAGAATACACCAATAATTCTCCGGACGAGCTGAATGTGGTTTATTTCCACTTATACTGGAATGCTTTCAAACCAAATTCTATGATGGATCAGAGAGTGGCTTCACAAGGGAAAAATGGTGATGGAAGGCTGCAGAAAGATGGGATTTCAAGACTTGCTTCCATTCCTAAAGATCAGGAAGGAACTCAAAATATTCACTGGATTAAACAAAATGGGAAAGACCTGAAATTTGAAGTTCAGGAAACCATTATGAAAGTATATCTGGCAGAACCTATCAAGCCAAATTCTACGACTACATTTACCATGGATTGGGATGCTGTAATACCTCAGCAGATCAGAAGAAGCGGAAGAAACAATAGAGAAGGAGTGGATATGACCATGACCCAGTGGTATCCTAAAATTGCGGAGTACGATTATGACGGCTGGGCCACTTTCGATTATCTGGGAAGAGAATTCCATGCGCCGTTCTCCGATTTTGATGTTACCATTAAGATCAACAAAGATTATGTCGTAGGAGCAGGAGGAATTCTGGAAAATCCAACAGAAGTAAAAGGCTACGATGCCAATGCCAAAATAAAAACAGAAAAAGACAAAAAAGCAATCTGGAAATGGACAGCAAAGAATATTCTTGATTTTGCATGGAGCGCAGACAGAGATTATTCTGTAGAAAGCTTCAATGTTCCGGAAGGTCCAAAAGTATATCTGGTTTATCAGAAAAATGATAAAACTAAGGCATGGGGTGAATCTCAGCCTTATATTACTAAGTATTTTCAAATCATGAATTCCCACTTCGGAAAATATGTATATCCAACTTATGCATTTATCCAGGGAGGAGATGGAGGAATGGAATACGGAATGTGTACCATGATTTTAGGAGAAGCTAAAAGCGTTAAAGATTTAATGGGCTTAATGGCTCACGAAGGAGCTCACTCATGGTATCAGCAGATGCTTGCTACGAATGAATCTGTACGTCCGTGGATGGATGAAGGTTTCACAAGCTATGCGGAAGGATATACGATGTATCAGCTATTTCCTGAAGATTTACCAAATCCTTTTGTTGAAAGATTAGATGCCTACAGAAACTTTGTTAAAAAAGGAATTGAAGAACCTGCCGTTTGGCTGGGAGACCATCATGATAACGGTACTGCTTATACTTATGCATCTTATGTAAAAGGGGAATTGTATCTGGTGCAGCTTGGGTACATTATGGGGGAGCAGAAACTGGCAGAAACCTTAAAGCAGTATTATGATCAATGGAGCATGAAGCATCCTTCAGACAGAGATTTCCTTCATATTGCTCAGAAAGTTTCGGGGATGGATCTGAAATGGTTCCATAACTATTGGATCAATACCACAAAAACAATTGATTACGGAATTAAGGATGTGAAATATGATGCCAAGTCTACCACCATTACCTTAGTCAACAATGGCCAGGTTCCGATGCCTGTTGATTTTGGAGTGATGACTGCGGATAAGAAAGTAATTACTTATCAGATTCCAATGAATATGACGCATACATGGAAAGAAAAGGATGTGTATGGAGAGTTTAAAACAATGCCTTACTGGCCATGGACTCAGAAAGAATATACGCTTACCATTCCTTACACAAAATCTCAATTATCTGTTCTGGGAATTGATTTCAGCCAGAGAATTGCAGATGTGAATATGGAGAACAATTTTGTTGAAGTGAAATAACAATAAATAGATATAAATAAAATCCACAGATAAGTCTGTGGTTTTTTTATTTTATTCCAAATTGCTGCACCATCCAGTGATACGGATGATTTTTGATAAGGTCCTGCCTTAAGGTTTCATCTTTGGTATTTAAATAACTGTAAACTTTTAAAGGAATAGAATCCGGATATTCTTTTAAGCCGTTTGCAATCGTAATTTGTGCTTCTTCTTTTTTTGAGCCGCTATCTAAGGCCTCTGCTTTAAAAATGTGAATGATTGCCGGGAGTTTTCCATATACTTCTTTTGTTTCACTTTCCAGAAGATGCATAGTTTCTATCTGAAACACAGGATTGGGACTTTTCCCTTCTGCTACTGCCTGGCTGATATGCTGCTGATACATCAGAAAAAGATAAAGCAGATGTATATTTTTGGTATCCGGATCAGAAACTGCTTTTTGAAATTTTTGTGTAAACTCGGGAGTCATTTCATCACTATCTGCCTGAAGATTTTTTTGATAAAACTCATCCATCAGATCATACACCATTCTATCCTTAGTGTCAATTTTTGACTGACTCTTTATTTTTTGTAAAATGTTTGCCATTGAATTCCCGGATTGTGCAAAAATGGAGACGCTGAGGCATAGTAAAGTACCGATGATCAGTTTTTTCATGATATGTTTTGAATAATTGTATTGTGAAATTAAATATACAGATTTGTTCCCAGGAAAGAAAAAATAAGTGAGTCATTGTAATTTAGTTTGATAATGACAGGTTCTTTTTCTTAAAATTATTAAATTTATTGCCTCAAAATTAAGCGGAAATTTCAATTATATATCGTGAATTTCTTCTGAAAAATATGTCAATGAATTCAATTGTAATAAATGTAGGAAACAGCAATATCAGATTTGGTCTTTTCAATGGTGATAATTGTGATATTTCGTGGGTAATCAATACAAAGCCTTACAGAACGGCAGATGAACTTTATGTACAGATGCTGATGCTATATCAGACCTATAAAATTGATCCCAAAGAGATTGATAAGGTAATTATCGGATCGGTAGTACCTCAGCTTACCAAAGTAATGAGCTCAGGGATCAAAAAAATTCATGGAAAAAATCCTGTCATTGTGGACCGGAATACCCCTTCCGGAGTGCAGGCAAAATCCAAGCAGATGGGAACTGATATTTATGCAAATCTGGTAGCTGCACACAATTTGTACCCGAACAGAAAGAAAATTGTCATAGACTTCGGAACAGCCCTTACCGCAAGCTGTGTGGCTGAAACAGGAGAAACTTTAGGGGTAATTATCGCTCCGGGAATTGTAACGTCTCTGAATTCACTGATCAACCAGACTGCACAACTTCCGGATATTGAACTGAAGAAACCCAAATCTGTTTTGGGACTGGATACGGTAACCTGTATGCAGAGTGGGATGGTATATGGCTTTCTTGGCATGGTAGAAGGTTTTGTAACCCGCATCAATGAGGAAGTAAATGATGATTGTTTTGTAGTAGCAACAGGAGGTGTTTCCCATGTCTACAAACCTCTGACGGATAAGATCCATGTGATGGACAGGCTTCACACCCTGAAAGGTCTTTATTTTCTGGGGAAAGATTTATAAATTTAAATAATTATGGTTGAGGTTGAATCCAGCTGATACTTTAGTTTCTCAATCTTACTATTAACATAATGGAAAAATTTCCCGTACTACAAACCGAAAGACTGATTCTTTCACCACTGCAAGAAAAGGATATCCCTTTTATTGTTGAACTTCTTCAGCATAGGATTTTTTCTGATCTGACCTCCAATATTCCTTATCCCTACATGGAAAATGACGCCCGATCCTGGGTGAAAATGTCAAAAGAAGCTTTTGATAACCATACCGGATATACGTTTGCGGTCCGGAATAAAGAAAATCAGATCATAGGAGCTATCGGGCTTCATGACAGGGATGATGATAAAGCCGAACTTGGCTACTGGATAGGAATCCCTTACTGGAATAAAGGCTACGTTACGGAAGCTGCAAAAGCAATAGTAGATTTTGGTTTTAATGAAGTGAAGTTTAACAAAATTTTTGCTACTCATTTCCTTCACAATCCCGCTTCGGGGAGAATTATGGAGAAAATAGGAATGGAGAAAGAGGCTGTTCTGATAAAGGAAGTGAAAAAGGACGGAGAATATTTTGATCTGGTGAGATATTGTATTTTGAAAACGGACTAGAAAGAATTGTAACATTTATAAAAACAAAAGCCAGAGAAATTTATCCTCTGGCTTTTTATATGTTATTATTTCAACCCAAATACATTTGATTTTTTCGAATGACTCCGGGTTATCTTTTACTTTTAAAAAATTCTTTAACGATAGAAGAACATTCGGTTTCCATAATTCCTGTAATCACTTCTGTTTTCGGATGGAGAGAAAGATGTTTATTGATAAAACCTCTTTGTTCATCCCGCGCTCCAATCACTACTTTCGAGATCTGAGACCAGGAAAGTGCACCTGAGCACATCACACAGGGTTCCATGGTTACATAAAGCGTGCAGTCTTTCAGATATTTTCCTCCCAGGAAGTTGGCTGCTGAGGTGATGGCCTGCATTTCAGCATGGGCGGTCACATCATTTAATGTTTCGGTGAGGTTGTGGGCTCTTGCAATAATTCTGTTGTTGGAAACTACAACGCACCCGATAGGAACCTCATCTTTTTCTAAAGCGGCTTCTGCTTCCTGCAGCGCCATTTTCATATAATATTCGTCGGTAAACATTAATCCGTTATCGTTAAAGTTAAGGGAAGTGTAAAGCGGTAAGTAGTAGGGTCACCTTTCAGCATTGCCGGGGAAAACTTTTCTGCGAGAGAATATAAAGCTATTTCTGCCTGTCTGTTGAAGGTGAAATTATCTCCCTGCGCATGAACATTACTGACTGTTCCATCTTTCTCAACAATAAAATCCACATCCGTCTTTATCAATTTTTCCTGAGAATAGACGCCATCAACATAGAGCAGATTGGCTACTTCCTGTCTCAAAGAATTGATACCTCCGGGATAATCTGCAATCTTTTCAGCATCTGCAAACTTTTCAGATGAGGTAAAGCGAGGACTTTTGATGGTTTGAAGGTCTTCCAGATTTCTGACTTTTAATAAAGCCCCGATCAGGGCATTGTTTTCAATGCTATCCATTTTTTTCATAAAAAAAAGGAAGTCCCCTTTTATTGCAGCTTTTTTTACCGTATTGGGTTCGGCATCAAATTTCTTTTTGAACTCCTTATTCAACATATTTCTGTGTTGGTTATAGTAGCTCTTTACAAGTCTGAACTCTTCTTTCTGCTGAGCAAGAAAAAAGGAAGAGATAAAGCAACAGATGCCAATGAATAAAGTTTTCAATAAGGGTATATTTATGTAAATATAACAAAAAATATGAAATACTTTCTCTATGATCAGTTTTCAAGATAACGGTTTAAAGATTCCTGCAAATGATTGCGGATGTCATCAACTAAACCTTTCGGTTCCAGAACAGTAACTTCTTTTCCAAAAGAAAGAATTTCCTGCATGAAATCATAAGTAGGGTGGAGGAAGAACTCAAAATAGATCTCTTCGGGAGTCTCTTTGGTTTCTTTCTGCGACTGATGAAGAGGAAAACTTCTGATGTATTCTCCCTGATGGCGGCTGCATTTTAATACAATGTTCTGTGGTTTCTGTTCTGCCAGGTTCATCACCCCAAATGCATTTTTGAAATGCTCTCTGAAGTTGTATTTGTACTTTTCCCTGAACTGATTTTTGGCTACATCCAGATAATTAATTCTGTCCAGCCCGAATGATTTTAAAACTTTGTCTTTGGTATCAATAGCAATAAGATACCATCGGTCTTTAGATTCTTTTAAAGCCAAAGGATGCACTTTTCTGGAGGTCATCAGTTTGTTCTTGTAATTGTAGTGTTCAAAACTTACCACTCTTTTATTTCTGATGGCGAAGAACAGATCATAAAAATGTTCTACACCGGTAGGTTTTCTACTTTCAAAAAAGATAAAATCTGAAAAATCAGGGTGGGTATTCATCGCGTTACTCACCTGAAAAGATTCGAGTAACTTTTGGTTGTATTCATCCACTTCCATAATGGGGCGGCTTTCAATATAATACCGGTTGTCGCCCTTTTTTTTGTTGTGGATAGAAAGGTTGAAAAGATCGGAAATCTCCCGGATATCCCTCTGCAGGGTACGGATAGAGTAGCTCTTGATTCCTGCATCCTGGAATTCAAAAGAGTTTAAAAGATAGTCCTCCAGCTGTGAATAGGTAGCCGGAGAACTTTCTAATCTTTTAATTATTAAGGCATATCTTGTCAGATAAAAATCTTTCTTCATTTCTCTATTTTTAGGGTGCAGCAGCGCTGCGTTTCATGGTAAAGTTTTATAAGACAAATATATGCGGTTCATGCGACAAAACGTGTCGTGTTTTATTTTAATATATCTTTTTTAAAGAGATATATTTTCTTGGTCTTCAATAGGAGCTACTGTAATATATAAAGGGTAACCTTCCTCGAAACTACTTTTTAGATGATTATAAAAAAGCTGGAAATAATATAAATTTTTATCTCTGACATTTTCCCGAATATTATAATGATATAATTCACCAAGAAATTCTTTAATATCCTCATAAAAAACAGAACGATTTGTCATCGGGTCAAAGTGCTCGTTTTTATAAGTTTTCAGATATTCCATAGGATTTTTGGTATGCTCTTCCGGTACTTTCTTCATTGTTTTCAGCACATCTCTAATTTTATTTTCGAGTGCATCAACAACAAATTCCCATGTGTTGGGTTCATAGTAAAAGTCTTTCTTCCCAAAGTCTTCTCCTAAAAGTTCTTCAAAAACTTCTTTTTTGAAATCAAATTCATTCCATTCAGGATTTTCTTTATAGTCCTCCGTGCGTATATCAAAGCCTACATAGGTTCCATCTGGATTATACAATCCATTTTTTTTTACATCTGTTAATGAAATTATGATTTTATCTATTTTTTCTTCTTTCATAATAATGGTTATTTGTGATATATTACTTTTAGTTCTTCTAATTTATTAATATCCCCTAAAAGATCATTAAATTCATTCATAGGAGTTTTCAATTCAATCTTATCAAAGCCTTTTTCTTTTGCCCATTTATAAGGTGTAATTTGTTTTACGGCCTCTATAATATTATCTTTTGTAATAGGTTTTCCTTGCATGGCTTTTTTAAATCGGGTTAAATTTACAGATTCTCCTCCATATGCAGCATAAGCAGAATTCTTTTGGTAAAGACCATAGATTCCGTCAAACTCCTTTCCAAGGTCCATCTGTAGTGAGACAAAACCGTCATCATACATCGTTTTCCCCAGGCTAATGTCAGAAAGGTCTGCTTTATTAGCCCTTAAAGTTGCATTTAGAGCTGGAGGAATAAAGAAGTCACCTGAATATAAGTTTTTACCATTATCTTTTACTACATATACATCACATAAGAATTGATCTTCTTTTATTTTATCATATACGGTCCAATTTTTCTTGTAATGTAATGTAGGATTTAATTCGTGAAGTTCATAGAAATATCCTTCTCCATTTTTCTTTTTAATTAAATTCCCTACATGTATATCTCCTGGTGGTAACTGGGAATGTAAAATTCTTGTTCTTTCGGAAGCTTGTTTTGCAAAGAAGAAATTTTCCATGGCTGCTTGCCCTTCATTTTTATAAACTACTACCGCGGCATCCATAAATTCTTTCGCAGCAGATTTACTACCTGAAAAAATTTCAGCTCCTTTAAAGAAAATGGTAACATCTGTTATTGATTCCTTTATTCCTTGTAAATAAAATAACAGCTTCCGTCCTCCTTGTGCTACATAAAGTGCTGGAATAGCAGGTGGAATAACACTAAGCAATCCAATAGAAAGCGGTTGATATGTTTTTTTTGTTCCTTTTACAACTCTTACTCCATCTATTGTTGCTTCATAGGGCTCAAAATTAATTTTCTTTGCATTCATGGAAGCTCTGAGTTCTTGTGATAATCCTTTTACATTAATGAAATCGGTTGCTAAACGTGCCCACATTGCATAATGGATGTATTTTGTAATTACAGGATGGTCTTTTTTAAATTCTTTAAACAATGTAGCTCCAAAGCCAGCGTCTATTACTACACCCGCTGCAGAATAAGCCACACCAATAGTGCTTCCTGCTTCTATTGCTGCCATAATTTCTCCTACACCCAGAAGACAGAATGCTAGCTGTATCGTAACTTCTGCGGCAAGTATATTGGTTTCCCATGTTTCTTCATTATATAGGAGATACACAAAACAAGCAGGAAGTAAATAGATTTCACCTTTTTTCAGTTTATATTTTTCAATATCTTCTACAGGAGTGATGCTTATAATATCAAGAGGATTACAGGAAATAGGTTTTTGCAAATCTTCTCTTGTCATATTTGATAGAAAAGGAGCAGCAAGACTCATTTTTCCAACTTTTATAAAAAGATTGAGATCTGTTGTGAATTTTAATTTGTTGTGTTTTGTATCAAATTCTTCAATATTACGATTCCCGAAAGTTCTGTTATCAAATAAAATCTGTCTGCCAAATTCAAGGGAATCTGCATACTTTTTGTACATCTCTCCCTTTTTAATGTAAGTCATATAGACCCCTGTGATAATAGTACATACTTGGGAAAATGCCTGAAATTTTAAGTTATTAAGCAAATGAAAGAGTTTTCCATCTTGCTCTAAACAGATTATAATATCAAAAAGCTCCTGCTTATTAGAACATGTTTTAAATAATGCGGCAACAATATCTCCATTAGAGATTCCTCCTGAAATACTGAATCTTGGGAAAGCTGATTCTTCTCCACAATACATTTCGATGTATTTTTTCCTGGTTTCCATATCCAAACTGAAGAAAGGAGTATCAATGAACCATTTGAACATACTTCCCCCAGCAGTAAGATTTTGCTCTACAAAGGAATTCATATCTTCAATATTGGTGATTCTTCCGTCTTTAAGCTCCCCCATATTCTTTTTATAATCTTTCAGTTGGGCAATGAGCTGTTTCAGGTCTTTTAGAGAAATATCTTTATTATTGTTCAAGTGAATTCCAAAATAATTGTAGGGATCTGCTTTAGAAATGATCCACTCATTATAGGCATGTTTTTCTTCCGCTCTCATTTTGGCAATGGTTCTGTTTACTTCCTGTAAAGCCTTTATAGTACCTTGCTCTTTTAAATTTACTTTGTTTTTTAAAACCTGGCTTGGAATGGCGAATCTGGATTCCTGCTTAGTATTTTGTTCGCTTATAATAAATTGATAATCTGATATCGCATCATCAATAGCTGTTGAAATTTCATCGTGAGAAAAAGAAAATCCTTGTTGTCTGTCATTAATGATATTATTGATAACATATTCTTTAAATGTTATATGATCCTTAAATCCTTCATATTTAAATTCTTGTTGAGAGCTTAATAATTTATTGTAATCTTTTGATCTCCCGGTAATGGTAATATATAATTCATTTTTGCTTCCAAGTAAGTAAAATATTAATAGATCAGTATCGTTATGATCTTTTAGAAATTTGGGATCATTATATTCTTCCACCAATTTATTTATATCTCCATAAGCTAAAAATTTGTGGTAATAGGTAAGGCCACTTCCATTTAAATGACCATATTTATTTTCAGGCGAAAGTCCCAAGCCACTTATTTTGGTGATTTTAGGCATCTTTAATGAAGCTATGTCATGAGTTCCTAATGCTTTTATTGATTTCATTTTATAAGTGTTAAGTGTTTAAAAAGAAATGGCGGCTTTATGCCACCATTTCATTGAATAGTTTAATCTAAGGTGCTTGTTTCCTTATCTCCATGCTGTAATTGTGCATCTTCATCCAATCTGAAGCTTGTTTCAAACTCCAGTTCTGATGGATTTTCGCAATTCTTAGGATCATTTTCCGGGAAAATCGGTAATGGCTGATTTACTGGAAGTCCTGTGGATTTATCCTGAAGAATCGTTAGGGTAGTAGGGATTCTGGTAATCCAGTATTTACCCTGAGGTTCTCCGGTTGGCTGTCTCATTTCGTCCACGATACTCATGTACATTGGATCTCCGATTACCGGAACAGAACCGCCATTCCAGATGATTCCTGTTTCAAGGAAGAACTGAACGGCTGCTTCGAAACCTGGTTTTACGGTAACGATAATTCTTGCCATACCTGCCTGCAAGAAACTTCTGAACAATGGATCCATACTTTCGCTGATGTAGAATTCCTGCCAGCTCTTACGGTTGGCCCAATAATATGGGTAGAAGGTATAATCCATAATTTCCCATTCAAATGCCTGTTCCATAAACTTGGCAAGGGCTGTATATCTGTCCAGATTTTCATTCAGGTATACCTGGAAATTATCCATGGTTGTTTTCTCATCGGCACCGTTGGTTGTTTCCTGGCCTAATGTATAAAGGTAATCCTGTAATAAATAAGCGATACAGTTGTGCTTTAAGACATCATGTTCCATATATCGGTAGAAAGTATCCTGTCTTTCTTTAAGCTGAGCTTCTTTTTCTTTTTGCTCTGCGTCTAATCTTGCCTGATCTTCCTGGAATTTGGCATAAGCAGCTTCGTAGGCTTTAATAATATCGTTGAAACTGTCCGTTTTCCACTTGTTGATAAAGGCATCGCTCAGTTCACAGTTTACCACTACTTTGATGGTATAACTTCTTACGTTGTGGCCCTTCACCTGGAAAGTTATATTACCTGTAATATTGAAACCAGATGATCCATCGTCAAAATTAAGGTCTCCACCACGTTCAGAACGGCCAATCATATCTCCTTTTAAGTTAGAGAACATCACTTCAGAATAACGTGACCCTGACCATCCACCACCTCTGTTTCTTGTTGATCTGCAGGCGAAACTTGCATTTTTACCAGCATAATTGTCTGGGATGGTAAATTGTGTATGATCAATTCCAAAATCATCATTTGTCTGAGGAACGCTGGAAGCAGTATGAATTACTTGTTTGGTTGCTTCCGGGAATGCCTCTAAAGTTACTCCGTATTCCTGAGCCCAATGCTGGATCTGTACAATCGTTGCCGATTTTGGATCTGCCATTAACCATGGTTCTGGTGCCTTTCTTGGATCTACAGGAGCCTTAAGTACCTGAGCTTTGGCAACAGTAAGAGCCAGACGGTGTAATCTTGAAGGTTCAGGAACCATAAATTCAAACATCGTACGTTTACCATAGTTGTAGATCTGGTTTTTCATTTTCTTGTCGATCCATCTGTAAACTCCGGTAATGTGCTTAGGTTGTGCTGCTTCAGCGTTATCAGTGTTGGTTACTTTTCCTCTGTTGTCATATTCATGAACATTGGTTTCTGTATATTCCTTGATGATTTTCTGTACTCTTTCTTCTGAAATTTTAGTAAGAACTCTTTCCATTGCTCTTTCTGTAATTTCCTGAGATTTCATTACGGCTTGTCTTGTACTGTCGTGCTGTGCAGTATTATTGGCATAGTCTGCCCCAATTTCAAACTTCATAGCACTGTCATTTCCATAGCTGAATCTGGTGTATGCAGAAATACTTTGCTGCTTCTCAATTTCTTTGGCAACTTCAGTTTGCATATCTGTTCTTGAAGTTTTGGAAGTGTCTGACATCTTCTCTGTTTCCTGAGATTTGGAAGTTGTGTCTGTTACTTCAGAATATTCTCTGGAAACGGAAGATTTGTGTCTCAATTCGCTGGCCATAACGTTCTCAATATTGGAAACTTCTCCAGGAACGTAAGCATGAACACTTTGCACTACTTTCATATAATCTGCTACTCCCAATCTTTTGATCCCGAAATTTTTACGTTTTTGGGTGGTGCCTGGTTCAGGTGTACCCGGGTTTTCCACTGCAGCACGCTTCAAAGTCAGCATTCCGGTAAGGTTTAAGTCTTCTTTCAGATATTGTGTGGCAATTTCTCCATACGCCTGGCTTCCGTTATCAAAAATGATTTCTATTTTGAAACTAAAGCTGGTTCTGAATCGGTCTACCAAGGCCGCAGGTAAAGTAATCTTATTATCTACCACAGGAATATTGCTGTAGTTTTCCTCGAAGGTTCCGGCTGCATCTGTTGTGGCTGTAATTTTAGCATTGGCAACGCTCCATGACACATCTTCAACTTCAAAAGAAAAATTAACAAATCCTCTGCTACCAGAGACCCTGTAAGCACTGTGCGCATATAAGCTGTATGCCATTGGTGTTCTGGCTGTATTTTGGATAAGAGGCACTGAAGCTCCGCCAATATTGGCATACTGCTGTTCCGGGAGAGGGCTGTTTTGAAGAGCGGTCTCCATAGAAGAAGAAATATTGTTTCTTACAACAAGTAAAGCATCAGTGTAGCTTTCTATCTCATCATCAAGAATAATGGTCTGGGCTCCTATTCTTAAGGTGTCATGTGAAAGGATCTGAAGACTGTCTGTATCTTCCGCCACAGAAGTTAGGCTGGTTGTAGATTCGCCGAAGAGTTCTACAAAAAGGTCGAAAGATTCCGGAGAAAGCTTTGCCTGTAAATCTTCTAAATTAATTTCATTTTTGTATGTAAATACAAACGGAGCCACTTCATACTCTTTCAAAGTGCTGTAAAGACGTTCTTTTTCTTCCTCAGACATGTCCGGAGTAATTTTACTGTCTATTTCAGCCAGCTTTCTGTCATACAGTTCTAAACGCTCTTTGTTTTCTGCCATATATTTGGAATACTCATCCTGGTATGCCTGATGTCTGGATTTATGGAATTTTTTCTGAAGTTTTTCCAGTTCAGAATTCAGTTTGTTCAAAGATTCTTTTCTATGGATGGCTTTGCTGGATACAAAAGATGCTCTTGCTTCAGATTCTAGTCTTTGAATCGTTCTTGCCCCCAAAACTGGTTCAGAACCTTCAGCACTTCTTGAAGCCACTGAAGAAACGTTTTCAATATCTTCTGAAAACAGGACGGAAGGCAATATAATTTTCCCATCCAATGCTTTTTCCAATGGTTTTTCTCCATTAATTTTGATGATCTCCTGATCCGTAAGATCCTGATTGCTTGCAAAACCAAGCTGAATAGCCATTAGAACGTGGCTGATTGCCTCCTTGATATAGAAATCGCCCTGGGTAACAATCTGATGAATATAATTATTCCAAAGCTGTGAAAATATTGCAATTCCTTCTGCGTTCAGCTGTCTGTTGGTGTTAATAAGGCTTTTGTAATAATCTGTAACGAAAGCCCAGTCGGTACTTTCTAATGTTTCTTTTTTAGAAAGCTTTCTTCCAATCACAAGAAGATCTTTAAATGCTCCTTCTTCGATTTTCTTTTCGCTTTCGAACCCAGCATTGTTAAATTCGCCGGCAGCTCTTTTCATGGCTGCAAATTTTAAGGTTTTGGCAGGTCTTCCTGCTACAGCAGTATCAAAAACACCGGTTACTCCTTTTGGTCTGTGGATAAATCCTAAGTTTTTATCTTTAATTTCTGTTAATTGCGGGTTTCTAAGACTTACAAATCTGAAAAGTGATTGTGATGCGTTATTGGTTGTATTCATAGAGTTTGTTTCTTTGTAGTTAATAATTCCTTCTCCTATTAAGGATTTTCCGACGGTGAATGCGGATTTTGCTGTTGATGTATTGTTTGTTGGCATTTTGTACTTATTTTTTGGTGTATTCAAGGGTTAAAGTAAACGAGTTGATCACAGAATAATCATAATCAGGTGTACCTAAAAGTTCTATAATAGCTCTTTCTTTTTCGATCGTGATGTAAACTTTTGTTCTCCATTGATTCCCGGCAAATGCGGTTTTAAGATCATACCATTCTGTAAACATTTCGTTGGAGATAATGGTTTCAAGATCCGGGAATTCGGCCTTCAGATCAATTTCACCTGTTCTCGGAATCTGATCCAGATACAGGGTTTTTTTATAAACAGGCTTTCCGTTGATCCATTTTCCTCCTGTCAGCTCTTCTTTAGTGCTGTAGGAATGCTGTTTATCCGCATATTGTTTCTGGATATAATCATTTTCCTGTGCATTATCTCCGAAATAAGTTTTAGAACTTAATCCTCTGGCATTTGATACCTGATGCTCTAGCATAACAGGTTCATCAGGATAATTACTTACCATAATTCCTTTTCCATCAGAATGATCGGTAAAGCTTGTTAAAGAGGCTCCTGCATTGCTTAAGCTAAGTTTTGCACCATAAGCTGTTGCCAGTACACCGTAATCTTTACTGACATCCAAATTCGATTGTATAGAATTATCTACACTGCCTGATGTAATCAAAACTCCACTTGGAAAGAAACCAACCTGGTTTTTAATTCCATCCTGAGTATTGAGTTTATAAAGAAGGGATTCTATTTCCGGTGCTTCGGCATTTTCAAATTGGATATGACCGGAAACAGGATTGTTTACTTCTGTTCCTGTGAGGGGAATGTAGTTCTGGAAGTCGGAAAGGTTTTTATATCCAAATACATTACCGGCATTCAGAACTGCAACTTTTGTATAAGTGTTGTCAGCTAAAGGCGTTCTTCTTGCAGAGACAACAGCATCAAAATCAAGGGTTCTTGCGGCAAAGTCTCCACCAATTAAAGGTGTTACAAAATCATGGCGTCTTGCTACCGGATTGGATTCAATCACCAGTTTGTTGAAGGTTGAACCTCCTAGCGGGGCATTACAGCCGATTACAACATTGTTGTCACCCCAAACTCCCATAGCATGAGTAGTAGATGCGGCATTATATCCAATGAAAGTATTGTAACCCCATGCTCCTGAACCTGTTGCTTTACCATGAATATTTCCGGCAAAAGCACCTAAAAAAGTATTCTGGGTTCCATTAGTTAAGGAATAAGCGGCTCCCAGGCCAAGTGCGGTATTATTGGTTCCGGCAATATTTTTGTTTCCTGCCTCATCACCGATGTACGTATTTCCGTTTCCTGTTGTTGTCTCAGTTCCTGCCTGTGTTCCGAAAAAAGCATTGAAATTCCCGGTTGTAAGTTTAGTTCCGCTTGAAACACCCGTTGCAGTATTCCATCTTCCTGTGGTGGTTTCAGTTAAAGAATAAGAACCTAGTGCTACGTTATTTGAACCTGTAGTTAATTTTGATAATGTATTATAACCAATTCCTAACCCGTAAGCTCCGGTATGATCCGCATTCAAATTTCCAAACCAAAATGAATAAGTGGTAGGACTGAAGTTTATTTCAGCTGCTCTGCCCTGGCTTGGCTGGAAAATGATAGGCTTGGTTGTTCCGTTACCTCTGTCGATGACATTCTGTAAGTTATCATTCCCGCTAAAAGTTGGCTTATCGGAAAGGTCATTGTAACTGCCGGTTACAGCTACTTTTTTTACTGTAACTTTTTCCTGTCCTTCCTGTGATAATGTTACACTTCCATCAGCATTGGTCGTAGGAATAATGCTGAATTCCGAGAGGTTGATGTGAAAAGCCGATCCGTCATTCTGGGTAATGGTAATCATATTTTGAGAGGCATCATATACTGCGTTTTCAATGCTGATATCACGGGTTACCAAACTGCTTAAATCTACAGATTTACTTTGCTGAACACCATTCTCTCCTGTATAAAATACCGTTAAGACATTTCCATTTAACTGGGGAGCCTGAATAGATGTTTGAGTTTCAATTTTCTCTTTCCAAAGCTGAGCATTCTGCGGGTTTATATTGGATGCATTTGCCTCTGCTTTTTTAGACAGATCATAATCTAATTGATCTGCAGGAATCTTTTCGTCTTTGTGCCAGTATGAATCATGCCACTCCCAGAATTCTTCCTGTACCGGAATATCTCCGTTTTCGAAATATTTTTTTAATTCTTGTTTTGTTTTCATTTTTCTAAAGTTTTAATTGATCTGTTTTCCTCCCACGATTTCCACAGTACTGTCAAAAGAATAAGGGGTATAGGTTGTATCAGGTCCTAATGTTACTTTTGTAAGCTGGTTATCTCTGAAAGCATTGTTTTCAATCTTGAGAACACTATCGGGAATAATCACTGAGGTGAGCTGATTACTGACAAAGGCATCAGATTGAATTTCCGTTACTCCATTGGGAATCTCAACAGATGTGAGTTTATTGACAGAGAAGGCACCTTGTGAGATAACTGTTATTCCTTTAGGAAGGCGGAGCTGTGTCAGCTGATTGGCTGTGAATGCCTGTATTCCAATGTTGATAATGCTGTCCGGAATAACTAAAGACGCCAATCTGTTATTATAAAAAGCCCAATTGGGAATTTCGGTTACCTTTGGAGGAATTGTAATGGTCGTTAAGCCTCCGTTACTAAATGCTCTTTCCTGGATACTTGTTACAGAGTCAGGGATTTCTACATCAGTTACCTGCAGACCTGCGGTGAAATTTTGGGGAATAGTGAGTGTTCCTTCTTTTATCACAATTTTTCTCTTTGAAAAGAAAGCTAATGAAGCATTTTTATCAGCATCTATTTCAGCATAGAGTATGTTGAATGTACCATTCTCCAGACCTGCAATCTTGCGCATGTCAATTTTCTCATCCTTATGCCAGTAAGCGTCCTGCCATTCCCAAAAATCTTCCTGTTTTGGGATATCTCCGTTTTCGAAATAGAGTTTTAATTCTTGTTTTGTTTTCATAATGTTATTTACATGTCAATGATTAAACTTCCACCCACAACTGTTGTTTGGGCATCAAAAGCATCAGCGTAATATAGGGTTGAGTGCTCCAGCCTTACATACCGTAAATCAGGATTGTTGTTAAATGCTTTGGAGCCAATCATGGCAACCGAAGAGGGAATAGACAAAGAGCTGATTTTGTTATAGCTAAAAGCTGAATTTTTAATTTCTATAAGACCTTCAGATAAGGATAATGTTGTGATCTGATTGTTAGAAAATGCATTATCATAGATGGTTTTAACCTGAGCGGGAAGATGTACTGATTTAATAAGGTTATTGCCGAAGGCATCTTTTCCAATGGTAGTAACGCTGTCAGGAATTGATATTTCTGATATTCCTGTATTAAGGAGAAACCTATCAGGAATGGATAATGTTCCTGCTTTAATAAATACTCTTTTGACTTGTAAATGAGCCAGAGAAGCATTTCCGGTTTCATCGATCTCCGCATAAAAGTCATTAAAACGTGGTAATCCATTTTCCAGACCTGCGATTTTTGCCATATCGATTTTCTCATCTTTATGCCAATAAGAGTTTTGCCATTCCCAAAAATCTTCCTGTTTTGGGATATCTCCATTTTCAAAATAGAGCTTGAGTTCTTCTTTTGTTTTCATAAAACATTGTGTGATTGGTTAATAAATTGATTGCTGTGATCTGCCCTTGTAAAGAACAGGTTCACTTTTGTACTTTATTTTTAAGACATAGTTCTGGCTGTTCAGCATTTTGTGAATGGTGAATTCAAAGGTGTTGAGATTATTTAATGAGATTGCTGTACGGGTATTATAGAGATTTCAAAAGTAATGTTGAACAGCGCCAGAACTTGTCGTATATTAATTTTTAATTAAAAAATATCTTCTTCAGGTATTCCTTTTTCAAAATCTTCTCTGAAAAAGTTTTCAATGTCATTGAGATAGTTTTCATAATCCATCTCAGCATTTTCGATATCGCTCCATTCTATCGTATAGAGGTCTTCATCGAAGAGTATATCTGTATTGTGATCTGGTGTTTCCATGTTTTGTGTAATAAGGTGTTGGTTATAATTTTTTGAACATATTTCAGGCTGTTCAGCATAAGGAAATGTTGAATTCAATGGCTTTTTAAAAGTTTTTTAGGATTGTTGTTCTGTGTCTTTTCTGATACTCCAAAGGTAATGGAGCGGAACGACAAAACTTGACGTGTTTAAAAAAGATTTTTTAATTTTTAAATATAATCTTAGTAGCTTATATAAGGTATTTATAAGGTAAAAAGCTTATATTTTATTTTTGATGAGCTTCTGAACTATTTGATTCAAAGTTTCTCTGTTGTCATCAATATAGCTCAATCCCGCTTGTATCAGATTCTCGATATTGGATCTTCTTACATTATCCATAGCGGGAGACGCATTTTTCAGGGAAGGGTTCAAACGGTAATAATTTTTTTGATTTCTAAGTCCCAGAGTCTGAAACATCTGTTCCAACTGATAATCCACTGTTTCTGCGTTGGCAGACATTAAAATATCGACGATTGGATTAACCCAGCCAATTTTTCCTGCTTTTTGCAGTCTTTTAAAAGAATAAGGTCTTGCTTCAATTCCTGTCCCGATAGAAACCATTATCATATCGTTTACACTTGGATGATTGGCTTTCTGATGATTTTTTAAAACTTCCGCAAAAGGAATCTTTCTTGCTTCTGCATAAGCACAAAGCGCAGGATTATTAGCAAACATTCCTCCATCAATTAAGCTGAAAATCTGGCCATACATGGATTTAATCTGAACAGGACTGAAATACGTAGGAGCCGCTGAAGTCGCTCTGCAGATATCTCTTACATAGAAATTGTCTGTGCTGAGGCCGGCTTTCCATGAATTGAAAAGCTTTGCTCTTCTGTTTTCTATATCATAACTGGTTATTAAACAAGGTTTTATTAATTCTTTTAATTCTAAATTTCCAAAGAAATCATTTAAGTTTTTTTCAAGAGCTTCCTGGGAAATTCTTTCATTCAATAATCCGAATGGATTAACCAGTTTTTCCCAAAAGGAAACCTGGAAAATGTCGCCGCCCTTTTCAGCATATAATTCCAACCCTTTTTGAATGGAATACTTTGCTTTTCGGGTTTCATCAGGAGAGAGAATAATAGAAGCAATCAGACCTCCGGTGCTGCTGCCCGCTACCAGATCAAAATAATCTCCGAGCTTGGCGGCAGGCTTATCATAATACTGGAGCTGTTCTTCTATGTAACGCAGAATAATGCAGGTAACGATTCCCCTTATTCCACCTCCGTCCAAAGAAAGAATGGTTGTCTTTTTCATGTGATATTTTTAATGGTTTGTTAAAAGGACACATGCAATCTTAAATCTACAGAACCCCATTAATTGGTTAGAAAATATTGAGATTCCATACTGAGATTTCATTGCTTTTTTTGTTGTTTTCTTACAAAGCAAAGGTAGTCTGGGGAAGCGACAGAACGTGTCGTATTATATTTAATTTCAAATAAATGACACTAAAAAATAACGTAATTCTGCTGGTCTTTTGGCATCTTCAAAAGCGTTCTCCAACTGGTTTTTACAGGGCCTTTTTTAGAGGGAATCATCTTTTTTTCGAAGTGGGGAAGATCTTTAAATGTTTTCCAGTTTCCACCCCAGTCCCAGCCGTAGCGGGCAAAGATTTTTACACATTCGTACCAGTCTGCTACTTGATCATTATCCCAATCTTTTGCAGTATCCCAACTTGCTGTTTTTCCGTCAATCATCAGACAGATATCTACAGCAAATCCATAATTGTGAATACTTTGTCCCGCCTTGGCATTGGTTACTTTTTTTCCTGAAGTAATTCTTCCAATGGCATAAAGCTTTTCCTGCTCTTCAAAAGATCTTAATCCCTGAGTGATTCGTATCTTGGCTTTTCCGGTAAGAGCTTCATCACATTCCTGTATAATTTCCTTCACTTCATCTCTTACCAACGGGTGAAGTTTCTGAATTCTTTCTAAGGTTACTTTGTCCATATTTCTTATTTTGTTATAGGACAAAAGTATAGCGCAGATGCGACGAAACTTGACGTGTTTTTATTTAAATTTTGTTTAAAATTCTATAGCATTCAATCCGAGGTTAAAAACATAATGCCTAAGCTTGTTTTGGGATATTTAAATTAATCTATACATGAAAAATAATAAAAATTGCTTTTAAATTTTTAAAAATCAAATAGAAGTAGTAAATATGATGGATAAAACACAATAGTAAATGCATACCATCTTACCTTTCTTACTGGCCATGATTGCAGCCATTGTACTGCTCAACATGTGGGCTGCAAAGTTAAAAATCGCTTATCCTATTTTACTCGTTGTATTCGGGCTGCTTGTTAGTTTTGTACCGGGTCTTCCGGTTGTAAAGATCAATCCGGATCTTATCTTTTTTATTTTTTTACCTCCCCTTTTATTTGAGGCCGCATGGTCAATTTCCTTTAAAGAAATGAAACGATGGTGGCGTATTATCGGAAGCTTTGCCTTTTTAGTTGTCTTTTTTACAGCGCTGGCAGTGGCAGTAACGGCCAATTACTTTATTCCCGGATTTACACTGGCCCTTGGGTTTTTGCTGGGTGGTATCGTTTCCCCACCTGATGCAGTGAGTACAGGAGCGATCATGAAATTTGTAAAAATACCCTCCACTACCTCTGCTATTCTGGAGGGAGAAAGTTTATTGAATGATGCTTCTTCATTAATTATATTCCGTTTTGCTTTGATTGCTGTAGGAACCGGACAATTTGTATGGCAGGAAGCTTCGCTGGATTTTTTATGGATGATGATTGGAGGATCAGGAATCGGGCTAGTACTCGCATGGTTTTTTGTACAGGCTCACAAACGGCTTCCTACAGAAGCCTCTTCAGATATTGCATTAACGATTATTGAACCTTATCTGATGTATTGGATAGCAGAACAATTTCATGCATCAGGAGTTTTAGCCGTTGTTTGCGGAGGTCTGTATATGTCAGGTAAACGCTTGATATTTCTCAATAGTACCAGCCGTATTATGGGCTATAGTGTATGGCAGAGCTTCGTATTTATCCTGAATGGTATTGTTTTCTTAATTATAGGGCTTGAACTTCCTGAAATTGTAGGCGGACTGAGATGGGAAGGTATTCCTTTAGGAACAGCCATTCAATATGGAGTATTAGTAACCGGTATTCTGATTGCCGCCAGAATCATAAGTTCTTATGCTGCGATGTTGGCTACATTGATCTTCCGGCCAAGTGTTGCTCCCCGTGCTTCTTCTGCAAGAAGACGCCTGTTGATGCCTTTGATGCTTGGATGGACGGGGATGAGAGGTGTTGTCTCATTGGCTGCCGCATTGGCAATTCCGATTACCCTTGAAAACGGGCTTCCTTTTCCCAATAGAAATCTTATCCTCTTCATTACTTTCGTCGTAATTCTTCTTACATTACTTGTACAGGGACTTACCTTGCCCTACTTCATCAAATATGGGCATGTATTTGATGATTTTACAGATGAAGAGAAAGATAAAAAGGCCAGAGAAGAAATAAAACATCAACTGAAACAGCATGTTTATCATTTTCTTAAAACCAAACATGAAACTGAACTGAACAACCATGCAGGATTAGAAAGAATGCTGAAACAATGGGAGGAAAAGATCCAGAACAATAATACTGAATGGATGAATGAAAAGACCAAAGATATCTTTTTTGAAATGCTGGAAAGCCAGAGACAGTTTCTTTCAGAATTGAATAAAGATATTTCTGTCAGCGAAGAAATTATCCGCCATCAGCTCTATCAGCTCGACCTTGAGGAAGAACGGTTAAGAATGATTTAATCTATACCATAATTTGTGTTTTTGAAAACAAAATTATTGCGCTAATACGACAAAACATGTCGTATTATGTAATTTTATTCATTAAGAATCAACTACATTTGTTTGATTTTTTGTATTAAAAACTTTATTTTCTAATTCCGTAATAGTATTTCTCAGCTCTGAGAACACCTCTTTAAAATTATAATTTTCAAAATTGGTGGAATCAAAATCTTCAGGAAAAATTCCTGAGGCATATTGCCATATTTCTAC
This sequence comes from Chryseobacterium sp. WLY505, assembly GCF_030846215.1. Classification (NCBI taxonomy): domain Bacteria; kingdom Pseudomonadati; phylum Bacteroidota; class Flavobacteriia; order Flavobacteriales; family Weeksellaceae; genus Chryseobacterium; species Chryseobacterium sp. WLY505. Next base: position 18,621 of record NZ_JAVCWI010000003.1, on the reverse strand, counting down.
AACTTCTCCCAAAGGAATATCATAAGGTTGGTAAAATGAGTTGTCAGCAGCAACAGTTATAGATTTCTTATTTCTGGAGATCAATCTTTTATAAGAAATACCATCATTCAAAGTCACAAAAACATAACTTTTATTCGGTTTCAGGTCATCAATATTTTCAAGATACTTTCCGATAATATAAGAGCCGTCTTTAAAAGGAGGCATTGAGTCTCCCTGAGCTGGAAAAGCTCTATATTTTCCGTTGGTTAAAAAAGGAAGTGAGATTCTTTGCAGACTTTCAATGTATTCGGGATCACTGTAGCCGGATAAATAGCCCATTGATGCTTTCTGCGGGACGATTTCGATACTGTTGTTTCCTAGTTGATCCACAACAACAGGTAACACAATCCGATTGTCAGGAAGCTTCAGAATATCTTCCAACGGGTACTTTCTGATGTCAACAGATACAAGAAGGTCAATACTGAGATTGAAAAACTTAGAGATTTTGATGAGTATTTCGATAGGCGGCTCCGATCTGCCATCTTCATAAGAAACGTATCTGGAACGGGTAAGTTTCAAAGTATCCGCTAACTCTTGTTGAGTTTTTTCTTTTTTACCTCTTAAAAAGCGTATGTTATCTGAAAAAATTGACATTGTTACAAATTGTAACAACAAAAATACGAATTTTGTTTAAAAACGTAACTAAATTTGTAACGTGAATCGTGCAATTGTACATATGGACCTTGATACATTTTTCGTATCCTGCGAGAGGCGTAATAACTCGCAGCTTCAAGGTATTCCTCTCATCATAGGAGGGGGAGACCGTGGAGTAGTAGCCTCATGTTCTTATGAAGCCAGAAAATTTGGGGTTCGCTCTGCAATGCCTATTCGTATGGCGCTGAGACTTTGTCCTGATGCAAAAGTCATTAGAGGCGATCACGAAATGTATTCCAATTTATCACATACTGTAACCGAAATTATACAGGGAAAAGTTCCGGTGATGGAGAAAGCAAGTATTGATGAATTTTATCTGGATTTATCGGGAATGGATAAGTTTTTTGGCTGTTATCAATGGACCAAAGAAATTGCTGAGGCAATTACCAAAGAAACAGGACTTCCGATAAGTTTTGCGCTGTCAACCAATAAAACTGTTTCAAAAATTGGAACCGGAGAAGCTAAACCTGTAGGGAGAATGGAAATCAAGGAGCTGGAAGTGCAGTCATTTTTAAATCCTTTATCCATCAAAAAAATTCCAATGGTGGGAGATAAAACCTTTCAGTTGTTGTCAAGGATTGGAATCCGGACCATTCATACCTTATCTGAAATGCCGGTACTTGTTCTGCAGCAAATGATCGGACTCAACGGAAAAGAACTTTGGAAAAAAGCCAATGGAATTGATGAGAATCCTGTTGTTCCTTATTCTGAAAGAAAGTCTATCTCAACCGAGAGAACTTTTACCAATGATACTATGGATATTATCGAATTAAAACGGCTGATATCGGGAATGGCAGAGCAATTGGCTTATCAATTGAGACAGGAAAAATGGCTTACTTCAACTGTGGCCGTAAAAATACGCTATGCTAATTTCGATACGGAAACCAAACAGCATAAGGTAGCTTATACTTCAGCTGATCATACGCTTTCAAGAGTGGCATTGGAACTATTCAACCAGGTATATACAAGAAGAATGAGACTGAGATTGGTAGGATTACGTTTTACCGGACTCGTGCATGGCAACCATCAGATGAATCTGTTTGAAGATACAGAAGAACAGATGAGCCTATACCAGACAATGGATTATATCAAAAACCGCTTCGGGTCTGATGCGGTAGGGCGTGCCTCCGGTTTTGACTTCGGAAAATAATTTTAAATCTTTCAACATGTTTATTAATTGTCATTCTTTCCACAGCCTTCGTTATGGAACATTATCCGTAGAAGAATTGGTACAGCAGGCACATTCATTGGGTATTAAAGAGTTGGTATTAACAGATATCAATACGATTACTGCTATTTATGATTTCAAGAAAGAATGTGAAAAGGCAGGAATTAAACCTATTGCCGGAATTGAGGTCAGAAAAGAAAACAGGCTGCTTTATATTGCTGTGGCAAAAGAGTTCTCCGGGATTGGTGAAGTTAATAAAATGTTGACAGATCACAATTGCTATGGAGGGGAACTTTCTGAAACAGCTCCTGTATTTAAAAATGTTTTTATTGTTTATCCGATAGATAATATCCCTTTAACGCTAAAAGATAATGAGTGTATTGGAATCCGGGAAGAAGAACTGAACCTATTGATCCGTCCTGAATTTAAAAGGTTGATTCCGAAAATGGTGGTTCTTCATCCGGTTACATTCAGCACTAAAAAAGAATATAATCTTCATAAAATATTAAGGGCTATTGATAATAATACCCTGTTGTCGAAACTGAATGAACAGGATATTTGCGGGAAATCGGAATATTTTACATCCGAAGATTTAATCATCAGCACTTTTCAAAGGTATCCTGAGGTGATAAAGAATACCAGAAATTTGCTGGAAGCCTGCAGTTTTGAATTTGATTTTGAAAAAGTTAAGAACAAACAATACTATACTAAGTCCAAAGACTCTGACGCTAAACTTTTAAAAAGGTTAGCTTATTTAGGACTTGAAAAACGTTATGGTAAAGATCATGAAATCGCAAAAATAAGAGTAGAGAAAGAACTGAAAGTAATTGATGAACTCAACTTCTGCTCTTATTTCCTCATTACCTGGGATATTGTAAGATACAGTAACAGAATGGGGTTTATGCATGTAGGACGTGGAAGCGGAGCCAACTCCATTGTCAGTTATTGTATCGGTATTACAGATATATGTCCTTTGGAGCTTGACCTTTATTTTGAAAGATTTCTCAACCTTAACAGGAAAAGTCCTCCCGATTTTGATATCGACTGGAGCTGGCAGAACAGGGATACAATTTTGGAATATATCTTTAACAGATATGGGAAGGATCACGTTGCTTTTTGTGGAACAAACGTTGAATTCAAATATAAATCCAGATTCAGAGAGGTTGGGAAAGCTTTTGGGCTGCCTAAAGATGAGTTGGATGAACTGACGAAAAAGCCAATGGAAGTTCACGAAACGAATTCTGTCGTACAAACGATCCATACATACGTCAGGCTGATGGAAAGGTTTCCCAATCAAAGGAGTATGCATGCCTGCGGAATTTTAATCTCGGAAGAACCTATTACAAACTATTCAGCCCTCGAAATGCCACCGAAAGGATTTCCAATTGTTCAATTTGATATGAATGTGGCAGAAGATGTTAAATTAGAGAAATTTGATATTCTGTCTCAAAGAGGTCTGGGAACAATAAAGGATACCGTAGATCTTATTAAAAAAACAAGAGGAATTGATGTTGACATTCGTGATACAAGCATTTCCAAAGATGAAGAAAAAGCCAATGAATATTTGGCAATAGGAAAAACGATCGGCTGCTTTTACATAGAATCTCCCGCCATGCGTGGGCTTTTAAGAAGATTGCAATGTGACAATTACAGAATCCTCGTTGCTGCTTCTTCTATTATCAGACCTGGAGTAGCACAAAGTGGTATGATGCGGGAATACATTTTCAGGCATAATCATCCGGATCAGTTTGAATATTTTCATTCTGTTTTTGAGGAAAATCTAAAAGAAACGTATGGCATTATGGTATATCAGGAAGATGTAATTAAAATTGCACAATATTTCGGAGGACTTACTCATGCTGACGGTGATATTCTGCGTCGTGCGATGAGTGGAAAAGAGCGATCAATTGAAAAATTGAATGAAGTAAAGGTCAACTTCTTTAAATCCTGTCAAGAGCAGGGGCATTCTGAAGCGCTTACTGCTGAGGCTTTTCGTCAGATTGAGTCTTTTGCCGGCTATTCCTTCTGTAAAGCACATTCGGCTTCTTATGCGGTGGAAAGTTACCAAAGTCTTTATCTGAAAGTATATTATCCATTGGAGTTTATGGTTTCTGTGATCAATAATCAGGGAGGATTTTACCGCACCGAAGTCTATATCCATGAAGCAAAAATGTCAGGCGGAAATGTTCAGGTTCCTTGTGTGAATTCAAGTGAATTCCAGACTACGTTAAAGGGGAAAGATATCTTTTTGGGATTAATGCTTTTGGAAGGATTAGAAACAAAAATTGCCCACGGAATTGTGGAAGAACGGGAAAAGAATGGGGATTATAAATCACTGGAAGATTTTATTAAACGTATTCCGATCGGTATTGAAACAATCCAGATCTTAATTTTTATTGGAGCATTCAGGTTTACGGGGAAACCTAAAAATGAGCTTTTGGTTGAAGCCCGGTTGTTATTGGTCAATTTTAAACCGGAACAAAGAGGGCTTATGCTGATTGAAGAACCCGTTCAGGAGTTTAAACTTCCGCAGTTAAAAAGAGAACCGTTTGAAGATGCTTTTGACGAAATTGAACTCATTGGCTTTCCTGTTTCATGTAGCCCTTTCGACTTGTTACAGACCCGATACAGAGGTTCTGTGTTTGTAAAAGATTTATTGAAGTTTCATAAAAAACAAGTGAAAATGTTGGCTTATCTGATTGCCAGAAAACATGTCCCAACGAAGAAAGGAGAAATGTATTTCGGAACCTGGATTGACGCAAATGGAGATTATTTTGATACCGCACATTTTCCGGACAGTCTGAAACAATATGGTTTTCAGGGAGGAGGATGCTATTTGCTTTTGGGAACAGTAGAAGTAGATTATCATTTTCCCACAATTACCATCCATAAAATGGCAAAAATGCCGATGATTCCCGATCCGCGTTACTCTTATGATAGAGAAAGACAATATGATATTCATCAACAGATTAAGGAAGATGTAAGTATGACTCATAGGAAACCTTATCCACAGACACATGAGATTGGGCTGCCAAGGCATCGGATAGTAACATAATATCTTTTATATCAATTTTAGATTTCATTGACGTTATTTTAATTCAAAAATTCTGCTTATTTTTCTCCTTTTATTATTTCTTATTGAATGGAAAATAAAATACCTGAGATCAATAATTTAGTACACAAATTTGCGCTGGAAGATCTTTCCGGGTATGAATTTGTGGATTATTGGGATGCAGATACTACAGCTTTAGGACTGAAGAAGGGTAATGTTCTCATCTATATTTCAGCATACGACTATTATAAAACCAATGGCTATGATATCATTATTGAGGAACTTGAAACAGGAGCAATATTGAAATCGGAAGATAATAGATCATACGATGAACTTATTAATGACATTCAATTTTTTCTGAAATAATATTTTTCTTCAAAAAACATAGATTCCTTAAAAATTTCTATTGAAATAAAGTTTTGATTTTATTTTAAATAGTAAAATTCCGTATTTTGGTAATGTAAAACATTGTGTTATTTTATTGTTTTTCAATTGATTATGTGTTTGTGGTGAATGTGGGGCTATTGCAGGAGATCTGCTTTTACATTTATCTTTGGCCAAGAATTGTACACGTTAAAACCACAAATTACATGAAAAATCTAAGTATTTTGATGAAGGGAATACTGTTTCCTTTGTGCTTCTCGATAAGTTATTCAAAAGCGCAGGTAGGTATTAATACATCAAACCCTCAAACCACTTTCCATGTAGATGGAGCAAAAGATAATCCCTCATCCGGAGCTCCATCTTCTATCCAAATAGCCAATGATGTTGCTGTCACTTCTGCCGGAGAAATAGGGATTGGAACCTTAACGCCAGCTGCTAAAATAGACACCCGTTCAGCATCAAATTCAGACAACTCAATCGGAATAGGAGAGACCAGCCAGACCGCCTCAGCGGCAGGTGGAGGTGCTGTAAGATATAATCCGCTGAATGGTGGAAAAATGCAGTATTCTGATGGTGTGATATGGCAGGACCTTATTTCTTCCCCTACCAAAGCGGTAGTTGTTGCCAATCTTCAGGCAGCCAACTTTGCCGTAAAAATTCCCTATCAGGTTTCTACAGGTGTTGCGGGATGGACGGAAGTTTCCGATCCAACAGGGAATTTTACTCCCGGAACAGGTGTTTTTACAGCGCCAAGAACCGGAGTGTATCTTATTTCTTTTACCTATGACTTTGTAAGAATCCCTATCGTTTCAGGCTATTTTTCAGAAGCAAGATATGTTGTGAATGGAAACACTACGGTAAAGAAATGCGTGAAATCTTACTCGAATATTTCAAAACAGGCACAGGTGGCGGGATCGTGTGTTGCCGGAGTTCAGCTGAATAAAGGAGATACGCTTCAACCCTATATCTATCAGTCTGTTTATAACGGAAACCTGAGCCTGAGAACAGATACATCTTCTGCAAGCAATGAATATGGCTTTGTAAATCTTTCTATTTTAGAACAATAACACATTTGAATATGAGAAAAATATTAGGACTGGCTTTGGTCATTTGCTGTGGCATAGGAATGAAAGCACAGATAGGAATCAATATGTCTTCTCCGGAAGCAACTGTACATATAGACGGGCAAAAAAATACCACTGTTTCTATACCTTCCAGCTACTACGATGATGTTGTCATTACCCAATCTGGAAATGTAGGGATAGGAACAAAATCTCCCAAAACAAGGTTTGACCTGAGATCAGGAGAACGTTTAAATGCAATAGGAATCGGAGGAACTTCACAGGCTGCTTCTGCTGCAAAGGCCGGAGCGATGAGGTATAATTCCGGAACTCAGGATCTGAGCTATTCTAACGGAACAACTTGGGTTGCATTGGCTCATAAAGCTCCCAATGATTTTGTGGATGCTGAAAATGCTTCTACACAAAACTTTAGCGATGGAGTGCAGTCTACGATTACCGACTGGACTAAGAAAACAGATGTGAATAGCAGTTTTAATGCAGCTACAGGAACTTTTACCGCTTCAAAAACGGGGGTGTATATCGTGTCATTTACCTTTTCACTGGCTTCCGGAAGCATTACAAATGATTCAAGGTATGAAACGCTTATCCAGACTAATTCAGCCTCTTCTTCAACCAATAAGGTATTCAAATGTGTAGGAAGTTACCCTGGAAGCAACACCATCGGAAATCGTGTTGCAGGAAACTGTTCCGGGATTTTTAACCTGAATCAGGGAGATAATATTACCGTAAGCCTGAATCAGAAACTGGGAAGTTCAAAAACACTGGACACAGATTCTACGCTAACTTCTTTAAGTATTTTCGGATTATAAAAAGATACATGATGAAAAAGAATTGTTTACTGATTTTAATGACTTTAAGTTTCCAGTGTGCATTTTCACAAATTGGAATCAATACTCCAAACCCGCAAGGCATTTTACATATTGACGGGCAGAAAGATAATCCTTCTTCCGGATCAATATTTACTCCAGCTCAGCAGGCTAATGATATTCTTGTAAATAATGCAGGCAAACTAGGAGTAGGAACTTTGAGCCCGGCCGTAAAAGTAGACGCCAGAAATTCCGGAAACGGAGCGATTGGTTTTGGAACTTCTACTTTAACAGCTGTTGCAGCAGATGAAGGAGCAGTACGATACAACAACGGAGTGGAATATTCCAACGGGAATGAATGGCTTCCTTTGCTGACAGCACAGCCTGCCAGTAATAAAGTAATTGTGATTGCAGCTAAAACAACGAATAACGTGAAGCTTGCAACCCCAGCCACACCAACGGTAACTGCCGGTTTGCAGAACAGGGCGAGTAATTATCTGGTAGACTGGAGTAAAACCTTTGAAAGTAACTCCGGCACGACTTTCAATGCCGGAACGGGTATTTTTACAGCACCCAGAAACGGAATTTATGTAGCCACTTTCACCACGGATCTGGCTCCGCTGGCCATTAATTATACTACTGATCCTTTAAATCCTATTCAGATAGAAGCCATCTGGCAGCTTTATGATAATACCGCAGGATTGGCTGCCACCAATATTGTCAATACAGTGAAATGCGCCAATACCATGTCCTCAAACAGTGTCGGAAATATTGATGCCGGAAGTAACTGCACCGCTTCATTCTATATGACGGCAGGACAGAGACTAATGCCTTACATCTGGTTTAATTTAAATAACTCAAACGTTGCGAATTTCTCGCTTAATAATACGGGAGGTTATAATAATCTGACCATAGCAGAACAGTAATCAGGAGATCTCATCAAGGGTTTTAATAAAAGCCGAAGGATGCAGCCCTGTGATCTTTTTGAACTCAAGAGAAAAGGCACTGTGAGAGGAATATCCCGTGATTTCAGCAAGATGATTGATCTTATATTTTCTATATTGAGGTTCGTTTTTCAACTGGGTGATAATATAATTGATCCTTAGATGATTAATGTACTGATTGAAATTGAATTTTTTATGTTTCTTAATAACCGTTGAAAGGTATTTTGTATTGATATTCAACGTGTTTGCAAGATTGTAACGAGAGATGTTTTTGTTGTTAAACTCAAGGTTTTCTTCAAAAATTCTTAATCCGTTTAGTATGTTTTCCTCTACTTCAGGCGAAATTTTTATTTCTATCGGGGTAGAGGTGTTTTTTGTCTGAATATCTTCAGAAGCTTCCTGTGGATCTTCCTCATAAACAACAGGTGAAATCCCATCTTTGTAAATTTTAGCAACTGCTTCTTTATGTATTTTTCGCAGTCGAAGGGTATTGAAAATAACGGCTCCTAAAACAATAATCAGAGTAAGACAGACAATAATAAGCCCTTTTGAAATGCTGTGGCTTTTGTTGAGCTGTTGATGAAAGCTTTCCTCTTTTTTGGATAAAGTTTTGTTGACGGCCATGGCTTTGTTGTAAGCAATGCTGTCTTTTAAGGTAAGGTTTTCAATTTTATATTTTTCGGTATTAGAATCGTCGTGGAGCTGGGCATATGCTTCTTCAAGGTTCTTGGTCACCTCAATCTTTTTTTCGTTGAAACCATACTGATCTACAATGGCCAGAGACTTCTGAAAGTACAGCACTGCACTGTCTGGTTTATTCTGTTTTGAAAAAGAAAATCCGATATCATTAAGAATGTTGGCCTGAAGATAATAATTACTTTCTCCCACTAATGAAAGAGCATTGGCAAAATAATATTTGGCTGCCCTGAATTTTTTTACTTCAGATAAATTATAACCCATATTGGTGTAAGCAGAAATCAGCAATTCATTTCGCCTGGCAGTATTTTTTAGCTTCTGAAATTCCTGAATGGCACTTTTAGAATAAAACGCCTTCTCTTTATACTGATCTTTATTGAGAAGAATCAAAAAAGAATTAAAGATCATGCCTTTCAGTTCATGTCCTTCTTCCGTATTATTGGTTTTTACTTCTGCCAGCGCATTTCTAAGACTTGTAGAAGATTCTTTAAGCAATCCGAGCTTTGCATACTGAGTTCCCTGCATTCTGTACGCCAGTGCCTTCCCAATGCTGTAATTGCTTTTTGTAGCTATTTTAAGCGCCTTATCTGCAAAATCAAGACTTTTTTCAGCATCTGATTTTAAATAGCTGTTGAAAGACTTCAAATAATAAGCCTTTGCAAGAAATTCCTGGTGGTTTCTTCTCTGGGCAGAATCAATGATCTTATTCAGAATAATTTCTGAGCTGTCAGGATTTTTAGAAGAAAGTATGCGGGCATACTTGTATTGTCCCTCAAAATCAAATGATTGAGCGAGTGTAAAAATTGAAATAATAAGGAAGAAAAAGAGAATAATTTTTTTCTTCATTGTGTGTGTTTTTTATTTTTTCTGGTACTTCCAGTTGCGGCTTTTACCTTCAGCAATCCATTCCAAAGACTGTTCCAGTCTCTTATTTCTGGTAGCTTCTGTTTTAGCTTCGGAAACCCATGCAATATACTCTTTTCTGAAAGAGGGTGAAGCTTTTTCAAAAAAATCTTTTGCTTTTGGCTGGGCATTTAATGCATCCTGAAAATAATCAGGAGTTTCCATTTCTGTTTTGGAAGGTGCCGCTTTTTTCATGGTAACGCCCATATTCGTAAGCTCCATCGCTTCTTTAATTGCTTTTTTCAGCTGAGGTTTGGAAGGAAGATCTCCGACCTGCGTAATTTTTCCTAAACTGAACATCGAATTTTTCTCAATATCCTGAGTGATCTCCTGCATGGTTTTCATTTCCTTTTCCAGCCAGAATCCAAAAGTACAGTGCTGTTTGAAAGAAGCCATAGCACAAAGATTTTTCCCTTTATAGATAAAATGCGGAAAGCTCCACTTCATGGTTTCTTCAGCATCAGGGCAGAATTCATGAACGATTTCACGAATGTAATGCAGGATAGGTTTCGCAAAATCCTGTGATTTTTCAATATAGGCATCAATTTTTGGACTGTATTTCTCCATCGTTTTTATTGGAATAATTGTACAATTTCATTAACAAGGAATTTTACCTGATCAGGTCTTCCTCTGTCATTTTTAGGGTTGTTGAAATAACTTCCGGTTTTTACAATAACCATATTATGCTCCGGAACCATAATGATATATTGGCCCTGTAATCCCAGGAAATAGTAATGTTTGATAGGGTTGTCATGATTAATCCAAAGTCCCATTCCATAAATGTTTTCAGACTTTTCTGTAGGAGTTCTCATCTGCTCAACGAAATCTGCATTAAGGATTTGCTGGTTTCCGGCTTTTCCGTCATCCAGAAATAACTGTCCCAGCCTGGCAAAATCTCTTGCATTGGAATGAATACAGCAATAAGCTTTTTCCATACCATGATTATCTGTAGTCCATTTAGCATTCTGTTCCATTCCCAAAGGAGCCCAGAACTTTTCTGATAAATAAGTTGCCAATGGCTTATCCAGTGCTTTTCGAAGAGCAAAACCAAGCAGTTGGGTAGAACCGCTCTGATATTCAAATCTGACTCCCGGTTCTTCTTTGAATTTTCTTGTGAATACAGCTTTTACAAGGCTTTTTCCATAATAGGCTTTGGCATTGGGAAGAAAAGGATTGTTGTAGTCTTCATTCCAGTCAAGCCCGGCTTCCATTTGAGCTAAATTTTTAAGGGTAACCTGATTTCCGAAGGGTTTGTTTTTAAATTCAGAATAAAAATCGGAGAATTTTTCATTTATACTTGGAATAATTCCTTCTTCCAGTGCTTTTCCCAAAAGCATCACAGTAACTGCCTTCGCCATAGAAAAAGAATTGGTTTGGGATAGCTGGTTATAGCCGCCCCAGTATTGTTCATGAAGAATTTTTCCATTCCTTATCACCACTAAAGCTGCTGTTCTGGAATGTTTTAAGTTGTCAACTAAATATTTAGGTAAGTCTGCTTTGTTGTAGTCAGCATCCTCTTCCCAGAGCCTTGGCTCTTCTGTTGCAATAGGGTTGCTGGGGAAAAGATCTCCGTCGTCGATGTATGCGCTTGACTTTCCTTTAAGGTAGGTTTTGGAAATACCACTAAATAAATAATCATATCCAAAAAAATAAGCCGCCGCTGCACCTGCTACAGCTCCACCTATCATATACTTTAGTATTCTCATTTTTTCATGAATGGGTCTTTAACAAATTTATAATAATTTGGTTATAAAATTTAAAATGAAGCAGCAAATAAGTTATTTTTGTTCTTATTGAAGAAAACTATGACCAGAAAACTTTTTGTATTGGGGTACTTCCTATTTTCAATCATGGGAATAGCCCAGATTTATAAACCGATAGATACCGCAGATTATATACAGAGAAAAGCATTTTTAAAGAGTTTTGAAGGAAATAATGAAGCAACTGTAAAGAGATTAAAGTCCCAATATTCCGGGAAAACAGGTTCTGAATTATCCAAAATTTATAAAGAATTCGGAACTGATTTTGAAAAGCAGGTGAAGAATAAGGATTTTATCTTTAAATCTGAATTTGAAACCAGTATACAATCTATGATTCTGCGTCTTAAAAAGAATAATCCTACCATTCCTCAGGACCTGAAAATTCTGATTGCAAAAGACAACACACCCAATGCTTATTGTCTTGCTGATGGAACCTTTGTGATCAACATGGGGCTTTACAGCTGGCTGAATAATGAGGAACAGATTGCTGCGGTGATTGCCCATGAGCTGGGACATAAAATAGAGGAGCATTCCCTGAAGACTTTTTTGAAAATTATCGAACAGGATAGACAGGATAAAGTGTTGGTACAGAATATAAAATCTACTACAACAAGCAGAAGCCAGGTCCAGAATCAAAAAGCTTTCGATATTTTTAAAAATACGGCCTACAAGAAAGGAATAGAAAGGAGGCAAAACGAAATGCAGGCGGATTCTCTGGGGTACGTCATCTTTAAAAACAGTGATTTCAAGAAAGCAGAATTTGTCAACGCTCTTCAGAGATTGCAGGATTTTGATACGATCTCTCCAAGAGAATTGAAGGTAGAAACGTATAAAAAAATATTTAATCTTCCCAGGCAGGCATTCAATGAAAAATGGATGAAGAAGGAAGATTTCTCTTTGTACAATTATAATTTCTATAAAGAAAAGCTGAACAAAGATTCTCTTGCTTCTCATCCTGAAGTTTCCAGAAGACTAGAAGTGCTTAAAAAGACTTTTGCAGAGCTTACAACTCCTGCTGGTTCGGAAAAACCCTCAGATCTGTTTTTAACATTAAGGAAAACAGCGAGGATGGAGATTTTACCCAATTATTTCCATTCTGAAGATTATGGACTGGGAATCTATGCTGCTATGCAGTTTTTACAGGATGAAGAGGAGGAAAAATACTATAAAAGCTGGTTGGGAAGATGCTTTTCCAAAATATATGAAGCAAGAAAAAACTATAACCTGAACCGATATCTGGACAGGATAGAACCTAAAAATCAAAGCGAGAGTTACCAGCAGTTTCTGAACTTTATGTGGAACTTAAGCCTTGATGAAATAAAGAATATCGCAGACTTTTATCAGGCCAGCGAGTCGATAGCAAAGGTAAACTGATTTTTCTATTGGCTGTAGCCAAAAACCTAAAATAAAATCCTGATGTTTAGTCAGGGTTCTTTTTGTATTAATAATTTAATTTCTCCAAACGGATCTTATTGAATTTTTCTTTCTCGTTATACTCCCGCAGCAGGATGTATCCTTCTTTTCCAACGTATGGCGTTACTGCATAATTGTCTTTTTCAGAAATTGGAATAATCTCCTGTTTGAATTTTCCATCAATAATGGTATTGATAAACAAATTCCATCTTTTCTGCCTGGTTACTTCGTCTTTTTGATAGTCACGATAGAAAAACACTACGTCTTTTCCGCCGTTGAGGTATTGTGAGAAGAGATAATCGCTGTTGACCCATTTTGATTTTTCCTTTTCAAAAACCTGAACATTTTTCACTTTAAAATCTTTATCCGTGTAGATATACACAAGATCTGTAGTCTTTGGAGCGTTGTATTGCCCTGCCGGTTTGTATTTTTCGGATAAAATACCCACACTTCCATCGTTCATAAAGTACATATCTTTGGCCTGAAGCATATAACCGCTTTCTACCATTCCATATTTGTCGACCTTGGGAAGAAAAGCAGAAATATTGGGTTCATAATTGATCGCTTTCATATCTACCGAAAAATCAGATTTGTTGAGGATCATTCTTGCAAATCCTACTGATTCTGAATCATCGTAGTTTCTTCCCAGCAGAACTATTTTATCATCAAAAGTTTTATCATTATCAAGCTTTCTGTAATTGGAGTAGAAGGATTCAATATTGTCTATTGTATCATCAGATAATCCGGTAATCGGTTTGTTGGATGTTTCTTTTCCGGTTTTCATGTCAAGAACCATCAGATTGAAGGTCTTCTGTTTGTCATTCACTTTCTTCAGGATACAGTACATATAATTTTCGTCTCTTTCCAGAACGGATAAAGTCGTGTACAGTTTTTTACTTCCGTCAGTGTTGTATTTGTATCTCCAGATTTCCTTTTTGTTGTCATCAAACCTCATGAGGCTGTTGCTGTTTTCATACTTCCCATAATCTTTGTATTCAACAGCAAAATAACCACCTTCTTTCAGTTCTCCTACCGCAGAAACGTAGTTGTAGCCTTTCTCTTTTTTCTCATCACGGTTTTCCTTACGTTGTTCTTTCCAGCTCTTCGGTTCGTTGATCTCTTTGAAAGTACCGTTTTCCAGATAATCATAATATATTTTTCGGGTAATAGAGTTGGTTTTCGGATCGATTACCATAGAAACCGGAGTAAAGATTTCTTTGCTCTTCACAAGAGAATAATCCATCATGGAAGGCTTTAAAATAATCTGACCTTTAAAATCAACATATCCCAAATAAGAAGCAGCCGTGATATCTCCCTCAAACTCTTTATTGGCAACAGGGTTGAGGTTTTTATCGAGGATAACATACTCAAACTTCTTGGTCTTATCACCGGATTTACCGTAAGAGTATAGAGAAACGTAGCCGTACAAATTATCTTTATCATCAAATAGAGCATTCATTCCTACGTGATCGCCTGCAGCGAGTGTTGTCAGGTCCTGAGTTTGGGAAAAAGCAAATGTCTGGATCAGCCCAAACATCATCAGCGTTATTTTTTTCATGGTTAAAATTTGAGGGATAAAAGTAATCAATTAACCCATATGTTGCGAAAAATAAAAAAGCCCTGAAAATAATTCCAGGACTTGCTATCTAAAGTATAAAATAATTAATAGTATTCATAAAGCCAGTTATGAGTACTTGTTCCATAACCTGAACTTTCATAAGTAGTAACAGCTTTGGTAGGATAGTTATCTCCGTTAAGCGTGTAAACTGCAGTGATTTTGTTGGTTCCATTGGATGAACCTGAATAACTCTCGGTTTGATTCAATAGATTATTATAACCTATCTGACCATCACTCACATCAAATAAATTGATCTTTACAAAACCTTTAATCCCTTTCATAGGATTATTGAAAGTGTCATAAGTATTCGTAATATTGTAGGTAACTCCGTTATAAGTATATTTGGCTGAAGCCACATTTCCTGCATTCGTTAAATTAACATCCACCTGTGCAAATACAAGATTGGAATATGTTCCTGTCGTAGGATTATAAGTTCCGCTTTTATACTCATCAAACTGAACATGGGTATCACTGAGATACTGATAGATTTTGGTATAGATAAGCGTTCCTTGCTCTTTATCAGTAATTTTCTCCGTTGAAAGCCTTCCATTAGAATAAGTGAATTCTCTCATCAGAACCAGTGTGCCCCCAATGAACTCTTCTGTTTTAGCAATATAATCTCCACTGTAAGTATAAACAACTCTATCATCATCCAGAGCATTATAAGTTTCTACAAGTTTATCGCCATTATATTTGAACTCAACCACATAGGGCTGACCTCCCGGATTGACGTCAGTTGCTTTTTTTAAGAGGTGAAGAGGACCGTTATTATTGTTATGAGAATTATTGCTGTTGTCTCTGTGGTCGGCCGGATTATCATTAGATACACAGCCTGAGAGCACTGCCACAGCCAGTGATGAAAGCATCAGTTTTTTCATGGTTATTATTAGTTTAGTTTTTTAGTCCGCTAAAAATAATCATTTTTGTGGTAGGTTGATCCGGAATGTATGAAAAATAAAAAAGCCCTGAAAAACAGGGCTTTTAAACTATAATTGAGAAAGTAAATTTCTGAAGTTTGTTTTCTCATCAATGATTCTTCTCAACTCTGAAACAGGAACTCTTTCCTGCTGCATCGTGTCTCTGTCTCTGATGGTTACGGTGTGTTCCACTAAAGAGTCATGATCCACAGTGATACAGTATGGAGTACCAATGGCATCCTGTCTTCTGTAACGCTTTCCGATCGCATCTTTCTCCTCGTAGAACAAGTTGAAGTCGTATTTCAGATCATTGAAGATCTTTTCTGCATATTCTGCTAAACCGTCTTTCTTCATCAATGGAAGAATAGCTGCTTTAATTGGTGCCAATGCCGGAGGTAATGATAAAACTGTTCTTTCTGAACCATCTTCTAACGTTTCGTCTCTTAAACAATGAGAGAATATGGAAAGGAATAATCTGTCTAAACCTACAGAAGTTTCCACTACATAAGGAACATAGTTTTCGTTTCTCTCAGGATCAAAGAACTGAAGTTTTCTTCCTGAGAATTCTTCATGCGCTTTTAAGTCGAAATCCGTTCTTGAGTGAATACCTTCCAGTTCTTTAAATCCGAATGGGAAGTTAAACTCAATATCAGCCGCAGCATTCGCATAGTGAGCAAGCTTTTCGTGATCGTGGAATCTGTAGTTCTCATCTCCCAAACCTAATGCTCTGTGCCAGTTCAGACGTTTTTGTTTCCACTGCTCGTAGAATTCAAGTTCTGTTCCCGGAGCTACAAAGAACTGCATTTCCATCTGTTCAAATTCACGCATTCTGAAAATAAACTGTCTTGCAACAATCTCATTTCTGAAAGCCTTACCAATCTGAGCAATACCGAAAGGAAGCTTGTGACGTGAAGTTTTCTGTACGTTTAAGAAGTTAACGAAAATACCCTGAGCCGTTTCAGGTCTCAGATAAAGATCCATAGCACTGTCAGCAGAAGCTCCCAGTTTTGTTCCGAACATCAGGTTGAATTGTCTTACTTCCGTCCAGTTTTTAGAACCTGTATCAGGATCTGCAATTTCAAGCTCTTCAATCAAAGCTTTTACATCAGCAAGGTCTTCATTTTCCAGAGATTTTGCCAGTCTTGAAAGAATAGCCTCTCTTTTGGCTCTGTATTCCAGAATTTTTGGATTTGTAGCCACAAACTGATCTTTATCGAAAGCATCACCGAATCTTTTCGCTGCTTTTTCGATTTCTTTATTCTCTTTATCTTCAATTTTAGCACAATAATCTTCCACCAAAACGTCTGCTCTGAAACGTTTCTTGGAATCTTTATTATCAATCAATGGATCGTTGAAAGCGTCTACGTGGCCCGATGCCTTCCATGTTGTTGGGTGCATAAGGATCGCCGAATCAATGCCGACAATATTTTCGTTAAGCTGTACCATAGCTTTCCACCAATATTGTTTGATATTATTTTTTAGTTCGGCACCGTTCTGTCCATAATCATAAACAGCGGATAAACCATCATAGATCTCACTCGATGGGAAAATAAAACCATATTCTTTAGCGTGAGAAATCACTTTCTTGAAAACATCTTCTTGCTTTGCCATAATTTTTTTACGTCTGAAATGCAAAAATAGCAATTTGGATCCAAAATCATGAGATTCAATAAAAAAAGCATTCATAAACAGACAAATATTTACAATTTAATTTTTAAGGAGCCGGGAACCCGCTCTCCGTTACAATTCCTCGCTCGGCGGCTCTGCTTCGCGCCGCCGCCTCACTGCGGGATTTTCTCTCAGATCGGGGCTATTGATAATGGAATGTCTAAACCTAACAGGTTTTGAAAACCTGTTAGGTTTACAAAGAAGGCAGCATATAATATCAGTCGAAAATCTTTACTTTTGCCGGATGTTAGAAATTCTTTATCGCGACGAGTATCTTATTGCCATCAACAAACCCAGCGGATTACTGGTTCATAAATCTTTCTATGCGGGGGAAGCCGATACCTACGCTATTCAGGAGTTGAAGAAGCAGATTGGGCAAAAAGTGTATCCTGTACACCGTTTAGACCGAAAAACTTCGGGCGTTTTGCTGTTTACTTTAGATAAAGATACCCTTAGAACCATGAGTGAGCAATTTGCATCACGGGAAGTGGAGAAAAAATATCTGGCCATTCTTCGGGGCTGGACAAAAGAAGAAGAAACCATTGATTATGATTTGGTTAATGAAAATGAAGTTAAACAAAACGCCGTTACAAACTATCGTCGTTTGCAGACTTCAGAAATAGATTTACCTTTTTTAAAACACCAGACTTCGAGATATTCTTTAGTAGAAGCAATTCCTGAAACCGGAAGATTTCATCAGTTGAGAAAGCATTTTAAACATATTCTCCATCCTATTTTAGGTTGCCGGAAACATGGCTGCAACAAGCAAAACAAATTGTGGCTTCAAACATTTGAGATCAATAAAATGACACTTCATGCCCATCAATTGATTTTCAATCATCCTGTTTCTAACGAAAGAATTACCGTAAATGCTACTATAGATGATGAATTCAAAAGAGTAGGGGATATTCTGAAATTCGATCTGAGTGCGTACTCTTCATTAAAGCCTTAAGATTTTAAATATCCTTGTCAAGGTTTTAAACCTTGACAAGGATGATGAAGGTATTTCTCTGTACCTATTGTTTTAACGCAATGCTCGCAAAGTTATTGATAAATAACTTTTATTTCCGATCGCAAGGGCACTTCGTTCAGCAAAGCCAGATAGTACGTACTTCGCTTAGTGAAACGCCCTTGCGAACCAAAATGTTTTCAGGATGGTAATATTTCTTTGCGATCGTAGCGTTAAAAAATCTCACTCATTTCAGCGTACACAGATTGTACCTATTGTTTTATCGCATTGTTCGCAAAGTTTAATTATTTCTGCTTTTTATTTCCGATCGCAGGCACTTCGTTCAGCAAAGGCTGATAGTGTGAACTTCGCTTAGTGAAACGCCCTTGCGAACCAAAATGTTTTCAGGATAATCATCTTTCTTTGCGATGGTAGCGTTAAAAATCTCACTCATTTCAGCGTACACAGATTGTACCTATTGTTTTAACGCAATGCTCGCAAAGTTATTGATAAATAACTTTTATTTCCGATCGCAAGGGCACTTCGTTCAGCAAAGCCAGATAGTACG